>JAFWKK010000012.1 GCA_017514235.1 Kiritimatiellia bacterium | reverse complement strand
CCACGGGCGATCTGCTCGCCGTCTGGAACGACCACGAGGGCCGTTTTGACCTGAAAAAGGAGGGGCGGGGAATGGACGGGCGGCGTACGCCGCTTTCCGCCGCGATCTCGCGTGACGACGGCGTCACCTGGCAGGGCGCGCCCCCCATCGAAGACGACCCGACCGGCCATTTCTGCTATATCGCCATCGAGCCGCTCGACGACGGCACGGTGCTGCTCGGCTATTGCGCCTACGAGCATCTGGGCCACACCCGCCTCGTCAAGGTGCCGGCGGACTGGTTCTATTCAAAGTAGGATATTGGAGGAGACATCATGCTGAATACGAGACGTGGATTCATGGGCGGCACTTTGGCGGCGACAGGACTGCTTTCCGCTGCGAAGGGGATTGTCGTCGCCGAAACGGCTTCACTCAAATCTGCGGTAGGCGAAGTATGGGGCGGATGGAAGCCGGGGGAATTCCAGGTCCATTTCATCTACACAGGCGTTGGCGAGTCAATGTTCCTGATTTTCCCCGACGCGACGACGATGCTGCTGGACTGCGGCGACCATCCGGCCTTGACGCGGCTTGACCTGGCTTTGCCGGTGTTGCCCAGTCCCGGACGGCTGGCTGGCGACTGGGTCGCCCGCTACGTCACGCGCGTGAACCCGAACGGCGCGGATGTCGACTACATGATGACCACCCACTGGCATACCGATCATGTCGGCTCTCTATATTGGCAGAGTGCACGAAGGCTCAAGAAGGGTGAAAGGCGCACGGGGCTTGTGCGCAGCGGTTTCGGCTTGGCGGTGGAGACCCTGCATTTCAAGAAGGCTATCGATCGCGGTTGGCCGAACTACGATGACCCCATGTCGAAGTATCCAAACGAGGGGCGCATGACGATAGACCTTATGAAACAGGTCTATGCCTTTCTTGCGAAACGCGATGGTCTTACGGTTGAGAAGTTCCGGCTTGGGGCGACGGATCAGATTGTCCCATTGCGCAATCCTTCGGGTGTGAACGGCTTTTCAGTCCGAAACATCGCCGCCAACGGACGGATAGCGCTGCCCGACGGGACAATAAAGGATGTCATGAAGCATCCCGACGGCAGCCCCATGAAGTGCTACAACGAGAATCTGCTCAGTCTTGGAACCGTGTTTTCCTATGGCAAGTTCAGGTTTTACACGGCCGGAGACTTTTCCGGCCCTGGCGATCTGGCGAGTTCCAACAAGTTCTATCCAGAACGCCTGATCGGGAAGGCTGCCGGCAGGGTTGACGTGGCCAAAATCAACCATCATGGCTGTCATTCAATGCCTGTGGAACTGGTGCGTGACCTTCAGGCACGGGTGTATGTGGCGTGCGTATGGGATCAGCTCCATGTCACCGACAACACGATGGTACGCATGTCGGACACGTCGCTTTATCCGGGCGAGCGAACGATCTTCCCCGGCGTCATGTCGACAGAGCGGCGGGCGGCGGAAGGCGACAGGGCCTGGATGCGCAACGTGCCGGAAGCCGTCTACGAGGGTTCGCACATTGTGCTTTCCGTGCCGCCAGGCGGTGAGACCTACAGAATAACCTGCCTGACGGCGGCGGATGAATCCATGCGCATCAAGGCGACGTTCGACTACAAGTCGCATGATGTGGCATGATAGCGGGAGTTTGAGACGAAACTGAAGGAGTCTCGTTCATGATTACCGTCCTTGCTTCCAGCCTTCTTGTCCTTCATCTGGACTTCAACACGATACAGATGAAGGAATCGGCTGTATTGGGTTGCCTCCGCGAGGCGGCGGGCATGGGGTACAATGCCGTCCTATGGGAGATCGAGAACAAAGTTCGTTGGGAGTCCTGTCCTGAGTGCGTCGATCCAGAGGCATTCACGAAGGACGAGTTCAGGCGGATTCTCGCCGAGGCGAATCGTCTCGGGCTGGAACCGATTCCGCTGATGCAGACGTTCGGACACGCCGAATACATCCTGCGCCACGACAAGTACGCGGACTGGAAGGAGTCCCCATCCAACCTCGCCTGCTACTGCGTATCGAGGCCAGAGGTCCTTGCGTTCCAGAAGGCGTTGCTGCGGGAATATCTGGATCTGTTCGGTGACCGCGTCCGCCGGTTCCACCTTGGCGGCGACGAAGCGTTCGCGTTCGGGACGTGTCCGTGCTGCCGGACTTTCGACAAGATGGATCTGTACGTCCGCCATCTGAATGCCGTATCGGAGGAACTGATCGCAAAAGGCATTCGCCCTGGCGTCTGGGCTGACATGGTTTTACAGGGGGGTGACTTGAAGAATCGCGGCAAGGCTGATGTCTCCAAAGACGCCATGCAGAAACTGCCGCGCACCTTCACGCTGTGGAACTGGGACTATTACCATGGCGCACGGCCGGAGAAGGGCGATGCCGCCGCGACGCCCTGGCTGACGAAACTGGGATACGAGGTGATACTGTCCGCCGCGTCGCAGTCGGCGATGGACAGTCCGTTCATGCCGCAGTTCAAGGCGCATCGCGACAACATCGCGGCCTGCGCGGCGGATGTTCGTGCCCAGAAGCTCGCCGGGCTTTGCGTTACGTCGTGGTCGGTTCACCTGTATCCGAAGACGTTGCAGTATCCGCTGTGGGAATTCGCGGCACGGCGACTCAATAACCCTTCGGAAGACGCAGGAGCGGATTTTGGCGCAATCGTCAGGAAGCGTTGGGGCGAAGTCCCCGTTGATGTTCTTGATAGCCTGTCAATCGGGCGGTGGGGCTATTCCATGTTCGACACGCGCTTCTGGGGACATGAGAAGCGAGCTTGTCCGGCGACGCCTGGACTCCTCGCCGAGAGGCTTGGAAAGCTTGACGCCGAAAAGGGTCGGCAGCGCATTCTCGACAGGGCTCGCGAAGACTTGCGGACGATTGAGAAGGCGCGGAGCGAGCTTGGAACCAGCCCGCAGTCGGTTTCGGCGCTGCGCCAGCTTGAAGAGGCGGGGACTTTGACGTCGACGTTCCTGAGCCAGATGATCGCCGTTCTTGAGAACCGCCGTGCGGATGGCGTGGCATCGGCGATGCAAAAGGCCGAGCGCTACTATTCTGCATTCCAGACTCCGCAGTCGGCCAAGAACGCCGCGCGTCTCGTGTGGGCGGTTCTGTTGCAGGGCGAACAGGGCTCTGGAGTCCACACTTGCGCGAAAACTGTTCTGAACAGTGATTTGTCGCCTGAAGGTTTGTGATACAATGTACGGCGAAAACAAGGAGACCTGTTTTGGCGAAGGCGACATACAAGGAAATACTCGAAACGCTCAAGAGGAATATCTTGGACGGGAAGTATGGCCATGCGTTGCCAAGCGTAGGGAGCTTGGTTCGCAAGTATGGCGTGGCTCGCGCTACGGTTCATCATTCGCTGGAAGAGTTGTTCCACCAAGGATTCATCTTTCGCAAGCAGGGAAGCGGCACGTTCGTCAGGAAGAGAAGGAATGTCGGGCTGATTGTTCCTGGCGTGACGTACAGCGAGATATATCCGCCGATTGTCAGTGAAATTCTGCGTCAGGCGCAGATGTCGGGCTACAAGTTGTTCATAGGCGACATGTCCTGCACGGATCTGAAGGGCTTTGCGCAGCAGATCGAGAGGATTGTTGCCGAGTACGAGAGGGATCGCGTCTCGGGGGTGATCTTCCAGCCGTTTGAATATGCCGGTGGACGCGATTCCTACACGGATAAGGCCTTGTCGCTTCTCAAGAGCATCAATGTGCCGGTTGTTCTGCTGGGATATGACATTGTGGCTTTGCCGGAGCGGAGCGACTATGATGTCGTTGGCATCAACAATTATGCAGCCGGTGCGAGAGTAGCCGAACATCTTCGCGGGCAGGGCGCAAAGAGGATATTCTTTCTCGATGGCCCGGTTGGCGGCTCGTTCAGCGCGAGGGAGCGTATCAGGGGCATCGCGGACGTGCTGGGGCCGAAGCGCTTTACGATGGAGAAGAATGTTTTTGCGACAAGGGCGGACAACGTTTCGGCGGTTCGCAGCTATGTGAAGCGACACAGGCCTGATGCCATCGTCTGCTGCAACGATGCTGTCGCCGCCATGTTAAAGCAGACTTTGGAAGTCTGCGGAATCTCAGTGCCCAAGGACATCATGCTGGTTGGATTCGACGATGTCAACATTGCAAGGCTGACGCAGATTACATCTGTCAGGCAGCCATGCGAAAGTATCGCCCGCGCGGCGTTCAAGCGGCTTCTTGATCGCATAGGAGAACCGTCGATGGCGGCGGCGGAGATATATCTGACGGCGCCGCTGGTGCGCCGTCGATCCACCGAAAGGGAACCATTTCAGGCAGCTCGCGGCAAGGAGAAAGTCCATGTTGCGGCAGGTAAAGCCATTGCAAAGAAAAAGACAAGACCATGACAAAGAAAACCACATCCCAATCTCATGCGGCTGCTGCTGCAGGATTTATGGCTGCCGCATTCGCGTTTTCCGCCATGTCGGCGGGCTCGGCGCTGGCGGAAGAGGTCAACCTGAAGACCCTTGCCGCCAAGGACGGCTCAGGCAACCTTATTGTCTATTCAAACAGCAGCGAGGTCTGGGCGACCGGGCGCGAGGCGGACAAGGCCTTCGACGGCGACACGGGGACTTACTACGATCCGAAGTCCGCAGCCTATGACACGTATGTGGGATATGGCCTCGAGCGCCCTTGCGTACTGACGCGCATTCGCTACTATCCGCGTAATGCCAGTGAAACGCCTGGCCGCTTGCAGAATTGCGTCATCCAGGGCGCGAACTCAAGCGACTTCTCCGATGCGATCGTTCTTTACGATTTTAGCGGAAAAGTCCCTGCCGACCTGTATCCCAATTTGAGGTGGCTTGAGGTGGAGCCGACCATTGCGGCCTCGTTCAGCTACTTCCGCATCTACCAACGGCGGACAGGGACTGAAAATACGTTTGCCGGCAACACCGCTGAACTCGAATTCTACGGTGTGGACGACGGGAGCTTCCAGTTGAACCTCTCGACCGCCCGAGGCGACTACCCTGAAGTCGCCAATGTCCTCAAGTGGAGTCCGGCGTTCGTCGCCTCGTCGTCAGAAACGACAATCCTTCGTGCGTTTGGCGCGGGCGGTCCGTGGACGGAAGTGGCGAGGCTGAACGGCGTCAACACATGGGCTGACACGACCGCTCCCGGCGGTACCATCTGCTACTACCGTGCCATCACCCGGTTCGTCTGCGACGGCGATGACGTTTTGATTACGAACCAAACGGCTGTTGCCGCCCCTCTCCGCTGGCGTCTTCTGGAACGCGATCCGAGCGACATGACGCAGCTGCGTTCCGGCGTGAATCTGATATACACGTGCGGAACCGGAGGAAATTTGTGCTGGACGCCAACGACCGGAATCACGTTGACGGCCGTCACCAATAGCCTCATGTTTGCGTTCAATGATGTCCTTTGGCGCGACTCAGGTGCGTATTCGCCGGCTGGCTATCAATATTACTACGACTTCGCCGACACCAAAGCGTCCAATCCGACATGCATTGGTGTTGATCTTGGTGAACCTGCCCACTTCACCCACCTTCGCTTCTACCCTGTAGCACGTGCAGGCTGCAATAGTGTTGTTGGCACAGGCTCGAACAGCGAAAACTGGAGTACGAGAGGTAATTTCACAATCCTCACGAAAGAAACAAGCGGCGTCGAGCAGGGGGACAGCAGCACGGTCAGATGGATTGAGCTTGAAAGTTTCGATACGGAGACCGCGTACCGTTATCTCTTCTGCCACAGCACCATCTATAACGGATGGAACAACAACGTCTCGGAACTTCAGTTCTACGGCTGGCTGGAGTCCGAGGTTGCGGGGCTTGCGGTTGGCGCCACCGATATTTCCCTGACTTGCGGCACGTCGCCTTCGGTGACGCTGACGTGGACGCCTGTCAAGTACGGCAGCACCTACAAGATCGATCGCAAGACAGGCGATGGCGCATGGACGACGGTTGCGAGCGACCTTTCTGTTTCGGCGACGACATGGACCGACACTGGCGTCGTCTGCGACGGCACGCGCTACACCTACCGCGTGACAACGGTCAACGGCGCGAACGAGGCGTATTCGGAGGAAATCGAAATCCGCCCCTACGTTGCGGGTAATGGAACCGGTTTGCACGGTGAATGGTGGACGAACTACGGTGTCACGACGGGCGGCGAGACGCTGGCGCTTGTCGCTACGAACGCGGCGGTCGATATTGCGAATGCCAATGTCGGCGGTGCGACCGAAAACATCTTCGCCCGCTGGTCCGGCAAGCTCATCGCTCCGTATGCGGGCGACTTCACGTTCGAGGCGGATGCCGACGGTGTCTTGTGCCTTTGGATCGACGGCAGTCCTGCCCTTCATAAAACTGCGGCGTCCGGAACCGTTGCTCTGACGGCAGGTGAGCATGACATAACGGTTACATGGCTGCATGGGAGCGGGTCCGGTCATTGCAGCCTCCTTTGGGGCGGCATCGTCCCGCGTGGGGTGATCCCATCCACGCAGCTTGTGCCGGTCGCGCCACAGGCGTTGCCGGAGGGTTGGACGAATGCCCGTCTGTTTGCGCGGTCCGAGAGCGCGACATGCGTTGGCGATGTGCGCGTGAACGGAGACGGAACGCTTGATTTCGCCTACGGCGGCGAAGACCTGTCATACTCCAACAATGGATACAATTTCATGTGGCAGGCGGTCAAAGGCGACTTCACGCTGAAGGCCGTGATGCAGTCCCTTGCGTGGGACAATAGCTGGTGGGGCCCCAAGGCGGGACTGATGGTGCGCAGTTCTTTGGATGCCTCTTCCATGATGCGTGTGTATGGGGTGAAGCGGTCGGGAGGGTACCTTTATGTCGTCGGCAGACAGAAGACCTTGGCGGCGCCGTCTTCCATCTACGAGCAAAAGATGATCGATGGGAAGGAGGGGTCCTCCATCAGCTACGCCCCGACATTGACACATGCCAAATTGCAGCGTGTCGGCAACACCTTCACCTTCTTCTATAGGACGTCATCCGCCGCACCGTGGACAAAGCTCTATGAGTATGAGGACACGAATGGCGAATATGGGGAAACGGTCTATGTCGGGCCGGCGGCGTTTGGCGAAGGTGCCGGCACCGGCAATCTTGCCGTTCCGTACTATAGATGGCGCTTTTCGAATGTGCAGGTGCGCCCGATTGTCGGCATGAAGTTAATCATCAGGTAGATGGAGTGTTCAAGATGAGAAAGGATATGAGGATGGCCCTCTCTGGAATGTTTGTGGCAGTGGCGCTGGTCGCGGTCGCCGGCAGCGAAACGATCAACGTCACGACGGAAGGGCGCGCCGCGTTTAGGCGCGGGGAGATGTCGGCTACTGTTCGGCTGAAGGTGAAGAACGCATCTAAGGACGGCATCTCCGGTGTATGCATGACTGTGGAGCAGCTTGCGGAGGAGCGCTGCGTGCGGATGCAGGAGGTTGCGCTTGGTGATCTCTCGGCGGATGCGGAGACTGTGGCGCCATGCGAGATCGAGACTCGGGTTCGCCCTGGCTGGCATTTGCTCCGTGTAACCGTAATCGGACGCAGGGATGACGGCGCAGACTTACGTGAAGTGCATGACGTGCGCATGGGCATCGGATCTCATCAAGGAGACCGAATGACTGCGCTCATGTGGGGCTTTCACGCATCGCCCAAGGTGCTGGCCGACTTCGGCTTTTCGCATGGGCTTGTGTGCGATTGGACGGGCGAGAAATCCGACCTCCAGATGTACGACGAGGCGCTCGTGGCGGGCGTTGGACTTGCGCACACCACGCGCGTCGTGTTCCCGTCCGGCAAGGCGGAAGACGATGACTACATGCGAAAAGACCGCACAGGCAAGCTGATCGACTTCGGCGGCGGAAGCAAAGGCGTAGAGGTGTCCAATCCAAAGCTGCTTGAGGCGATGAAGCCGATCGTCGAGAAGGACGTCAGACAGCACGGAGACCATCCGGCGTTCGTAGGAGCGCTTCCAAGTTCCGAACAGCGCGACCTGACAGGTCCGTCGTTCAACACCGAGCATCTGAGGTACAAGAATGAGACGGGCAGGGACGTGCCGCCGGAGGCCGAGTGGCGGACGATCCATCCAAGCAAACTTGACGAGTTCAAGAAGCGTTTCCCGGATGGCGTGGTGCCGAATGATGATCCCGTCCTCTCGTACTACCGTTGGTTCTGGAAGGGCGGCGACGGCTGGCCTGCCTATACGGGCGGCATTGCGGACATGTATCATCGTGGCATTTCGCGGCCGGACTTCTTCGTCTTCTGGGATCCGGCCGTGCGGTGCCCGCCGATCTGGGTTTCGGGCGGCGCGGTCGATATGATCAATCAATGGGTCTATGCGATACCGGAGCCGATGAACGTGGCGGGTCCGGCGGAGGAGATTCTGGCGATGTCTGCGGGTCGTCCCGGACAGAAGCCGTCCATCATGACGCAGCTCATCTGCTACCGTTCGCAGATGGCGCCGATGGACAAGAAGGTGTCGCCGGAGCCGGAATGGGTGAAGCGGTGTCCAAAGGCGAGATTCCCGACCATTCCGCCGGATGTTCTTCAGGAAGCGACCTGGTCGATGATTGCCAAGCCCGTGCAGTCCATCATGTACCACGGCTGGGGGACGATCTACGATATGGGTTCGACAATCGGCTATGTTTACACGAATCCGGAATCCGCCGATCGTCTCCGCCAGCTGTTGAAGGATGTCGTGGCGCCGCTCGGTCCCATGCTGAAGCGTCTCGGACGCGCCACGCCTCCCGTCGCGCTGCTCGAAAGCTTCACCACGTGCGCACTCGGCGGCCCCGCCTCGCGCGGATGGAAGGCGCCATCGATCACGTTCCTGCAGCGCGCGCGTCTCGACCCTCGCGTTGTGTACGAGGAAACGATCCTGCGCGACGGGCTTGACGATGCGAAGGTCCTCTACGCGCCGCAATGCATCTTCCTCACTCCGGACGTCGTTGCGAAGATCAAGGAGTTCCAGGCGAGGGGCGGCATCCTCGTGGCTGACGCCCAGCTGCTGACTGCGCTCAAGCCGGATGTTGAGGTGCCCGTGGTTAGCTTCGAGCCGCCGCCGGCCTCGGACCACTTCGAGGACGTAAATGCGATGGAGGCGGCGCGCGAGGGCGATGCCAAGACGCGCGCCGGGACGCTCCGCGCCAAGTCCCTGATGGTTGAGCAGGCGAACGACCTTCGCAAGAGCCTTGCCGCGCGTTTCACGCCGGAGGCGGACAGCTCGTCGCCCGAAATCGTGACTTACATCCGCCGCTGGAACGACGCGCGCTACGTCTTTGCCGTCAACGACAAACGCACGTTCGGCGACTACGTTGGCCAGTGGGGGCTTGTGATGGAGAAGGGCCTGCCGTACGAGGGCGAGGTTTCGCTGGCGGACGGCGACGGCGCGGTGAATGTTGTGTACGAGCTTTCACGCGGAGGAGAAGTGCCGTTCACCCGCGCTGACGGGCGTGTGAAGGTGCCTGTGAAGTTCTCCACCAACGACGGGCGGCTTTTCGCATTCCTCAAGAAGCGGATCGCGTCGGTAGAGGTCAAAGCGCCGGATGTGGTGCGCATGGGCGACACCGTAAAGGTGACGTTCTCTGCGCTCGATGCGGACGGGCGGCCGGTCGAGGCTCTTCTTCCTGCCGAGATTCGCCTCTATGACGGTGCGGGACGCGAGATCGACGGCGCGGGGTGGGTCTGCCTTCAGGGCGGCACCTGCACTGTCGAATTCGTCACGAACATCAACGATGCCGCAGGCGACTACAGGATCGTCTGCCGCGACCGCGCTTCCGGCCTAACCGCTGAACGCTCGGTCAAATCACTAACAACCAACCACTGAGGGCTAAAAATGACTGCACTTTTAGCATATGCGTTTTTCGTGTGGGTCGAGCTTATCGGCTTCGACAACGCCAAGCCTGACTTCGGCGTGGGCGACTATCTAAACCGCATGGCTGTGAAGCCGCAGATGGTTTCGCTGCTCTTGGACAATGACGGACTTTTCCTTTCGCACGCGAAAGGGCTTCCGGCGGACTTTGCGTTCCCGCCGAATGTCGCAGCATACGGGGGACGGCCGTTCAACCGCGAACGGCGTCGGCAGACCTGGACGGCGTTCCAGCTCAAGGGGCTGGTCGCCGAGCTGAAGCGGCACAACGTGGAGGTCTTCGCGTCGTTCTTCGCGCGTGAGCAGTATCCCGTTTCGGCAGAGCGCGCGAAAGTCGTGTCCGGCAAGCTCGCCGCGTTCCTCTCCGACTACGGGTTCAACGGGCTTCACGGTTCCGACGGCTACGCGCCGCCGCGTTACCTCTTGCCAGAATGCGCCGATGCCGACCGCCCGCGCATCGCCCGCGAGACAGCGGTGCAGTATGCGGAAAACTGGCGGACGATTGTCGCCGCGTTGAAGCCTCACGGCCTCAAGTGCTGGATCAACACGTGCTGGACGCGTGATCCGTTCGAGGCGTTGTACCGCTATGGCGTGGACTACCGGCTTCTGGCGAAAACGGGTATCGACGGGTTCATCGTGGAATCCTCCGCCGCCGCGCAGTCCATCCACGGATGGGACTACGAGGAATCGTCGCCTGTCGATCGCTCCACGGCGATGCTGATGCGCCTGAAGGCATGCGTACCGGAAATGCCGCTTGTCCTCCTGCACGGCATCAACGACGGGACGGAGCAGTGGAGCGCACTCAGGCACGATCCCGCCCGCACCGCGTCCGAGGCGCTGGCGCTTGGAAGCGTGTTCTACGGAGAGAAGCGCGCGCTCGATGGCGTGCTGGCCTGTCTGGGCGACGGTCTTACGCATGAAGAGTGGGCGGCGCTGTCAAAGACGTGGAAGCTCGCGTTCACGCCCGCGCAAGGTCCGATCGGTGCGCGCGTGGTGTGGAGCGACCGTGCGTTTGACGCCGAGTTCGACGCCTGCACCGTGTCGCGAGACGCCTCGTCTAACACGCTTCTCTACGAGCTCATACACCATCGTGCGGGATTGAACGCAATCGTATCCGTCGGGCAGGCGCTCGCGGACAAGAACATGCCCATCGTGCTGCTGAACCCCGAGTTCTTTCCGAAGGACGAACTGGATGCGTTGCGCGCCAGGCCGGCCTTCGTCGGAGAGCTTGGACGCGGCGCGCGCCGTCCGTATGCCTCGGAATACGTGAAGCTTCCGGCGGGCATGCCGCAGTTCCCGGGCATGCCGAACGAGGATTCCTGCTACTGGAAGCGTCCGATTCCCCAGAACATGCCGCAGGAGATCGACATGGAGCGTGCGGCCGACCTGATAGCCCGGTATTCGATGCCGTTCATGTCGGACGTCCGTCAGGAGATCCGCCTGTTCGGATACCGCATGCCGAACGGACGGCTTGCCGTGTTTGGGCGAAACGAGACCGACGCCTACGTGAATGCGAATGTCGGTTTCGATGTACGGCGCAATACGGGCACGGTCTCCGACGTGCTAGTGCATTCGGACTTCCCGTCTCTGCCGGTCAAGACGATTCTCCAGGTGCGCATAGCCCCGCACGATACGGCATTCCTGTCTGTCGGCACGCACGACTGTCCGATGCCTTCCGCACCAACGGAATAAAGTTGTCGTGGGCTATAGAATGACGGCGGCGCGGGAAAGGTTCTCTCGTCGTGAAATGTGCCCGCAGCATTCGCGGCATGGGGCTTCTATATGTCGGTTTGTCGGATGGTGTGCCCGAAGTGGCGCTTGTAGATGCGGTAGAGCTGGTTGGCGGAGGTGAAGTGCATTGCCTTGACGATTTCGCGTACGGACCTTCACACCGATCGCAAGTTTCGCCTGCTCTTCACCGACCCTGCGACGTCCAGCAAGGTCGAGTTCTGCGTTTCGCCACAGGAAGGACGCGCGTGGTTCTCGCATCTGCCGCCAGCGGTTGGGTGTCATGCCGGTTTGCCTCCTGAAGAATCGGACGAGCGCGGCCGGAGACGAAAAGCCGCAGTCCGAAGATATTTGCATGATGGAATTGGAGGTCGCTAGAAGCATCTTCTTGATTTGCCCGATTCGTGCCTTGGCGATGGCATTAAGCACTGTCATGTTCTGGATCTGGCGGAACCGAAGGTCAAGGAGACGGCGTGAAATCCCGAGGTTGGTGGCAATTTCCGACACGTGCAGCGAGCCTGATACGTTCTTCTCGATATAGGACATGGCTTCGGATACGATTCTGGCGGTGGGCGGCACAATCCTCGTCGAGGCACGGAGAACTATGTCCTTAACAGGCTTGGCAAAGATCATGTCAGTCACCTTGGCTCCACGAAGGATGCGTGCCATTGTCTGCGCGGTGATAAATCCGACTTGCTCATGATCGGGTAGGATGCTGGAAAGCGGGACTGGCAGGGAGTTGCAGAACAATTCATCGTTGTCCACGCCAAGGATGGCAATCTCGTCGGGTATTGAAAGCTTAAGCCGGCGGCAGGCGTCGTAAAGTTTCAGCGAGGCCCTGTCGCGAACTGCAAAGGCTGCGATTGGACGTGGCAGCCGGGCGATGGTAAGATCAAACGCTTCCATGTCGCGATCGGTGGCGTTCTTTTCCGGAAGGATGACGGTCTTAACGGATTCCCCTGCTTTTGCGAGACGGTTTCTGAATCCTTGCTCGCGGCAGAACGGATACTTGAAGTATGGTTCGTCAATCAGGCAGGCGAACGAATTGAAACGTCCGCGTGACAGCAGGTGTTCTGCGGCAGCGCTGCCAATGGCCTCGTCATTGAGCTGAATGAACGATATCTTGTCCGTACGGATTCTGCCGACAGGCAAGGGCGTATCGACTATCACCGTAGGGACGTTGGCCTTCAGTAGCGCACGCAGGGAGTTGCGGTCATGCGGAAGCAGTGAAATCACGCCGTCTGGCTTGCCGTGCAGCTTCTGCCACCTCAGGCACTCCTCGACATTGTTGAAGAGCTCCAGCATCCATTGGGTCTTGGTGTTCACGTATCTGAATACGCCTGAAAGGTAGTCGCGCCCAGCCATGCCGGAAGCGGTTACTATGACGGCGATCTTCCTTGGTGCGCAGAGTTGAGGCTTCATGGCCGCAAGTATATCATATTCTTTCCTAATATGGTAATTTTTCTTTGCGTGATATGCATATCGATTCTGTTGCACTTATTGCGCCGATATGGGATAATGCGGACATTTCCAAAAGCAGGGATAAGAAGCAGATGAAAATGACCGATGGCTTTGACAAGCATGCAGCCATGCTTGCGATGGCGATCCTGATTGGCGGCGCCATTGCCGCCAATGCCGATGTATATCTCCAATGGCTTGGCAGCGACTCAAATCCTGTCTGGGACAGCACGACATCCAACTGGTACGACGGATCGAATTGGACATCGTTCTACAACAGCAACACGTGGGCCCAGTTCTATGAATGGGCCGCAATGGATGTGTCGGTAGATGCAGGAGGCATCGCGACATACGGCATCGAGGTGAGAAACGGCGACCGCATCTTAAGAGGCGGTCCCGTCACTGTAAGCTATCTTGATGCTCGGGGCGGCAAACTCACCATCTTGAACACTGTGGACAACACGGGGTTCGGCGTCCGCATGATGGGCGGCAGGCTGACTGTCGGGGACGGAGGCACTCTCGACACGACATTCTACCCGTGGAATGCGGATTCATACGACACGTGCCTGACTGTTCTTACCAACGGCATCCTGAAGACGTCGTTCTCGTCCTGGTATGTGAACGACAGCGGATACAAGGCCACTCTCTACTTTGACGGCGGCGTCTTCATCCACAAGGGGAACCGTGATCAGAAATTTGACGCGGCTCATTTGATCCTCGGTGCCGGAGGCCTTCATTTCCAAGAGGCCACTGCATCGGCTGAGACATGGTCTTTTTTGCCGGGTCCCATCGGGACTGACGCGGAATTGCCGACTGACGGCGGCATCATCGTCGATTCACACCTTGGCTACATGATCCTTCCCAACTACGCCTGCACCTATCGCGGCGGGCTTCATGTCAACGGAACCGGAGGGCATATCGGCATCCGTAACGACAACAACCTTGGCGCCGTTCCGGAATCGGCGACGGACAACATTTTCTTCAACGCCTCCGGCGCCAGCACCATACTGATTGGCCACGGCAACGGGGTGACGCTTGACGCAAACCGCGGCATCCGCATCGCAGATGGCGCTCTGGCCAGAATGGGTGCATACGCAGCAGGCTCGAGTCTGACGGTCAAGGGAACGATTTCAAGCGATAACCCGGAAAACGGCATACTCCAGACCTACCCTTATTCGCAGTCTGCCACAAGCCTGGCCGGTCCTGTCACGTTCGACCCCGGCGAAGGCCGCACCAACACGCTTGGCCGTTTTTGGATCGGACAGCCGACGGTCGTCGCCAGCGGCACGACACTGCTCATGAATTCTACGGACATCGGCGTGGCGTCCGAGAACGACGAAACATACGGGATCAACAATGGATCGCCCCTGAACATTTCCGGCGGCGGTCAACTTACGGTACGCGGCGGCGTTCTCAGCGCCCCAGTTGGCGATCGTCCCGTCACCCAGAGCGCAATCCTCGTCGTCGACGGCGGTCTTGTTGATTTCGATGGTCACCAGATGCTCCACGCCCATGCGGGAAGCTGGATCGGCTCCACCCAAGTTCCGGCAATCACGACGGTCAGAAACGGCGGACGCCTCAATGTCAGCCGGATACGCATGGCTGGTGACGGCTGCAGGGACGATGCATCGAGATCCGTCCTCAACATCGAGACTGGCGGCGTGGTGCGCGTGAAGGGCAGCCTCTACATAGAAGGCAGCCAGCAGTCATACAAGGGCACGGTGAACTTCAACGGCGGTGCGTTGGAATGGGCGAGGCCGCACAATTCCTGGGAAGACAGCCCATTTGGAAACGACAATGACGCAACGAGGGACAATATTGCATATAACGTGTTGGCGGGCGGCATGAACGTTACCAATGACGTTGAGATGTGGTTCTATCCTGCCGTCAAGAGTGGCGTGGACGATGGCGAGACCGACGGCGGACTTACGAAATGGGGAACGAGCACATTTGCGCTCATGAACACGGGCAACACGTTCAACGGCCCTCTTGTCGTCATGCAGGGCACGGTCTCGCTCGGCGCGAACGGCGCGCTTCCCGCGACCGCCACCGTTCGCGTCAATTCGGGCGCGAGGTTCAACATGAACGGCCGATCCCAGACTCTGGCCCGCATTGAAGGGACCGGAAGTTTCGTTAGCGTAAACACCGGGACGCCGCTGCTCTCCGTCACTACGGCCATTGCGCCTGGCATGGGCGCGGACTCGCCAGGTGCGCTGACATTGGATGGCGGATGCAACATTGCAGACAACACGACGCTGGAGGTGGATGTCGCGGCTGACGGCACAAGCGACTGCTTCAACTATCCTGCACAACTCGATCTCTCCAAGATGATGCTTCACGTCAACGATGTCACGAAGTTGAACGACGCCAACAAGTACATAATTGCCGAGTTGCCCAATGGCATTGCAAACGGTGCGTTGTTCAAGTCCACCAATCTGCCTGGCAACTGGAGGGTGCGCTACTACGCGAGTTCGCATGAACTCAAGGTTGTTCCGCAGAAAGGCACTGTCATCAGACTCCAATGAAGGTGTGCGTCGGCATGTTCGCCGCAGCTGTCGTCGTCGGAACGATGGCGGCGGCACGGCCCATTGACGGGCTGTGGGGCGTAAACTACTATGCGCCGTTTGCGCTTGACTACAATGAGCTTGCGCGGCGAGGCGCGGATCACAAGTCTGCGATACGCTGCGACGTGGCGCATTTCCGCCGCCTTGGCCTTGATCTCCTGCGCGTGCACTGTTTCGACAGGCAGGTTTCGCGCCGTGACGGTTCGCTTGCAGACACCGTTCATCTGGACCTGCTTGACTATCTTTTGTGCGTTGCCGCGTCGAACGGGATTAGAACCGTCCTCACGCCGATCGCATGGTATGGGTGGAGTCCCATGGACGACGTTGCGAAGGAGGGGTTTTCGAACATCGCGCGGATGCAGGACTTCACGTCGCGCCGCGACCTATGGAGGATTCAGGCGAAATTCCTGTCGGAGTTCGCTTCCCACACAAATCGGTATACGGGGCTGTCGTACGGCAATGACCCGGCTGTTGCCGCGTTCGAGTGCGTGAACGAGCCGATGTATCCGGACAACTGGCCGCAGACGAACGTGACTGCCTATATCGACATGCTCGTGGCTGCCTTGCGCCGCGGCGGCGCGAGGCAGCCGGTTTTCTACAACCCGTTCAATGGCTACAACGAGGCGGCTGGAGCGTCAAGGGCTGATGGAGTATCGTGTTCTGCTTATCCGCTCGGACTTTTAGCCGGGCGCCCGCTAGTCGGTCCGCAGCTTTCGAAGATACGCGAATCGACGCTGAAGCCTGACGCGCATATTGCCGGGAAGCGACGCATGGCCTATGAGTTCGACGCCGCTGATACGCTCGACTCGTATCTCTATCCGGCGATTGCGAAGATGCTGCGCGGCGAAGGAGTGGAGCTGGCGGCGCAGTTCCAGTACGACCCGCTCGCGCTCGCGGATGAGAACCGCAACTGGCACACGCACTACATGAACCTCGTCTTTACCCCGAAGAAGGCGTTGTCATTCCTAATTGCAGGACGCGCTTTCAAGTCTTTGCCGCGTGGCGCGTCGTATGTGCCTGATGCGAAGCGTCTTGTGTTTCCGCCGTTTTTGGCTGATGCAGAACGCGACCTGTCTGAGATGGCAACGGAAACGGAATACTTCTACTCTAACAATCCTGTCACGCCTCCGCCGAATCCCGCCGCGCTGCGACGCGTGTACGGATGCGGACGGTCGTCGGTTGTCGCGTCCGACGGCTCGGGCGCGTATTTTCTCGACAAGGCCGAAACTGGCATGTGGCGGCTCCAGATATACCCGAACGTCATCACAGTTGCAAATCCGTTCTCTGGCTCTGCGGACATGAAGACTGCGCTTGTTCCCGGCGATGTTTCCATTTGCGTGCGCTTGCCCGGGCTTGGCGATGAATTTATGGTGCGCAGGCCATCTGGAGGCAAGGCCGTTGCGAGGGCGAAGGATGGCCGTGTCGTGTTGTCGCCGGGCGATTATGTGCTGACGCGGGACATGAACGTCTCAGACGAGGGGATTGCGCGGGCGGCGCGACTTGCGGACGTGCCGCCATATGTTGCGCCGTCTGTTCCGAAGGGCGAGGCGGAACCGCGCCTGTACGCGACGTTGCCAGCGCAGTGGTTCTCTGGGGCGGATGTGCCGATGCGCATAGAGAGCGTCTTCGCGGATGAAGTCTGGATTGACGCGAAACCGGCGGATGGCGGTGAGTCGCGGCGCTTTAGGTTCGATGGGCGGACAGCGCTTTCTTCGGCATGCCTCGCAGCCGGTGCGTGGGATGTGGCGTTTGCTGCGAAGGGGCGCGGGGGACGCGTCCGTTTCCCGGGCACAGGCAGGCTGCGTCTCAATCTTGCAAAAGGACCGGATGACTGGAACTATCTGGATGCGGAACTTGCGGTGTCGACTCGTCCCGAAGGCCGCGCTGTGGAGCGGGAACTCGTAGCTGACGACGGTGGATGCCGTGCAGTGCGAGTCTCGTGCGGCGGGTTCGGGGAAAAGGAATGGACCGTCTTGCAGTTCAGGTGCAACAGTGCCGACTATGGGACATTCTTTCCGTCGGCGCCAACGGGTTCCACGGTCGTTGTTCGGGCACGGGCCGCCACACCGTCCACCACCACGATGGATATTGTGCTTGTCGAGCCCGACTTAAAAAGCTGGCGTTATCATGTCCCGTTGTCGGCGGAGTGGCGCGACGTCCGCATTCCTGCGGATTCCGGCATCTACTGTGGCGATTGGCCGTGGGTGCCGAAACTTACGCCCGAAGCAAAACCTGACGTCCGCCGCCTTGCATGCATGAGATTGGAGTTTGGCACGGCCCTTTATGATGATCCAGCTTCGCCAAAGGCGTTCGAGATATCATCAGTTTCTGTTCGAACCCAGTGAGGGACACACCATGAACTAAATCGCCATGGCGCGGAAACTTCTGCCTTTGGTCAGGCAGAGTCTCTTGTGCGCGGGGCAACAAGTGATGCAGAAAGAAGGCATATGCTGAACCAGTGTTTTATCTCGGTTTTTCATAGAGATAAAACATTAGTTCGATGATATGTTGGCGTGAACTTGTGTTTTACCATGTATATATGGTGTAATATGTCTCGTTCAACAACGAGATCGAGAGGGAAAGCATGATTGGCAGATTGAAGGGTGAGTTTGGAGAACTTTACAAGTCGCTGTTCGGGAAGGCTGCCGCGTATGAGAAGGTTGTTGCTGCACTTGCCGGGAAAAAGGCCGGAATGAGCAGGGCTGAAATCTTGGCGGAGGTTGGCTGCGGCATTGCCAGTGGGCTTACTGGAATACTTGAAACGCTGGAGAGCAGTGGATTCATCCGTCGCTACCGTTCAATGGGCAAGAGGACGCGGGACAGCATATACCAGCTCATGGACAACTTCACGCTGTTTCATTTCAAGTTTCTTCGTGGCGCAACGTCTGACGATGGCTTTTGGCAGTCCACGGCACTGTCACATGCAAGGGCTACATGGAAAGGTCTTTCGTTCGAGCGGCTTTGCCTTCAACATGTTCGGCAGATTCGCATGGCGCTTGGAATATCGGGAATCCATGTTGAGGCGTATGCATGGAGCCATGCTCCAGACGAGACTTGTCCTGTCGGCGCGCAGATAGATCTGTTACTTGACCGTTCCGATGGCGTGATCAACGTCTGTGAAATGAAGTTCTCGCCGGAAATCTTCGTCATTGATGCGAAGACGGAGGAGGGGCTCATGCGAAAGCTTGCCGTGTTTTCATCTGTTACACGAACACGCAAGGCGGTGCACCTTACAATGGTGACGCCCTTCGGAATGCTTCGCAACGCCCATTCTGGGCGCGTGCAGACGGAGGTTGTGCTCAATGATCTCTTCACCTGATGGGAGGATGATGAAAATTCCTTTGCCGTACCGTCGTTGGTTTATGCTTGCGGGTTTTGCCTGTTTCTTCGTGGCCATGACGCTTTATCCAGGCAGTGGATACAACCCGCTCATGCAGATGCTTGGCGCCTTGGGGGAAACGAAAGTGCGCGGCGTTCGCTATCCGTCATGTCATTACTGGCTTGTAGCCGGCATGTTTCTGTCGGCGGCGAGCGTGGCTGGCGTGTGGACACATCGTTTGTTGCAGTTGCCGTAAGGCCTGACGTGCTTGCACTTTGTCCCGGAAAGTGACGGGTGCTCCTTGACGGCGGGGGCGGATTGTGGGATAATGTCACAAAACACCTACAGGAGCATACAAGCATGGATACGACATTCATCGGCATGGCGACATTTGCGCTTGGCGGACTGGCCGGCGCGACGTTCCTTCTCCCCGCGCGCGGCGTAAAGGGGTGGGCTTACGAGACGTGGTGGATGTTCTACTGCGTCGTGGGGCTGATACTGATGCCCACGCTAGTATGCGCGGTCGCCGTCCCTGACTTCTTGAATGTCATCGCGTCCGCGCCGGCCGCGACTGTCCTGAAGTGCGTCGCGTTCGGCGCCATCTGGGGCATCGGCGGCCTTACGTGGGGGCTGATGGTGCGATATCTCGGCATCGGCCTGGGCCTCGCGATAGGATGCGGGCTCTGTGCGGCGACTGGAACTGTCCTGCCGCCGATCATGAACGGCGAGGCGGCGACGCTGCTCTATGTGGACGGGGCGGTTTCTGCGTCGAAGCTGGTCGTCCTCGGCGGAGTGGCGGGGTCGCTCGTCGGCATCGTGTTCGTGGGGCTCGCCGGCAAGTTCAAGGAGAACGAGCTGCCCGAGGAGGCTAAGAAGAAGGCAGTGGCTGAGTTCGACTTCAAGAAGGGCATGATCGTCGCCGTCGTCTCCGGCGTGTGCTCGGCCTGCATGAATCTCGGGCTGCAGTCCGGCGGCGTGATCGAGAAGGCCGCATACGACGCGGCGGTCAAGGCCGGCGCGGTCGCCGATGGGGCAGCGTGGTCGTGGCAGGGCATGCCCGTGATCATGGTCGTGCTGTGGGGCGGCTTCGCGGTGCAGGCGGCCTGGGTGTTGCAGCAGCACGTCAAGAACGGCACGTTCGGCGACTACTTCCGGCGGGGCCCGGTGGCCAGGAACTGGGTGTTCGCGTCCCTTGTCGGCGTGATATGGGTGTTGCAGTTCGTCTGCCAGAAGGCGGGCGAGCCGATGATGGGCGAGCTCAAGTACATCTCGTTCGCGATCGTGATGGCGTCCACGATACTGTTCTCCACCATAATCGGCGTGTTCACCGGCGAGTGGAAGGGGACGGGCTCCGGGACGAAGGGACTGCTTGCGCTGGGGACGGTCGTCCTGATCGCCAGCTTCTGCGTGATATCCATCGGGTCGAAGTAAATGAGCGCCGGGGCCCTCGTCCTTCTTGCGGCGGAGATCGTGCTTCCGGTCGCGGAGGTGTCCAGCGTGGCCGACCTCCGCGAGCGCAGCTATCCTGGCCGCGTCGTCGCGATACAGAAGGTCGACGTGGTGCCCCAGGTTTCCGGCGAGATCCTCGAGGTCTGCTTCGAGAACGGGGCGGACGTGAAGGAGGGCGACGCGCTCTACCGCCTGGATCCGGTGAAGTACGAGGCGGCGGTGAAGAACGCCGAGTCGAAGCTGGCCGAGGCGAAGGCGAACGTGAAGTACGCCGAGCTTTCCTACGCGCGCCACAACAAGCTGCTTGAGACGAGAGCCGTCTCGCTGGATGCGGTTGACAACGCCCTGTCGCAGCGCGACAGTTCGCGGGCCGCTCTTGCGGCCGCCCAGGCGGAGCTCGTCGCGGCAAGGGACGACCTCGAGCACTGCGTGATCGTCGCTCCTGTGGCCGGGCGCCTCGGGACCACTGGCAAGACCAGGGGCAACTACGTGAACAAGGGCGCGGAGACGCTCGTGACGCTCGTCCAGCAGGATCCTGTGCGCGTCAGGTTCGCCATCTCGAACGGCGAGCTGCTGGAGACGTTCCGGGGCTCGTTCCGCGCCGACGGAGCGGAGGTGGAGCTGACCCTGGCCGACGGCATCACGAAGGTCGGAGGCGGCGTTCCCGAGTACATGGAGAACGCGGCGGACGAGATGACCGACACGGTGCAGGTGTTCGTGAGGTTCGCAAACCCCGACGGCCTCCTCAAGGTCGGCGGAACTGTCGCCGTGACGGTGCGCCCCTCGGAGGGCGTGATGCGCCCGGCGATTCCGCCAACGGCGATCCTGCAGGACACGCAGGGCCCGTACGTCTGGGTGCTTGACGCGGAAGGGCGGGCGGCGCGGCGAACCGTCGCGCGCGGCGACCTGAGCGGAGACTGGCTTTTCATTGAGAAGGGGCTGCGCGTCGGCGAGCGCGTCGTGGCCGACGGGGCTCACAAGGTCAGGAAGGGCGACGTGGTGAAACCGGCGCCCGCGGCCCGATGAGGGCGCCGTCCGAGATATTCATAAGCCACCCGCGCGCCGCGTGGGTGGTGGCGATACTGATCGCGCTCTGCGGGGCCATCTGCCTTTCGCGCATGGCCGTGGCGGAATACCCTAACGTCACGCCGGTGACGATCACCGTCACATGCAGCTACACTGGCGCCGGGGTCAAGGACCTCTCCGACTCGGTCGCCACGATCCTGGAGGACCAGATCAACGGCGTCGAGGACATCTGGTACTACAAGTCTACCTGCACCATGAAGGGTCTGTACAGCTGCTACTGTACCTTCAGGCCGGGCACGCCGTCGAACATCGCGCTGATGAACGTGCAGAACGCGGTCAAGCGCGCCGAGCCTAAGCTGCCGACGGAGGTGACGCAGAACGGCATCATCGTCAAGAAGCGCCCCGAGGACCGCATGGTGATGTACTGCTTCCTGACCGACGGGCGCGAGATGGACCTGATGGACCTCTCGAACTTCGTCGAGAAACAGGTGGCCGACGCCATCTCGCGCGTGGACGGCGTGGGCCAGGTCGAGACGTCGGGCCGCAGCTACGCCATGCGCATCTGGCTGGACCCCGTCAGGCTCGCCGGGCTCAACGTGCGGATAGCCGAGCTCAAGAGCGCCATCGAGTCGCAGAACATCCAGGCGGCGGCCGGCACCGTCGGCGGCGAGTACGCAAACCGCTACCTGAGCTTCAAGCTCAACGTGAAGGGACGGCTTGCGACCAAGGAGGAGTTCGAGAACATCGTCGTGCGCAGCGACCCGGAGACGGGCGCGCAGATACTGGTGCGGGACGTCGCGCGCGTGGAGCTGGGGTGCAAGGGCTACACGGTGAGGTCGCGGTTCAACGAGAGCCCGGCGGTGTACCTGGAGGTTTACAAGTCGCCGGACGCGAACTCGGTCGAGACGGCGGCGCGCGTCAAGAAGGAGGTCGAGAAGTGGATCGCACGGATGCCCGCAGGCGTCAAGGGCGTCCTCGCCGACGACTCTACGGCGTTCACGCTGGTGTTCCTCAGGGAGACCTTCAAGACGCTGCTCGTCGCGCTCGCGCTGGTGGTGCTGATCACATACCTCTTCCTGCAGGACTGGCGCGCGACGTTCGTGCCGGCGATCGCGATACCGATAGCGCTGCTCGGCACGTTCGCGTTTCTCTATCCGCTCGGCTACACCATAAACGTGCTGACGATGTTCGGGCTGATACTCGTCATCGGCTCGCTGGTGGACGACGCGATCGTCGTCGCGGAGAACTGCCAGGCGCTGATGGCGCGCGAAGGGCTTTCTCCAAAGGAGGCGGCAGTGAAGTCCATGCGCCAGATCACCGGCGCGATCGTGGCGACGACGCTCGTCACCGTCTCATGCTACCTGCCGCTCGCATTCTACTCCGGCATGGCCGGCATGATGTACGTGCAGTTCGCCGTTACGATGTGCATCGCGCTCATGCTCTCGACCGTCGTGGCGCTCGTCCTTTCGCCAGTCCTGTGCGCCTACATGCTCAAGCCGCCGCGCAGCCGCCCCTCGCCGTTCTTCGCGCCTTTCAACTTCGCGCTCGGATGCTCGCGCAGCGTCTATCTCTTCCTCGTGCGCCTGTTCGTGCGCCGAGGAATCCTCACCCTGCTGGCCGTGGCCGCCGCCGCCTTCGCGCTGAAGGCTCTCTCGGGCCGCGTGCCGACCACGTTCCTGCCGAAGGAGGACCGCGGCTACATCTCCTGGTACTGCAGGCTCTCCGAGGGACAGGCCCTGGAGCGGACGATCGAGATGGCCGACGCACTCCACGAGATCGCAGCCCGCACGCCAGGCGTGCAGTCAATGTCGTCGCTCTGCGGCCAGAACCGCATGTGGGGGTCGGGCGAGAACCTCTGCGGCGGCCTCATACGCCTTGCCCACTGGAACGAGCGCCGGACGCCCGATCTGCAAATCGACCGCGTGTCGGACGCGCTCCGCGCGGCCGTGACGAACCTCTACGCAGGCGAGTTCTTCTTCAACCAGCCGCCGGCGATTAAGGGGCTCGGAGGCTCGTCGGGCGTCGGCTTCAACTTCTGCTCCGTCACGGGGTGCGAGCCGCAGGAGCTGCTGGCGGCGGCGGACGAGTTCCTCGCCTCGCTGCGGACAAGTCCGCTCGTCAAGTCCGCTGTGCACGGCTTCACGTGCTCCACTCCGCAGCTTGACCTGAAGCTCGACCGCCGCAAGGCGGAGATGCTCGGCCTCACGCCGAAGGTGATCTTCTCCACGCTCCAGAACAAGCTCGCCTCCTACTACGTGAACGACTTCAACATCAAGGGCGGCGTCTACCAGGTGAAGCTGCAGAACGACCCAGACTACCGCGGCGGAGTCGCCGACGTGGAGTCGATACGCATACCTGCGCCAAACGGCGAGTCGGTGCCGCTCTCGTCGATCGGACGCCTCGAATACGTCGGCGGCACCAGAGAGACGATGAGCTACAACAAGATGCTGGCGGCGTGGTTCGACGTGACGCCGGCGGAAGGAGTGGCGTCCTCGGAGCTGATGCGCTTGGTTGAGAAGATGCCCAAGCCGAAGGGCTTCGACGTTGAGTGGGGCCCGGTGCAGCTGCAGGAAAAGGAGAACGAGGGCCGCCTGTTCTGGCTGATGACGCTCGCAATGCTCTTCGCCTACCTCTTCCTCGTGGCCAAGTACGAGAGCTGGACCGTTCCCGTCAGCGTGATGATTTCGGTCGTTTTCGCGCTTGTCGGAGCCTACTTCGCGCTGTGGCTGACCGGCACCCAGGCTTCCGTCTACGCTCAGCTCGGCTGCGTGATGCTCATCGGCCTCGCGGCCAAGAACGCGATCCTCATGGTCGAGTTCTCGAAGCAGGAACGCGCCAACGGCAAGCCGGTCGCCGAGGCGGCGCTCAACGGCGCGAGCCTCCGCTACCGTGCCGTGCTGATGACGGCGTGGAGCTTCGTCATAGGCGTGCTGCCGCTCGTCTTCGCACGGTCGGCTGGAGCCGGGGCTATGAAGTCGGTGGGCATCTGCACAATGGGCGGCATGCTGGCCGCCACGCTCGTGGGAATAGTGTTCGTGCCTGGCCTGTATGCGCTCTTCCAGCGCATGCGCGAACGCATCGGCGGCAGGCCGTAGTACAGTTCGAGAAGTCCAGGGGAAAGGAAAGTGAAGGCTGATGTCTGAAGAAGCGATAGTGGCCGGTGCCGGAATATGGGGCTGCACGGTCGCCAGGCGGCTCGCCGAGGCGGGGCGGCGCGTCCGCGTAGTCGAGGCAAGGGCCGCGATAGGCGGAAACACGCGCTGCGAGACGGATGCCGAGACGGGCATCGAGGTGCACGCCTACGGCTCGCACATTTTCCATACGCACGACCCGGCCGTCTGGGACTTCGTGAGACGGTTCGTTGAATTCAACGGCTATCAGCACAAGGTGCTGGCGAAATACCGCGGCAGGGTCTACCACCTTCCGCTCGGGCTCACGCTCGTGAACAAGTTCTTCGGAGTGGAGCTGAGCCCAGGCGAGGTCAGGGATTTCATGGCCGACGAGGCGCATTCCGCCGCCGTCTTCGACGCGTTCTTCAGGGGCTACACGAGCAAGCAGTGGGGCCGCCCCCCGGAGGAGATAGACCCGAGTGTCATCAAGCGCGTCCCCGTTCGCGACAACTACGACACGAACTACTACAACGACTACTGGCAGGGCATTCCGGCGAGCGGATACAACTCGCTCTTCGAACGCCTGCTCGACCACCCGAACGTGTCCGTGGAGTGCGGGAAGGCGTTCCGCCTCGACGACTGGGACGGCCGCACGCGCGTCTACTACTCGGGACCGATTGACGCGCTCTTCGGCTACCGCTACGGTGCGCTGCCATGGCGCAGCCTGCGCTTCGAGACGGAGCGGCTTGATGTCGCCGACTTTCAGGGGACGAGCGTCATGAACTACACGGAAGCGGAGATACCCTATACCCGCATTCACGAGTTCAAGCACTACCACCCGGAACGCAGGGACGTAATGGCCTGCGGGCAGACGATCATCTGCCGCGAGTATCCGCAGCCGTGGAAGCCCGGCGACGAGCCGTATTACCCTGTCAACGACGAATCGTCCGCCGCGCTTTTGGCTAAGTACCGCGCCGAGGCGGCGAAGGTTCCCAACCTCGTCGTCGGCGGACGTCTTGGCGACTACCGCTATTACGACATGGACCAGGCCATGGCCGCCGCGCTGGCGGTCACCGCCCAGGGGTGCTAATCGTCGGGAAATAATTCTTTTCCGGAAATGTGATATGATTCTTCCGTCCGAAAGGGAGGGGGAATCATGCCGGAGAAAAGATGGTTGCTTGTCGCCGCGACCGTGGCCGCCGGGGAACTAGCCGCATCGTGTGCGTCTAATTTTGCCGAGGCCTGGCCGGCCGTGGCTGTCGCCGCAACGCTTGTCGCGCTGTTCGGGTACGGCGCCGCGGTTCGCGGCTGGCACTTCGCCTTCCTGTTTCTCGCTGGCGCGGCGCTGTTCCTTCATGCGTCGGTGGAGCGGGAGCGGTGCTTTCAGCTTAACCCATGGCTGCGGGCGAGGTCGGAGCGTCGCGCACGGTCGCTCCGCCCCGCCTCGGCCAGGGTGGCGCGGGCACGTGCGGAACTGGCGCGCAGGCTTTCGATCGGCCTTGACCGCGACTGCGGCGCATCCGCGCTGAACAGGGCGATCCTGCTCGGCGAGCGCGGCAGGTTGCCCCAGGGGCAGCGCCGCGCCTTCGCAGCGTCCGGGGCGATGCATGTCTTTGCGGTCTCCGGCCTTCACGTGACGGCTGTCGCGGGGATGCTAGCGCTCTTGCTGAGGCTGGCGTTCGTTCCGCGGCGGCTGGCCGGCGCGGCGGCCATGCCTGCGGTATGGGGCTACGTCTGGCTCATCGGCGCGCCGCCGAGCGCGGTGCGGGCGGCGCTGATGGCAAGCGTATGCCTTCTAGGCCCCATATTCTGGCGGCGGCCGAACCTGACTGCGGCGTGGGCGGTTACGCTTCTGGCGGTCTGTGCCGTCGATCCGCTGATGATCGCCGACGTAGGCTGCCTGCTGTCGTTCACGGTGATGCTGGCGCTGATACTTGCGGGAGCCTGCCTGCGTTCCGGCGACGGCGCCATCAAGGCCGGGGTGTGGATGACGTCCTCCGCCTGGCTGGCCGGCGTTCCGATAACCGCCCGCGTTTTCGGACATGTTACGCCAGGTGGCTTGCTGGCCAACCTGGCACTGATACCGGCGGCCGTCGTTACGGTCTCGTCCGGCGTCGTCGGGGTGCTGACAGGTGTCTTGTCGGACAGGCTGGCCGCGCACGTCAACAACCTGGCGGCGCTGTCCGCCGAAGCGATGGCGGGCGTCGCCGCTGCGGTCGCGCGGCTGCCCGGGGCCGACTTTGCCGTTCGCCCCTGGCCGCTCTCAGCCTGCGCCTTGTGGTACGGCGGGCTTTTCCTTGCGTTTCTCCTTTTGGCGGAACGCCGCCGCCGGCGGGTCTTGTAAGTCGCTCTGCGTCCTGTCTCATCGTCTCCCTGCGGCCCATTTCAGGATTTGCGAGACATCACAAAAGCCTTGAAGTCGTAACAGGCAGGACGGATTACATTTTCAGCAGGTGCTTTCGGAGGGCGATGGCAACGGCCTCCGTGCGGTTCGCCGCGCCGATCTTCTGCAGGATGGCGTTGACGTGAAGGTTCACTCCGTCCTGTCGGATTCCCAACTGCTTGGCGATGTCTCGGTTCGTCAGCCCTCTGGTCATCGATTGCAGAACCTGCATCTGACGCGGCGTCAGCTCCGGCACCGGAGGGTCTTTGGCCATCTGCCGCTTGATTTCCGGCGAAAGATAGCTGCCGCCTGCCGCGACCTTGCGGATGGCGGCGACCAGCTCGGTATCTTCGGCGCTCTTCAATACGGCTCCAACCGCGCCGCATTCGATGGTGTGGGCGATGCCGTCTGAGGTGCCGAAGGTCGTAAGGATTATGACCTTCACGTCGGGCAGCTGTTCCCTCATCTCGGCCGTAGCCTCTACGCCGTCCTTCTTCGGCATCATAAGGTCCATGATGACGATGTCGGGATTGAGCCGCCGTGCTTCCGCAAGCGCCTCGACGCCGTTCTTCGCCTGGCCGACCACCTGTATGTCGGTCTCGGTTTCCAGAAGGGCAGTAAGGCCCATTCTCACGATGGTATGGTCGTCGGCGATGAGTACTCTGATCTTTTCCGGCATGGTCAGCCCTTTTCCTTTTCCTGCGGGATGTTGAGCCTGATGATAATCTTCGTGCCCCGACCGATTATGGAGTCGATCTTCATTTCACCCTCGAACACGTCCACCCGTTCGCGTATTCCTGTCAGCCCGAAATGGCCTTGTGCGGCTCCGGGGCACTTGTCAGGGTCGAAGCCGGAGCCGTTGTCCCTGACCGAGAAAAGGAGCTTGTCGCCGTCAACGCTGCCGGCGACCCAAAGGGAAGTGGCGGCGCCGTGGCGCACGGCGTTGACGGAGAGTTCTCGGACGATGCGTATGATGGCGTGCGCGGTCTTGTCGGAGATTCGCTCGCGCGGCACGTTGAAGCGCACGTAAAGCGCGGTGTCGCCCAGGTGCGGAGCCAGCGCCTGCCGTATGGCGTCGTCCATGTTCGGTTTCTCAAGTGCGCTGTTGCGCAGGTCCCAGAGGCAGTAGCGAAGTTCGTTGCGGCAGGACTTCAGCGACGTCGAGGCGATGTTGAGGTGCTTATGCGCTTTTGCGATGTCGGTGTCCGCAGTGCGGTTCGCCGCGTTGATTTCCAGAGCCACGCCGGTGAGGTTCTGGGCGATGGAGTCGTGCAGCTCAATCGCGAGCCGCGTCCGCTCGTCGATGCGCAGTTCCGAGCCGATGCGCGCGACCTGCTCCTTGAACAGCTGCCGTCCGCGCTTCTCGATGATGCGCCGGAGCGTCCTGTTCCAGAGGAAGATCCCGATGATGACGACGATGAGGATTCCAATCGTGGCGGCGAGGCGACCTGGCGTCCACCATGGCGGGCGCTTCAGGATTCTGATATCAGATGGCTTTCGGACTACCAACGTTATGCCGGTGACATGCGGAAAGGCGGAATAGGAGTGCCAGTTGTCGCATTCCACGACGCACGTGCCAGTCACCTCGATTACGCTGTCGATGCTGATGTCGCCAAGAACCGATCTGTTGGCGCTTACGTCGACAGGAATCGTCTCGGCGTCGCATTTCAGCGTGATGAGCGCGTACTGCGTGTCGCTTGACGGCCTGTCCTGTACGGTTCCGCGCATACGGAATGTACGACCATGGAGGGTTGGGATTATGCGTCCCGAGCCGTTTTCATCCCGCAGGAAGGCGTGAACATCCTCAGCAGCGTCTTCCTTTGCTGCGGCGAGATTGGCATGTCGCCAGATGGCGTCGGAAAGGTTCATGCGGTAGAGGTCGGTCTTCAGAAGTCCAGCCGCCTCAATCATCGCGCCGTATTCGGGGACTGGGCCGCCGGAAAGCTCCACGGTGTGGACGTTGCCGTTCGCGCCTTTGACAAGGATGCGGTTGCCATGCCATACTGCAATCACCTTGCCGGAAAGCCGTCGTCGTTCCAGCGGCGGGATGTCTTCAGGGTTAGGAAACCTGATGGTGACGACTTCTGGGACGTCAAACGGATCGGGAGGTGCTGGGCGGATGACTGCAATGTCTTTGAAATCCAGAAGGTTTATGAACCGCCCGAGCGTGACGCGGAAGCCATAATCCCATGGAGCGCACAGCCCTGTGGTGGCGACGAACGCGCCGGTCATCTTCTGCACAGCGTCAAGGTCTGCGCAGTCAGAATGTAGCGTCATGTAGATGGATTTGGCTCCGTCAGTCAAAATCATGTAATACCACAGCGGGTCGATGTCGTCGCGAAACACTTCCTTGATTGTGCCCTGTACCTTTACAGGAAGATTGTCGTATTCTCCGCTCTTGATCTCTGCGATCGACACTTTGACGACTGGCGGCGGCTTTCTGTGCGCTTCGACTGTGAACTGCGAACAGATGGCAATGCCCATTCCAGATGGGTATGGGTCAATCGTGCCAACGGCATGCACTATGTCGCCGTTCTGAAGTTGTTCGGCATTGGCATTGCCCTGATATTCGATGCGTGTTGAACCAGAGGCGTCTGTCAGTAGAAAACAGGAATGATTTGGCACATAGGGGGATATCATACCGTGCAAATCGAAAGACGCACCTTTGACCGACCGATGTACGGCAGAGGTGACATCGATTGCGTTTGTCAGCATGACGACTGATGCGAACAGAAAAGACAGCGTCCCCATTTCTGCCTACTATTTTAGCATATTCCTCGCATCCGCATACCCCCCCCTAATGTTAGGGGGTTCGTTTGGCTAATGGATTGTGGTATACTTGCTGCAAAAAAGAAATAAATAGGAGAGGATGGGCAAGTTGAATCGAATATGGATTCTGTTTTTTGCGGCAGCTTGCGGAGTTGTGGGCTATGCTGTTGACAATCCGTCGTTTGAAGGTGGTTTCGACAATTGGACGGCTGGCAGGAACATGTCAATAGATGGAGAGGTGTTCCATTCTGGCAGAGCTTCGGCGAAGGTTGTTGTGGCCGATCCGCTCAAAGATGAGATTTATTTATCGCGGACTTTGCCGGTTATCGGAGGCGCAGGGTATGCAGCGTCATGCTGGATTAGGACGGAGAACGTAGAGTTGGCAAAATGCCGCGACACGTCGGTAGGAGCGGGCATGATTATTGAATGGGCAGATGCTGGCGGCAGTTATATCGGCTGGGGATCGAGCACCTACAATAATTTTGGCACTAGGGACTGGTTTCAAATTAAGAGTGGTCCATTGCGCGCACCTTCGAACGCCGCTCGTGCCTTGATTACACTTTGTTTGCGTGGCAAGGGGACTGCATGGTTTGATGACTTCTCCTTCAACAAGGCTCTTGAATCTGTCAAAAAGGAGAGTCCGGTAGACGGTATAGTGCTGACAAACAATACTCCGGTGTTCGCATGGACCATGTGCACGGGCGTAACTAACTATGTGCTTCGCCTTTCGAGGAATCGGACATTCCCCGACGGAGGCGAGATTGTCATTAACTGTGGGGGACGTCTCCGCTATCAGCTCAGGCGACCGTTGGCAAAAGGGCGATGGTATTGGAAGGTGACGGCGACCGGTATGGACGACAATAATCCATGGAGTTTTGCGCAAGAGGCGGAGGAGTCTTCCGATTGCCTGCCGCCGCTTGTCATTGATCCGGCGGCACGCGTCACGGACTCCAAGCAGTCATTCTCCGTTCGGATTAGTGATCCTTCTGGTGTGATGCCTTCTGTTGAGTACGCCGGCGGAAAATCGTCGGCGTGGAGGGATGGTCGAGACGGCAAGTCCAAACTTGTCATCTCGCCGCCGCCAGAAGGTTGGAAGCGTGGTGTGACTGATGCGGAAATGATCACTTGTGATGCCGCCGGAAACATTGGACGATTTCGGTTTTATCTACTGAACGCCCCTAAACCCGCGAATACAGTGACAATGGATCATAATGGGAACTATCGGCTGAATGGTGCGCCATACTTCCCATTGGGCATATATCAGGTTACGAAGCCCTATCTTCGGGAAGTGAGAGACGCGGGTTTTGATGTCGTCCACATGTATCGCTGGGAAAAAATCGCCGAGAGCGAACCATGTCGAGATTATCTGAATGCCTGCGCCGAAGTGGGACTTCGTGCGTTCGTCGGCTTTGACCGTGGCATTTACACCAAGAACGGCCTGAAGGATGGAAACCAACGCGCAATTGTAAGTCGAATCGAGGCGTTGGCTGACCATTCCGCCCTCTTTTGCTGGTATCTTTACGACGAGCCGGAACTCTTGAGTCAGTTCGTTTCCCCTGACATGATGGAAGACTACGCAAACCTGATTCGTGCGCTTGATCCGTGGCATCCAGTGGTCATGTCGACCTGGGCGAACGCCAATTACCGCCGTGCCTGGGATTCGCATTGGACGCAAAGCTACGGGCGGCCACATGATGTCTTCACCGATTTTGGCAAGTATCGTGCCAAGCTGGGTGACAGTCCGATTACGCTGATACTCGGAGCGTATGACGACGGCTTGTCCCGTAAGCTTAGGCAAAAGGAACCAATTGACCCTTGCGACTTCTGGTTGGATGCCGCATGTTTCCGAGCGTCTGCCAACATTGGCATTGCCAACGGGGCAAACGGACTTATGTGGTGGTGGTTCGCCAAAGAAGATGGCAGCTACTACTCTGCCAGCAAGTCGCCGCGCGCCTGGCGTGACTTGACGACGGTAGTGCGCGAGATTGCCGCGCTAAGACCTCTGCTTGCGGAAGCAGGTGAAGTGTCGCGTGGTGTTTGTGGCGATCCGGGATCAGAAGTTGTCTGGTGGGCAAAGAAAACGTCTTCCTGTACAGTGGCATTTGTCGTCAATACGTCGGATAAGTCTGCGGAGGTTAATTTGAACTTGCCGGGCATTGGCTGTCGAAAGATAGCCCTTGATGGATATGAGGTCCGCCAGGTTGGCGGCAAATGACTTGACCACAACAAGAAGAAAGGAGCGAACAAATGAAATCAAAGGTTGTATTGCTTATGTTTTTCCTGACATCGACAGGACTAATTAATGCCGCAAATGTTGCGTATACCGGCGCAGGTGCGCCGGGTGATATTGCCGATGCTGCGAACTGGGGTGGTAGTTTGCCGGGAACAGACGATGTCGGCGTGATTGACGTCGCCAGTTATGGCAACGACTTCGTGCTGTCCAGTGATGTGTCATTTGGCGGACTTAGTTTTTCAGGCAATTCCTCGTTGGTGACGGTGGAGTCGACGCATATGCTGACAGTAGGCGGCGGTGGCATTGTTGCAGGTTCCAATGGCGGATTGACGCTTAAGTTGCCGCTTGCCGTTTCGGCAGCGTCAACATGGGACTTCGGCGGCGGTCCGACGAAATTCTACGGCACGATTTCCGGAACATCTGGACTTAAGATTACGAATACGAAGGGTCTCTGGCATTACGTCGCCCCCCGGTATTCCGGAAAGATTTCCTATTCAAGCAACGCTGAATGGAACAACAGCTCGTATGGTAAACCGACGCGGATCAATTTCTACGAGGCAAACGCTCCATGGGCTGATTCGATAGGCGTTTGGAAGTTCGGCTTGTTCTTCAACGGCGAGACTTCGTTTGCAACGCTTTTCCCTGGCATGAACAGGATATATGACTGGTGGACCGTATGGATGGGTAAGGTCGGAGACGAGGGCGGTGCCAGCGGGGCGGGTATGCCGACCCTAACAATCGGCTCTGGCGAGAATATCTTCCTCGACACGCTCATAAACGGCGGCGGTACAGTGCTTCAGAACGGTGGTTCAATTGAATTTGACAATGCGAACGAATCGTTGGTTCTCGGTAACATGCACATGTATGACTATGTCTGGAATGCGCCGTGCCGTTATTATTTGAATGACGGTGTTCTCAAGGCAAAGACCGTGAGGCTGGGTGATCGTGGCATGGGCGAGATATCCTTTGAACAGCGTGACGGCAGTGCAGCCATTTCCAGACTGCTTGCAATTGGATGTGGTGATGCCACAGACTATACCTGTCTGGCTGGCTATGTGCTCGGCGGCGGTTCGTTGACCGTCAGCGGCGCGACTGCCGGTGACGGTGGGCTTGTGCTGGGCCATGCCAAAGGGACTGCCGGAAGCGGACGAAGCTTTATGAGAATCGACGGCGGCACGGCAGATTTCGACCGCGTCATGTTCGGGGGCAACGAGAGCGGGGATCTCGACAGTGTGAACACCTACGGCTTGTTCTGCCTGAATGGAGGAACGCTGAATCTCGGCGGAGGAGGCATCGCAATGGGATCGAAGTGGAATCCGGCCGCTTCTCGCGCCTGGGACAGTTCGTCATTGGCGGACGTTCATCTGGACGCGGGAACGGTCACCGCTACTGCAGATTCCTTCTTGAGTTTGCCAATGCAGCTGGCGAAGCCAGGAAAGACATTGGAGATTGACGTTCCATATGACAAGACCATGTCGGTGTTTGCGCCAGTTTCTGGAGAGGGAACTTTGGTGAAACGCGGCGTAGGTTCGCTTGTGCTGACCGATGCAAACGACTTCAAGGGTAGTCTCGACATACGGGAAGGTAAAGTGAGGGTAATGACAGGGACTGTTGGCGGGAATGCCGCACTGGGCGACTGCTGGCAGTGGACGGCGGATTCGTTGAGCGATGCCGGAGTGGCGGACGGCGAGGCGGTGAGTTCGTGGGCTGATGTCATGCATGGCGTGACGGCAGTCAATGCGACATTGAGTGGACAGCAAACGCCGTTTTCGTCTCCGGTGCTGAAGAAGGCGATCTTTAATGGCCACGCCGCCTTGGCGTTCAATTCGTCGATGTTGCAGGTTTCCGCCAACCAGAATCCGTTGGTGGATGCAGAGTCGTTGACAATTGCCCTCGTGTTCAGAATGGACAACGAGGCCACGGCCTCCCTTACAGGACACCGTTTCTATACGTCAAATACCCATATGATGAACGGTACAGACGGAACGTTCAACGGTGGGTGGGCGCCGTGGTTCAACTGGGTCACAGGCAACCGTGTGCAGTTTACCGTAGATTCCGGCTACTATACAGCCGACGCGCATCGCGTGACCTCTTCAAAAGGCTCTCTCAAGGACATGGTTCACGTCTGTGTTGCAACGGTTGACCGCAACAGGATTGTTCTGACGACGGAGGGTGAGACAATCAAGATTCCATGGTCTGGCGACTTCAAGAATCTTTATCGACGCAACGGCAATTCTTGGAGCGAGGCCTTGCCTATTCTGATTGGCGCCGTATCCAGTGAGCCGGGTTGCAACTATACGCTTGCCGGCATGAACATTGCCGAATTGAGGTTATACACACGTGCGTTGGAAGACGACGAACGCGCAGGGCTTGCTTCGGAACTCTCTCTCAAGTACAATGGCTCGGCGGAACTTGCTCTGTCTTGCTGGAGCGGAACGGATGTCGCGCTGGCGGGAGAGGCGTCCACAAGGACTGTTCCGGACTATGGGCAGGTTCCGACGGCGTTTCGCACCTGGACGGCGGATGCGATTGTAGCGAACGATGGTGCGGCGGTTTCTTCTTGGTGTTCAGTCGAGAATCAGGGAGATGAGTTGTCAACATCAGTGGGGTTAAATGCGCCGGAACTTGTCAAGAACGCCCTGAACGGCCATGCGACAGTCCGGTTTGACGCGCTTGGCAGAACGGCTCTGTCGATGCCGACGTCATCCAGCGCATGGTTGCCTGATTGGAACAACTGGACTATTGCCGTCGTGTTTCGCACGACGCAGGGAGCGACAGGACTGAAAGGTGTAACGGACGGCAACGGCATTGTCTCCATTGCCAAGGATGATACGGTTGCAAATTCGTTCCAGATATCAATGGTGACCAATGGCGAACTCAAGACAGTGTCCTCCAGCACAATTACGGCATGCCACAGACCCATGTCCTTAGACGATGGGCGTCCGCATGTTGCACTTGTGACGAGCGATGTGTACGGTCGTTGCTATAGTTGGGATTCTAAACGTCGGCGCATTATCAATGTTGACGGAGTCTATGATGTCGTGAATCTTGGACAGAATCCTGAAACAGGATGCCGCAGTGGTTTCAGTTTGAATCTTGGTTGTATTGTCGGCGACAATGGGCTTTTCAGCGGCGAGATCGCAGAAGTCAGGATTTACTCAACGTCTGGCACGGGATCGATCAGCATCCAACAGATGAATGCTGTTGTGAAGGAATTGTCTGAGAAATATGCTGTCCGACTGCATCCGCAGGGAGACTACGGCTATGGTTCCGAGTTGGCGTGTGGTTTGGGTGCATCGACGGTTAGGGTGGCAGCAGGAGCTTCGCTGGTATTGCCAGCGGCGGCTGAATCTCCTGTCACAATGCGCAACGGCGGTTGCATTCATGTTTGCGGTAGCGTTTCTGGGACATTGGCGTTGGAGAATGGCGCCAAGCTGAAGGTTGATCTTTCCGCTGTCGACAGTGCTTCGATAGAGAAGCTGATTATTCCTTCCGGCACGATTACCGTCGAGGTCGCCGGTGCCAGCCATGCCTTGAGGAACTGGCAGCCGCTCGTTGCATGCGATACGGCTGTAATTGGCGAACAGGTAAAGGCGCTGGTGCTTGGAGATGGCAATGGAGAGGCTGTCTTTGAATCCCGCAACGGCATACTGGGAGTTAAGTTCAGCCGCGGCACGATTCTTTGTTTCCGGTAGTATTGACAGGCTGATTGAAATTTAGAAACCATGTGGGGACAGACCCCGGGAGCGGACTTTGAAATGATGACGTTTTCGACATTTCTGGCAAGATATTGAGTCGGCGGAGGGACAGCCCGCCGCATACCGAAGGTGCCGCTGATGTTTGGTTTTGAGAAGCCGCCGTCGCCCGTGCCGACCGCCGAGAAGGGGGCGGTTGGCTGCTATGTGCAGAGTGTCCCCATGGGGACTGCATAGAGGTTCTTGCCGAAAGGAAGAGTGTGTTCCCCCGTGTACAGCACAATGCCGATGAATCGCCGCTGCTTGACGATGTTGTCCCTGAGCCATGCAAGATGGGCAAAGTCTCCCTTGCCGACTGCGGAGCCGCTCTTGACCTCTATTCCGAGGATGCATTCGTCGTCGGACTCCTGCCACGGCGGGATTTCGTCTATGAGGTAGAGCGTCTTGAGTATGGCAAGGAAACGCACGAACGTCTCGTGCTTGATCTGGAGCGCGCGCTCGTCAATTGGCGCTTGGCTCTCGGGCGCAGGCCAAGGGCCTCTGGATATCCACCGTCAAAGGCGAATTCAAGGATCGCCGCCTTGTCGAAGCCTTTCACGGTTGCGGGGAAGTCTTCGGCGAACGCCCTTTTGAAGAAAGTCGGAGACTTGCCGTCAATCTCACCCCTGGCAAGCGGCCTAAGTCGAATCGTTCCCATCCTGCCAGCAAGGCTTTCAGTCACGGCAGGCAACGTCTTGATGTCAGCCGATCCGGTGAGCAGATATTGCCCCTTCGTGTTGTCGGAATCAAGCACTCTCTTGATTTCGGGCAGGAGTTTGGGCGCCTTTTGCACCTCGTCCACAATCATGGTCTTCCCAGAAGGACGTTTGACGAACCCCGCTGGATCCTCGTTCGCTACGTCAAGCAATGCAGAGTCGTCGAGAGAGCGGATTTCGCCATCGACTTCAAGCTGTCGCGTAAGTGTGGTCTTTCCGCATTGGCGAACACCGGCATGACGTAGCGGTGACGCAACGGGGGGAGAGGGGAGGTCTCATGGAGGGTGAGGGTAGGCGGTTCGGTCTATCTTGTGATGTTCCTTGAGAGTGACAATCTGCCGTCGGACAGCTCCCGCGCCTCTTCAGGAAAGATGAAGATGTGGATGTGGTTCGACATGCAGCAGTAGGCGAGCACCTTCACGCAGCAGAAGAACTCGACGCGCCTGAGCAAGTCTACCTTATCCCGGATTTTCCGGGATAAGGGCGAGACAGCAAGGTGGCTCGCAAAATTATGATATAATATGCGACAGTCATGAACACAGTACTCGTTGGCGCCCAGTGGGGCGATGAAGGCAAGGGCAAGGTCATCGATTTCCTTACCGAGGAGGCGGACGTAGTCGTCCGCTTTCAGGGCGGCTCGAACGCGGGGCACACCGTGGTCGTAGGGGACAAGAAGTACGTACTCCATCTTGTTCCGTCCGGGGTGCTTCACGACGGCAAGCACTGCGTGATAGGCAACGGCGTGGTGATGGATCCGTTCGACTTGATGAAGGAACTCGAGCAGGTGGAGAGCTGGGGCTTCGACCTGCGCGGGCGCTTCCACATCTCGGAGCGCGCCCAGATGGTGATGCAGTGGCACCGTGCGCTCGACCGGGCGGAGGAGGCGGCGCGGCCTGCCGGGAAGAAGATCGGCACGACCGGCCGAGGAATCGGTCCGGCCTACGCCGCTAAGGTCGGGCGCTGCGGCATGCGCGTCGGCGACATACTGAAGCCGAACTTCCTCGACCTCGTCCGCGACTGCGTGGAGGAGGCGAACCTGAAGCTGCGCGCCCTCGGCGCACAGCCGATCGATCCCGGCGAGATGGCGAAGCTGTACGCGCCGATGGTGCCTGCGCTCATGCCGTACGTCACCGATACGATCCAGTTTCTGCACCAGAACCTCGAGGCGAAGAAGTCGATCCTGTTCGAGGGGGCTCAGGCGACGATGCTCGACATCGACTTCGGTACGTATCCGTTCGTTACGTCGTCCAACCCGACGGCCGGCGGCGCCTGCACCGGCTCGGGCGTCTCGCCGCGCGCCATCGACCGCGTAATCGGAGTGCTGAAGCTTTACACGACGCGCGTGGGCGAGGGCCCGTTCCCGACCGAGCTGACCGGCGCCGAGGGAGAGGTCCTCCGCCGCAGGGGCGGCGAGTTCGGTGCGACCACGGGCCGTCCGCGCCGCTGCGGCTGGTTCGACGCGGTCATCGCCCGCTACGCGCAGCGCGTGAACGGCGTAGACTACTGGGCCATGACCAAGCTCGACGTGCTCGACGAGTTCCCGGTCGTGCGGATATGCACTGGCTACCGCCGCGCCGACGGCTTCGTGTACACGACGTTCCCGGCCGACCTTGACGCGCTTGCGGCGTGCGAGCCGGTGTACGAGGACCTGCCGGGCTGGCAGTGCAGCACGTCGTCCGTCACCGACTACTCGGAGCTGCCCGAGAACGCCAAGGCTTACGTGAACAGGATCCTCGAGCTCATAGGCGGCAAGCTCGGGGTTCTCTCGGTCGGCCCCGCCCGCGAGACAACGCTGCGCGTCGGCATCTGACGCGGACATTTCGCCGGAAGCAGGGCCGGGCATGCCGAAGCGGACAATCATTCTTGGGGCGACTGGGTCGATCGGGTCTGGAGCGGTCGACGTCGTGCGCTCGCACCCGGCCGATTTTGACGTCGTTGCAGTGTCCGCGCTTCGCTCGAAGGACCGGTGCGAAGAGATAGCCGCCGAGCTCGGTGCGCGCGCCTACGTCGGCGAAGGCGCGGCGTTGCGCGCTGTCGAGGAGAACGACGCCGACGTGTGCCTCGTGGCTACGGTCGGGGTCTCCGGGCTGCGCCCGACGCTTGCGGCCATAGAGAAGGGCATGGACGTCGCGCTCGCCACGAAGGAAGTGCTTGTCATGGCCGGCGGGCTCGTCATGGGCCGTGCGCGGGCGAAGGGCGTAAGGATACTTCCGGTCGACAGCGAGCATAGCGCGGTGTTCCAATGCCTGCAGGGGGCGCGCGGCGGGTCGGTGGCGAAGTTGACGCTGACCGCGAGCGGCGGCCCGTTCCTGGACGGCCCCGCCGACCTGTCGTCCGTCACGGTCGAGCAGGCGCTGCGTCACCCGCGCTGGGCGATGGGGCCGAAGGTGTCGGTCGATTCCGCGACGATGATGAACAAGGTCTTCGAGGTCGTCGAGGCAAGGTGGCTGTTCGACGTGCCGGTGGACGCCGTGGAGGTCGTGGTGCACCCCGAGTCGGTCGTGCATTCCCTTGTGACGTTTGCGGACGGCTCGACGCTGGCCCAGCTCTGCCCGCCGGACATGCGAGTGCCCATCCAGTATGCGCTTTCCTGGCCCGACAGGCTGCCGGCGGAGCGTGCGTCGCTCGACCTTGCCGCGCTTGGAGCGCTGACGTTCAGGCGCCCAGACCCCGATCGGTTCCCGTGCCTGCGGTTCGTCCGCGAGGCGTGCGTTGCGGACGGTTGCGCGCCGGCAGTGCTTGCTGCGGCGGACGAGTGGGCGGTGGACGCGTTTCTGAAGGGTAGGATAAGGTACACCGACATGGCCAAGGCCGTCGAAGACGCGCTGGCGAACGCGCCTCGCATCGAGCTGACGTCGCCGGAGGCTGTCTACGAGGCGAACGACTGGACATGGAAACACTTGTCACGATAGCTTACATCTGCGTCTGCGTGCTGCTGTTCGCGCTGGCGATCATAATCCACGAGTTCGGCCACTTCATCGTTGCGCTGAAGCTCGGGCTTCGCGTCGACGCGTTCTCCGTCGGCTTCGGCCCTGCGCTCTGGAAGAAGCGCGTGAACGGCGTCGAGTACCGGATATCGGCGATTCCGCTCGGCGGCTACGTGTCGATACCCGATGTCGACCCCGAAGGCACGAAGGCGCTTGAGGGCTCGGATGGCGGCGACGGGGAGCCAAGAGTCCGCATACCGGCGTGGAAGGAGATACTGGTCGCCGTCGCGGGGCCGCTGATGAATGTTGTACTGGCGGTTGTACTGGCGGTCGCGCTGTCGCTTGCGCCCGGCGCAAAGTTCGGCGAGCTGTCCACGGAGATAGGCGACGTGCTCCCCGACGGACCGGCTGCCGCCGCGGGAATGCGCAAGGGCGACGTAGTCAAGTCCGTCGGCGGACACGCCGTGCGCACGTGGACCGAGATGATGACCGAGATACAGATCAACGCCGGGCGCGAGACGCCGTTCGTAGTCCTGCGCGACGGCGCCGAGACGACGCTCGGGGTGATGCCGAGGCGCGACGAGGTGTCGGGCGCGTGGTACATACTTGCCGTCAGCGTAACGAACGCGACGGGCGCGGCGGCCTGGATGCCGGATCGCAATCCGATCAGGCAGCTTGCATGGGACGCCGGGTCGATCTTCCGCGTGCTGAGGGGCCTTGTGACGCCGAAGGAGGCGAAGGCTACGAGCGCGGCTCTCGGCGGGCCGGTGATGATTGCAGAAGGGCTGTACAGGCAAGTCCGGCGCGACCCGCTGGACGGGCTGGGCTTCCTCCGTTTCCTGAACGTCAACCTGGCGGTTCTGAACCTGCTGCCGATACCTGTTCTGGACGGCGGGCTGATACTCTTTTCTCTCATTGCGCTCGTCTTCAGGCGGCGGATACCGGACGCCGTGGTCAAGCACGTCTCCCTGGCCTTCATGGTGCTGCTTATGGGTCTCATGGGGCTTCTGATAATCCGCGACAGCTGGCGCAGCTACAAGATTCACACCTTCAAGCCCGATACCGAGGAGAATGTTCACGCGAACCCAGACAAGAGCGCTGAAAGTCGGTAGCCTGCCGATGGGCGGCGGCGCGCCGGTGAGCGTCCAGACGATGGGCACCGCCGACCCGCACGACGCGAAGGCGTGTCTCGCGCAGCTAGTCAGCTGCGCGGAGCGCGGCTGCGACCTGTTCCGGATGGCGGTGCCCGATGTGGAGGCCGCCGAGACGCTGGGCGAGGTGAGGCGGTCGTCGCCGATCCCGATCGTGGCCGACGTCCACTTCGACTACCGCTGTGCGCTTGCCGCGCTGGCGGCCGGGGCGGACGCCTTGCGGCTCAACCCCGGCAACATCGGCGGACGCGACCGCGTGCAGGCCGTAGCCCGCGCGGCGAAGGAGAAGGGTGCGCCGGTGCGCATAGGCGTCAACGGCGGGTCGCTGGAGCCGGGCGAGACGCCGGTCGGCTCGGCGCTGAAGCACCTGCGGCTTCTCGAAGGCGAAGGGTTGCGCGACATAGTCTTGTCGGTAAAGCTCTCGGACGCGCGAAAGACCGTCGCGGCATACCGGGAGCTCGCCGAGTGCACGGACTGTCCGCTCCACCTCGGCGTAACCGAGGCCGGCACTCTCATACCGGGAACCGTCCGCAGTTCGGTGGCGCTAGGCATACTGCTTGACGACGGCATAGGCGACACGGTACGCGTGTCGCTGACCGGCAAGCCGGAGAAGGAGGTCAAGGTCGCGCAGGAGATACTGCGTGCGCTCGGCTTGCGCGCACAGGGTCCGGCGATAACGAGCTGCCCGACGTGCGGGCGAACGCGGGTGGATCTCGTCCGCGTCGCCTCGCAGGTCGAGGACGCCCTCGAGACCCTGGCCCTGGACGGCCGGCCCGTGCCGAAGGTTGCGGTCATGGGTTGCGCCGTGAACGGGCCCGGCGAGGCCAAAGGGGCGGACATCGCGCTCTGCGGCGGCGAAGGCGAGTTCCTGCTGTATGTCCGCGGCAGGCTGGTTGAGAAGGTAAGTGAAGATGAGGCTGTGAGAAAGGTGGTTGAGCATGTCGTTTCTTGTCAATAACGCGGCGGCGATCGCGGTCGCCGCGGTCGTATCGGTGATGGGGTGGGTGTTCGGCGGCACGCGCGGCGAATTGCTGATACCGGTCGTGCCCTGGCTGTTCTTGCTGATGATCGAGGTCCTGGTGTGTTTCCCGCAGAGGCACGTCGGCGAGAACACGTACGACGCGCGCGACCGCGTCTGGCGCGGGCTGAAGAAGGACCCGTTGACCTGGGTCGTTGTCGGTTTCCTGGCAATCCTGGCGATACCGTTCGCGAACAACGGGCTTTGCGTCACCTGTGACGCGGATGCCATAGCGCAGGGACTGAGCGCGGAGCCCCCGATCCGGTTCCTGCCGTTCTGCGTGAACCGGCTTGATCACCTGAACGTGTTCCTGTGGTTCTTGACGGCCCTGCCGGCGATGCTTGTAGTGCGGCAGAGCTTGAATCGCCACGGCAAGCGGCTGGTCATGGAACTTGCGGTCTGGAACGGCTGCGCGCTTGCGGTGCTTGGCTTCGTGCAGCATGCGATGGATGCGCCGGGGCCGCTCTGGAGCGAGGCCAGCGGAATCGCCGGTTCTGCGCGCGACTTCTTCTCCACCTTCGGCTACCCCAACATGGCCGGCGACTACTTCACGCTGCTCTTCGGCATCGCCGTCGCCCTATGGCGCGACTGCTGTGCGCGGATTCATGAGGAGCGGAAGTCCAAGGACATTTCGAGCAGCGCGACCGCGCGTCCGCGCATGTTCTGGACCAAGCACTACTTCCTTATCCCGTCGGTGATCTTCTTCTATGCGGCGCTCAATACGCTGTCGCGCGCGGCGATCATGCTGGTCACGCTGAGTGCGGTCGCCTATTTCCTCCATGCCTTCATAACCTACCTCGCTAAGCTGCACCGTGCGCAGCGGGTCAAGGCGGTCGCGCTCGGAATCCTCATAGTGGGGACCATCGTGTTCGCCGCGTCGCTGTTCGCGCCGGACGACCTCCGGCGCGAGGTCGACACCATCGGCACGACCGAGGTGCTGGACCGTGTCTCCGGACGCGGACAGTACCACGTGCGCGTGGCCTCCGCAATCTGGCGCGAGCACAAGCTCTTCGGCGTCGGCGGCTGGGGATACGTCCACTTCTGCATGCCGATGATGACGCCGGAAGAGCTGTCAAAGCTGCAGATCATCGGCGGCATAAACGTGCACAACGACTACCTTCAGTTCCTCGCCGAGCACGGCGTGGCCGGCTTCGGGGCGCTTGTGGCGATGGTCGTGCTGCTCGTCTGGCCGATCGGGAGCGCCTGGCGGCGCCTCGTCCGCGACACACGCTTCATGAAGGCTAAGGACCTGCCTCCGCGCCCGGTGCAGATATTCGTGCTGCCGGCGCCGGTGTTTTGCATGCTTTTCGCGACGGTCTGCACGCTTATACATGCCTTCGGCGACTGTCCGCTGCGGTCGCCGGCCGTGCTGACCCTCTTCCTCGTCACCCTCGCAGCGTTGCCGGGCTTCATGCCCGAGAAAGGAAATTGATGCTACACGTAAACGAGAACTATTCGAAGATCAAGCCCACCTACCTGTTCGCGGAGATCGCCCACCGCGTCGCCGCCCACCAGGCCGCTCACCCGGAGGCGAAGGTGATCCGCCTCGGCATTGGCGACGTGACCGAGCCGCTCGCGCCGTCCGTCGTTGCCGCGCTTCACCGCGCCGTCGACGACGAGGCCGACCGCTCGCGCTTCCACGGCTACGGCCCAGAGCAGGGCTACGCCTTCCTGCGCGAGAAGATCGCCGAGGTCGACTTCCGCGCACACGGCGTCGAGGTCTCGGCGGACGAGATACTCGTTTCCGACGGCGCCAAGTGCGACTGCGGGAACTTTCAGGAGCTTTTCGCCGGCGACGTGCGCATAGCGGTCGGCGACCCGGTCTATCCGGTATATGTCGACACGAACGTGATGGCCGGGCGCCACGACATACGTCTTTTGCCATGCACGGCGGCGAACGGCTTCGTGCCGGGTCCGGAGGGCTGTGACGCCGACATCGTCTACCTCTGCTACCCCAACAACCCGACCGGAGCCGTAGCCACCAGGGCCCAGCTTCAGGCCTGGGTCGACTGGGCGAACGAGCGCAAGGCGCTCGTCATCTTCGACGCCGCCTACGAGGCGTTCATACGCACCCCGGGCATACCGCACTCCATCTACGAATGCGCCGGCGCGAGGACGTGCGCGGTCGAGATACGCTCGTTCTCCAAGACTGCGGGCTTCACCGGCATACGATGCGGCTACACGGTCGTGCCCGCCGGGCTGTCGGCATACGCCGCCGACGGGCGCCCCGTGGAGCTTCGCGGCATGTGGACGCGTCGCCAGACGACGAAGTTCAACGGCGCAAGCTACCTCACCCAGCGCGCCGCCGAGGCGGTCTTTTCGCCGGAGGGCCAGGCGGAGACGCGGGCGACGGTCGACTTCTACCTGGGCAACGCGGCAATCATGAAGGACGCCCTGCGCGGCCTCGGCTACACGGTCGCAGGCGGCGACGACTCCCCTTACCTCTGGGTCGACGTGAAGGGCGACAGCTGGGCGTTCTTCGACCGCCTGCTCTCCGAGGCGAACGTCGTCACCACGCCGGGCGCCGGCTTTGGCGCGGCAGGCGAGGGCTATATCCGCATATCCGCGTTCAACTCGCGCGAAAACGTGCTTGAGGCGGTCTCGCGCCTGAAGAAGGTGCTGTAGGCGTAAGGCTCCGGGAGGCTGGGGTGACCGAAGGCGCGTTCTTCCAGGACCTGGCGATCCTGATGGCCGTCGCAGGCGTGGTCGCGGCGGTCTTCTCTCGCTTGGGCTGGCCGAAGGTCCTTGGCTACATACTCGCCGGCATCCTGCTTAACGAGCACACGTGGGGCGGGCTTTTCCTCAAGGACGTCGGTTCGACACGTACCATCGGACAGCTGGGCGTCGTGTTCCTCATGTTCGGCATGGGCCTGTCTTTCTCGCCGAAGGACATGCGGCGCGCACGCGCCGTCGCGCTGCCTGCGGCCGTCATAGACACGATGGTGATGACGTGGATAGGCTACACGGTCGGCACGCGCTTCTTCGGCTGGCCCGCCGTGCCGTCGCTGTTCCTCGGCGTCGCGGTATGCGACTCCGCGACGACGCTACTTGCGAAGGTCTTTGACGAGCTGGGCTGGTCGCGAAGGCCGTTCGTGACGAACGTGCTCAGCATCTCCGTCTGCGAAGACGTGATCTGCGTCGGCGCGATCGCCGTGGCGACGGGCTTTGCGGCGGGCGAGGGAATGTCGCTCGCCGCGCTCGGCACGTCGCTCGGCAGCCTCGCCCTTTTCTTTCTCACCGTGCTCGTCTTCGGCTTCGTGCTCGTGCCGCGCCTCCTTGACTCGGTCGGCAAGCGCGGCGACGACGAGGCGCTCGTGCTGACGGCGCTCGGCGTATGCTTCTTCATTTCCTACCTCGCCTACAAGTTCGACTTCTCGCTCGCCCTAGGCGCGTTCCTCGTCGGCCTCATCGCCACGTCAAGCGGCGTCCGCGACCGTCTCGTGGCGCTTTCCGACCCGCTCAAGGCGATGTTCTCGTCTGTCTTCTTCGTGTCCATCGGCCTGCTGGTCGATCCCGCCGCGCTTCTGCACAGCCTGCCCGCCATACTCGTTGTGTCGACGGCAATCGTCGTCGGCAAGACGGTGAACGTTTTCATTGCCTCTGTCGCGGCGGGCAGGGAAATCAAGGAGTCGGTCCAGAACGCCCTGGCGCTCGCGCAGATCGGGGAGTTCGCGTTCATGGTGGCGATGCTGTACGCCGCGCTGAAGGACGCCGCCCAGGTTCCGCTCTTCCAGGTGGCGGTCGGGGCGTCCCTGCTGACGACGCTCCTGAGCCCGACTCTCGTCCGCGTGTCGTCGCACGTCGGAGACTGGGCGGAGGCGAAGACTCCCGGCCGCGTCCGCCGGCTGCTCGTGTCCTATCAGGCGTGGCTTGAGAAGATTCGCGCGAGCAGCGGGTCGCCTGCGTTCGAGAGCCTGCGCGTTGCGGCGCTGCGGCTGGGGGTCTACGCGGTGCTGATGCTGGCGGTCTCGGTGACTTTCAGGCTGCTCGGGCTTCACGACTACTCGCGGTTCCTGGTCTTCTTCGAGACGCACAAGCGGATTTTCCTCTTCCTTGCGGCGAACCTTGTGGATGTCGGGCTGTTCTCGCTTGTGCCGTCGGCGGCGCGTGCGCTCGGCGATTCGGTCGCGACGCTGCTGGCGGGTGAGGGGAACGCGAAATGGCAGACGCACGTGCGGCAGCTCGTGCGCTACGTCGCGACAGCAGCGGCCGTAGGCCTGTTCTTCCTAGAATGGGTGATGATCAACGTGTCGATCATGCCGGACGGTACGGCGGTGAAGGTCGCGTCGTACGCCGTCATCGTCGTGACGGGAGTGCTCGGCTGGCATTTTTTCTCAAAGGCGGGACAACGCGCGGCGCAGCGCTTTCACGAGGCGCTTACGGCCGAGGAGCGCCGCGAAAGCCTCGCGGTGACTATGACGCTGCCGGAACCGCCGGGCGACGTGCATCGCCTTGTGCTCGGCGCAGGGTCTCCTGCGGTCGGCGGCACCGTCGTTACGCTGAACATCCGAGCGAAGACCGGCGCCACTGTGGTGGCGGTCTTGCGCGACGGACGCACGGTGCGGAACATCGGCCCCGAATGGGAGTTCAGGATCGGCGACACGTTGCTCGTGCTCGGCGACGCCGGGCAAGTCGCGGCCCTTAAGGACCTGCTCGGGGTGATGTGAGCGGCATCTTGGAATTTGCTATAATTTTCGCATGAAGACAGGTTCTGACGGAGCGATGAACGAAGCAATGGAGATATTCGGCTACAAGTTCAGGAACGGCGCACTGCTGCAGGAGGCGCTGACCACGCCGGCGTGCCGCATGGACGCGCCGGATGTGCGCGACAACCAGCGGCTCGAGTTCCTTGGGGATGCGATACTCGGCCTGTTGAGCGCGGAGCGGGTGTTCGGGGCGTTTCCCAACGACCAGGAGGGCTCCCTCACCGTCCGCCGTGCCCACATGGTCTCGTCCTCAGCGCTCTGCGCGGCGGCAGGACGGCTTGGGCTGGCCGCGCACCTGCGGCGCAACAGGCATGCGGAAGAGCTGTCGCCCGGCGCCAAGACGCTGGCGGACGCCGTGGAGGCGGTCATCGGGGCGGCGTATCTGGACGGCGGACTCGATGCGGCGCGGCAGGTGTTCGCGTCCCTGGGGCTGGACGGTAACGCCGAGCAGCCGGAATGGTCCGCGAACCCGAAGGGAGAGCTTCAGGTGCGCGCACAGGCCATGAAGCCGCCGCGCCACCCCTCGTACGAGCTGCTCCGCACGGAGGGGACGGCACACGAGCCGAGATTCTCCGTAAGGGTGTCCGTCGACGGCATGGGCAGTGCCGAGGCCGTCGCGCGCACGCTCAAGGAGGCCGAGGCACTTGCGGCAATGCGCCTGCTGATGGCATGCGGCGGCGACGCGCGTTTGCCGTAGCGCAGGGGCATTTGGTATAATTGAACAGTTATGGCGCTTTTCGCTACATTGCTGGTCGCGGCCTTGGATCTAGGGTCCCTTTTCTCTGCAAAGGACGCCTGGTCCGGCAAGGCGGAGTTCTTCGCGGTCGAACACGCGAAGGAAGGCTTTGTCTTCGCCAGCGAGCGGCGTGACGTCGTCAACTGCCTCAAGCACGACACTTGCACGTGGTACGGCATGAAGGTATGGGAGACGCGCGTGTTCTTCGACAAGGGCGGCGAGGAGGAGCGTATCTCCCGCGTGGAGCTGTCGCTCTACAACCGGGGCGACGCCGGGCTGGCGCTGATGGACGTTCCGCAGCTCAAGGCGGCCATCGCGGAAGTCGCCAAGCGCCTGGCCCCCGGGGCGAAGTGGTCGAACCCGGAGAAAACGACGCTTCGCAACGGCTCGGTGCGCTACATGCGCACGTTCGCGAAGGCGGATCCGGCGGCGGAGCTGGTGTGGGGCCTTTCCGCACCTGGCGCGAAGGGCGTGCGCGAGGTGGAATACCTGCGCCTCACGCTGTCGCTGCGCGAGTCCGCCGCACAGCCTGTGCCGCGCGTCTCCTCTTCCGCGCGAAAGCCGTCGGGTGCGGCAGGCAAGGCGAAGATTCGCGACAACGTGACCAGGAGCCCGAACGGCGACGTGTTCATCGACAACGTGCCGATGGTGGACCAGGGCCAGAAGGGATACTGCGCCGCCGCCGTAGCCGAGCGCGTGCTCAGGTACTACGGCAGCGCCGTTGACGAGCATGAGATCGCCCAGCAGGCCGGTACGCGTGCGCAGGGAGGCACCAGCACCGCCGAGATGAAGAAGGCCGTGACCGCCATCGGGGAGAAGAACGGCCTCGGCTACCAGGAGATCGTGTCGATGGCCGCCGGGCTCGGCGACCTGGAGGACGAGGTCGCCCGCTACAACAAGGCCGCGAAAAGCGAGAAGAAGCCGCCGCTGTCGATCGCCGACTTTACCCGCGGAAACACGATCTACGTCTCTGAGCTGCGCGAGGCGATGGACAAGAAGGTCGTCTATCGCATGCGCCAGAAGGACCCCCGGATGAAGAAGTTCCTTGCCGGCATCCGGCAGCAGGTCAACGCCGGCATACCGGTGTTCTGGGGCGTCACGCTCGGTATCTTCCCGGAGCGCGGCGTAAACCCGCAGTCGACGGGCGGACATATGCGGCTCGTCATCGGCTACAACGACAAGAAGAAGGAGGTGCTCTTCACCGACACGTGGGGCGAGGGGCACGAGCTGAAACGCATGCCCGAGGACTGGGCGTTTTCGATCACGCATGACGCGTTTTTCCTGAAACCGCGCTGACAAGGAGGTAACATGGAGCTTTCGATACTGATGAACCTATTCAATGTCAAGGGACGGCTCGTCGCGCTCAGTCCCTTCGGCAACGGCAACATCAACGATACGTTCCTCGCCATATATCGCAACACCTTCACCGAGACCCAGGTCATATTGCAGAAGGTGAACCGCCGCGTCTTCCCGCATCCCGAGGCGATCATGTCGAACATGCACGCGGTCACCAAGCACTGCCACGCGAAACTGGAGGCTGACGCCGTGCGCGGCGCCGACGACCGCGTGTGGCAGATGCCGCGCATCATAAAGGCGAAGGACTCCCGCGACTACGTCACCGACGAGAAGGGTGACGTCTGGCGCGTCATAACGCGCATCATGTCGGCGCGCGCCTTCGACGTGGCGCAGGGCCCGGAGCACGCCATGGAGTGCGGCGCGGCGCTCGGCCACTTCCACTACCTCATATCTGACATGGATCCGGGCTTGATAGAGGATCCGCTGCCGGGCTTCCACATAACCTCGGGCTACCTCGCCAACTACGACGCGACGCTCGGCTCCGCGTCCGCAAAGGCGCTTCTCGGCACGTCGATGGAGGCGCGTCGTCTCGCGAAGTTCATAGAGGAGAGGCGCGGCCTCGCAGTAAGCCTGGAACGCGCCGAGACGGCCGGCGAGCTCGTCAAGCGCATGTTCCACGGCGATCCGAAGGTGAACAACATAATGATCGACGACGTGACCGGCAAGGGCACGGCGATGATTGATCTCGACACCGTCTCGCCGGGCCTCATACACATGGATTTCGGCGACGCCCTGCGCTCGATCTGCAACCCCGCCGGCGAGGAGGAGACCGACCTCGCCAAGGTGGTGTTCGACGAAGACCTTTGCATGGCGTTCTGCAAGGGCTACATGCGCGAGGCGGGCTCGTTCCTCACCGACGCAGACCGCGCCTACTTCTACGACGCGATACGGCTGCTGCCGTTCGAGCTGGGGTTGCGGTTCTTCCAGGACTATCTCGCCGGCAACGTCTACTTCAAGACAACCCAGCCCGAGCAGAACCTGAACCGCGCGCGCGTTCAGTTCCGCCTCTGCGAGTCGGTCGAGGCCCGCGAGCACTCAATCAGGAACGCGCTCGGACGATTGTGAGAGGAGGTTTGAACCAATGGACAGGCGCAACTTCATACTTGACGCTTCGGCGGCGGCGGTCCTGGCGGCCGCAGGCTGTTCGGACAGGCCGTCGGAGACAACTGGCGGAAAACAACAAAAGGAGGGCAATGGCATGGACTTCAACGATCTGATCGAGGCGCGGAGAAGCGTCCGGCAGTACGCCAAGGCGGAGATCTCCGCCCGCGAGATGGAGGCGATCGTCGCCGACGCGCTGAACGCGCCCAGCTGGCGGAACTTCGAGACGACGCGCTACTACGCGGCGATCGGTGAGGACGCGAAGAAGAAGATGTGGGATGCGCTGCCTGCCTTCAACGTCGCGAACTCCGCGAACGCCGCCGCGCTCGTCGCCGTCACGTACGTGCCGGGCGAAAGCGGCTTCCGCGACGGGGCGCCTACCGACGGCCTCGGCGACACGTGGGGCGCGTACGACTGCGGCCTTGCCAGCTCATATTTCATTCTTGCCGCCAAGAACCGCGGCTGGGACACGCTCATAATGGGCATGCGCGACGTCGCAAAGGTGAAGGCAGTCTTCGGCGTTCCCGAATCCGAGATACTCATGGCTGTCATCGCCGTGGGCAAGGCGGAGCGGCCGCCGGTTAAGGTCCCGCGCAAGCAGGTCGCCGAGGTACTGAAGACGGCGTGACCCGTCGTCCGATGTACGACCTCGTCGAGATATTTGAGTCGCTTCAGGGCGAAGGGCGGAACGCCGGCAGGCCGTGCGTTTTCGTGCGTTTCGCCGGATGCAACCTCGCGTGCCCGTGGTGCGACACCGACGTCGCGCGGAACTTTTCGCTCAAGCTGGAAGGGCTCCTCGCCGAGATCGGGCAGTACAGGCCGAAGAGCGTGGTGCTCACCGGCGGAGAGCCGACGCTCGTTGCGGAAATGCCGGAGCTCGTAGCCGCCCTGAAGGAGCGCGGCTACTGGATTGCAGCCGAGACGAACGGCTCGTGCGACGCCGAATGGCTCGCATTCGTGGATTACGTGTCCTGCTCGCCGAAGGCCGAGTACCCCGACCGCATCGCGCTCCGCCGCGCTGACGAGGTCCGCGTCGTCGCTTCGTCGGAGGCTGTCGTCGGCTTCTGCCGCGACGTGCGGTCCCGCATCGTCGCGACGGACTACTACGTGTCGCCCTGCGACAGGGCGGGGAACATCGATTTCGTGACGGCCAAGGGCGTCCTTTCGCAGCTGGACGGCTGGTCGCTTTCTGTGCAGCTGCACAAACTGCTTGGATTCCGCTGATGGCGAACCTGACTCGATTGAAGATGCTTGAGGGACTGAACGGCATGCTGCTCGTTGACAAGCCGGCCGGACTCCCGTTCACGACTGTCGTGAAGACCGTCAAGAGGAAGTTCAACCTCGTCAAGGTCGGTCACGGCGGATCGCTCGACGCAATGGCGTCGGGCCTGCTCGTCATTCTTGTGAACGACGCCAACATGCTCGTCAGCGACGTGATGGGCGCCGACCGCGACTATGTCGGCGCCATGCGCCTCGGCCGTCGCACGAACACCGGCGACGCGCACGGGGAGACGGTGCGCGAGAGCGAGCCGACGTTCCCGGAAGAGCGCCTCGCCGCAGCGCTCGCCGAGTTCCGCGGCGACCTGTTCCAGACGGAGCCGCGCTTCTGCTCGGTGCGTCGCGAAGACCGCTCCGTGTACGAGATCGCCGACACAGGCGAACATTCGCAGTTCCTCGCCCACGTCTATCGCCTCAAGGTCGGGACTGCCGAGGGCGGACGACTCGACTTCGAGGTGTCGGGCACCAGGTCGCTGATCGTGCGCGCGCTCGTGGACGGTTTCGGCGAAGTCCTCGGCTGCGGCGCGTGCCTGGAGTCGCTGCGCCGCGTGCGAATCGGCAGGTTCGACGTGGCTGACGCCGTGCCGTTCGAGCGGCTGCTTGAGACAGACATCGGAGATTTTGCATCGTGCGTGAAGCCGATGTCAGCGTTCTTGCGATAGGATTCTTCGACGGAGTCCACCTTGGCCACCAGGCCATCTTGCGAGGCGCGTCCGCCGCGCTTACGTTCAGGAACCATCCGCTGTCCGTCCTTGCGCCCGACCGCGCGCCGCCGCTCATGATGTCCCTTGATGAGCGCGTTGCGGCAATGCGCGAGTGCGGAGCCCGCGACGTGCTGGTCCTTGACTTCACGCAAGAGCTGGCAGACCTGACGCCGGACGCCTTCCTTGTGAAGGTCCGGCTGCTTCACCCGTTCTCCGCGGTAAGGTGCGGCGCCGACTGGCGGTTCGGACGCGGCGGAGAGGGGAATGCGCAATGGCTGCGTTCGCACGGAACGCCCGTCGAGGTCGCGCCATACGCCGAATGGCAGGGCGAGAGGATTTCGTCATCGCGCATACGCGCCGCGCTGTCGCGCGGCGAAGTGGAGGCTGCTGCTGCCATGACGGGGCGTCCGCTGAGTGTTTCGGGACGGCACTTTCGCGGCAAGGGCCTCGGCGGCTCGCTCGGATTCCCGACAGTCAACATTGAGAGCGACGCGCCGGTACTGAAGCTTCTTCCCCGCGGCGTCTATGCCGTTGAGATGTCCGGCAGGCGCGGCATCGCCAACTACGGTGTGGCGCCGACCCTGGGCGACGGCGCATGGGCCAAGCCGGTCCTTGAAGTTCATTTCCCAGAAGGCGAGCCGTCGGCCGTACCGGAAATTCCAAAGGAACCGCCCGTAACGGTGTCGTTCTTGAGTTTCATACGTCCCGAGCGCCAATTCCCGTCGCTTGCGGCCCTAAAGTCCCAGATCGAGTCCGACTGCGCGTCATTCCGACTGCGCACCATATAGACGGCGTGTCGTGCCGACTCTGCTTTTTCCTCGTGATTCTCGTTATTCTCCCGTGATTCTCCCGTGAAGCATTTCCAGTGATCCGCATCATCGGCCCCGTCGTTTTCCCGACTTGCCGTTTTTAATATGAGAATCATGTGCGGAAAATTCTAGCTTGACCTTTTTACGCTTCTTGCGCGGGCTCTTCGCGGCCTTCAGCGGTCTCCGCGGCGCACTTCCCGGCGCGTCGAGGAACACCGTGTCGGGCGAGAGCATGCGGTCCAGTTCGCCGAAGAGGCGCGAAAACACCGGCTCCTGGCCGGACAGCAGCTTCGCCGCCGCCTCATGGCGCGGCTCCGCGAGGATCGCCTCCGTCGGCGTCGGGTCGCGCGTGTCCGTCGCCTGCCTGAGGCGCACCGCCAGCGCCTTGTAGCGCATGAGCGTCTTGTACTTCGGTGAGAGCTCCGGAAGGTTCTCCCTCAGCCACCCGCGTATGCCGCCGTTGCGCCCGACGACGTCCCCGCGCCCGTCGAACCTCAGCCCGCTGTCCACGTAGCACTCGAGGTCCTGCAGCATCCCGCCCAGGCGCACCATCGCCTCTCGGGACTCCTTCCTGGCCTCCCACGCCGCGAGAAGGGCCCCCGGCGTCGGCATCGGCGCGGTCGTGCGGCGGCGCGTGATCCTGCGCCTCTCCGCCGCGAGGCGGCGCCTGCGCTCCGTCTCCCTGGCGTAGTATAGGGGCCGCCGCACCGCCCGCAGGTCGCGCATCAGCTCCCGCCTCAGCCTGTCACGCTCCGCCGGGTCGCGCAGCGTGTCCACGTCGCGCTTGATCGCAACGCCTATGTCCATCGCTATGTACGCGCCCATGAGGAACGGGTTGAAGTCGTAGAGGCACGTCCCACGCCCGCCCGCCGCCGGACGCGTGCAGCTGTCCACGTACCGCCCCGCGAACGTCTCCCTGTCGCTGCGGGTGTACCCGTAGTTCTTCGCGTACCAGTACGCCGAATGCGCGCGCACAGAATGTCCCGACCTTGCCATATGTCCCGACCTTGCCATCTTCCGCACCTCCCGGCGGGGCTTTCCACCCCGCCTGCCGCACATTATACCATAAATGAGAATTCTATGCGGAAAAATCTTACGGGGAAGAGAGGTGGATCGGGGATGTGCAGTAACTTTCGCTTTTTGCTATAATATCGGCAGGCGGGAGGACCTGAAGGGCTGGAAGAGCAAGAACCTAGAGAGTCTGAAGGACTGGGTGACTGGAGACTGGAAGGATCTGAAGACAAGTAGGATCTGAAGACCTGAAGACCTGAAGGGCTGGAAGGATCTGGAGGACCTGAAGGGCCTTGTGATGGGAGTATAGGCAATCGATGGGAGTATCGGCAATCAGCATTGCGGCAATGGCATTCTGGGCGCTATGCGCTGTCGGAGTCGCTTGGTATGTCGCCGATGTCGCCAAGGACGTCACGTACGTGACGCTGGCTGACGGGCGGCGGCAGGAGCGCTCTATACCGCTTCTCTTCCGCGTGCTGCTGCCGCTGGCGCCGAATTTCTTCGCGCTGGTGCGCAGGCCGGCCTTCCGCCCCGCGGTTGAACGCGCCGAGAGGATGCTCGTCCAAGGCGGGTTCGAGGGGTTGCTTAGCGGCGAGGAGTTCGTGGCCCTCCGGCTGATGCTGCTGTGGGTCCTGCCGGACATCTGGCTGCGCGGCGCGGTGGCCCGCCGCCATCTCTCCATACAGCGGTCGCTGCCTTTCGTGCTCGACCTGCTTACGCTTTCGGTCGAAGCCGGCATGGACTTCATCAGCGCGCTGCAGCGCAATTGCCGTTCGCGCAACCTAAGTCCGCTTGACGAGGAGCTGCTGCGCATGACGAAGGAGATTCAGGTCGGCTCGTCGCGCAAGGAGGCGCTCCGGCGCATGGCCGACAGGGTGCGGCAACCCGACCTGCGTTCGGCTGCATATGCGCTCATACAGGCCGACGAGCTGGGCGTTTCGATCGGCGCGATGCTGCGCATCCAGTCGGAGCAGCTGCGTTCGCGCCGCTTCGACCGCGCGGAACGCATGGCGGCGCAAGCTCCTGTCAAGATGCTCGCCCCGCTTATGCTGTGCATATTTCCTGCGGTCTTCATCATGCTTCTGGGGCCTGTGATAGCCCAGGCCATGAAAGGTCTGTTCTGATGGCTGACGGTCTCGAACTTCTGGTGACGAACGGCGAGCTGGCCGGCCGTCGGTATGCGGTAGGGCCCGGCGGGCTCCGTCTCGGGCGATCTTCGTCGAATGACGTGCACATCAACGATGAGGAGCTTTCGCGCAACCACTGTCTCTTCGAGGCGTCCGGCGACACCGGGCTCCGCGTGACGGATCTCGCCAGCGCGAACGGCACCCTGCTGAACGGGCAGGCGATAGGCATTGATCCCCAGCCGCTTCACGCCGGCGACCGCATCGAGGTCGGCAAGACGGTGCTGATGGTCATAGGCAACGGGTCCGCGCGCCCCTCGCCGGTCGACCTCGGCCTGGGCTCCCCCGCTGCGCCGAAGCCGGACGCCGGGAAGCGTCGCGCTCCGGCCGCCAACGTGCTGTGGATAGTCGCGATCGTCGCGCTGCTGGCGGCGATCGGCGTCGCGCTCTTCGTTCCGCGCGTCAGCGAGGAAGCGCCGGCGCGGCCGGTCGCCGAGGAGGTCCCGGCCGTCTGCGAGATGTACTACGAGAAGGTCGAGGCCGATTCGCAGGGCATATTCCGCTACGAGCTGCGCCTGTCGGATGACGGCGTGCTGTCCGTCTCCGTCGACGACGTGCCGAAGAACGACCGCCGCTTCACGAAGAGCGAGCCGCTGGGGCTCAATGCCCGCGTCGAGCTGAACGATATCCTGTCGTTCGAGCGCATTGGCGGGCTTGACCGCGAGTACGTCGGTCCGGAGCCGGATCCGCCTGCCCTGGACAGCTGCGAGCTGAGGGTCGTGTATTCGACGCAGGCGCGGACGGTCCGCGTCGTCAACACGCAGGAGCCGGAGGCGTTCCGCGCCATCCGCGAGAAGCTGGAGGCGTTCTCGAAGAACCAGCTTGGCGTCTGGGCGATACAGTACTCGCGCGAGAAGCTCGTCGAGCTGGCCGAGGAGTCCGTTGCGCTAGGCCGTGCGAAGTGGGAGGACCGCGACGTCAACCACGGCAACCTTTTCGCCGCAGTCTCTGCCTACCGCGAGGCGCTGTTCTACCTAGAGACTGTGAACCCGAAGCCCGACTGCGCGACTGCGGCGCGTCAGGGCCTTGACGCCGCGAAGGCGGAGTTGGACAAGCGTTACGCCGACCAGCGCTTTACCGTCGACAAGGCGCTCAACCAGGCGCGCTGGGAGGAGGCTCGCGCCGAGCTCGCCGTGCTGCTGGAAATGGTCCCCGACCGCAACGACGACCGTCACCGCGAAGCCGCCGCCAAGCTGCTCGACGTGGAGCGCCGCATGAAGGGAGGGAAGTGACGTGAAGGGCCTTGCCGCAATCTCGGGTCTTCTGCTTCTGGCGTCTGCCGCCTTCGCCGACCCGCCCTCGACGACGCGCGTCAGCGTCACGAGCCAGCCGACGGGCGCGACCGTCTCCGTCGACGGACACGGCCGCGGGACGACCCCGATAACGCTCTTCGACCTCGCTCCGGGCCGGCATCACCTGAGGTGCCGCCTCGCCGGCTATGTCGAGAGCGACAGGTTCTTCAAGACAGGCGAGAGCCCGTTCGTCGAGTGCAATGAGACGCTGGCCGAGGAGAAGGGCCTGCTCCTGCTGCGAACGGAGCCGGAAGGGTGCAGCATCCTGATCGACGGCGTTTCCGTCGGGCAGACGCCGCGGCTCATCACCCATCTTGCCGCCAAGGACACCTATTCCGTGCGGCTCAGGAAGGCCGGCTACCAGGACCAGACGATAAGCGTCAGGTTCGAGGGACGCAAGCCGCTCGTCCGCACCGAGACGATGGTGCTCGCCTCTGGCGTCATTAGCATCGCGAGCGAGCCTCCCGGAGCCGAGGTGACTGTCAACGGCATCGAGCGCGGCACCACGCCCGTCGAGGTTTCGGGAGTGCCGAAGGGCAGGGCTACGGTGAAGTTCCATCTTGACGGATTCGAGGACGAGACCCGCGAGCTGTCGGTGAACGCCGGAGACAGGCAGACGCTTCAGATTGCGCTCAAGGGGCTGCCAGGCACGCTGCGTCTCTCGTCCGTGCCGGACGGTGCGCGCTTCTACGTGAACGAGGAGTCGCGCGGCAAGGGGCCTGTTACGATGACCGGGCTGAAGCCCGGCGACTACACCGTCCGGGCTGAGCTGGACGGCTACGGCACGCAGACGAAGACGGTCACGATCGAGAACGGCGCGTCGCTCGCCGAGGAGTTCAGGCTTTCCAACGTGATGGGACGGCTGGAGGTCCGCACCAGCCCAGTCGGGGCCCACCTGACGTTCGACGGGCGGCCGTTGGGCGTGACGAAGTCGTCCGACCCAAGTGCTGAGCTTAGCGACGTGTTCGCCATCGAGGACGTGTCCGAAGGCGAGCATACGCTCGTTGTGCGCAAGGACGGCTATACCGAGTCGGTGCGCCACCCGAAGGTGCTCAGCGAAAAGACGGCGCAGACGAACGTGCGGCTGAAGCGCATATTCCGTCCCGACACCGAGATCGTCACCGCCCGCGGAAGCTACAAGGGCGTTCTCGTGTCGGTCAATTCCGACTACGTCGTCCTTGAAGTCTCGCCGGGAATAAACCGCAGCTTCTCGAGGGACGAGATACGGCGGATGGAATCCATCGCCGATGAGAAGTGAAGAAGCGGCTTGATGTCCTGATGGTGGAGCGCGGCCTTGCGGATTCGCGGACGCGTGCGCAGGCGCTCGTGCTGGCGGGCAAGGTCCGCGTCGGCGGGCAGGTGGAGGCAAAGGCTTCGCGGCAGGTTCCCGACGACGCGGCGGTCGAGGTGGAGGCGCCGCCGCGCTTCGTATCGCGCGGAGGGGAGAAGCTGGAGGGCGCGTTCGCGCTCTGGGGCGAACGCCCCGAAAGTCCGCTTGAGGTGCGCGGGCTAGTGTGCCTGGACGTCGGCTCGTCGACCGGCGGGTTCACCGACTGCCTTCTGCAGCACGGCGCCGCGCGCGTGATGGCCGTCGACGTCGGCACCAACCAGCTCGCCTACAGCCTGCGGACGGACCCGAGGGTCTGGGTGCGAGAGAACTTCAACGCGCGGTTCATGACGCCGGACGACCTGCCCGAGGTTCCGCAAGTCGCCGTGACCGACGTCTCGTTCATCTCGCTCAGGCTGATACTGCCGCCGATCGCGCAGGTGCTTGCGCCCGGCGGACGGATCGTCGCGCTCATCAAGCCGCAGTTCGAGGTGGGCAGGGGCAACGCGCCCGGCGGACTCGTCCGCGACGAGACGCTTCGCATCGCCACGCGCGACGGCATCGTCCGCTTCAGCTCTGAGGAGCTTGGCCTTTCGCTCCTGGGGCTGGCGGAGTCGCCGATCCGCGGGCGCGAGATGGGCAACGTAGAGTATCTTTCATACTGGAGGAAGCCGTCATGAGAAAGACAACCGTAGCTTTCGCCGCCTGCGCCGTCGCAGCGGCCTGCCATGCCGCGCCCAGCATTCTGCCTGCCGGGCACAAGTTCCGCCTTGTCTGGAGCGACGAGTTCGACGGCACCCGGCTTGACGGATCGAAGTGGTCCTACCGCACCAACTTCTGGGGGCGCCGCGCCACGTGGTTCGCCGCGCCCGAGGACGGCGCGGTCGTCGTGCGGGACGGCTTCGCCCACCTGAAGATCGTCAGGCGCTCGGACGGTTCGTTCTGCTCGCCCCAGCTCCAGACCGGCGGACTTCTCTGGGACGAGCTCGACCCCAAGCCCGGAAACGGCGTCGTGTGGCCGTTCCGTCCGAGGGAGAAGCCGAAGTTCATGCACCGCTTCGGCTATTACGAGTGCCGGGCGAAGCTGCAGAGCCGGGAGGGGTGGTGGACGGCATTCTGGATGCAGTCGCCGATGAACGGCGCAACGCTCGACCCGCGCCGCAGCGGGGTGGAGTGCGACATCATGGAATCGTTCGACCCGGGGCGGCACATCGTGCACGCCTTCCACTACAACGGCTGCGGACCGGAGTACAGGCGCTTCAACGCCCAGCGCGCGCCGTACACGCCCACGCCCGACAGCGCCTGGAAGGTGACCTTCCCGATCGCGACGGGCGAGTTCCATACGTTCGGCCTCCTGTGGGAGCCCGACGGCTACACGGTTTACGTCGACGGGCGGCAGAGCGGCTTCAAGGTGGGGCGCGGCGAAGGCGAGGCTGTCTCCGAGACGGAGGAGTTCATCTTGGTCTCGACCGAGCTGAAGGGGTTCCGCCAGAACGCCGCGCCCGATCCGGAGGTGGCGGCGGCCTATGCGGCCGGCGACGAGTTCGTCATCGACCACGTGCGGGTGTACGACCTGGCGGACTAAGAAGATGGCGAAGCGGGGACTTGTTCTTGAAGGCGGGGCGATGCGCGGGCTGTTCACGGCCGGCGTGCTGGACGTGCTGATGGAGCACGGCGTCAGGTTCGATGGCATCGTCGGAGTCTCCGCCGGAGCGTGCTTCGGCTGCAACTACAAGAGCGGACAGCCCGGGCGCGTCATTCGCTACAACAAGCGTTTCGCAAGGGATCCGCGCTATTGCTCGTGGACGTCGTTGCTTAGGACGGGCGATCTTTTCAACGCCGACTTCTGCTACCGTGCGCTGCCGATGGAGCTTGACCCGTTCGATTGCGCGGCATATGCGGCGAACCCGATGGAGTTCCATGTCGTGGCGACCGACTGCGCGACTGGCAAGGCCGTGTACAAGCGTCTCGACAAGGCGGACGAAGAGGCGTTCAGGTGGATTCAGGCTTCGGCGTCCATGCCGCTCGTATCGCGTCCCGTGCGCATCGGCGGAGGAGAATACCTTGACGGCGGGCTCTCCGACGGCATACCTCTTCGCTATTTCGAATCGCTAGGTTACAGCCGCAACGTGGTCATCACCACGCGTCCGCACGGCTACAGGAAGTTCCCGACATGGAAAATCCGGTTGCTGAAGCCGCTTCTCCGTCGCCACCCGAATGTGTACGAGGCGTTGGCGACGCGCTACAAGTGGTATAACGCGGCGTTGGAGTACGTCGATTCGCGAGTGGCGTCCGGCGACGCGCTGCTCATCGCGCCCGAGAAGCCGCTCGAGATATCTCGCGTCTGCCACGATCTCGACACGATGCAGCGCGTCTACGACATCGGCCGCCGTGCCGGCGAAAGCACCCTTGCGGCGGCGGCGGCGTTTCTCGCATAGCCCGACCGGGCTATTGCTTGATGTCCTTGAACTTGACGCCGAAGCGGGAGAGATACTTGGTCAGCCTGTCGGAGTCGTTGTTCGACTTCTTCGCCATGCGCGAGACCGCGAACAGCTTTTTCGCGGCGTCCGCCGCGGAGTCCGAAGCGCAGCAGACTGCGGCGACGTGGGCGAACTGCACGAGGTCGAAGTCGTCGAACCTCACGGCGTAGTCGCTGCCCAGGAGCGCTGAGAGGGTCTGGCCGTCGATGGCGCCTGCCGATGGCGCCGTGACTGCTTGTGCGCCTGGCGAAGATCGCGCGATTTCGTCCGCCACGACATCCTCCGTTATGCGTCCGCCGTCGGAAAGCGTCGCCATTCGCACTATCATGGCGTTCAGGTCGCGGAAGTTCCCCGGCCAGCTGTTGGACGGGGCGAGCGCGAAGTCCATGAAGCGTTTGCGAGCCTCTTTGCTGAAGGAGATGTGCTTGCCGGACTTCTCCGAGAACCGTGCAAGCTCGTACGCCAGGTTCGGCTCGATGTCCTCGCGCCGTTCGGCAAGCCCCGGCAGGCTGAAGCTCCAGAGGTTGATCCTTGAGAGGAGGTCCGCGCGGAAGCGCTTGTCGGCCACGTCCAGCGCCAGGTCGCGGTTGGTGCCGCAGATCAGCTGGAAGTCGCTGTGTTCGTCCTTTGCCGCGCCGAGCGGACGGAAGCACTTCTCCTCTATCGCCTTGAGCAGCATCGCCTGCGCTTCAAGCGGCAGCTCCCCGATCTCGTCCAGGAACACGATGCCGCCGTCGGCCTCCTTGAGGAACCCGTCGTGGTCCGCGCCCGCGCCGGAATACGCGCCTTTCTTGTGTCCGAACAGGGCTGACTTCGCGAGATCTCCGCCGAGCGTCGCGCAGTTGACGGCGACGAACGTCCCCTTGACCTTGCCGGACTGCTTCTTGAGAAGGTAAATCTGCTCCGCGAGCTGGCTTTTGCCTGCGCCTGTCGGGCCTGTCAGCAGTATGGGCGACGAGGATCGCACCGCCACCCGCTCGATCGTCTCGATGAGCTTGTTGAACGCGGCGTTTTTCGTGTCTATGCCCCTCTTCAGGAAGGAGAGGTCGTCCTGCCGCTCGAGCTCGAAGCGCTTGGCGAGCTTGTCGTAGCGCGAGAGGTCGAGGTCGATGACGTTGATCGTGCCCTTTGGGTCGTGCGAGTGGCGCACGTGCCCCTCCTTCGGCGAAGTCTGCACGAGCTTTGCCGCGAGGTGGCGCGACTCCGCAAGCAGGAACAGGCATATCTGCTCCACGTGCGAGCCGGTGGAGATGTGGATGTAGTAGTCGGTTTTCTCCTTGTGGAAGCAGGGGGACTTCGCGTAGTCGTAGAACTTGCCGTACACTTCCTCGAAGTCCCAGGGATCCTTGAGCTGCACTATGTCGAAGACGACCTTGGTCTCGGGCGAGACCGACTTGATGTCCGCCTTGACGCGTTCCGCCAGCGGCATGAACTCCTTGTTGAGTATGAGGTGCAGCTCGTCGATGGGAAGGCTTTCCTGCTGGACGAGGCCGATGGTCGGCCGCCACGTGTCCCAGCGTGCGGGGCCGGCCCCGCCATGTGCGTCCTTTTGTGTCCCGAGAACCGATATGGCAGTTGTCTTCATGGCGCGAATTGTACCATATCACGCCGCATGCGTCTATACCGTAGGATAGGGTCTATAATTTCATATCTCTCATCTGCCGCGCCAGCCCCGCGAACTCCCTCGAATACTGCCGTTGGCACGGCTTGTGCTAATGCTATTGTCGTCGCCAACGGTACAACGCGAAAACACCAACGAAAGGAGAAATCGAATGAACGCATGCGGGATAAAGGGACATCTGCGCAAGATGAACACAAAGGAGCTCGACAAGGCGGCCGCCGCCGACGGCGAATACGGCAAGCTGGCCAAGGCCGAGATCGAGCGCAGGAAACGCAAACGAGAACGAAAGTCCGCCTGACGCAGGCGGTTGATGCGCAATGAAAGACTTCGTTGAGATAGACGGTGCGCAGGGCGAGGGCGGAGGCCAGGTGCTCCGCACCTCGCTGACGCTGAGCGCGGTCACCGGGAATCCGGTTTGGATCGAGAAGATCCGCGCCGGACGCGAGAAGCCGGGGCTGAAGCGCCAGCACCTGACGTGCGTGAAGGCCGTCGCGGCGATTTGCGGCGCGAAAACGTCCGACGTCGAGGTTGGCTCGGGCGAGCTGGAGTTCGTCCCGGGCGCAATCAGGGGCGGCGACTACCGCTTCGATGTCGGTACGGCCGGCAGCGTCACGCTCGTCGCACAGACGGTCCTGCCGGTGCTGATGAAGGCTGACGCGCCCTCGACGGTGACGATCACCGGCGGGACGCACGTGCCTTTCGCGCCGATTTGGGAGTTTTTCGCCGAAACGTACCTTCCCGAGCTTCGACGGATTGGCGCGCGCGTCGAGGCGGAGCTGGATACGTGTGGATTCTATCCTGCGGCGGGTGGCGTCGCGAGGCTCGGAGTGTGGCCGCTCGACGAGGAGAAGACAGCAAAGGACTACTCGCTCACGGACCTCGGCTCGTATCGCGGCGGAAAGGTCGTCGGTGTCGTCTCGGCGATTCCAGATTCAATTGCGGAAGCGGAGGTCGGCATCGTCGCGAAGCAGCTTGCGGACCTTGGCCTTCGATGCGAGACGCGGCGCGTGGAGTCGTTCGGACCTGGCAACTACTGCTATGCGCAGCTCGACTACGAGCGCACGTCGGTCGTCTTCTCGTCCGTCGGCACCTATGAGAAGTCGCGCAAGGCGGTCGCGCACGAAGTCGTCAAGCAGGTTCGCGAGTTCGTGAAGTCCGACAAGGCGTGCGAGAAGCATCTCGCCGACCAGTTGCTTGTGCCGCTGGAGATGTTCGTAGGAGGTTATTCGAGGTATAACCCCGGGTTCGAATGGCATGACAACTGGACTCTCGCCGTCAAGAAGGAGACGTTGCACTACACGACTAACCGCGACGTTATATCGATGTTCGGATTGCATGCATGAGTGGGATGTGAAACTGGCAAGAAAGGAAGAAGAAAATGAAGTGGGCGAAGATCGAGGACGGGTGGGCGATGCCCGTGAAGAGCTGGTGCGAGAACTGCGAGGATGGCGCGGTTAAGCAGGCCGCGAACCTTGCGCGGCACCCGGCGCTCTTCCACCATGTCGCGCTCATGCCTGACGCGCATCAGGGCTACGGCATGCCCATCGGCGGAGTCATCGCGGCCGATGGCGCCGTCATCCCGGCTGCCGTCGGGGTCGACATCGGCTGCGGCATGATCGCGACAGAGACGGACATCCCGGCGGAGCGCTTTGCGGACATGTCGTTCCGCCGCGCGTTCCAGGAGCGGCTGAAGGAGCGCATTCCCGTCGGAGAGGGCGAATCGCACAAGGCGGCGCAGGACTGGGAGGGATTCGAGGAGTACGCGGCGAACAACGGCATGCGATCGAGCCTCTGGCCGTCAAAACTGGATCGCATGAACCTCGGGACGCTCGGCGGAGGCAACCACTTCATAGAGCTGCAGAAGACGACTTCGCTCGACGGCTCGGGCGATCCCGCCGGAGGCGCGAAGGTGTGGCTCATGATCCACTCCGGCTCGCGCAACCTCGGCAAGCGAATCGAGGAGCACTATCACCGCATCGCGAACCGCCTGTGCACGCACTTCCGCGTGCCGCTCGCCGATCCGGACCTCGCGTTCCTGCCGATGGCGGAGGAGGACGGGCAAAACTACTTCACTGACATGCTCTTCGCGCTCCGCTACGCGAAGGAGAACCGCCGCCGCATGATGGAGGCGATGAAGGAGACCGTTGCGGAGTTCGTCCCGGAGGCGGACTTCGTCCGCACGATCGACATCCACCACAACTACGCGGCGTGCGAGGAGCACTTCGGGAGGAAGGTGTTCGTGCACCGCAAGGGCGCGACGTCGGCGAAGCTCGACGAGATCGGGATCATTCCCGGTTCGATGGGCACGGCGAGCTACGTCGTGCGCGGGCTCGGCAATCCCGACTCGTTCACGAGCTGCTCGCACGGCGCGGGCCGACGCATGAGCCGCGTCGCCGCCTCGACCACGCTCACTGTGGAAGAGTGCGACAAGGCGATGGACGGCATCGTGTGCGAACGGTGGCACAAGTACCGCGGCTTCGGCAAGGCGAAGGGGCGGCTTGATCTCTCCGAGGCGCCCCAGGCGTACAAGGACATCGAGGACGTGATCGCGTCCGAGCGCGACCTTGTAGAGCCGCTTGTTCGCCTCATTCCGCTTGCCAGCCTCAAGGGCTGACCGCCCGTGAACTCGCACAGGGTTATGTTGTAGGTAAATTCCATCGGGCTAAATGCCGTACTCGGCAGATTTTTCACATAATGCCAGGGGATTTTGATAAAATACCCATTGTCAAAACGGGAACGCTTTTGACCTCATAGCTTCGCGACGAGAACCGCCGCGGAGAGGCCGACAGGATCGGCCATCGGTTGCAAGCCGGTCTCCTGAAATTACGACATCAAGAAGCTCGTGCATGGTTTGCAAGACGGTACCCTATTGTAATTTGGGGTGTCGTCTTGACATGTGTTTGAGCAGGCCGTCGTAAGCCTTTAGGAGCATGTGTCAAGGCGCGCCCCTCTAACCAAAACAGAGAGGCGCGCCTTTCTGTTTGCAAACGAGAGACAGGCTGCAGACATAGATGGCGGAGTGGTTCTTCAGGAAGAAGAGCAAAGTCGAGGTCGAGCGCGACCCCGGCTGGGACGAGTATTTCACCTCGAACCGCTCCACCGAAGAATCCCTCGTCCGCGAGGCCATCCAGAACTCCCTTGACGCCCACGCGAAGTGCGAAAGCCTCGTGTCCCAGTCGAGCCCCGCCCTCGTGCGCATTTATTACTCCGGCAAGGCGAAACCGCTCAACAAGGCCGCCTACGCCAAGTATCTTGCCGGAGCAGCCGAACACTACGTGGCCGAGGACTGCAAGATCGGCGACCTTCCCGACGGCGACTGCCCGTTTGTCGCGATAGAGGACTTCAATACGACCGGTCTTACCGGACACATCGACTGGGACTATACAAACATCAAGAAAAAGCCCCCGTATTACCGCTTCTTCTGGAGCGAAAACCAGTCGGAGAAAGGCGACGGGACCCGCGGCAGATGGGGTATCGGCAAAGTGGTGTTCCCGATTGCCAGCAAGCTGCGCTCGTTCTTCGCCTACTCGATTCGCGAATTCGACGAACCACGCGAAATCCTGTGCGGGAAAGCCCTGCTTTCGTTTCACACCGTTGACAACACCCGCTATACGCCGGACGGCTGGTGGGGTTTGCTGTCATCCGGCGATGCAAGGCCTGAGACGGATTTGTCGGCGATTGCGGAATTCAAGCAGGCATTCAACCTGAGCCGCACGACCGAGCCGGGACTCTCCGTTGTCGTCCCATACGTGAAGGACTTGGACTGGAACGAAATCCAGCGCGTGCTCGTAGAAAACTACATGGTCTCGTTCGTGCGCGGCGAGTTGCAGGTCGAGCTGGAGAATGGCGACGGCGACAAGGTCGTATACGATAGCGCGCATCTTGAGAACATCGAGCGCTTCCTCGCCGACCTGTCCGTCCAGGACCCGGAATCCAAGAAGCTTCTTCAGGCGTTCCAGATGATCTGCGAGGGCATGACGTCACCCCTCACGTTCCCTCTGAATCTCTACCCGGGCGAATGCCCGGCATGGCAGGACAAGGTGTTCGAGGAATCCACCCTCGCCGCGATTCGCGAGGAACTGGACAAAACCGAGGCGGACGGCGAAACAGGCAAGCCTGTCACGATCGTGGTGCCGATGCGCGTCGCGGAGAAGAAGGCGAAACGGGACAAGCTCGGAGAGTTCAAGGTCGTCATCCGCCGTTCCGCCGGAACGGTCGCCCGCCCTTGGTTCTATCGCGCCGGACTCTACATCAACCGCGTGCGGCCCCACCCCGTGGCCAACTTCGTCTCCGTCGTGCTGATCGACGGAGCCGTCTCCGACATGCTCAACCAGGCCGAACCGCCAAGCCATAGCGAGTGGCGCGTCAACACCGGGGAGTTCAAGGAAATCTACAAGTATCCCGGCGAACACATCGACTTCGTCGTCAAGGCGGTCCGCCGCCTCGTGGACCGCATCGACGAGACGGAGAAGGCGCTCGACCGCTCGACGCTGAAGAACATCTTCTTCGTCTCGCGCGCAAAGAGCCTCGCGACCTTGCGCAAGGGCAAGGGCGCGGGGAAAGGCTTTGGACAGGGCGGCGCGAAGGACTCGCAGGAAAGCGGCGGGGCCAACGAGAAGGACCAGCCGCCGAACTTCGAGGAGATGGAATCCAAGCCGAAGCCCTACACGATCTACCCGGTGAAGGACGGAGACGACTCGGGCATAGCCATCAAGGCGAACATAAAGAACTTCAAGCCGTTCGACCTCAAGGTCTCGTTCTTCTACGAGACGCTGAGCGGCAAGGTGAAGTTCGACGAGAACGACTTTTCGTTCAAGAAGAAAGGATCGCTTTCCGTGTCCTGGGAGCCCGTGGAGCTCCCTGTGGAATTCCCCGCCGCAAACAGGCTGCGCGTCAGGGTGACGGAGGCGACAAAGGACTTCAAGCTGACGGTGCGCGGCTTTGACGCCAACAGGGACCTCAGGGTCATCCCCCATTCCGAGGAACTGAAGGAGGAGGCCGATGGCGCGGAGCTTTAACTACACGAAGCGCAAGGAGATCGCGAAGTCCTCGCTGCGCGTCGTCGTGTCCTCCATCGGCGGCAGCGCGTTCTCCGCGGCGTTCGACCTGGCGCAATATGATTTCGACCCGACGGCCAAGCTGTACGTCGAGGCCTACCGCAAGAACCAGCTGCTCCGCTTCGACTTCGGCACCGTCGGCGCAATCGCCGCGCCGCGCGACACGTCGCTGGCCGCGTTCGGGGACGACCTGATGGGCATCCGCTTCCGGACGAAGGTCGTCGCGGCCAATGCCGACAAGACGATCCTCGGAATGAGCAAGTCGTTTCGCGCGGAGAACGACGAGGGCGGCGCGGCGGACTGCATCCTGCCGCTCATGCGCCTGCCGAAGGAGAACGAGAACGTCTGGGAGATCGTCTATACGGACGACGGGCCGAACCTCGCGATAAACGCGTCGCTGGAAAAGCAGGTCGTGCAGATGAACTACTTCCTCGCGCTTGTCTTCCCGGCGGTCATACGCGAAATCCTGACATACGCGTTCATCGAAAACGACGCCGACGAGCTGGGCGAATGGACGGAAGACTGGAAGCTCTTCGCCCGCGCGCTGGGCGCGGAGGAGTTCCCGCAGCTTGCAGGCGGCGACGACCGCGATGACGACAAGGACGCCATCAGGAAGTGGATCGACTCTGCGGTCCAGGCGTTCGTGCGCGGCAAGGGCCTTGCCGAAATCGCGAACCAGTGGAAGGACGATGCGGAATGAAGAAGGGTAACGCTATGATCAAGAAGGATGTTGATCTCATGGGCGACAACGTGATCATAAATGACGATCAATTCGACATTCGTTCCGTTATATACACGATTCGAGGCGTTCAGGTCATGCTCGACAGAGATTTGGCTGCGGCTTATCAAGTTACAACCTCCGTGTTTAATCAAGCTGTCAAACGTAATGCCAATCGCTTCCCTGAAGGGTTCCGCTTTCAATTGTCAAAAGAAGAAAACGAAGTTTTGATATCACAAATTGTTACATCAAAACGAAATGCTGGGCAGGAAACGCGTGGCGGATATCACAAGTTGCCTTATGCATTTACCGAACAGGGCATAGCCATGTTGTCCGGAGTGCTGAAAAGCGATGTGGCAGTGGCCGTAAGCATACGGATAATGAATGCCTTTGTTAACATGAGAAGATCGCTTTCGATGATGGTGCCCATGTTGACGAGGCTGGAGACCGTCGAACGCCGTCAGATAACCGACCAGTCTCGCAACGAGGCGCGGTTTGACGAGATTTTCAGGAAGATGGGAGAAGGCGAAGTCCCAAACTGCCAGATATTCTACCAGAACAGGTTTTGGGATGCGAAGTCTCTGCTTGTCAAAATCATCCGCCGCGCAAAGAAAGAGCTTGTCGTGGTAGACGCCTATCCTGGCGTAGCGACGCTCGACATCCTTGCGAAACGCGGGCGCGGCGTGAAAGTCGAGCTTATCACGCATTCTAACGGAGAACTTGAGGAGAGCGATTTCGAAGCGTTCGGCAAGCAATGCGGCAAGTTCACGAAGTCGATATGCGGAATTTGCCATGATCGATTCATCATCATCGACAATGTTGAAATTTATGCAATTGGTGCATCGTTGAAGGATGCCGGAAGGCTCACGTTTGGTATTTCGAAGATGGGTGATTCCGTGATACCGGGACTTCTTGCCAATCTGCGCAATGCGACATCGGCGCGGAAGGAGTATGCCAAATGAAGCTGCGTCGCTTTACAGATGCCGGCGTCGCGAAGACGCGCGCGTTCCTCGCGGCGGTCAAGGAGTCGAACGACGTGGAGAACGTGACGCTGGACGGCCAGCCGTTCACCCGCGCGACGCTGCTTTCCTCGCCCGCCTACTCCGACGTAATCCCCGCGCTCGCGGACCTCGACCTCGACGAGACGCGCACCTTCGACACGACCTTCGCCTTCTGCGAATACTTCGACTCGCTCATCCACGACCACAACCCGCAGGCCTACCGCGAAGACGTCGGCTTCTGGACTTGGCTCGTGATGGTGTATTTGCCGCAGTCGGTGAAGACAAAGGGCGGGAAGGTTTGCTTAGGAGAGCAAGCCAAGTTAATTTATGTACCTGACAACTATCAGAGGCAATACAGACATTTTCTGGCAGGACCGTATTATTTATATTTCTATTATCGAGAAATGCCTGATATTTGCAGAGCAGTTCTGACCCATAAGATAAACACCCTGCCGGATATAACAGAACAGATTACATCAAGGTATGATGTTGTTCACAACCCTGCGTATTTGGCTGTTGTCAATGAGCTCTATTTTGACAAAAAGAAGGGCATTCTGCGTCGTGGTGCAGGGGGAAAGGGACCGTCGGCTCCCAGAAATCTCGTGCGTGTTATAGATCAATTGGCTATGACACGTGATTTCTTTGATGTCGGAGATTCTGCTTGCCTACTGAAATTGTTGCCTAACCATTTTTCAAGTTTTTTGGAAATTTAATTTACTGGGTGGCTGATTGACGGGCCTTGCAGATTGTGATACCATTTCAGGCATGAAAGCGACTACCGAACATCCATATCCGAAGAACTTTGAGGAGTTCCTTGATTGGTTCTCAACCGATCAAGACTGTGCAGATTACCT
>JAFWKK010000082.1 GCA_017514235.1 Kiritimatiellia bacterium | reverse complement strand
GCGCACCGGCGAAGGTCGCCGTCGCTTCCATGCCGTAGGCGACGGGGTCGATTCGCTCGGCGGCGGGACGCGGTACGGCGAGCACGGCAATGTCGCGGCGGAAGCCATGGGGATCCGGCGGGGCGGGAAGCTTCCCCGTAAAACGCTGCCCGCCGGCGACGGGCGTCTCCGTCCAGACCACGGATTTCATCGAATCCGCCGCCTTCACCCACGGTCCGCCCGACGAGCTCCAGCCGCTGCAGTTGGAGAGCCCGACCGCCAGCCCCAGCCGTCGCGCCTCGGCATCGGCATGGCGCAGCATTTCCATCCATTCGTCCGAGCCGAACGCCACCGGCCCCTCCGGGATGCCGGCGGTCACGTCAAAGATGAACACGCCGCCGATTCCGACGCGCGCCATCGACTCCAGATCGGCGGTGATGCCCGCCTTGGTGACGTTGCCGTTCATCCAGTGCCACCATACCTGCGGTTTGGCGGCGAGCGGAGGGGTGCGAAACCCCTTCGCCAGAACGTCATCAGCCGATGCATCGGCAACCATCCCGGCCGCACACGCCATCAGCGCGGCAGCCGCCCGCAAAAGAAAACTTTTCGTTGACATGGACTCTATTGTACCACAGCTCCGGATCAGACGGGCGTCAATCATGCCCAAACGACATCAGCAAAGTTCGCATTGCTTCAATTCAGCCGCGGCCGGCACTATCTGAAGAAAAGCATCATGCCGATCGGTATGCTTTCGATTGCGATTTCCGCCGACATCTCGCCTTCGGCAATCACCCCATCCACCGAAAAGACGGCGATCGCCTGATAGGCGTCGCGCCTGACGCCCTCCCCGAAGGAAGGTTTCGTCCAGCCGACCGTCAGCGTACCGTTCTCACCGCCGGCAATCGCCTCGCCGTTCTTGAGCCAACGATAGCGCGTCGCGCCGCTGGCGGACGCCGTCAGCGTGGTTGTTTCCGTCGCGCCAAGCCGCGAGGCACCTCCGTTCGCAGCGGAAACCGGCCACACGCCGCCGTACGTGAAAGGCGTCGTGCCCTGCCCAGCGACAAACACATCGCCATCGAGCACATTCCTCAAACCGACCGCGCCGTTTTCGATCGCCGGGCGGTAGTCGGCCTTGAGCACATCCGACTCGTAGATGCGAAACGCATAGATGCGGATGGTGGAAGAGTTGGAGGCCGACGGCTGGTAGCTTTTGGCGGCGAGTGTGATGCACGGCATGTTTCCAGGGGTTTTCGCAACAGCCGCCTGCGTACCGTTTGTCACGCTTCCGGTCCGCACGAGGAACAGGCTGTTCGGGTTGTCCAGAATCGCCGTGCGCTTCACGCCCTGGACGGTCGCGATCCTCGGGAACAGGCCGCCGGTGCCGGCGGTGCCTCCGCCGTTGTTGTTGCAGTGAAACCCTGCCGTGGCAAGATAGGACCAGTAATAGACTCTTCCGTTCGCCGAAAACAGGAACCATTGCTCCGACGAGGCGGACGGCGCGCCTGCGAGCGAATAGTCGAGCTCCATCCGCGTCGCTAGGCCGGGGGAGTACGGAATCGCGACGTAGCGCGCATCTTCCCGAAGGCTTTCAATGTAGGGTGCCTCTCGGACATCAATCGCGCCGCCGACCGACAGCGTGTTCGCGGTCGTGTTTGTGGGGAACACCGCAATGTCGCCCGTCACCGCATCGCGCAGACCGATCGTGCTGTCCTCCGCGAATGGCGCAAAATCGTGCACAAGCTCACCCGACTCGTAGATGCGGCATCCATAGATGCGCAGGGAGGCATGGGAGACATGGTCGGGGTCGTAGCCCTTCATTCCCAGCACGACCCGCGCCGAAGCGTCTGCAAATGTGCCGTTCGGCTCCGTCGCCGTCGCCGAATAGTTGACCGCCGAACCCGTCATGACCGACACCTGCCGGTTGGCGTTGTCGAGAATCGCCGTCCGCCGGACGTAGGGCGTATCCGCAAGGGCTTTCAGGATGCTCTGCTGCCAATTGTGACCGCCGGAGCTGTTTTGCCGTTGACGTAGGCCAGCCCCTTGTCGTTGATGAACATTCCGCAATAGGCGTTGCCGTTCCCGCAGAACAACCACCAGTCCGTGTCGCTCGCGCGCGAACCTGCCAACGCATAGTCAAGCTCCACCCGCGACGTCAAGGAGAGGGAGTGGCTGATCTGAAGATACTGTGCCAGTTCCCGGGAGGTCTCCACATAGGGGCTTTCCTCCTGTGCCACGTCGCCACCGGCCGAGAAACCCGCCGTGCCGTTGACGAAACAGCCGGTCACGCTGTCCCTGAAGCCTGGCACACCATCCTTCAACAGCGGCGTGAAGTCGCGCACGAGGTCGGTGCCTTCGTAGATCTTGACGCCGTAGATGCGCGCCTTCGTGAGATTGTCGAAGGTTGTCCCGTCGGCGGTCTTCGGCTGCGCGAACAGCGCGACCGGGTTCTGGGCGTCTGCGGAGAACTGGCCGGTGGCCGTTCTTGACCATTCGGCATCGCCGGTCTTCAGGATCAGCTTCATTTGGGGAAGGTCGAGGATTGCGGTGTGGCGGACCGTATCGGCGTCGATATCCGTGTGAACGCCCCAGCGCGCCGTATGTTCGGACGAGTTGAAGCCCAGCTGAAAAACGAAATCATCTGGTTCTGCGACGCTGCCCGCTACATAGAGCGAAAGCGGAAGATTCGGCTCGTAGCCGCTGCCCGCGCCGAAAATGCGGACGTTCCCTTCCAGCGCCGTCAGCGCGAAATCGACTTCAATCCGCGAATTTGTCTTCATGCGGTAGCCGGTGTTGATACCGCTTGTGCCATCCGACTCAATGTAAGCGGCCTCGCCGCCCACACTTTCCGCCGCCGCGCAGGCAAGCACACCAGCCATTGTCGCCACAAGCATCAATCGTTTGTGGAGGAGAGACCCACGCCTCGGCTTTGCCGATGCAGCCACTCCCTCATCTTGCGGATTTCCATCGAATCCTTTTCCAGTTGTCATGGTCTTGCTCCTTCTTTGGCCTTAAAGAAATTGCTGCGTAGCATAGCTATTTTCTGTCAAATCCGCCCTCGGGCCGTTTGTGCCCATGTAAAGCGGCAACCACGCGAAAGAATCCTTTTCGTTGACATAGGTTCTATTATACCACAGCTCCGGGCCTGATGGACATCAATCATGACCAAACGACATCAGCGCTTCAGGGGCTTCGGGAAGATGCAGTGGCGCGTGATATCCTCGATCTTGCCGTCTTTCAGCTCCGCGAACTGCACGAGCGCCATAACGGGGAGCTGGGGCTGCGCCTTTGGGGACATCCAGTTGATTGTGGTACAGTAGATGAACCGCACGGCGCCGTCCTTGCCGCCCGGCACGACATCGAACCCCTGCCGCCAGCCAAACACGTGACGCCCAACGACCTTGAAGTCACGGTCCATGACAATGAAGCAGGGCGTCTTTGCATTTTCATCCTCGCAGTAATGTCCTGAATAGAAATACGTGCCGTCCGTGGCCAAGTTCTGGGATCCGTGCGTGGAGTCATAGCCGTGGTCGACAACGAACGGCTTGCCGATAGGCTGGAGCGTCTCGGCGTCGTACTTGCCGTACCAGCATTTATTGCCGGGCGGGGAGACGCGCCCCATGCCAAGGTAGATTACGCCGTCCAGGCAGGTTATGCCATCGGCGGCTCCGTTCCATTCGTCAAGGAAGCGCCGCTTGATCGGCTGGAGTGTCTCGGCATCATACACGCTTATGCGGGCACGGGCGCGCTCCCCCTTCTCTTCCGGAACGTACACATCGCCTGTGTAGACGCGACCGTTCCAGTAACAGATGTCGCCACCGTGCGGAGTCGTAACCGCATAGGCAAGGGAACGCCCGTACCAGTCGGTCTTGAGAATCTGGTTGTGGTAGGAGAAGTACATCGCGTTGGAAGTCACGCACATGCCCTGCACATGTCCGCACCACGTCTTGCCGATCCGTTCTTTCACAGCGCCCTGCTCGGTGATCCGCGCATCCCACGAAGGGACCTGCCACGCCTGCGCCACGCAGGCGCACAACGTCACGGCGCCAACTGCCATTTTAACGCTCATCGTCTTTTTGCCGCAATCCTTTTCCAATCAGGAAATCTACCTTATTGTGAATATCATGCCTGAAACAAATGGATGCAGGTAACCGTTCTCGTCAATGCTCACGCGCCACAGGCGGTCGCCGTCCTTCCAACGGAAGAACGAGAGCTGCTCCGGCGCAAGCCCGCTGGCGTCCGTGCCGAAACGGATAAGATTGCCATCAAGGGGCGCGTTTATGGTGATTGCACTCTTGGGCAGCCCAGCGCCCGCCGTGAACGACGCGAACGAAAGCCGTCCGCCAGTCTCGACAGTCAACGTGGCGTTCGTTGTCACCGTCAACGCACCTAGCGCATTGGAAGAACCTGTCTCCGCCGCCAGACTACCGCCCGCCAGAATGAAGTCGTTCGTCATGGTGCTGCCCGCTCCGAACAGGAACGTGCCGTTGCCGATCGTCGCTGGCATGCGGACCCCTTTGCCGTCACCCGCCAGCTTGAGCGTACCCGCGCCCTGTTTCTCGAACATGAACCAGGCGTAGTTTTCCTGCGTGGCCGCCAGACGATCAACAGACCCCAGCAGCTTCGCCAGCGTGCAGTCCACACCATCATCCCCTGTGACATCCGCTACATCGATGTGGAAGGTGCGGCGGCCCGCCAAAGCCGCGGCGTAGGACTCCAACCCGTAGACGATGATGCCGGAGCGTATGAACGATGGCTCCGTGCCGCAAATCCGCCAGTTCTGATTCGTCTGGGTCAAGACCGAACGGGGAGGCTGGTTGGTGACAATGGCGTTGGAGAGAGTGAGATCGTTGATGTACTGCGCGGTGTTGTCGACCTTCAGGATGCCGCCGTCGATCTCGACATCTTGAATGCTGCGCACTTGCCATTCCCGCGCGCTATGGATGATGCCGCCATTCTCGGCGACAAGCCGGGTGGTGCCGCTGGAAATGCCGGCATCGCTGCTGAGCGACGTCACGTAAAGGTGAATCTCCGAGTTGGCACCCGCCACACGCGCTTCGCCGCCGGCGGGCAGGCCGTTGATGGACGAAACGACAAGCACCGCCGGCACCTCTCCGCCCACCACCTTGATCCGCCCGCCAGAAAGCCCCTTCAGATTTCCGGTGACCGTCGCATAGCCGCGCGTGGTCGCGCCGCCAAAGGTCGCCGTCACCTTGCGGATGCCGTAGCCTGTCGTATAGTTGTTTGCAACGAAACCCAAGCTCAAGTCCTTACGTTCAGCCACCTTCGTGCCGGTATTCGTTATCCGGTCTTTCATATATCTGTCGCTGGCACTCTCGTCATATCCGGCACTGTCACCATGAATCTCGATGTTCGGCCCCCTCTGCCGCAACGTCGCATTCACCACCTTCACGCCAGGGTTTCGGTTGAACTGGAACTGCATGGTGGCCGTATCGGTGACCGCATTGTAGCTGTAGCCGTACGTGCCGCAAAGGGAGGGGTTGCCAGTTGCGTTGTGGTTCGCTCCCTGCATATAGCCCGTAATGCTCGTCAGCGTCGCAAGGGAACGATTGGTCGCAATCACGATCCAGTTCGTCGAAGAGATGAAATCCTCCCTGTAGGTGGAGCCGACAAAGGCGGTCGTGGACGGTTGCGGGACGATGGTCAGGTCGCCGTCGCCCGTGATGTCATTCGAGAGTTCCGCCGCGCCGTCGCCTTCCGAGACGGCCAGCACCGCCTCCACACCGGCAGCGATGGTCGTGGTGCCGCCAAACGCCGCGCCGCCATCGAAGCGGATAAACGCCTTGCCGTCCCCCGCCCCTTTGCTGCGGGCGATGATCTTGGTGATGCCAAGCGAGGAAATGCGGGCGACCCAGGTGCCGCCGTAGGTTTCCGGATCGTTCGTGTAGCCATAAAGCCCCCACGGCATGGTTTTTCTGGCGGGTTTGATGAAGTATTCCCAGAGTCCAGTTGTTGCCCACACATCCTCCTCGCCGGGATAGAGCCCGAAGCGTGGCGAACGGACGCCCGTGCGGCAGCGCGCATAGATGCCGCCCGTCTTGTCCTGAAGCTGAACGCGCAGGGAATAGACGGCGGTGGCGCTCACGTGGTTGAACGTGTAGAATTTGTTGACGTCCGGGCCGCTCAGGTATTCATAGCGGCCGCCGCCAGGAATGCTCCCCGGCGTGGCAATCACCCGCACAAGGTCGATGTCGCCCGTCGTGAGACCGGGAAAGGCAAGCGGCATGGAGGCATCTTCCGGCTCCGTAAGCGCATTCCCCGTCCACACTTTGTAGACGTCATCGCCGCGGGCGAGGGTGAACGCTCCGAGTGCCGTCACCTTCTGCGCGAACGCGACAGTGCCGGTGGTGGCAAGGGTGAGGGTCGCCCCATCGGCGAAGGTCATGGGGGTGCCGGTTAAGGTGATCGTGCCGCCGTCCGGCGGATTCGCGGATAGAGAGGTAACATGCCCCGTTCCCGCCTCGCAGACGATGGTGACGGCACCGTCTCCGAACGTGGCGGACCCGCCTGTCCAATCATACGTGACATTTGCGGACGCTGCGAGTGAAAGTGCAGCGGCAGCGGCAAGCAAGACATTGCATTTACGTTTCATCGTGTTTCTCATTAGCGCCTTCATTCAAGACGAGACATGGACATGTAATTTTTATCATTGTGTTATCATTATATCAAAAACTGGGTGGCTGATTGACGGGCCTTGCAGATTGTGATACCATTTCAGGCATGAAAGCGACTACCGAACATCCATATCCGAAGAACTTTGAGGAGTTCCTTGATTGGTTCTCAACCGATCAAGACTGTGCAGATTACCT
>JAFWKK010000002.1 GCA_017514235.1 Kiritimatiellia bacterium | reverse complement strand
CGCGACGTAGAAGCGCTTCCTGAGCGGGCAGACGTTCTGCCTGTCGCATCCGTTGCAAACGTACGGGGCGCGGCCGAGCTTCGGGCATGTCCTCCTGACGTAGTCCTCGCACATCTCGAAGCACCTTTTCTGGCCCTTGAAGGGCGTCCTCTTCCCGTAGGACGTGCGAAACACCTTCGAGCATGTCTCGAAGCGCTCGCAGACGTGGTTGGTGCATCCGTAGCCCTTGTTGCTCCAGAGCATCCTGTTCTTCACCTCGTTGGCGATCGTGGACTCGGCGCGGGAGAGCATCCCGGCCAGTTCCGCGAACGTGAGCCCGCAGCCGATGCCGTGGGCGATTGCCTTCCTTTCATCCAGCGTCATGTGTCTTGCCATGGCGTTTGTCCCTTTCCGTTTGGTTCCCCTGCACGGGGCCGGACCGCCCGGCCCCGCATGAAGGGTTCGGAATAGTCTAAACGAAATTGCAAAAGTAAACGCGGGTCTCATCCCATGGGATGAGGAAGAAAGGGAAATCCCTATGCTCAATCACTGAAGGGCATGACTCATCCTTAGAAAAGATAAACACTTCCGCAACTTGCGTTTACTCTTGCAATCGTCCGCTTGCGAAAATCTGGAAATACCCCCTTGCGCGACAGCCGCTGATTATGATATACTATACTTCGTTCTCACGATGCGAGGATAACTCAGTTGGTAGAGTGCCACCTTGCCAAGGTGGTTGTCGCGGGTTCGAGTCCCGTTCCTCGCTCCAGAGGGCAAGTGAGATGGGGGCGTAGCTCAGCTGGCTAGAGCAAGTGACTCTTAATCACTGGGTCCAGGGTTCGAATCCCTGCGCCCCTACCATCTTGCACCGGCGTTGGCTAGGTAGCTCAGTTGGTAGAGCAACGGACTGAAAATCCGTGTGTCAGCGGTTCGATCCCGCTCCTGGCCACCAAACAAAACCCCATAAAACCCAATAAAATCAAGGGTCAAACGCACTTCGGGGCGTTTCTGCCGTGTTTCTTGTTTTCCCCTAAAATTACCTATAAATTCCCTGCGGTAATCCACCATTAGCCACTAGACTTTCAGCCAATGAAATCAAGGGTTTCGTGCGCTTTCGTCTGCGCAGCATTTCCCGCCGTAGCCACCAAACAAAAACAAGCCCGAAAACAGCCAGCGGGCGTATTTTCGCCTTTGCGCCTATTGTTTCGCATTGCCGCGGGCTTGAAGTTTCTGCGCACGTCGCAGCCATTCCAAACGGCGTTTAGTGGCTACAAGTGGATTACCGCGCAGCCACCAACAGGCCCCGCCCTCCAGGGTATGTGGGGCTATGGCGCGGACAGATGGCCCAGTGTGGGGCATAGTATATGGGGACTCCCCGAAGCCAAAAGATGCCCACAAATGGCGGAATTTGCGTTGCCAAAGTTTAGCGCGCGCGCGTCCGCGCGCGGACATGGGGAGTGTCGTTATTGTCGGGCAAGATAGAGCAACATTTGTATTGCCCCGTTGTCGTGGCGCATTGCGCCAGCAAGTCGTGTGCCGCCGTGTGGTCGCAACGTGTTGGGGTCTGCGCTATACCGCTTGTCGGGGTCGGCGCATAGAAGGTCGCGCAGGTCGCGCTCAACCGTCGGGGCGGTCACGGCGTCCGCGCCCGTCCTCACAAGCCCGTGAATTGACTTGCCGCCGCTGAACGTGAGGGCGGCAAGCGCGGCGGCTCTCTTCGGGTTTGAAAGCCAGCCGCGCCAAAAGGCGCATTGTTCCCGGAGCGGCAGGGCGTCAAACTCAATGAGCGCGTAGCGGTAGGCGGCTATGCAGTCCCGCGAAGTGTAGGAGGGGTCACCGTTGCCGTTCGTTCCCTGTCTGCCCGTGAGCGGGTTCTTGCCTATGCAGCCGCCGCCAAGGTCGCCCGTGCGCTTCATGCGTTCCAGCCATTCGGCGCGGGTTAGTATGTCGCGCCCGATCTCGCCGCGCCTGTGGCGGTCGCTTGCGAAGACGTGCAAGAGGTCGGTCGGCTTGTAGAGCGCGGCAAGAAACGCCGCCGTCTGCATCTGCGGGGACATTCCCGCAACGGGCATAGGCGAGAGGTCGCGCAGCGCGTCGAAGTCCGCCGCGCCGCCGCCGTCCCGAATCAGCCCGCGAACGTAGCCGGGGAAGGTCTGCCGCTCTTCGCGTCGGCGGGGTTTGTGGCCAGTGGCAGGGCGTGAGCCTACCTTCGCAATGGCCGACACCATGCCGCGCCGAATGTCGCTGTCATGTTCGGACACTCCCGCCGCGCGTGCGTCCTCGATTACCTGTTCGGCCGGTATGCCAAGACAGACGGCGCACCATGTGAGGGCGGTCACGGCGTTGTATCGGTTGTGCCGCTGCGCGAACGCGGCAAGGCAAGATTGATACCATGCTTCTTGTTTCGGGGTTCTTGTGGTCATGGTGTTTGAGCCTTCTTCATGGTGTGCCACGGGCGGGGTATGGGCATGGTGTATGCTAACTGTTTCCCCCCTTTAGGGGGGAACAGTATACACCACCATACCCCCGCCCCATAGTGTTGTATACTGTTTATCAGCATAACAGTATACCCCCTCATTTCTGTGCCTCGCGGCAGTTCTTGTAGTTGGTCGCCGCTTCGTCGGCGGACTTCTCCGCTTGCGGGGACAACCCGTAGAAGGTCATTTTAGTGCCTGTCGCCGGAGCGGCCACAAGTCCAAACGTGGAAGGGTTGTCCGTGATGGATTTCCATACCCTCCGCCCTGCGGGACTGTCAAGGTTGAAACCATCCCGGACAAGTCCGGCGCGGTAGTTTGGTTTTTCCTTCAATGCCGCGACAACGCTTGCTAGCATCGCCCTTGCGGAATCGCCGCCCGCGCTTTTCCCCGTCCGCTTCGTGGCTGGGATGTCCTTCTCGACGCGAAAGACCTTCCCGCCCTGCTCATCCCACGAAAGCGTTATGTCCTCTGGGGATTTGCGATAGCGGCTACTTGCGGAAAGGATGGTGTAGCCGTCCTCCTCGTGCGGCGACAGCGCAAGGCAGAAGTCGAAATCCGCCCCGGCGGTGTAAGACCCCGCGCCTCGGTCGGTGATGGACTTCTCGCCAACGTCGCCTTTCGGGTCATGCCCAACGACAAGCACGGCGCACACCTCCGAAATAGCGTCTCGGAAGTTCAGCACCCCGCGCAATCCCGCCGCCGTGTTCTCGTCTTCGCCGTCCTCTACCAGCTTGTATCGCGGGTCGATTATGCAAAGGTCTATTTTCAGCCGCCGCAGTTCGTCGGCCACGGCCTCGGTATGTTTGCGTAGCTCATGCCCTCGGTTGCGAAGGTTCACGACGAAAAGCCGCTCCCGCAATTCCTCGCGGGATATTCCCAACGCCGCTTGCTGGTCGCGCATCCGCTCTTGCTCTCCCGTCGGGATTAGTTCAAGATTGAAATACGCAACCTTGCGCGGGCATGGAATATCCCATGCAAGAAACTGTTTGCCTGTTGCCACGCAATGCGCCAGCTGTAGGGCAAGCCACGTCTTCGATGTCTTCGACTTCCCGAAAAGGTCGCCTTTGCATCCCTGGCGTCCGGCGGTCGCAATCAGATCGGGGACAATCCAATCAAACGGCGGCAGTTCCCGTGTCATGAAGTCCGCCGCATCCTCAAAACGGATGTTTGCGGCTTCAAACGCCTTGCGCTTCTCGCTGGATTTCTCGCCCTCGGCAACGGCGGCAAAGCCAGTCGCGTCGGGTGTAGCCGGTTGCGCGGCGGATATGGCGGCAAGTGCCGCGTCAACGCCAGCCGCGCCCGCCTGCGCTTTCGCCGCGTTCTCCGCGTCTGTCTGCGCTTTCATCCGCGCAAGCGCGGCGTTTGCCACCTCCGGGGCTATGCGCTCGACTGCATCAGACATGGCGCACCCCCTGTCCCTTGACTATGTGCGCGGCCTTGCGGCAACGGCGACAGACGCCGCCGCCGAAAAAGTGGCGTCCGCATTTCGGGCAGGATCCGAAAGACGGGCGCGTTGCGGCGTTGCGCTTTATCTTGCCGCGCTTCAATCCCTCGCGGGCGTCAAGATAGAGATACTTCATGCCTGTGTCCTCCCTTTGTTGGCGGTCGGCGCATTGTTCCAGCGGTCGCAAGCGTCGGTAGCCAGCTCAAAGCCCCGCTCGGAGTTTTCGAATATGGCAATGGTCTTGCGGTTGCCGAATTTCTCACCGCGCACAACGATTGTAGGCTCACCGTGCAGGCCCAGGGCGGTTGTATATCTCGCCTCGCTCATTTCGCGCCTCCCTTCTTCGCTTTGAAGCGTCCGCAGAAGTCGGACGGTCGGACAAGCGGCCACGGCGGACAGTTGCCGCGCCGTGTCTGTGGCGGCTCTGCATGGCATTCCATGAGGCGCGGTTCTGCCGCGCTCATTTGCAGGAACGTGGAGCGCACCGCATGGGCGCAGTTCTCGCAAGCATCAGTCATTCCGCCGCCTCCTTCCTGTTCGCGACGGTCGCCTTGCCTGAAAGTAGGGCGGTGACGCTTTCGCCCGTGTATTTTTGCGCCCGCTTGCCTGTCCCGCCCGTGAAGAGTGGAACGAGCAAGCCACGCTTGGCATAGCCCGTGATTGTGCGAGTGCTTACGCCCAGCAGCGCGGCCACTTGTCGCCGTGTGAATGCGCGGGGCGGGGGTTCGCCCTGCATTTCGCGTATGCCCTCACCAGACAGCTCGGCAAGGGCAGCTTTGACTTGTTCGCCCGTCGCTTCGGGACGAATTGCACGGATTGCCGCGCTCAATGCTTCGACTTGATATTTCGGCATTGCTGTTTCCTTCTTGCAATCTGTCAGCCGCTCCCGCGTCGGCTTTGTGCCGTCCGCGTGGGTTGACGCGGCGTATAATAGACAATGGCTGAAAGTAAATATATTTTTGTCGTGGCGTTTGCCGAAATGCGCCGAAATGAAAGCCCGAAAACACAAGCAAAAACCCCGCAAAATGACTTGCGGGGTTGCATGAAAAATCTTTAGGTTTGCCGAAATGCGCCGAAGTTATGCGCCTTGTTTTGGCGGGTGGTCTTTCCGATATTCAGAAAGATATTTGCCCCACGTTTCAGCGGTTTTATCTGCATTGCGTGGCTTGGCATATTGTCGCACTTTCCCACTTGCCTTACCCTTTAGTTTTCCATAAAGAATACGTGACGCCCATTTGCTTTGTGGCTCATTGATCATGTGTTTAATTATTGCCGCATTGCTGTCGTCAGAATATGACTTACAGGCTTTGCGCCGTGCGGCTTCCTGCAACACGTTCAAGGCTTCTGCGTCATGTGGATAGCGTCTGTGTTCCTTAGTGTTTTTGGGGGCGGTTCTGTGATTGTTGCCGTTATTGATTTCATTCGTGGCCTCGGTGTCAAGCATGACCGCGTTGCGAATGTCGAAACAGAATCCATCGGGGGTGATTTCGTCGGCAAGATGCCTCGCTTCGCTCTCAATGTCTGCCAAGCCGTTTGGATGATCGATTTTGTCCCGTGGCGGGATTGCAGCGAAAGCGTCCCCAAGTTTCTTTGCCGCGTCATGTTTGCCAAGTGCTGTGGCGATTTGATATTTCTTTTGCAGCAGGGGGATTGCGCCTTGATAGACAAAGCAAAGCCAATGGGTAAGGAGTTTGTTGCGCCTGTATGTGTCGCCGCTGCGATATGTCGCCATTAGTGACGTGCGCATTTCGCCTATCAGTTTCTTATTGATGTGTAGTTCTTGAAGCGACTGCGCGGGATACGTCTCTACGTCTGGAACGTCCGGCGAAAGTTCGGCGTCTGCCCGCCGTGCGCTTTCTGTAGCATCAACAAGCCCCGCACATACTGCGTCAAGGTTGTGCATTTCTTCTCCGGTCATTAGCATGGACGTGTCAACTTGTGACGCCGTGGGCTTCTTCTTGTCTTGCTTCATTCTTGCACCTCCCTCTAAGAGTTGTCGCGTAAAACGCCCGTGGGCGCGTCCGGCGGAAGGGCGGCACGTTGTCCGCCTTGCTCTCGCCTCGCGCTCCTACGGGCGTCCTCGTCGCTCTGGTGTGATTTCATGCCGTGTGACTCGCATTCTTCCCGGCAAACTTGGCGGCTGTCTGCTGTAATTCCGTCTCGTCGCCCTAGTCGGGCTTCTTTCCAAGCCGCGCCAGCGCGTCGCGCTCATGCCGCGTGTACGGCAGTCCCGCCACGCCCGCTACCTCCGTTGCGGCTTCGACAGCGAATGTCAGCGCGTGAGATATAAAGTCCGCCTCGCTAACCCCCATGAATCTTGCCGCAGCCCTCGCCCGAATCAGCAGGGCAGGAGTACAGCCCGTGGCGTCAATGCGAAGGTCTGCCGGGGCGGTCGAATCATGCCGCAGGGCAAATAGCCGCCTATCTGCCGCCGCCGCCCTGCGGCTGTCGCCGCCGTATATTCGGCGCACGTCCCGCAGGGAGATTGCCAGCAAGTCGCGCTCCCACGGCATGAGCCGCGCCCTGCGCACCTCCTCCGCCGTTCCATTCGTCTTCCGGGTCTTGCGCTTCGCGGCGCACCTCTTCGCGGTCTTTCCCGCCGTCGTGTTGCTTGTCATGGCTTCTTACCTCCATGTAAAATCCCCGCCCAAGCAAGGTAAGAAGTGCGCACGGGGCGCAGACTTGCAGGGGCGGGGAAATCGTTTTTTCTTCCCGTGTGCCGTGTTCCGTCGGCCTCTTACCTCCGATTGCCGGAACGCCGAAGAGTATATCAAATCCCGCGTCATTGGCGCAAGGGGTCACGCCGTCCGCTCTTGAATCCACTTTGCTGCCGCCTTACGCTCTGCGGGCGACAACGCCGTAAACGCCGCGCAGAACGCCCGTAGCGCGTCCGTGGCGTTTTTGGGTATCGCCGCACCTTCTGCCGCGTCCTCGCGCCCTGCGGGGCTTGTAGCGGCCTCTGCGTCGATTGTGCCGCCGCCTGTTATGTCGGGCAGGGCGGCGACTGTAGCCCGCAGCGCGGTTTCCTGTTCGTGGAAATAGTGCCGCGTCATGGCGGGGTTGCTGTGTCCCACGATGGACTGCACAAGCGCAAGAGGCGCACCCGCGTTTGCCGACAGGCTCACGAATGTATGCCGGAGCGAATGAAAGCCAACGTCGGTTAGGGCTTTGCGCCCCTCGCCCTGTTCGGTCTTTGTGCGAATCCCGCAATCCTCGAAATGCTTTTGTATGCGGTTCGTGACGAGTGACGGCTCGCGGTTGTAGGCGTCCGCAGTTTCGGGCAGGACATAGCCGTTGCGTTTGTCGGCTGGAGTTTCCGCCAGCATAGCCGCAAGCACGGCGTGAATCGGGATTATCACGGGTTTGCCGTGCGCATGGCGGGCGGTCTTGTGCGGTACTACCGTAATTCTGCCTCGCAAGAGGTCAACCGCTCCCCATTCCAGCAAAGCGCAGTCGCCCAGCCGTAGCCCCGTGTAAATGCCCAGCGCGAACAATAGCCGCGTTTCACCCTCAATGCCGGAAACAACGCGGCCTAGTTCCTCCACTGTGAGTTCGCGCCGTGAGTGTGGCGTCGCCTCGCGCTTCTGAATCTTCTGCCACGGGTTGCACGAAAGACGGGCGGGGCGGTCTATAGGGTTCCTTGCCGACGAATCCTTGCCAGCGTCTGCGTCGGCAAGAGTCCGCCAAAGGCAACGAAAGAACACAATGCGCTTGTTGTAAGTCCCCGCGCTCCTGGTGGCGCGAAGATCGGCGGCGTATGCTTCCGCGTCGCCCTGCGTGATTTCGCGCAGTTCCCGAATGTCGGGGCGGTTTTTCGCCAGCCATTCCGTGAGATTGCGGCAGTAGCCCTCGTAATCGGCAAGCGTCCTCTCGCCCGAATCGGGGCGCAGTCCGCTCTTGGTGTAGGCGTCGAAAGCATCGGCAACGGTTAGGGCGGGTTGCGAGTTCTCCCAATTGCGCCGCTCTGCCGCTACGCCGTCCAGCGCATCAAGGTTGCGCCGGATTTCCTTCTCTCGGGTGATTAGGGCGTTGCCCTCCGTGAGTTCGCGCAACTTCTCCCGCGCCTCGTCAATGCCGCCAGCGTCTACGACTTGTGATTTCCTTATGCGCTTGCCCTGCGCATCATAGACATACCAACGGGCAAGCCACTTGTCGCCGCGTTTCTCCAGCGTTCCCGTGTTGTTGGCGCGTCTGCGGCCATTCGCGCCGTTCGCCCTGCCCTTGACGCCCTCGCGCCGTCCGCCCTTGCGTTTTTTGTTGCTGTTTCCCATGTCTGCCACCTTCTTACTTGTGGTTTTCGCGGCATTTTGGCGGTCGTTCCACGCGGTGACTTCGCCTATTATGCCTTGTTGTCGCGTATCATACCAAAAAAAGGGGCGAATCGTCAAGGGTAATCCACTCGTAGCCACTAAAAAATCATAAACCTCAATAAAATCAAGGTTTTACACGCTCTGAAAATCCGTGTGTCAGCGGTTCGATCCCGCTCCTGGCCACCAAATGAACATAGAGGGCGGAATTGAACCGCCCCTAAATGTTAAGATGAGGAAAAGCCCTGTGAAATCAGGGTGTTCATGCTTTCAGAACCGCTCACGCAATTGTATGTTTTGAACGAATAGCATGCACTTTTTGTTTTGTCGTTCAATTTGAACCGGCGAGATTTTCTGAATAGCCGTTTATTGCTGATGTTTTTGCATAAAACTTAGCTTCTGTCTGGTTCGGCGTTTTGTTCCGGTTGAACGAATGCGGACGTGAGGAGTTGTAGCGTTCGAGCCAATTCTTAACGCCCTTGATCATGTTCGTGATTGAAGTGTAGCGGCAAGGGAAGATGCATTCCGCTTTCAGTGAACGGAAGAATGACTCGACAACAGCGTTGTCCTGCGGAATGTGCGGACGCGAGGCCGATTGCGTGATGCCGAGACTGCGTAGGTGATCAAGAAAACGCCGCGAGAGATTTGTTGAGCCACGGTCGGAATGAAAGATGAGATCGTTCGCGGGATTGCGGATTTTGATTGCCTTGTCAAGCGTACGGATAATGAGCCGCGTACAATTGCGCTTGCCGATTTCGTAGCCGACGACCTTGCGGGCGAAGATGTCGATTATGACGCAAAGGTACAGTTTTGTCCAGTGGAATACGAGCTCGCATACATCACAGACCCAAAGTTTGTTCGGATCGGAAGCTGTGAACAGACTTTCGGTCTTGCGGATGAGATTGCGCAACTTGCGGCGCTCGTTCGCGTAGCGGCGGCCAGCTGTATTGCGGCTGCTGACAAGTCCGTTGTCGTTCATGATTCGTGCGACCGTCGCCGGATCGTCGCCGTTGCCTTCTATCTTCAGTTTGTTGGCGATCATTTCCGATCCCCACGCGCCGTGGCTTTCAGTAAAGATGCGGATTACTTCCGGCGTCAGTTCGCGTACACGCACTTTGTACCAGGCGTCTTCGCCCTTTGCGCGAAGGATGTCATTGTAGTATGTGCCGCGAGCCATGTTAAAGGCGGCAGCGAGTGAGCGGACGGAATACTCCGATGCAAGGCGCTTCATCTCGTTGAGTTTTTCGCGCCGCGTCGCGCTGGTGATGAATGCGCTCTTCTGTAGAATCTTCACCAGTGACAATGCCTTGTCGCGTTGGGTTTCTAGTTTGCGGATGCTCGCCGCTTTGACGGCGAGATTGTCACGTCTGGGGCTGGGCGTGTTCATTTTACTGTTCATTAGTTACTCCTTATCCCGCATCCCCCATGGACGCGAAGATCGTCAGATGGTCGCGAAGGAAGGAGTGACTATTCTGCGGGAACGATAATTGCGTGGATACCGTCGGCACTGAGTTGCGATAGGTAACGGCGATTCAGCTCGTTGGCGTAGGCGGACATTATCGGATTGGAGACGTTTCTGTCATTGATGATATACAGTCGATCTATGCCGACAATGGAATTGATGAATTGTTTCCAATCACCTATATCGTCGATATGCTCATCCATGAAAGATGCGTTGACCTTGCGAACGTAGCACTTCGGGAAGTCGAAAAGTTCATGTGGCTCGCGAAAGTCTTTCATGTCCGAAAGATCGATTTGCGCGTCGATCTCCGGTGGCGATTCTCTGGAAGTTGATCGTGGCAAGAAATCTTGATGCGTGTGGCCTACGGTGTAGTTCGCGCCTCGGTCCGTGTGGAAAGTCAGCGCCTCTGGTTTGCCTCTTTTGGTGACAGCGTGCAAGAACACGCCGAGCGTCAGCCTGGTGTTGTTGAACTGGCCGATCTGCCAGCTGACGACCTTCCTGGAAAATAGGTCGATGACAACGCAGATGTAGAACTTCTTTCCAAAGCTTATGTGTAAAGTGCTGCAAGATGGTACATGGTGGCCAAAAGTATGGCAAAAAGGTCAACCTTTGGCAGACCATACTTGGAACTATGCCAAAAGGTAAAAGTATTCCTTTACTTTTGGCATTTTGGGGATTGATTTTTGGACGCAATTTGTGTTATAATATCCACCATTGGCAAAAGGTAAAATAAAGCCTGTACTTTTGACATGACGGCATATGAACAGATTTGGCCAGTGGCCGAAGACCACTATGGCATAATAACCGCCGCAAAAGCGAGGGAGCTTGGCATTTCCAAGCAGAGCATGTCTGCGATGGTGCAAAGCGGGCGTCTAACGCGACTCGGCCATGGCGTCTATCAAGTTCAGCACCATGTCCCTGGACAGAACGACGTGTATGCATTCGCCAATGCAGTCGTGGGTGAGGATGCCTATCTGAGGGGTGCATCCGTATTGTATATGCTGCACCTTACTCCAGCAAACCCGACGGCGTTCTATGTCGGCACTCCTAAGCGAGTGAGGCGTCAGTTTCCGCGAGGCTTCCGCGTCCGGGACAACACGCGATGCGACACTGTGGAATATGAAGGGTACGAAGGCATAAAGTGCCAGAGACTGTCCGATGCGCTTGAATCCGCAAGGGAGGATGGCTCCGTAGAGCTAGACAGGATTGCGGACGCCGCCGTTGCCGCCAACGAGAAAGGACTGCTTACCGATGAAGAATGCGCCAAATTCCAAATCCAATCTTGACCGTGCTCTGCAACGGTTTGCAGGTGATTTCGCACGGGCTAACGACCTGAGGGGGCAGATGGCAAACGCCATCGTGGCCCAGATGATAGGCGATGGTGTCGTCAAAGGTGGAAGCGGACTCAGATTCCGCTACGGGGAGAAGTTCACCAGGGTGACGATGGATCTCGACACCGCCTGGAAGACGGATTTGGATGCGTTCTTGAAACTGCTGAATGAGCGACTTGCTGCTGGATGGAACGGCTTTTCGGGCGAGGTCAGGGTGCTTGCGCCAGCAAAGCCCCGTGGCATTCCTTTCGACTATGTAATGCAGCCATGCGACGTCAAGCTGAAGTATCTCGGAGTCCCTTGGTGCACCGTTCAGCTTGAGGTGGGGCACAACGAGATTGGTGATGCGGACGAGTGCGATATGGTCGAATTGCCTGCTGAACTCCTTGATCTGTTTGCATTTCTTGCGCTTCCGAAGCCCTCTCCAATCCCGGCGATGCGCCTTGAGTACCAGATAGCGCAGAAGCTACACGGCGTAAGTGCACCTTCAAGCAAACGAGCGCACGACTTGATAGACCTCCAGCTTATAATGTCAAACGGCGATATAGATCTTAGCCGAACGGCAGCTTTATGCCGAAAACTTTTCAAGTACCGAAAGGTTCATGCCTGGCCGCCCAAGGTGGCCAAGGGGGAGATGTGGGAGCAGACATACGCGGATCAGAAGCGCGACCTTGACGTTCTGCCCACAGTGGACGAGGCCATAGCGTGGGCGAATGATCTAATAGCGAAGATAGACATGGTGTAAGTAAGAAAACCGATCAGATGTTGGAACATTATATCGATCATTCGTCAAGCAATCTTGCAAAGATAAAGCTCTTTCGATCTCTCTTTGTGGGACGGGAAGATGTTTTTGCACGGCGGTATGAGAATGAGAAGAAGGGTACGAGCGGATACACGCCTTGCTGTAGGAATCAATGGGGTGCGGGTTGCGTGCTAAAGCAGCACAAGAAATGTATCGAGTGTACAGTGCGGCAGTATGTGCCAGTCTCCGATGAGGTGATTCGATGGCACTTGCGCGGCAAAGATGCCGACATGAAGACCTTTGTGATGGGGATTTACCCCATGGAAGCGGACGAGACGGTACGTGTGGCCGTCATCGACTTTGATGAGTCGTCTTGGCGACGCGATGCGATCCTTACTGTTCGCAAGGCCCGGGAATTGGGACTGACGGTTGCGTTGGAGAAATCTCGATCAGGCAAGGGTGCCCACCTCTGGTTCTTTCTGCTGACAAGTGTTGCGGCGAAGGCCATACGCGAGGTGCTGACGTATGTAATGACGCTTGTTATCGAAGAACACCCCGAGGTTAGCTTGGATTCATACGACCGAATAATCCCGAATCAGGACACCTTGCCTAAAGGAGGTTTCGGCAATCTCATAGCCTTGCCATTACAAGCGGGACCGCGCCGGGTGGACAACAGCGTCTTTGTGAATGATGACTGGATGCCATATGCGGACCAATGGGCATACCTTTCATCTGTTGAAGGTATCAGTCGAAGTACCGTTGAGATTCTTCTTCAAAAAGCACGAAGTGAGCGGAGGCTACTTTTGCCGAGTGTAAGGATGATGTCGGATAGCAAACATCCGTGGACATTCTTTCTGCCTCTTTGGTCGACGGGAGAATGTGTCAGTCAGAATTCCTCATTGCCGCCACTTGCCAATGTTCGGGTTGTTTTGGCGAATCGCGTATATATTGAGCAGAAGAATCTTGCACCATCTGTGCGATGCAAGTTAATTGCACTGGCATCATTTCACAATCCCGAGTTCAGCAAAAAACAGCGGATGAAGTATTCGGTTTATGGTGAACCGAGAATCATCTCGCGAGCACTGAATGGCGATGAGTTCTTTCAGGTTCCGCGTGGTTGCCTGGAAAGCGCCCTCCAGGTCTTGAAGGGCGAGCGACTCAATCCGGTCGTGGAGGACAAGCGTTATGCGGGCGTGCCCATTGACGTGGAATTCACGGGGACGCTACGAATTGATCAAAAACCGGCGGTAGCGGATCTGAAGAAGTCAGATATGGGCATCCTGGCTGCAGACACGGCGTTTGGCAAGACGGTTGTGGCGGCGTATATGATCGCTGAACGCAAGGTGAATACGCTTGTCCTTGTTAATCGTCGCCAACTTCAATTGCAGTGGGTGGCCCGACTAGCAGAGTTTCTAGGTGTCTCCGAGAAGGAAATTGGGAAGGTCGGTTGCGGAGCCAAGAGATGGACAGGGAAGATTGACGTAGCCGTCATCCAGTCCCTATCACGGAAAGGTGTCGTTGATCCTCGCGTGAAGGAGTATGGCCAGATTGTCGTCGATGAGTGCCATGCTGTTGCGTCGGAGACATTTGAAGCGACGGTTGATACCGTTCCAGCAAAGTATGTGCTGGGCCTTTCGGCGACCGTGGATCGCCAAGATGGACGGCATCCGCTCATCATGATGCAATGCGGGCCGATTCGCCATCGCGTTGATCCCAAAACGTTGGCGAAGCGCGAACCGTTCGATCACATTGTTTGTGTTCGCCCGACATCGTTCCGTATGCCCATCGGCAAGATAGGTGAAGACGGCCATATTGAGTACAACGATCTTTGTGATGCATTGGTTGCGGATACGATTAGAAATCGGCAGATAGTCCAAGATGTCCTTTCGGCTGTTTCGGAAGGTAGATCACCAGTTGTCTTGAGCGACCGGCGTGACCAAGTCGAGGAGTTGTTTAAGCTTCTGGATGGACGTGTTCAGCATATTTTGCTGTTGATGGGAGGCATGGGGCGTCGTCAGTTGAAAGCCGAAAGAGAAAGGCTTGCCTCTATCCCTGCTACTGAGTCGCGGGTTATTCTGGCGACGGGATCGTTTTTAGGGGAGGGATTTGATGATGCGCGACTTGACACACTGTTTCTCGCCCAGCCGATTTCGTGGCGAGGTCGCTTGACGCAGTTCGCGGGACGCCTCCATCGCTTGTACGATGGCAAGAAAGAAGTTCGGATCTATGATTATCTGGACGCGAACGTTGCCGTTTGCTCTCGCATGTATGAGAAACGTGCAAAAGGATACGAGGCCATTGGCTATAAGATGGTTGTTCCTGTCGGTGTGTCCGAAGGCTGGCCCGCCTCGGTTGCGCTGCCGGTTGTTCCGCATTGGAAGGAGACGTTCTTAGATAGCGTGAGACGCCTCTGTCGGGATGGAGTGGACGAAGCCTTGGCCGACTTGTTCGTATACGCGACATTGCAGTTTGATCTTGGCGAAAGAGTCTTGGGGCGGCCAGAGGCTCCAGCTGCAGTGTTGAAGTTCTTGTATGAGCGTCTCGAATCAATGCCTGAAACAAAGGGAATGTTTCAGCGAGGCTGCCGATTGCCAATTCCCTGTGGTGAGAACCCGTATGTCGAAGTTGGCCTGTTGCACACGAATGTCAAGTTTGTTGTCGTACTTGATTCGGCATCGACACTTGGTGACGTTGAGGTCTACCACAGGACTAGGCGTGAAGATATTCTGCTGCAGAAAAACGGCTATCGCGTTCTTCGCTTCCTAGTGGAAGATGTCTGTGGGCATCTGGACAATGTTTTGGATGCGATAGAGGCAAATGTGTAAAGCTTCATGGAAACCCTTCGACTAGGCACGGATTTCGGGGGCTTTTTGTTTTAGGGCGGTTGGAGCATGATTGTTGCCGATTGCATGTTATTGCCCGTGATAGGCGCCAAAGATGGAGAAGTCCTGGTCTAGAGGGATTTCTCCGTCTCGCTGACTGCAATCTCACAACCCGCCTCCTGTCAGCTGCCTGTAGCATTCGTATGTGGCGATGGATACGGCATTCGCAAGGTTTATGCTGCGCGCGTGTTCGCCGGGCATTGGGATTTTGAAAAGCGATTCGCCGTAGCGGTCGTAGAAGCCATTTGGCAGCCCCGACGATTCGTTGCCGAACGCCAGGGTGTCGCCCGGTTCGAATCGGCAGTCGTAGAGAGATCGCTTGCCGTGCGTCGACAGGAAAATCAGGCGCTTTGGCTTTGCCGTCGCAAGATATTCTTCCCACGTGTCGTGAAGCGTTACGTCGAGATGAGGCCAGTAGTCGAGTCCCGCGCGGGCGATCGAGCGGTCGTCGAGCGCGAAGCCGAGTGGCTTTACGAGATGGAGCGGCACGCCCAGCCCGACGCAAAGCCGGCCGATTGCACCCGTATTGTGCGGAATCTCCGGGCGAAGGAGGACTATTGAAAAGTCCTGCTTCATAGCCGCCCCTTGTGCGTTATTGTCCATATCGGGCTGTTCCCCGGAGATTGTCTTATCTGTTGCCATCAGATTTCATTCATGCTGCTGAATCTCAAGTGACATTATACCAAAATCAAGTCTGTACGTTAAGCAGGCACCGCTCATCCAACACGCGGCGGCTGATTTTTGGTATCATATGAAACGCCAGCGGCAATGTGTTGGCTTGGCCATGTGCGGAAAGGTGAAAACTCGGTGGCTTCACCGCCAGAAGTCTCCGTGCAGGCGGCCATGAACAGGAAGAATAATACATGAATGTCTGCATAATAGGTTTGGGCTCGATCGGGCAACGGCACCTGAAGAACATCCATGCCGTCGCGGAGGCGAGAGGCATGGACGTGGCGGCGGACGTCGTGGAGCCGCGGGAGCTCGATTATCTCGACGTGGCAACGCGACAGCTTGTGCGCAGTCGCTTCGCGTCCCTGGCCGAGATAGGCCGTTACGACATGATTTTCGTCACGAATCCGTCGCAACTTCATCAGGAGACCCTGGAGGCGGTTAAGGACAAGGCCGATTTCTTCTTCGTCGAAAAGCCGGTCTTCACCAGGGCGCTTTCCGCTGACTCCATCGCTCCCTACGCAGACGAGCGAAGGTTCTACGTGGCCTGCCCCATACGCCACACCCGCGTCTACGGCTTTCTAGCCGGATTCGTGCCGCAGAACAAGGTCTATTGCGCCCGCGCCATCTGCTCGTCGTACCTGCCGGAGTGGCGCCCCGGCACGGACTACCGCCGCACCTACGCCGCGCAGGAGGGGGCGGGCGGCGTTAAGCTGGACCTCATACACGAGTTTGACTACCTCTTCACGCTGTTCGGCATGCCGCAGGAATCCTGCCTTCTTGACGGGAAGTTCTCTCATCTTGAGCTGAAGAGCGCGGACGGCGTTTCGTTCGTCGGCAAGTACCCGGACAAGACGCTGGAGCTGCATCTCGACTACTACGGACGCATGCCGCGCCGTGAGATAGAGCTGTACACTCCGGACGACACGGTCGTATGCGACTTCATCAAGGCCGAGATACGTTTCTTGAAGGGCGGGCGGCGCATCGACCTCGCCGAGGCGCGCAACGAGTACTGCATAAGGGAGATCGGCTACTTCTTCGACTTCGCCATCAAGGGCGCGGCCAACATCAATTCCGTTCCCTATGCCAACGGAATCGTAGGGTTCGTGCTGGGCCGGTAGCGCGATGCGGTCGCCGGCTTTTTTTGCTATAATTGAGACCATGAGTTCCAATGTAAAACTGAGGTACGAGTCCGGCGGCGAACTGCACCGGGACTTTCACGCCTCCATCCTGGACGGTGCTAACTATGTGCGTGAAAACTATGGCGAGGACGCGCTGCGCGAAGTGCTCTTCAACACGGGCACGAAGGTGTACAGGACAATCCACGAGAAGCTGGCGGCGGGCGACCCGTCCGAGCTGATCGCGTGGTGGCGGTACTACCTGGACCGCGAGGGATCCGACTATTCCCTGGAGGAGACGGCTGACGGCGCGGTGCTGACGGTCAGGGAATGCGCGGCGTTGAAGCATCTCAAGTCCCGCAAGATTCCCGGCGGCAAGGGACTTTGCGCAGCTACGCGCATCCTGAACGAGGCGTTCTGCTCGGGCTCGCCTTACGAGATCGTGCTCGAGGAGACCGGCGACCTGTCATGCAGGCAGGCGTTGAGGAGGGTGAAATGATACCCAGCGACCATTTCGTGAAGTTCTACAACGAGATATTCAAGTATCTCGAGAAGCAGGGTCCGGACGCCCTCGAGCGCTACTACGAGTGCGTGGCGAAACGTCAGGCGTACTTCACCCTCGACGCGTTCAAGCGGGACGGACTGAAGGGAATGTACGACTACTGGGAGCGCATCCGCATCGAGGAGAACTGCGAGCTCGTCCATGACTACAACGACGTCTTCTACCACCTGAAGATGACGACGTGCCCGTCGCTCTCCAAGGTGCTGGACAACGATTCCGAGCCGTGCGGACGCTACTGCGACCATTGTCCGGGCTGGGTCGGACGTGTGATCGCATGGGCCGGGTATTTCATGGTGTACGACATCGTCGGGCGGACCGTTCCGCATTGCGAGCTCTGGGTGTTCAGGACGAAGCCCGACGCCGAGGCGAAGCGTGCGGAACTCATCGCGTTACGCGGCGAAGATGTGGTAAGGACAAACTTCTGACAGGCCAGTGATCAAGGTTATGGACATGACAAGAAAGCTTTTCATCGCGTTGGCGGTGTCCGCAGGCGCGGCATCGTTTGCGTTTGCGGCGATCGGCCCGGACTGGTCGTCCGCAGAGCGCGTTTCGGACGGAATCGCGCTCGTGCGCCTTTCGTACGACGCTCCGCGCCTCATTAAGGCGCAGGCGGTGCGCGTGGACCTCTCCGACAAGTCGCTCTTCTTCGCCGCAAACGGACGCGACAGGCGGTGGGGGCGGCCGATGCCGGATTACACGAACCTGACGGTGCGTACGCGGCGCGTGACGGCGGAGGAGTTCCTTGCGAACGCCCGTGCGCCGAAGTCGCTTGGCGGCAGGGGCCTTGACATGATCCTGGCGTTCAACACTGCGTTGTGGACGCCGTGTCCCGAGCCGATACCCACCCCGTACGCGCAGACGCATGGCCTCAACGTCTCGGAAGGCGTCGTCGTGTCGTCCGAGCATTCCGATCGCGTGAAGGGCATTTTTGCGATATGGAAGAACGGCGGGGCGGACATCCTGACGGCGCCGCTGCCGCCGTCGCGGATCGACGATGCATGGATTGCGCATTCTGGCTGGGAAGTCGTGCTGAGGGATGGGAAGCCGCTGTTCAAGCGTAACGGAGGCAGCCTGCATCCCCGCACCGCCATTGGCCTCTCCAGCGACCGTCGCTGGCTCTACGTGCTGGTAGTGGAAGGGCGGCACGAGGGCGTGAGCCTCGGCGCGGACTACGGCGACCTCGCGGAAATCATGCTGTCGCTGGGCGCGAGCGACGCTGTCAACATGGACGGCGGAGGCTCCACGGAGCTGGTGCGCTGGGACGAGGCGACGCAGCGGCCTGCGGCGTGTTTCATGCAGGAGACTCCGCCGCGTCGCGACGCACTCTACATCGGCGTCTGCCGGCGCCGGCCTGACGGCGGGCCGGAGCGGCCTGTCGCGGCGGACCGCTTCTTCGAGACCGCTATTGACGCCGACTTCGAGCGGAGCGCGGGCATCTATCACCACTATGAATTCGAGGACGTTCGGGACACGCCGCCGCCCGAAGGCTACAAGCCGTTTTACGTCAGCCACTACGGCCGGCACGGGTCGAGGTTCCAGGTGCGCGAGAGCAAGCTGAACGCCTGTGCGGTGATGGAGGAGGCGGAAAAGGCCGACGTCTTGAATCCGCCGGGCAAGGCGTTGCTGTTTCGGCTCCGGGCGCTCCGCAGCGCACATCAGGGAATGTTCGAGTGCCTTTCCCTTCGGGGCGCAGAGGAGCACAAGCGCCTGGCGCACCGCATGCACGACAGGTTTCCAGGAGTGTTTTCCGGCGGTGGGAAGGTGCGGTGCCAGGCCACTACCTACCACCGGTGCCTGGCGAGCATGGCGAATTTCGCATGCAGCCTGAAGGGCATGGAGCCGGAACTGGACTTCTCGTTCGAGACGGGCGAAAGTTGCAAGGACAGGCTTCTTCATTCCTACGGTCCCGGCGATGAGGACCTGAAGGAGGCTGACTTGAAGAAAATGGCCAACGTGCAAAACGCATTGCTACGCAAGTTTGCAGATCCAGACCGTCTCATGCGGCTGCTGTTCAAGGATGCGCCGGCCACGCGGGAGACGGTGAAGGATCCTTATCGCTTCGTGAAGGAGCTGTTCGACGCCGCTTCCGCGTTCCAGTCGTTGGATCGGGAACTTGACGGAATGGACATCTACGATTTCTTCACGCGCGAAGAAAGGCTTGCGCTCGCTCGCTTCCATGACAGCCGCTGCTATGTCGCCATGGGCATTTCCGAGGAGTTTGGGAACCGCAACGCAATGACGGCCAAGCGCCTGCTGTCTGACATGGTCGAACGTGCCGACGAGGCGGTCAGGGCCGGCGACGTGTGCGCCGACCTTCGCTTCGGGCACGATTCCGGGCTGATGCCGCTTTTGTGCCTTGTTGGGCTGGAGGGCCTGGGTGCGCGCGTGCCTGCGGCCGAAGCGTGGAAGGTCTGGCCGCTATGGAAATACGTGCCGATGGCGGCGAATCTGCAGATCGTGCTTTACCGCAACGGTGCAGGCGACTGCATCGCCAAGGTTCTTCTCAACGAACGGGAGACCGTCGTCGATGGTCTTCCGAGGCTTGACGGCCCGTACTACCGGTGGCACGACCTCAGGGCGCACCTGGCGAAGCTGGCGGCGCACTGAATCGTCAATTCATTGACCGACGGCAAGGTGCGCCGTGTAGGTTTGCATGATGCAGCCCTAAGAGAAACGGACGCTTTTATAGATGGAAGCATTAGGGCTAGGGGCGGGCCGTGCCCGTCGGCGCTCCGTTGACACGCAAAAATCCGTTTGGTAAAATTAATAATCTCAACTGAATACGGAATGCGGGTGTCGCGGGGCCTGTGCCTCCCGTCCGCTGACATGGGGGAATGCTAGAATGCTTACCTGGATGGACAGCCTTCGCGGGCGCTCGATGATGCGGCTCGCTTCGTTTACCGACGAGGAGATGGTGAATCTCATCGATCTCTCCGCTCAGCTCAAGGCGCGCCGAGCTGCGGGCGTCAGGGGCGACCTGCTGCACAGGAAGAACATCGCGCTCATCTTCGAAAAGAGCTCGACGCGCACGCGCAACTCAACGCTGATCGCGGTGCGCGACGAGGGCGGGAACGGCGAATACCTTACGCGCCCCGACATACACTTCGGCAAGAAGGAGTCGGTGAAGGACACGGCGCGCGTCCTTGGGCGCATCTACGACGGCATCCTTTTCCGCGGCTTCAGGCAGTCGGACTGCGAGGACCTTGCGAAGTATTCCGGCGTGCCGGTGTGGAACGGGCTCACCGACGACTACCACCCGACGCAAATTTTCGCCGACCTGCTGACGGTGCGCGAGAACTTCGGCTCTCTCGATGCGAACACGACTGTCGCCTACGTCGGCGACGGGCGCAACAACGTGGCCAACTCGCTGATGATGGGATGCGCCAAGTGCGGCGTCCGTTACGTCTGCTGCTGCCCGGCGGAGCTCCGTCCCGACGATAAGGTGCTGGCGGAGGCGGAGGAGGTCGCGAAACGCAACGGCGTAGACATCCGCGTCTTCGGGGACGCGAAGGAGGGCGTGCGTGGCGCGAACGTGCTGTACACAGACGTCTGGGTGTCGATGGGCGAGGAGGCCAAGACAGCCGAGCGCATAAGGCTGCTTCGTCCGTACCAGGTCAACATGGACCTCATGCGGGCGACGGGCAACATCGACGGGCGGCTCATGTTCCTTCACTGCCTGCCGGCGTTCCACGACCGCAACACCGAAGTGACCAAGGACTGCGGCGCCCTGGAGGTGACGGACGAGGTGTTCGAGTCGAAGTATTCAAAGGTCTTTGACGAGTCGGAGAACCGCATGCATACGATCAAGGCCCTGCTCGTTTCCGCGCTCTGCGACCGTGCTGCGGTATAAGGGTGGGCGACATGGCTTGCGACGTTTTCCCTGACTGGGGTTCGCTTACGCCCGACGGCGCGGCGGAGGACTTGACTAGGCTTCTTGACGAGGCGGAGAAGGGGGTGTCTGCTGTCGAGGCGGCGGAGCCGCAGACGTTCGAGGATCTCGAATGGCGGATCTCTGACGCGGTGCGTCCGCTCTGGGAGCGCTGGGGGATGGTCGCGCACATGACGTCCGTAATGAACTCGGACGCCTGGCGCAGGGTCGAGGAGGCGTTCCAGCCAAGGCTCGTGCAGTTCTCTCTTCGTGTCGGGCAGTCGCGCAGGCTGTACGACCATGCCAAGAACGTGCTGTCGCGCATGGCGTCGCAGCCTCATGCTGGCGTCGTGCAGGCGACGCGCGAGCGCATATTGTCTAAGTTTCTGGAGTCGGCAGAACGCGCCGGCGTCGGGCTGGAGGGCGAGAAGAAGGCGAGGTTCAACGAGATACAGACGTCGCTCGCGAAGCTGGGAAGCGACTTCCGCAACGCGGTGATCGACGCCACGGCCGCGTTCAAGCTTGAGAAGGGCGGCAAGACGTACACGATAGATGACGCGACGTATCCAGAGACGATGAAGCACTGCGCCGACCGCGAGGTGCGCGAGAAGCTGTACCGCGCACGCGTGACGAGGGCGCCAGAAAACGTGGCGCGGATCGGTGAGATACTGGTGCTGCGGCGAGAGATGGCCAAGATGCTCGGGTTCGCCAACTATGCGGAGCTGAGCCTTGCGGCGAAGTGCGCGCCGTCCGTCGGAGCCGTCTGCGAGATGATTGATGCGCTTGACGGGGCGACGTCCGCCCGTGCCGCGGCCGAAGATGCCGAGATCGGCGGCGATGCGCTCCGTCCGTGGGACGTCGCCTACGAGGCCGAGCGGCTGCGCGAGCGCAGGTACGACTATTCTGAGGAGGACTTGAAGCGGTGCTTCGGGCTGGACGCCGTCGTGGCAGGGCTTTTCCGCATGACGAAGTTCCTGTTCGGCGTGGACTTCGAGGAGGTTACGGGCGACGCGAAGCCGCCGGTCTGGCATCCGGACGTGCGATTCTTCGCTGTCTGCGAGAGCGGCAAGACGGTCGCGCACTTCTATTTCGACCCGTACGTGCGGTTGGGGCTGAAGTCCGGCGGGGCGTGGATGAACGAGTTTTCCAACCGCTGCGAGAGGATGGGTCGCAAGCCCCTCGCTGTCATCGTCGCCAACTTCCCGGTGCCGGACAAGGACGGATCGTGCCTGCTGTCGATGCGCGAGGTGGAGACGCTTTTCCATGAGTTTGGCCATGCTTTGCAGTGCATGCTGACGCGCGTAGGCGAGGAAGGGGCGGCAGGGATATCGCTTGTCGAGTGGGACGCCGTGGAAGTCGCCAGCCAGTTCATGGAGAACTGGTGCCTTGACGACCGCACGGGCATATCCGTGCCGGCGGAACTTAAGGCAAAGGTGCGCGCGGCGAAAAACTTCCGCGCGGCGAGCGCCTGCCGCCGTCAGCTGGCGTTTGCGAAGACCGATCTTGACCTTCATGCGGACGACGTGCCGCAGGACCCTGATTCCGTCAAGCGCGCCAACTTCGTCCGCTTCGGGATGCCGATGATTCCCGAGGACCGGTTCCTCTGCTCGTTCACGCACATATTTTCCGGCGGATATGCGGCGGGCTACTACGGCTACAAGTGGGCAGAGGTGATGAGCGCCGACTGCTACGGAGCGTTCGAGGAGGCGGGGTTGGGCGACGACTGCGCCGTGCGTGACATGGGCGTGAAATACCGCGATACGGTCCTGGCGCTAGGCGGGTCGGTCTCGGCACTGGACGTGTTCCGCCGGTTCCGCGGACGCGATCCGAAGATCGAGGCTCTTCTTCGCCAGCAGGACTTGCTGGACTGACAGCTTTTCTTCGGCTTGTTTCCGGCTTTACGCCGTGCGCGGCGTCATCCGCGCAGGAAGCTGACCACGCCGGTCATTATCATCTGGGCGGACAGCGCGGCGAGGATAAGGGCCGTCAGGCGCATCAGGATCGAGATTCCGCGCCGCCCGAGGCGGCGTTCGATCCATGTGCCGAGCATAAGGATTATCCAGATGGTTCCCAGCGCGGCGACGAGGGCCATAGAGGCTACGATGCGCTCCGCCAGCGTGTGAAGGTCGGCGCCGGACACCATTAACGCGCCGCACGACGCCGGGCCCACGATGACTGGCATCGCCAGCGGAACGACCGAGATGTCCTCGCCGGACTCGGCGGCGATTACCTTCGGGTTCATGAGCGCTACCGCCGTAAGGAAGAGGAGGGCGCCCGCGCCGATGCGGAAGGCGTCGACGGTTATGCCGAACACTGAGAAGATGGCGTTTCCGAAGAAGAGCAGGGCCTGCGATATGATGATCGTCGCCATTGCCACGCGACAGGCCAGCGCACGGCGTTCGCTCTGCGACTTGTCGGCCGTCATGGCCAAAAACATCGAGAGCGCGAAGAACGGCGTGAACAGGAAGAAAAACTTCAGTCCGAACGAGACGAACAGCGTACTCATTTCATTCTCCATTGGCGTGCTTTTGATTTTGGACGGTGCGTATTATATCACAGTTGCCGCGCTGACGCTCCGTTGGGAATTCGCCGTGGTCGCACGCACGGACGGATTTGTGGTATAATCACAAGAAAATCGATAGCTGCAAGGAGGCGGAACGGCTTGCAAATGAATGCAATGAAAAAGGTCAGGGGCGGAATGGCTGCAATCCTGTGTGCGGCCATTGTCTGCGGGTGCGCAACGTCCGTTCCCAAATGGAACGAACGGAGCCGCGCGACGACTCTCGCGTGGTTCCTTGCGAACGAGTACGGCGTCAGGCCGAAGGCCGCCGAGTCGCCCGACGTTTCATTCGCGGCGATGGGGCCAGACGTAACGATGATGGACGGCCGGGCGGTCCGCAAGCGCGTGACGGTAACGTGCCGCGGTCCGTACGGGACAAATTCGTTCGCCGTCACGGCATTCGTCCCGACGGACGTGAAGGGGCCGCGTCCTGCGTTCCTGCTGATCTGCAACCGTGATCCTGTAGCGAACATCGATCCGTCTCGGACGCGCAAGAGCGACTTCTGGCCGGCCGAGAAGATCGTCGAGCGCGGCTTCGCAGCAATTGCCTTCTACAACGGCGACATCGCGCCAGACTGCGCAGTCGGGAATTCCGAAGGCGTGTTTGCCTGCTACGAAGACGTAAGGGCGTGGCGCAAGGCGTGTCACCGTCCGTTCGAGGCCTGGGGGACGCTTTCCGCATGGGCGTGGGGGGCGAGCCGCGTAATGGACTGGATGGAGTCCGAGCCGACGCTTGACGCGAAGCGCGTGGCGGTTGTGGGGCACAGCCGTTGCGGCAAGGCTGCGTTGCTTGCCGGCGTTCTTGACAGCCGTTTTGCGATGGCGTGCGTGAACGACTCGGGCTGTTCCGGTGCAAAGCTCAACCGCATGGACCTGCCCGGGTCGGAGTCGATAGCTGACATCACGCGAAGCTTTCCGTACTGGTTCTGCGACAACTACCGGACATGGGTGAACCGCGATGCGGAGATGCCGTTCGACCAGCATCAGTTCATGGCGCTAATGGCGCCGCGCCTGCTGGCGGTCGGATCGGCGGCGGACGACGCATGGGCCGGGCCTGCTGGCGAGGAGGAAAGCTGCCGCCAGGCGCGTCCGGCGTGGGACGACCCTGCGAAGCTCGACTACCACGTCCGTCCCGGCGGGCACGACCTGAACCTCGCAGATTGGACCGCATACATGGACTTTGCCGAGCGGCAAGAGTGGCGCTGAACCGCCCGATTTTTACTGCGAAAAATTTTTTTAAAAACCCCCTTGCGCGGTGCGGGGAGTTTTTGATATACTACACACTCGTTCGCCTAAAAAGGAAATGGCGGGCATTGATCTTTGACAACGGACGCTTGAGACGTGTCTCTGGAAGAGACATGGAACAGTAGATGCTTGTGAGGGGTGAGGAAGCTCCGCGAGGGGCTTTCGAACCAGCTCGAAGTTTTTTTCTGAGAGTTTGATTCTGGCTCAGAACGAACGCTGGTAGCGTGGATTAGGCATGCAAGTCGGACGGGATCCGGGGG
>JAFWKK010000081.1 GCA_017514235.1 Kiritimatiellia bacterium | reverse complement strand
TATCGGTATGATAAGCCTCGCCCGCAATGACCGTGTCTAGACGGAAACGCGAACCAAGCTCCGACGCGGGGAAGAACGCCCGGTCGACCGTATGGATGGGCTTCAGGCCTTCCTGCTTCTCGCCCTTCGGGTCGAACGGCGCCACACCCTTGTGCCCGCCGCGAACGTGCGCGAACCCCCTGGCCTTGAAAAGCGCGTCCGACTCTTCCGAGAACCGGCAGTTCGGGTAGGCGTACGACGTGACCGGTATCCAGGCTACGCGCATGCGCTCGGACTGAGGAGCGATCTCCTCGTCAAAAAACCTCTCTGCGCCCTTTGCGGCGATTGCCGCGTCCGCATTGGCATGACGAAGCCCGTGCAGCCCGATGGAATGCCCGTGCTCCCTGAACTTCTTCAGGGCCTTCACGGTTGCGCCGTCAATCTCCCCGCACACGAAGAACGTAACATGCGCACCGTACCTGTCGAAGATCGGCAAGGCCTTCTCCCAGTCGCCAATGTTGCGGTCATCGAACGAAAGCAACAGCGTCCCCGTCGGCTCTTCGGACGGACGGCAGTTCTCGAATCGAACTCCGTCGGACGGCCCCTTGAAGGTGGCGAACTTGCGGCTGCGTGGATTCCCCCACTTGCGGTTGTTGCGCACCCTGAAGCCCTCAAGATGCCGTCTCGTGCAGTTCCTGAACGTCACGTCCTCGGCATGGCATTTCTCGGTGCCGTCGATGCGGCATGGCGCAATCGACTCCATGCGGCAGTTCTCGAACACGATGCCGCGCGCCCTCGCATCCGCCTTCGGGCAGTCGAATCTCACGGGATAGGCGCTTTCTAGAATGTCGCAGCCGGTCACGCGCACGTTCTCGATGTAGACATTCTTCCCTTCGGCGACCCACGCGGGCGTAAAGCCGATGCCGTTAGCGCTCTCGTGGAATCGGCAGTTCTCCACGGCGACGTTCCGGATCGCGCCGGTGCCCACTCCAAAGCGGATTCCCCAGCAGCAGGTCCACACGTCGCAGTCGGAGATGCGAATATTCTCGCAGGGATGTTCGGCGGCGTGCAGCTTGCAGCTCGCGCGGATGGCAAGGGCGTCGTCGCCGACCCTGATCGTGCAGCCGCTCACCGTCACGTTGCGAGTGCAGTCGATGGAGAGGCCGTCAGAGTTGGCGATGGTGCGGTCGGCGTCGATCGTGACATTTCGGACGGCCAGTCCGTCACAGCAACGGAAGTGCGTCGTCCAGCACGGCGTATGCTTCAGCGTTACGCCCTCCATGCGGATGTTCGTCGAAAGGAACATCGCCACCATCGGGCCGGGACGGAACCAGTCGCGGTCGATCGGATGGAGCTTGAGACCGTACTTGTAGTACGGGAAGTGGCTGTCTTCGTCGCATTCGGCGGCGAAGAACTCCGGTCCGCTTCCGTCGATGACGCCCTCGCCTGTGATGGCGACATCCTTGACCTTGTAGGCGAGGACAAGGTGCCCGCCGCTCCACTCCTCGCCATCGCTCCAGAAGTTCTCGGGGAAGCAGTCGTTCGCGTTGTAGTCGGCGCGGTCTGTCGATCCCTTCAGCGTCGCGCCCTTCTCGAGATGCAGCTCCACGCCGTCCTTGAGCCAGACCGTGCCGGAAAGGTAAGTGCCAGCCGGGAGCGTCACGCGTCCGCCGCCTGCCGCGTGCGCGGCATCCACCGCCCGCTGGATCGCCGCCGTATCCTTCGCCGCGCCGTCGCCCTTAGCGCCGAAGCCGCGTACGTTGAAATCCGCCGGCGCAACCGTGACGCAGCCCGTAAGCATCGTCCAAGCCGACGCACCCAGCGCGCAAAGTGCGGTTCTGCCGTTTAAGCCTTTCATATCAACGTCATTTCCGAAGATCCATGAACGTCGCGCAGCGGATCGTCTTGCCGCTCTTGAGGCGCACGGTGGTCACGTCGCCTTCGGTCGTGACGCCGTTCTCCGCCAACGTCTCGCCCCAGCGAACGTCAATCAGGGCATCGCGCACCATGAAGTCCATGTACGGCATGTCCTCCGTGTATCCCTTCTCAGGTTTCTTGTCAGGAGTGATGACGACGGGTTCGCGACCCTCCTTGCGCCGCGCCAGGATGCAGGCCTCGATGCACTTCCCTGCGGGACCGTAGAGGACGAGATCCTCGTCGTGACGGTCATCGCACCAGGCAGCCTTCGCCTCGGCGAGGCAGTCCGCCGCCTCCTTGTGCTTGGCGAGGTCCGTGTCCCTGTACGAACGCATCCACGACGCCATCAGGAAACCCTTGATCAGATTTTGCTTCAGGTGCTTCTTGGAGAAGCGCACCATCGTCGCCATGTTCCATTTCCGCGCCCATGTGCTGCCGCACGGAATCATGTCGTACCCGCCATCGCTGAGCTCCTTGAAGGCGAGCGCGCCCGCCACACCCTCCGGCCAGTCGCGGCGGCGGATTTCGTCGTTATCGCGGACGAAATGCCAGAAGCGCTCGTAGTGCCACGGGCACTGCATCACGCTCTTCGGCATCTTACGGTAGAATTCCTCGCGGTCAAGCCATATCTTGTCGCTCCAGATCCACGGCCTCGATCCGTGCTTCTCGGCCTCGCCAGCCGTAAAGAGCATGTCGTGCCACCACAGCTCGCCCTGACGCGACACCGCATAACGCGACTTCCTCTGCGCACCCATGCGCTCCTCGTCCCATCCGAGATGGAACAGGCGCGGCTTGCCGAAGATTTCGCACACGTCGCGTATCACATCGGCGCACACCTTGTAGTATTCGGGCGTCGCCACCATGCGGCTGTAGTCCTTGAGCCAGGCATCGTGGCAGGCGGAGAAGTTAAGCTTAGGAACCGGCTCCAGGCCAAGGCCCTTCAGGCGCACGATCTCATCCTTCATGCGTTCCGGAGACCAGCTACCCTCCACCGCGAGCTCCGGGTGGCTCGGATAGGCAAGGCCCTCGCCGAGGTCGATAAGCACCAGGTTCGCGCCCTTCTTGGCGTAATACTCGGTCACCTCGTTCCAAACCTTTACGTCCGTCCGGTTGAACGGCTGCGCGTACTTGTCGCGATCCTCCGGCTTCGGCTCCCCGACAAGCGGCGCCTCGCCCCACATGTTGTGGCCGAGCTGAATCATGAAACCCCAGATCATCTCGCAACCTCCTTCTTCTTTCAGCGCTTGATGTACGTTCTGTATCCGCCGCCGTACTCCGTGAAGTCGGACACCTCGCCGTCCTTCAATTCCACGAACTGGAGAACGCTCTGCACGGGAATCAGCGGCTTGTAGCGATGGTTTGTCCAGTTGGGCGTGAAGCACCAGGCGAAACGCACCGCGCCATCCTTGCCGCCCGGCACCACGTCGATGCCGTTGTTCCGACCGAAGCGGTACTTGGCCACCACCTTGAAGTCGTTCTTGTCATGTACGACGACGTTGCGCCTCTTCGCCGCCTCGTCGTCGGTGTAGTGGCTCGAGTAGATGTACGTGCCGTCGGTCGCCATGTTCTGGGAGCCGCACACCGAATCGTCGCCGTGGTCAACGCAGAACGGCTCGCCGATCTGCTCCAGCGTATCGGCATTGAACTTGCAGTACCAGCACAAGCGGCCGCTCTTAGTCTCCGGATCGTACTTGCCCCGTGCACCCATCGCTAGATATATCACGCCGTCCAGGGCGGTGATGCCGTCCGCCCCGGCGTCCCACGGCACCATACGCACGTTCAGCAGCTTAAGCGAATCGGCGTCGTACACGTAGATGGCGGCGCACCACTTCTCGCCGCTCGCCTTCGGCTTGCGCCACACGCCCGTATAGACCTTGTCGTTCCAGATGCATATGTCGCCGCCGTGTATGTCGACAGGAACCCACCGCAACAGCCGCCCGAACCAGTCTGTCTTGACGATCTGGTCATGAAACGAGAAGTAGATGGCGTTCGAGCTGACGCACATGCCCTGGCAGTGGCCGCTCCATGTCTTTCCGATGAATTCCCGCACTGCGCCTGGAGCCGTGATCACGGTCGTCCAGTTCGGCACCGTCCAGTTCTCCTTCGTGAGATCTGCCGCGCAGCATGTCGCCGCAACGGCAAGGTTGGAGAAAGCTGCGGCCAAGGCCAGGCGGCCGTGTGCCGCAAGCGGTTCCCTCGTTCCATTCCTTGTTGTCATGTTCCTGTTCCTTTCACTAGACGCAAGTCATCGCGGCATCGGGTTCTTGAACACGCAGTGACGCGTGACGTCGGTTACCTTGTCGCCCTTGACATCGGCGAAGAGGATGAGCGCGTGGACGGAAAGGCCCGGCTTTTCGCGCGCCTTCATCCAGTTCGGCGTGGAGCAGTAGACGAAGCGCGTCGCTCCGTCCTTGCCGCCGGGAACGACATCTACGCCCTGGAACCATCCGAACGACCATTTGCCGAGGACGTTGAACTCCTTGTCGAACTTGAAGAAGTTGCACCCGCCCTCGTCCGGCACGTCCGACGCGACGTAGATGAAGGCGCCGTCCGTCGCAATGTTCTGCTGGCCCGTCGAATAGAGCGGCGAATGGTGGTCCACGACGAACGTGTCGCCTATGTCCGCAAGCGTAGTCGCGTCAAACTTTCGGTAGCGCGCGCAATGGCGGGGCTTGCCTTCCTCGCCTGGCAACGCAACCGTGCTCAGCCCGATGTACAGCACCCCGTCAAGGCAGGTGATGCCGTCGCCACCGGCTCCTGGCGGACGGATAAAAAACCGCTCCCTGACCAGATTCAGGTCTTCGTCGAACATCTGGATGCTGCCTGCAGCGCCTTTTATCTCCGGCACCGGCTTGACATGGCAGACGATGGTGTACAGGCGACCGTTCCAATGGCAGATGTCGCCCTGGTGCTTCACGAGGTTCTCGGCCCGCTTCATGAGCCGCCCGTACCAGTCGGTCTTGACAATCTGGTTGTGGAATGCAAAATAAAGCGCATTTGAAGTGGCGCACATTCCTTGCACGTGCCCGCACCACGTGTTGCCGGTCCATTCCCTCACGGCGCCTTTTTCGGTGATGCGAACCTCCCAGTTGCCAGGCACCTGCCATGCTTCTGAACCAGCGAGCGCGTGCACGGCGGCGAGCATGCAGACGGCAGCCAACAAGAACTTGTTCATCTCAACCAGCCTTCCCATTCGCATGCAAATTATACCAAAAGGCACACCACAGCGCAACGGCATAGGCGACATATCCGCCGAAGAATGTCATGCCGAGCGAACGGCTGCCGGCTGCGCCGGCACCGGACGCAAAAACGAGCGGAAGCATCGTTAGCGCCGCCAAGAGCGGAAGGAGCGGCCGCTTCCAGAAGCCAGCCGAGGAATCCGCGACTAGTGACATCGCCGTTGTGGAAGCGACGAGCATCACAATCGCATAGCGCGAATAGACCGAAAACGCGACGCCCGAGACCGTCAGGGCCAAGATTGCGCCGAACGCCGCCGTGACCGATGGCAGCAGCGCCCAGAAAGCCTTGCGCCAACTCTCCCGGTAGGCCACAAGCACAAGATACACGAGAAGCAACGCGAGCGCGAAAAGCAAGCCTTCGTCGCCACGGCTCTTGAGCGACTCGTATGTGAAGCCGGCCCAGTCGTTTATGAAACCAGGCGAGAGCTTCTCGCGGCATATCTTGCGCACCTCCTCCACCGCCTCGGACATCGAGACGCCAGGCTTCGGAATGAACTGCTCGGTGCAGTAAAGGTACTGGTCGCAGCGGTAGCACGCACGCGGCCCCAGTTCCTCGCGGCACGTGACCAGCGTGTCGATCGGCACCATGGCCCCGGTCTTGGACCGGACGTAGAGCTTCCTTATGTCGTCCGGCCGCGCACGGCCGCTCCAGCCGGACATGGCCGTCACCCGGTTCACCTGCGTGCCCAGATTGACGTCGTTGACGTAAATCGAACCCAGGTTGTGCTGCAGCACCGTGTAGATGCTCGACATCGGCACCTTCATCAGCTCGCATTTGGCCCGATCAACCTCGATGCGCAGCTTCGGCGTGTCGGTGTAGAAGCCGCCATTCACGGATTCGGCCAACGGGGACTTCGCAAGTTCGCCGCGCATCCGCAGCACTTCGCGCGAAAACTTCACCGGATCGTTGTCGCCGATCGCCTGAAACAGGACCGTCACGCCGCCCTGGGTTCCCATGCCCTTTACCGGGGGCATCCGCAAGACGTGTATCTCCGCGTCAGGCACTTCGTCCGCAATCTTCTGCACGCGCCTTGCGATCTCATACGACGATTCGCCACTGCCACGCCTGTTCCAGTCATTGAGCGTCAGGAACATCTTCGCCTGATTCTCGCCCGAACCGTTGATGATGCTCGTCCCGAAGAGCGTAACGCTCTTCTCCACGCCGCCAATGACGCTCGTCTCCCGGCAGATGCGACGCATCACCTCGCCGGTGACATCCATCGGCGTTCCCTCCGCAGTCTTGCAATCGACGACGAGCACCCCCATGTCTTCGTCCGGCACGAACTCGCTCGGCAACTTCAACGACATGACATACGAAACGAGTCCGGCGAGCGCCGCAACAAGGAGCGCAAGGATTTTGGCGTTCGGGGCCGCTTCCGGCGCGACGCGAGGGCGCGTGACATCACGTGCCGCAAGCAGCCTTTTCGCGGCGACGGGCACCAGGAGGACCGAATTGAAAACCGACGCTGCGGCCATTGCCGCGAACACCACCGAGAACTGCCGGAAGAGCACGCCCTGTACGCCATCCACCAGCGCGAGCGGCAACGCGGCAGCCGCCATGACTGCTGCTGCGGCAATCTGCTCCATTCTCGGGAGCTGTCCCTTGCGTACCTTTGAAATCGACCAGCCGGCCAAACCGGTCGCAAACGCAAGCGACGCGAGAAACGCATAGAGCGTAAGGAGGTTCACCTGACAGCCGGTCGCCGACAACACCACCGCCGTAAGCGACGCGGGCACGACCAGGGACACCGTCGCCAGAAGCGACGCCCGGAACGACCGCAATGCCGCCCACAGCGCGAGAAACAGGATCAGGACCGCCAGCGCCACCGCCCAAGCTCCGCCCTCCAGCGCCCGATACATGTATTCCGTCGTATCGTAGGTCATGTCCCACGTGAGGTCTGCCGGAAAAAACGGCTCGAGGCCGCGGAGCTCTTTCTTCACCTCCGCCATGGTCTCAAGGGGATTCGCCCCGGGCAGCAGATACAGCATGATGTAGACCGCCGGATCCTCGCCAAACATGGCGGTGTACGAATAGCCGTGCGGCCCCATGCCGATGGTGGCCACATCCTTCAAGCGCACCAGTCCGCCGTTTGCGTCCGTAGTGACGATGATCTCGCCGAATTCCTCCGGCGACGAAAGCCGTCCCTTGGAGATGAGCGTGACGACGCGCGCCGTGACGTCTTCCGACGGATAGGCGCCGACGGCCCCCAGGGACGCCTGGACGTTCTGCGCCCTGATGGCCGCAACGACATCTTCGGTATTAAGGCCGAGCGCCGCGAGGCGTTCGGGAATCATCCACACGCGTACGGCCAGACGGTCGTATCTGACCACCGACTTGCCGACTCCGGCCACGCGCAATATCGCCGGGTTCACCACGCCGTGCACATAATCCGCCACCTGATCGCATGTAAGGCGTCCGCCGGGCGAGCGGAGCGTCAGCACGCCAAGTTCCTCGGTAGTTCCGCTCTCGACGGTGACGCCGGTGTTCTTCACCTCCTGCGGAAGCAGCGAGAGCGCCTGCTGAACCTTGCTCTGCACCTTCATCAGGGCGATGTCCTTGTCGTATCCGACGGCGAAGTTGACGGTCAGGGAATACGCGCCCGAGTCATAGCAACTGCTCGTCATGCGGTCCATGCCCTCGACGCCGTTGACCTTCTCTTCAAGGGGGCCTGCGACCGTGTTCATGAGTTCAACCGCGTTCGCGCCGGGATACGTGCACGACACGGAAATCGCCGGACGCGCCAGCGCCGGGTACAGCGTGACCGGCAGCAGGCACAGCGAGATGGCGCCGGCGATCAAGACGACCAGCGCGACAACTGCCGCGAGGCGCGGACGGGCAACGAAGAATTCCGTCGCCTTCACCGCTCGACCACCCTCACGCTGGCGCCGTCCTTGAGCTTGAATGCGCCGAGGGCTACGATCCTGTCGCCTTCAGAGAGGCGCTTGGACACTCTGGAAAGGCCGTTCCATTCGCCGTCAGTCTCGACAATGACCGGGTGTACCTTGCCGTCGTCGCCGACCTTCCAGGCCTGAAGCCCCTCGTCGGCGCGAACAAGGGCGGCCGTAGGCACGACGATCGCCGCAGGCGGGTTCTTCTCGTCCGAAAGGACGCGCACGAACGCATTCGCCACAAGGCGTCCCGCAGGATTCGCGAAACAGACGTGCATGGTGAGCGTAGCGGTCTCGCGGCTCATCTCGTTGTCGCCGAAGTCGATCACGCCCTCGTGTCCGTAGAGCGAGCCGTCCGGCAGCACAAGCCTGAGGCGACGCGAATCCTTAAGTTCTCGCCCGCCGCGCTCCGCAGCCGCCTGCCATGCGTCGTAGTCTCGGTCGCTGATCGGGAACACGACGCGTATGGGATCGGTCTGCACGACGCGGGCGAGGGCGCTCTTCGACGGGGACACGTAGTCGCCCACGTGGTGGAGAGCCCTGCCGATCCGTCCGGATATCGGCGAATAGACCTTGGTGTGCCTGAGGTTGAAGTCGGCTATGGCGGCGGATGCCTTGGCCTGTTCCACGGCGGCGTTCGCGGCGTTCAGCGACGCTTTAGCGGAGGCAAGCGCCGTCTCGGCGGCATCGCGCTCGGTTGCGGTTATGCCGCGCTCGTCGGCGGACGACAGCCGCCTGTAGTAGCGCTCGGCGCGCTCCAAGTCGGCTTGCGCCACCGTCACCTTCGCCTCTGCGCTCGCGACCTCGGAATATCGCAGGTTCTTCGCGGCAAGATACTGCTCGGAGTCAATCTCGAAAAGCAGGTCTCCCTTGCCCACCTTCGCCCCCTCGGTGAAGCATACGCGCCGAATGTAGCCGTCGATCTGCGGCAGGATGTCCGTGACCTGCGCGGACTCCACGTGACCTACGTACTGGACCGGAGGATTGAACAGCGCGTTCGTCGCCACCGTAACGCTTACCGCAGGCGGTTCCTGCGGACGCTCCTCTCGCGGCTTTTCCCTGAACCCTACGGCTTCTCGCCCGAACCAGCCGAGCAAGACCAGGGCCACGGCGGCGACCGTCGCCGCAAACTTCCGCCTCATGCCTCCGCCTTGATGACAGCACCGACCTGGTCTATCGCCTCAAGATTCTTCTTTTCCCAGCCGGGCAGGGTGAAGAACCACGGCGCCATCATGAAGCCCTTCAGCCGCTCCGGCGAGCACACCTTGCGGCAATGCTTCACAGTGCCGGCAAAGTTGCTGTCGTAGCTCCAGTTGGATCCCGTAGGCACCTGGTCGAAGCCGGCCTTGTCGAGTTCCTCGTAGGCCTTGACGTAGGTGATGTACGTTTCCTTGCCTTTCGCCTTGAGCGCGTCATAGTCGAAATCGGAACTGTAGTACCAGTTGCTCTGCAGCACGCTCTTGGGCATCCGCTTGAAGAAGAGGTCTGGGTGGTGCCACACGTAGTCGCTCCAGATCCACGGGCGCATGCCGTTCTTCTCCGTCTCCTTCACGAACCACAGGAAGTCGTTCCACCAGAGGTCGCCCTGGCGCACGGTGCAGTAGAGGAACTTGCGCTGATGACCGACGGTCTCCTCGTCGTAGCCCAGATGCAGGAAGCGCGGACGGTCGAATATCTCGCAAACGTCACGGATGAGGTCGGAGCAGACCTGATAGTACGGCTTTGTGGAGAGCATGCGCTCGTACTTCTTGAGCCATACGTCGTGCGCGGCGGAGAAGTTCATCTTCGGGATCGGCTCCAGCCCCATCGCCCTAAGGCGCGCCAGCTCCTTGCGGAAGCGCTCGATCTCCCAGCTGCCGTTCACCCACAGCTCCGGGTGGCTCGGGTACTGTATGGCCTCGCCAAGGTCGATGACCACCATGTTCATCCCGGCCTGCACCATGCGGTCAGTGAGCGTACGCCATACCTTCTCGTCAAAGCGCACGTGGTCGGACTGGCACACAAGCTTCAGGTCCTCGCCCTTGTACGGCCCCCAGGAAGTGACCGGCTGGTCGCTCCACATGTTGGTGCCCATGTGAAAGAGTCCGGCCCATATGAAGCCGTCCTGCTTCTGCGAGGCCGCCGCCAGGCCGTTCCTGGCCAACATTCCTCCAGCGGCCATCGCCGCAGTGCTTACAAAGTTACGTCTTGTCATTTCCATGTCTTGTTCTCCTTTCAAGCCTGTCGTTGTTTCATGCGCAATACGGCTGGGTCCAGGCGGTGTGATGCGCCGGGTGCAGGCAGCGCTTGCGCTTGAACTTCGTCGGTGCGTCGCTCTCCACGCGGGCGCGGACGTAGAGGTCGTCGGCCTCCAGCTTGTAGGAGGCCTCGACGCGCTCGCCCGTCCTGCCCTCGGCCAGCTTCACCGTCATGCCGATGCGCTCGTCGTAGATCGGCACCTTGCGGGCACGGTTCAAATGCTCCTTGGCGGGAGGAATGTCCACGTAGCGCACGGGATCGAGCGGGGCACCCTTCTTCGTGGAGATGAAGCGGACCTTGAATGCGACGCCAGGCGTCGCAGGAACCGAAACGGTCAGCGTGCCCGTCTTGCGGTCGAACGAAACGTCCTCAAGGTCCTGCTGGGACGCAGCATAGAAGTCGCCTCGCTGAATCGCCTTGAAGAGCGACTCGTGCGTAAGCTCCTCGGCAAGCACCATGATGTAGCTGTCGCCGAACGCCGAATATTCCAGTCCGGTTCCGGGGTAGAAGTGCGTGTCGTCGGTGCCGATGCCGTAGAGCATCTGCTGGCCGTGAGTCATGCGGTAGGCGAGCACCGCATCCCAAAGGTTGTCGTGGTACCATTCACCATCGAGCTCCTCCGGCACGGGCCACTCGGAACCGTTGTTGCAAACCTCAAAGTAGCGGATCTCGGGATTGTCGATGAGATCCTGCGCATACACGTCGTAATAGAGCCAGTTGGGATGGTTCACCATGCAGAAGAACGGCGGATTGCCGCGCTCCCTGGCAAGCGCCTCGCTCAGCTCGCGCGATTCGCGAATGGCGGAGGCGACCGTGCGGCCCGGCAGGTACTCGATGAGTTTGGCCCGCTTTGCGCGCTCTATCACGTCGTCGATTCCGACGACGTTCATGTGCATGGCGTAGGTGACGCCGTCCACCTTCTCGTCCGTCGTCAGCTCGACGCCAGGTATCATGAGGAACTTCTCCTTCTCGTCGAACATCTTCTTGACTTCGGCGAAAGTCTTGAGGCGGACATGGGTGAGCGCCCCGTCCTTGCCGGCGCGCACGGAAGCGGTCTTCCCGAAACGTTCCATGTAATTCTTGAAGCAGTCGGGATGCACGCAGATTGGCGGCCAGCCCTTCTCCGTGCCGTTGCCGACGGCGATCCACCTGTCCGGATCGACGCCGAGCCGGTTGTGGTCGGTGAAGGCGATGAAGTCGTAGCCGGCGTCCTTGTAAGCGGCGGCGCACTGCTCCGGCAGGGCGCGCCCGTCCGACCAAAGCGTGTGCATGTGCAACATGCCGCGATACCAGCGCTTGCCAGTTCCCGGCTTTGGAATGCCTGCGCAGGCCGCCATCGTTCCGGCGGCGAAAGCCGCCCCCATGAACCCCTTGCGGGTCATCGTCTGTTGCATTGCGTTTGCTCCTTGCATGTTACAGCCCTTCCTTGCCTGATGCCATTCACGAATTCCAACTCCACCTCACCGGCGGAAGCGGATCGCCGCATATGCCGAAGCTGTTCGCGGGGCGGACGGTGAACGTAACCGCCTTGTCCTTCGGAAGCTCGAACTTGCCGAAGACGCAGCAAGCCGGCTCCTTCTCCTCCGACTCCGTCCAGTACGCGCGCGTCGAGAACACGCGGCGGACAAGCTTGAAGTCCTTCGCGCTCGCAACCACCTCGTAGTCGAGAGCGCGCGGCCGCCCGTCGCCGGAGTGCGCCGGCGGGAACGTCACGACGACTTGCTCCAGCTGCTGCTTCGCGCGATTCTTCCCGACCCGCTCCGACACTGCGGCCGTCGCTCCCGCCGGGAACGCCGGCGCGACGGACACCGACCTGCGCACCAGTTCGGAACACGAGCCGTCAGGCGACGGCAGCGGTATCACCCAGTCCGGCCCCATCGCGGCGCCGTGACGGACGTCACGCCGCTCAAGGACGATGCTGTCGTCGCAGACGGTCGCGAAAAGCGCCTGGTTGGAAGTCATGCAGTCCACGCGATCCATCAGCTGCGGACGCTTCTTGTCCGGCTGGTTCCCGCATGAGAACGAGTTCTCGCGTCCGCCGCGCGTACAGCAGTAGCTGGTCGACGGCACATGCACTACGGTGTACTCGCCCTGCCAGAGGTTGAGTTCGTCCGCGCAGTTCCTGTGGCAGTGCCCGAAGAACGCCATCACGTTCGGATATTTCGCTAGCGCCTTGTGGTTAGGGTCGTTCTCAAGGCTCTTTGGATTCCATTCGGGCAACGTGCCATGCACCGGACGGTGCATTGAGTAGAAGAACGGCTTCGTCGGGTCTGGATTTGCGGCGGCAAGCGCCTCGGCGAGACCAGGTATCTCCGTGCCCTTCTCCATGTTGTGCGGATGATGCGCCAGGACGAAGGTGTAGCCCTTGACCTTCTTGACCTGGATCGGCTCCCACTTCTCGTGGAAAAGCCTGTCCCATATCGCGACAACGTCCTCGTTCACGAGCGCATGGTTCGGCGCATCGGGATCTTTCGACGATTTCTTGGCCCACGGATACTTATGGGCGTAGCCGGCGTAGTCGTGGTCGCCAAAGTGAAAAAGCCTCGCAATCGGCTCTCCGTCGCTGCGCCTGTCGCCCGGGAACACCTTGTACCAGATCTCCGCCGCGTATTCGAGTTCGGACACGAGCCCGCAGTCCGCTATGTCCCCGCAGAGCAAGACGGCGTCTGCCTTGCGCTCGTCATACCAGCGAAGCGCCTTCTCGAACCAGACGTCGCTTTTCATGGAGTCCTTCTGCACGAGAATATGGATGTCGGAAAGGACGCCAAGCTTTAGCCTTGGCTCGCCGCCGCCCTTTCGCGGAAGGCACCCTGCCGCAGCCAGCACCGTAGCCGCCGTGGCCTGCCCGAAAAACGTCCTGCGCGTAAGCATCCGTTGCGAAGCGATGTTCGTGATGTTCAATGTCTTTCTCCAATTTGATTCCTGCTGACGATCTTCAGCTCTCCGGGCGACAGCCGCACCTGTTCGCGCACGGCGCCGGGAGAACGTTCGAGAACAGCCTCTTGCGCAAGGTGAGGCTCGGTGTTGAGCAGATAGACGGTACCGTCCGGATAGACGCTCCATCGGACGGTGTCGGAGCATTCCACCTTCGGCCACACCTCTGTGCCGACGGCTTCCATAGCCTTCGCCATCAGGTAGGAATAGAGCTTGCGCACTCCGAACGCCCCGGGCGAATCGAGCGAGGCAAGGAAAACGACGCGTCCCTTGCCAAGTTCGCGAACGAACCCAATGCCCTTGCATTCTGCAATCTTTTTCTCGTGGAAGCGGTCGGACGCCACGATGAACGGCGTCGCGGCGGTCGCCTCAAGCGCGGGGACGTCGAAGCCGCCCTCAATGAAGTCCGGGTCCCACGTGTCGGTGAGAGGCTGGAAGTTCCAGCCGGGACCGGGGTTCTTCACGAACTTCATGCCGTGCGGCAGATGCCACGGCTTCCCCTGGGTCATCTTCACGCCGATAAGTTCCGACCAGTCGCCGCCGTTGTATGGCGCGAACCCGCCGTCGGGAGCGTCCTGCACTGTCATGTGGCTTGCGACAAGCATCAGCGTGCCTCCGCCCTTCACGTAATCGACAAGCTTCGCGTAAAGCGCGTCGTCCATCACGTTGCGCCCAAGGAAAAAGAGAAAGCGATACTTAGCAAACTCGGCCGCCGGCGCATCGAACGGCAGGATTCCCGCCGCGCCGAGAGGCGGATTGCCGGAACAATCGGCATCGCCCCAGCTGTCGCGCTCCTGCCATCCGCGCCGGCGGTAGAGCCCATCGAAGAGCCGCCACGCCGTGCGGTCCGCTTCGGTGACGCGGAAGGCGTCGTTCGAACGCTGGCCGAAGAGATGCGTCTGGAAAATGCCGACATATCCGTCGAACCGCCCATGAATAGCGCCGACCGCCGCGAGCGGATAGCCGTCTGCGCGCGGGTGAGCCTTGCACCACGCCGTGAAGTCGGCGAGCACCTTGCGGTAGCGGCGCGAGACGGGATGGTCCCGGTCGAACTTCCGCCCGTGGCACATATGGCTCATCAGCCCGTGCTCGTTGTAGATGGGATCAGCACCGCGAACATAGGCATGGTAAAGCGAGGTGCGCCAGCGCGCCTCCCAGAGCCCGTCGTTCTGCATTCCGCCATACCATTCCATCGCCATGTCGGTGCCGAAGCGCTTGCGTCCGAACGCTTCCGCCGCAGTCTTCGCGCCGGCGTAGGCACGCTCCAGCTCGTCGGAATAGACGACCTCAAGGTCGACGCGGTCATATCCGGCCCGCATCAGGTACGGCGCGAAGCCGAACGCGCATTCGATGGAGAAGATCGGGCCCGGCAGTCCGAGCGCCTTCGCCTGGAGGAAGTCGCGGCGCGTCTGGGCGCACGACTCGGCGTATGCCTGCGCGAGCGAATTGCCGCCCTTCGCGATGCGCGGAGAGAACTGCCCGCGGTGCATGGCGTCGTGAGGATGCCAGTAGAACATCAGCCCGCCGCTCTCGCTGTAGTGCTGGGTTCCCTCGCACACGTCGCCATATTCGCGCAGCACGGCCAGCAGCTCGTCCTTCTGGGACGCATACTCGCCCTTCAGCTCGCCGCTCCACCGGCTGAACATCTCGTCCATCGTGAACGTGCAGCCGTGCTTCCGGCAGTGTTCGCCGACGGCACGCAACTTCTCAGGCGTCCACTTGCCGTGAAAAAGGTTCAGCAGGGTGCCGCAACCGTCTTTGGTCAGCGTCTCCGCAGTAGCAACGCCAAAACCGCCTTCGGCTATAGATCCGGTCTGCACGACATGCGCGGCAGGAGCCGCCAACGCGCACGCGGCAAGCGCCGCAACCGCGGCCAGACGTTTCATCTCGCATTCTCCTTTCATCCGCTGCGCCATCTCACTTCGCTGGCAGCGCGACCTTGGCTGCTACGGGGAAGTGGTCGGACGGCACCTTGCCGTCCGGCATGTCGTCGAGCGTCGCGTGCACAAGCACGCGCGCCGGCCCCTTTACGAAGACATAGTCTATCAGCGAGCTGGCCGGCGGGGTGTAGCCGTGGAACGTCTTCTCGGGCCCGCGATGAGGCGAGAGAGCGAGGTCCGCCGTGTCATTCATCGACTTGCGGACGAAATCTATGGCGTTCCCTGGCTTCAGCTCGTTGTTGAAGTCGCCGGAAAGAAACGCCGTCATGCCGGAAGAGACGTCAGCGTTGATCCTGCCGACGGTCAGCTCCATCCCCTTCTTTCGGGCCAGCTCGCTCACATGGTCGAGATGGGTGTTGTAGAAACGGAACTCCGCGCCGCTTTCGCGGTCTTTCAGCTGTACCCACACGCAGGTACGCGGATAGGCAGATCCCCACGACGACGACCCCCACACCTCAGGCGTCTCGGAGAGCTGGAAGGTGTCGCTAGCGGTGCATTCGAAGCGCCTGGTGTTGTAGATGACGTACACGCCCTCGCTCTTGCCTTCGGCCAGGCGGCCGCGCCCTACTATCTCGTAACCGTCCGGGCCAAGGGCCTCGCGCAGGTGAGCGACCTGGTTGTGCTTCAGCTCCTGCGCTCCGATCACGTCAAAACTGTGCTTTTTGATGACTCTGACGATAAGCGGCAAGCGGTTCGTCCACGCACGGTCTTCCTTCTCGCCGCAGTCCGTGCGCATGTTGAACGAGCAGACGCGGAACGGCTTGCCGGCTGCGGCGACGGTTGCTACGACCGGCGAATGGTCCGAGGTCGTGACGTCAGGCACCACGTGCGAATCGCGCACGACGGTCTTCCTGGCGGAGACTGAATCGACCGCTATATAGTCGATGCAGACCACGCTGGAGGGGTCGTGCTGCTTGAAGCCGTGGTACGTGCGCTCCTTCGTGGTCGAGAGCACCGTCATGAACGAACGCATTGCGGCGAGCGACTTGGAGTCAGGCGTGGCGTTCCAGTCGCCGGTAAGATAGACAGGCTTGGCCGCGGAACGTTCGGCAACGGCCTTGCGTATGATCTCGACTGAGGCAAGGCGATTGGTCTCCTGAAGCGAGAGATGGGCAGTGCCGAACCAGCAGTCCTTGAACTCGCACAGCAACAGCACGCGCGGCTCCGCCCCCGGAAGAGGAGTCTTGAACACAGAAAGCGGCTTTTCGCGAGACAGCACCGCCACGCCGTATCCGCCGCCCTGGTACGGAATAGCCTGCGCAAATGTCGCGTGCATTCCCGTCAGCCGCCCCAGCTCGGCCGGCTGGTCCACGCCGCCAGAGCGCTTCGCCGCCTTGCAGTCCAGTTCTTGGATCCCGGCGAAGCGCGGCGCTTCGCGCTTGATGACTTCCGCCGTCCTGGCGATGTCGATCTTGCCGTCCGCACCGGCACAATGCAGCACGTTGTAGCTCATCAGCTTCATGTCGCCTGGCGCACTGGCCTGCAGCCCCGACCTGCAGCCAAGCACAAGACCCGCGCAAAGCGCGGCAATCATCGTTTTCCTAGTCATCATTTCTATGCTCCCTGTTACCTGTCGGCCGACATTCCGACTACATGTTTATTATACCACAATCAGCCCGTCGGTTGCCACATGTCCAACGGCTTCCGGGACATGGCACGATGCCGTCAACGTCGCAATTCGTCAATCGCGCCGTCGAGAATCGCCGTGCCTTCGGGCATGCCGGAAAGGATATCAAGCCCGAACGCCGCCAGCTGCCGGCCCTCCCCGCATTCCACCTCGCCGAGATAGAGATAGCAGTCCTTCCGCCCTTCGCCGACGATCATCGGCTCGACGAGCTTCAGCCCGCCCTCTCCAAGAGGATGCGCCCCATCCTTGACGACGCGGAACAAGAGCGGCGTAAGCGAACCTTCATGCGGCAGTCCGGCAAGAACCGCATTGCCCTTCGCGAGTGCCGTCCCGACCTGATTGCCCATCGACCACCAGCCAAGCGAAACGTTCGGCGTGCCGTCCCATCCCGAGACCGTCAGTACGTTCTGCCCTCGCGCCAGCGCCTCCGCAGCCGTCTTCGATCCGAACGGCGCGATCACGACCCGCGCCTTGGCTCCTTCGGGCGACACCGCATCAGACACGTCGTCATAAAGTTTCGCAAGCATCGGAAGCAGCTCGGCATCGGCTGCGATGTCCGAGCCGTTGCGCTTTGCACGCTTTGGAAACACCCAAAAGTCCCATTCGTTCGCGGTGCCGTCAACCTCGGCCCTCAACACAGCCTTCACGGCCCTGGCGACGGGCGGCATCGTCAGCATCGTTGTGGCGACAGGACGCGCATTGCCTTCGGCGATCTCCGTCACAGGTTCTTCGCCATTCACCAGCACTTGCCCGTTCGTCGAAAGCGTCCAGCGGACGGCAACATTCCGTTTCGACGCGCCGTCGTAGTTGGCGAAGAGGAAGGCGACCTTGCGCGTCTCGCCAACCTCTGCGACGGAACATTCCGGCGCGAAGTCGGCAAGCACGACGCTGGGACCGTTGAAGAGGGCGAACCGTTCCGGCGTCAGGCCGCCCTTCTTAACCTGCCAGAACGGGTCGAAGAGCCCCTGCGCCGAATGGATCGGGCCATTGGCGACCACTACGTCCACCGCCGTCCAGAAACAGTACCCGTCGCAATACGGATCCTTGCGCGCCCATTCGATGCCACGCTTCTGGTAAACGCCTTGCAGCACGTGCTGGGCGTCCTGAAGCGCATCGCCCCACGCAAGGTCTAGCCCGCGCGCGGCAAGCCAGGCGGAGCGGTCGGCTCGCGAGTCTGGCACGGCCCACGCGCCCGTATAGAGAGGCGCGATTCGCGTATCCTGCTTGACGCAGAGGTTCAAGTACTCGTGGCACACGAACGGGCGGCCCGTGTTGAACGTGCCGCGCGGCCAGATGTCGCGTGGACCGATGTCGTAGTCGGAGTTGCCCGGGTCGTTGCAGCCTTCGTCGCCGTCCCACTCCTGCCACAGCATCCGGTCGCCGTCCTGATGGTTCACAAGCCGATCAGGGTCCGTTCCCTTCACGAATTCGTACATCTTCTTCTCGACATACGGCCCAAGCCGTCCCTCGTTGCCGCCGCAATACACGGCGAAAGACGGATAGCGCCGGTAGTGCGCCTGAAGCTCGCGCAGGTCCCTGAGCGGATCGAACGCGAACGCCTCCGTCGGCACATCGGTGTAGTACGGCAACTCAGCCTGGACGAGAATGCCCGCCTCGTCCGCCGCCTCGAAGTACTCCGGCACTTCGCAGTGCGTGTGCAGGCGTACAAAGTTGAAACCCGCCGCATGCGCTTTCTTCAGGTGCGCAAGATGAGTCTCTCGGTCTGCCGGCGGAAGGCCGGCGATCGGATATACGCTGTCGTCGCCGAACCCGCGCAGGAAATACGGATGGTTGTTCAGGTAGAACGTGTCGCCACGCACTTCCAGCTTGCGGACGCCAAATCGCTCGCGCCACGCCTGCATCAAATCCCCTTCCTCATCTAGAAGCTCTATCTTCGCCCAGTATAGATTCGGACTTTCCGGCGACCACGGACGAAAATCCCGGAGCGGCAGGCGCACGACGGTTTCGCCTTCCACGCTGGCCCGGCAGACCGCCGCCTCGCCTTCCACCGTCACGCGAATCTGCCGCGCCTGAACGGCCAAACCGGTGACCGTCACATGCGCTTCGGCCGCCTTCTCGTCAAACAGCCCGCGTACCCATGCGTCGTCGATGCGCGTCTCTGGCGTCGCCTCGATCTCGACATCTCGGTAGATGCCGCCCCAGCGATGGACGTTGCTCATAAGCCCCTTGCGCGACGGCAGTGCATTGTTGACGCAAACAAGGATGCGATTCGTCTCGCCCGGCCTTACGAACGGCGTGATGTCGTACTTGTACGTGCCGCAGTACGTGTCAACCCATGCGACAGGATGCTTGTTCACCCAGAACCAGCCCTGCGATTTCACGCCGCCGACCTTCAGCCACATCTTTCTGCCGCTCCAGCCGGACGGCACAACCACATCCTTGCGGTACCAGCCCTCGCCCATGTAGATGTGATTGATCCTCTTTGGGCTGGAATCCCAGAGCGGATCCCAAGGAATCGACATCCCCGGCTCGCCGACGCCCTGAGCCTCCCATGCGCCCGGAACGTTGATTCGCCGCGCTTCCGACCAAGGCGTATCCATGCCGCTGCGCCGATTTGCCGGCGTGTTCTCGTCCACCTTCGCGAACGGCACCTTCGTGTGACGGTAGCGGCGGCAGAACGGTTTCGGCTGCGTCACGAACTCCCATTCACCGCGTAGCGAGATTAGATTTGGCGATGCCTCGCGCCCTACTGGATTTACAACGGCCGGCAACGGACGTATCCCCGCCCACGTGTCAACGCCATGCAGCTCTTCGCCACGCCCCTGAAGTGCCGCCCACGCGACGGCCGCCGAAGCGGCAACCGCAAACATGCCAGCAACTGTCTTTTTCATGCCGTGAATTATATCAAATGTGGGAATACAGATTGTTAAACCAGCGAAAGGAGAAGACCGCGCTACTTCGCATTCGCGGGGCATTCGAGCATGATGGCCCGCACCTGTTCGATGTCCGACTCCGTTACGCCACATGCCTCCAGGTAGGCGCATATCCTGTCGCGCAGGGTGTCGCCTTCTTTGGCGTATTTCGCAAACCCGTCATCGAAGTGGCTGCTGCTGCGCCAGTACGTGCTGTCGGTGAACGGCCGGCCGGTCAGGTTGTCCACGACGTTCGGAATGTCCGGGTAGAACGTCGATTCCCAGTCGCGCTCAAGATCCTCCTTCGCCACGCCGAGCGCACCGTTCAGCACATAAGCGAGGGAGCCAGTGCGGTCCGCCCCTCCAATGCAATGGAAAAACACCGGATAGTTCTTCCTGTCGCAGAAAAGACGAAAGTTCTCCCCCATGGCCTTCATCCCTTCCGGGGTGAACATCGACTTGTAGGCCTGTGACGAACGGTGTACATAGGCCACAGACGGCCCCATCGGCGAGCCTTTCATGCCCGACACTTCGCGCGCCGTCCGGAGGTCTAGTTCGGTCTTGATGCCGAGTTCATTGGTGAGGAAGGCGACATCTTCGACAGCAAGGCGGTTGCGGCCAGGCGCATAGCCGCTTACGCTATTGTCGTTCATCGCCTCTCCGCGAAACACCATGCCGTACCGCACACGCTTGCCGTCGGTCGTGCGCCAGCCTCCAAGGTCGCGCATGTTCTTTGTGCGTCCCTCCAGCGCGATCCAACGGGGCGGAACGTCCTCGATGACGAACGTGCGGATTTCGGAGGCGGGCGCAGGCCCCGTCTTGCCGCACGCGCATCCGTTCGGGCCGATCGCAGAGCCACACTCCCATTCGCTGCACTTCACGTTGCACCAGATGCGCCACCAGTAGCGGCGGCCCGGCACGAGGTTGGCGTTCGCCAGAGTGTACTTGTACACGCCACTGTAGTCGGGTATCAGCACCTTCTTGAGAATCCACCAGTCCTTGCCGTCCCGAAGCTCCGCATCCGTGCCGATGCGTATGCGCCACGGGCCGGACTCGCCCTCGGTCATCCGCCACGACACCGTGATGGACGCCGATTCGCCCCATGGTCCCTGCTCGCATGCGGCGGCGGAACGCCGCTCGCCCTGCGTAGGTTTAGCCATAACCACGCGTTGCGCCGCCGGAACGGACGGCAACACGGCCTTGTCCTCCGGAGCCAGGAGTTCCACCCGCCCTTGGGCGACCCAAACGGAAAACGCCACGCCGCACAGGAGCGTAATCGAAACGCATTTATGCATTTCACCTTCCCATTCCCGAATGCTCACCGCTGCATCGGCTTCTTGAATCCGATGTATTTCGTGATGTCGGTGATCTTTCCGTCCTTGAGTTCGCCGAACTGGACGAGCATCTGCGGGACGATAGGCGAGTCGTAGTCCCAGTTGTTGTTAAGCGTGGTTGCCCAAGCGAAGCGCACCGCGCCATCCTTACCGCCCGGTACGACATCGACTCCGTGCGTCCAGCCGAACACATGCTTGCCCACGACCTTGAAGTCCTTGTCGAACACAATGAAGTTAGGCGTCCGAGCCGCCTCGTTGTCCGTGTAGTAGCAGGCGTAGATGTACGTGCCGTCAGTAGTGAGGTTCTGCGCCCCGCAATTCGCCTGCTCGCCATGGTCCACCACGAAAGGCTTGCCGATCGGCTCCAGCGTTTCGGCGTCGAACCGCCCGTAATTGTTGCGGCTCCCGACGGGAGAGTTCCAGTCCTCCATGCCCATCGCAAGGATGATTACGCCGTCAAGGCATGTGATGCCGTCACAGGCCTTGGTCCATTCCGGCAACCGTTTCTCCTTCAGCAACGCCAGCGTCTCCGCGTCGTACATCTTGATTGCCGCGCACCATTTGCCGTCCTTCTTCGCAGGCTCCTCCCAAACTCCCGTGTATACGCGCCCATTCCAGTGGCAGATGTCGCCACCGTGTCTGGCAACCTCCGCGCGCTTCAGGAACCGTCCCTTCCAGTCCGTCTTGACGATCTGGTTGTGGAACGAGAAGTAGAAGGCGTTGGACGTCACGCACATTCCCTGCGAGTGTCCGCTGCACCGCCCGTCGACGACCTTCTTCACGGAGTCAGGCGCCGAAAGGAACGCCCACCAGCGCGGCACCTTCCAGTCTCCTGCATCCGCCAACGCCGTCGAAACGGCGACCGCAAACATCACTGCAATAACTTTTTTCATGGCACGAATTATACCAAAACCCCCGCTTGACTCCAAGTGAACCTGCCTATCGCGGAGGGAGCGAAGCCCCGTCAGGATCCACGCCGTCAAAGAAGCTTTCGCAGAACCCCCGTTCCGTCACGTCCGCCTCCGCAAGCGCAAGAAACTCAATGCCCTTCTGGTTCCCCCAGCTATAGGAGCAAATCAGCCTGCCGCTGTAGGTGCACATGTCGAGGTCGGAGGCGTTGCGGTTCTCCGCCGCCGCCACCTTTTCACGCTGTGCCGCGGAGAGAACGGCTTCCGGATGAATCTTCTTGTCGTTTGCGTCAAACGACAGGACCGTCGCAGGGCTGAGCTGCCACTTCTTCAGGTCTCGCGAGCGCGCGACACGCTGACGATAGCCATCTTTCTGGGACTCGAGGTAGAAGAAGTAGAACCACTCGCCGAAATGCCTCAGCATTGGCGCGCCCGTGTAGAACTCCCTGCCGTAGACGGCGTCTGGAATCTGCTTCCACTCCCTCAGGTCGCGGGACTCCGCAAAGAACATCGTGAACGGCTTGCCGACCAGATCGCGCGGTTTTCCCAGCTCGAACACCATCACGTATCTGTCGCCCGCCTTGCAGACGGACGTGTTGTAGCCAGCCCAGCCCTCGCCGGAGAGAATAACACGCGGCTTCGACCAATGCACAAGGTCTGTGGACTCCAGCTGATAGAACCGGCTCTTCCCCCACCCCTCCACACAGGTAATGATTACGCGGTCGCCCGCCACAAACGCATTGCCCATGTGCAGACCCATGCCGCATGGCGGCGTCGTCAGCTTCAGATCCGACAGGTCGCGGAATCGGAAGTAGGAGGTGCCCAGATCGTTGCCGGGATAGCGTTTCGCCGGACTGAAATAGCGGATGTATTCGCAAAGATACGGCTTTCCCTTGAATACAACGGGGTTGGCCTCGACGATGAACTCGTCGATGGTGCCCAGCTTCTTGAGCTCGACCGGCGCGTTGCTCATCGTAAGCGCCGCGCCCTCCACATAGACATGCCCCGGCGCGTCAAGCGACACACCCGCCAGAACCGCACTTGTCCATGCAACGGCAAGTGACAAACACAGACATTGCTTCTTCATTGATCGTCCACCACTTTCAACGCCGCACATTATACCATATATCTGCGTAAGCCCGACACCCTCCAAAGGTCGGATTGTGCCAATCGACAACGCTGGTGTCGGAGAAGATTCGGACTCGCCTACAGTGTGGAAGGATTTGTCGGGGAACGGTTACGACCTGACGCTTCCCGACGTTTAGGAGAGAACGCCGTAAACGCCACTCGGCCGTCCCGTCAGCGGCACCAGCACTCAAACGTCACCGCCGTCTCTTGGGAAAGGTCGACAGCAGTCGCCGTATTCAGATACTGGTTTGTCTTCAGCCTGAATCAATCTCTGCGAAACTGGCTCTCCTCAGCAGGTTCGCGGACGCGGTCTATCAGTCCGTCGAGGATCGCCACCGCCTCGGGCAGCGGCTGGTCAAGGGCAAGGCCGTAGGCGAAGACGTGACGACCGCCTCTGCCGTCGATCCGCTCGCCAAGATGCGCCCGGCACGAGGCCTGCTCCTCGCTGACGGCAGCGAGCGAATCCGCAGGGAAGTCCTTCACGGGCATCGCGAGTCCCTTCTTGAAGATGCGGAAATGGAGCGTGGAAAGGCTTTCCGACTTCGGCAGATACTTGAGCAACGGACTTTCCGTATCGAACACCGCGCCGACGATGTTCTTGTGGAACCACCAGCCAAGCTCGACGTTCGCAGGCTCCTTGAGGCCGCCAATCTCTATGACGCCCTGCCCACGCGCCAGCGCCGCCGCTGCCTCAGGCGACCCCATGTCAGCGACAACAACGCTCGCCTCCGCCGCCCGTTCAGGCGGGAGCACGCCATCGAACGCCGCCTCGACAGCCACACGACACGCACCTGTCGCAACAATGTCGCGTCCGTCACGCTTCGCCCGCGTCGGGAAAAGCCAGCAGTCCCAGCGTCCCTGCGCCACCGTCTTGCCGCCGGACCTCACCGCGACCGTAAGCTTCGCCGCCATCGCCTTGGTGACCATCGGCGCAGGCAAAGAGAATTTGGCGATCTTTCTCACGCCGCCGAGAGTGAGAGTGCCAACGGCCTTTTCGCCACCTACCAGGCGTTCGCCATCCTTAGCCTTGATCGACCACTCTGCCACCGAGTCGGCCACCTCGCCGTCGCCATAGTTTGCAAAGAGAACGTCAAACAAGAACGCCTCTCCTGCGACAAGATGGAGATATTCCGGCTTGGAATCGATGAACACACCGACAGGCGAGTTGAACGCCGCGAATTCCGCAAGCGTCTGTCCGCCGATCTTCTCGGTAAGGAACGGAGTGAGAAGCCCCTGCGCAATGTACGAGAGATTGGTCGTGTCCACTCCATTCCAGTCAGGCTCGTTCGGCATGGTGCAGTCGGTGAGCGACCAGAAATAGTAGCCGTCGCAGTGCGGGTCCTTCCGCGCCGACTCGATTCCCAGCTTCTGCCAGGTCGCCTGGAGCCTGTGCTGTGCATCCTGCAGTTGGTCGCCCATCGCATGGTCGAGGCCGAAACGCGCCAGCCATTCGCCGCGCACAGACCGCTTCACAGGATGATCCCACATCCCCGTATAGTCCCTCTCAAGGCGCGTATCGGACTTGACGGAAAGGTTCATGAACTCGTGCGCGATCATCGGGCACTGCGGATCGTACCCGCCGCGCGGCCAGATGCGGTCAGGATAGGCAATGAAGTCGTCCGTATCCGAAACGCGGTAGTTTGCAAGGTCCTTCTTGTCGGTCACGCCCGTGCCGCGCCATTGCTTCGCGTCCTTGGCGGACGACGGACTGCGCTTCCAAAGCGGCTGCGCCATCGTGTCCTGCTCGATTACGAGACGGTCAGGATCCATTGTCTTAATGAACGAATGGAACTTCTTTCCCAGCACCGGGCCGAACGTTCCCTCATTGCCGCCGCAGTAAACCGCGAACGACGGATGGCGGCGAAAGTTCTCCCACAGCTCCTTCGCGTCCGCAAGCGGCTCGAACGGCGCCATTCCCGTTGAGAAGTCGCCGTAGTAGGGAAGTTCGGGCTGAAGCATAAGCCCCAGCTCGTCCGCCGCGTCGAAGAATTCCGGCGATTCGCAACGCGTGTGGAGGCGGGCGAAGTTGAACCCCGCCGCCCGAGCTTTGGCGATTCGAGCACGGCAGTCCTCGCGGAGCGGACGGTGCCGCCCGTAAATCGGGTCGATCTCGTGGAACCCGCACCCGCGCATGAAGAAAGGCTTGCCGTTCAGGTAGAAGTCCTTGCCGCGAACCTCGAACTTGCGCACGCCGAACCGCTCGCGCCGCGTCTGCACGACTACGCCGTTCTCCACTAGCTCGACGATGCCCGTGTAGAGGTTCGGGTGCTCTGGTGACCAGGGGCGGAAGTCCACAAGCGGAAGTTTGAGTGTATGGGAGTGTGAGCGTCCTCGCGAGCCGATGGCTTGCGAGACGGTCTGCCCATCGATCGTGATGCGCAGCATCAGACCTGCGTCATTCGACTTCGGATATCCGACAGTCACATGTGCCTCCGCGCAACGCGCGTCGAAGTCGCCGCGAATCCAGGCGTCGTCGATGAACGTCTGCGGCGTCGCCTCCAGCTCCAGCGGACGCAGTATGCCGCCAAAACACGCGACAGCCTCGGCGGTGCCGAGCTTCGACGGCGCGGCGTTGGACACCTCTACCACGAACTTCGCCGCTTTGCCCGGCTCCACGAGATCGGTGATCTCGAACTTCCGCGTGGCGCAGTAGTCGAAGACGTGCGCGACGGGCATGTCGTTCACCCAGAACCAGCCCTGACACCCCACGCCGCCCACTTTCAGCCATATGCGCTTACCTTTCCACCCCGCCGGAATCTCGAACGTGCGCCGGTACCAGCCGTCGCCGAGGAAACCGTGCGTTAGCGGGAAGTGCGAGGTGTAGCCAGCGTAGCAGCAGCGCTGCGCGGCGGGAACCGGCTCGCCGACTCCCTGCGATTCCCATGTGCCGGGAACCATGATCTTGCGCTCCTTCGGCCACGGTTCATTGAGCTGGCGCATATTGAAGAACTGCGAACGGTCGGCGACATATCCGCACGTGGCGAAGGTCCATTCGCCGCCGAGGTCGATTACCGCACCATCCTCGTAACCGCAGACGGGATCCACCACTGCGAGATGCGGCTCGCGTCCACCCCATTCGACACTGCCCATGCCGAACGCGCAAATGGCCGACGCGGCGGCCTCAATTGCAACCAATATCCTGTTTCCTGTGTTCATGTCGCAAACCTCCGCTTACCGATAGTCGAACTGGGTGTTCGCGCACAGCGGCGCCGGCGGCTTTCCCCGACGCGGCGGCGTGCCGGGCGACGACGACGTTCCCGGCAGGCAGGTCGGCGTCAACCGTGAAGGCGTGCGCGGCCCCCGCCATGGCGAAGGCCACGGCACAGCACGTCAGGCCGAGCTTGAAAAAGACCCTATGCGGAGCCATCGGTGACTTTTGCTCAGCGTATGTAGATGCGCGTGCTGTTGCTCGTCGTGGTAAGGAAACCGTCGTAGCCGAGATAGAGGCGCCGGTTGTCGCTCGTGCGAAGGCGCCGACGCTGTTCACGGGTGAGGGCACCGACATCCGTGCCGATGCGTATCGACTTCTCGGCGAAACCAGTGATAACGATATTCTCTCCAGCCGCCCATTCCGCCGCGCTGGAATCGGCGAACGTGAGCGTCGCCCCCGAACCCAGCGTGATGCCGCCGCCCGCCGCGCCAACGGTCAGCACACCCATGCTGTTCGCCGTGCCGTCCGCAACCGCCAGCGTGCCGCCGTCGATGGTGTAGGGGTCGGACGCGCTCGTGAGCGACGATCCGTTCAGGAGCCACGTGCCGTCCTTGAGAAGCGTCGTCTTGCCGCTGATGTTGTACGAAGCGTTCAGCTGCATCGTGCCGGGGCCGGTCTTGTACACGCCAAGGATGTCCGGCTCGCCCGCGTTGAGGCTGATTGCGCCGTTCATGGTGAAGTCGGTAGCGGAATCGCCCGTCACGTCATTGACAGCAAACGTCATGGTATTGCCGCCAGCCGCCTCTTCAGCCGCGCCCCAGAGACTAAGCGGAAGCTCGAACGACGAAGGACTCGCGCCGCGTACCGTCCAGACGGCATCCTGCTTGTATCCAGCACGAACCATATCGCCGCTACGGCCCTGTATAGAATGGAAATACACATCGCCCGACAGTGTGAACAGATTTAGAACGAGCTGACCCTGCGGTGCCGTAGAAACATCGTACGCTCGGAACTCTCCACCCATGATGTCAATCTTCTGCTTGTAGCCAAGTCCCCAATATGTCTGCTGCTTGAACACGCCTCCTTCTTCGATGTAAATCAGCGCACTGTCGTCAACCCACATGGTTGCATAGCTGTTCTGCGCTTTCGTCTGAACGACATCGCCGCCATTCTGAATTCTGAGAAGCCCATCGGTTGCGGGCAGCACATGGCCATTGGCGGCAGATGGAACATAGCGCATCCTCGTATTGTTCGTGCCCTTGACGATCAGCTGTGCCTTGCAACCCGGAACAGCAGTCGAACCCTCCATGTTGCGAATGCCGGGATACCAACCCATCGTCACACACTTGACGTTATATACCGACCTGAACGTGAGCGAAAGATCGTGCACGCCGTATGAACCATGAGCGTTGTCAACTGTCACACTAACACTACCATTTCCCTTATAGGCAGACATGTCCTTTCCGTACAAGGCAGCATATCCACTGCCGTTGTAATATGCCGCCCCAGACGCCATCATCTGGACATCGTCGCCATTCTGCCGAAGCTCCACCAATACTGCACAAATACGATTCGTTACACCGGTATTATATGAACCCAACTGATGGAACTGAGCCGTTGCCGTCTGGCCATCATCTGCAATGTCAAGCAATTGAACCGGTACTCGCGTCCGATAATCCCCTCCTATGGATGCACCACCAAAAACAGCCGTAACATCCAGAAGGTTTTTGAGTAATTTGTTCGTGGCAATCGTGATCCAAGATGTCGGTATCCAAGGTGCACTGGAGAGCGTGAACGTGTCATACGTTTCATCGCCAGACAGCGCATCCGTCGCCTCAAACTCTATCGTGCCGCTACCCTTTAATCCAAAATCGCTCAGCTTTCCGCCGCCGGCTTTAGCCGATGGATCGAAGAGATAATCTGGATCACGGAATGTCAGAATGCCGTTGGCATCCGCCTGATAGCCCAGCTTGGCGCTGCCAGTCACGGCACGCTCATAAATGACGTGCGTAAATCCACGCGCGTAAAGGACTTGAACGATATCAAGTCCACCGGCGAATCGCACAGTTGGGAGTCCTTTCACACGATACATCGTGATCTTGTTGATACCATAGCCGGAGTCCTTCGTCGGAGTAGAAACGCCTTGATTTGTGAACTCGCCGTACTTAACAGGATTTGCAATCACATCATCAGAATCGGTGCCGACAGGTCCTTTTGTCTTGTTCCAATATCCAGCATAGATGACACGCCCATCAATGTTCGCCCCGTTCTGCTTAAGCTGGAATTTAACGATACCCATCAACCCACTGCCAAGGTCGGCCTGACGCTGGGCGGTAAGCGAACCGTCTGTTTCATGTCTGATGTTGTATGTCTTGATGCCATCAGTCTTCCACCAACCTTTGCCGCCAGCATTGCCAGTTTCGTACGGCATCCAGTCATCAAGGTTCTGGTTGGCGAAGATTGTCCTGTATTCCGTATCGAAGTTCGCGCCACTGTAGGAGATTGTATTATAGTTCTGCACCGTACTTTCACAATAAATGTTTGCTGCACCATTAACGGCATTGGAAAAGACAAGCTCCCCCACATCCGCCATTATGACATGAGGTAGGCTACAGAGATCAATCTGGTCGCCCGTCATGACAATCGTACCACCATCCACCGGATGCGCAGTGATGTTCGAGACGACGCTTGCATTTCCGGGGTCGTAGGTGAACTCCAATAGTCCTGTCGCCGCGTCGCCCAGCGTCGTGGGCAAGGGGTTCGCCGAGGCGTCCCATGTCAATGTGACGTTTCCAGCCGTAGCGGAAACCGCCAATCCAAACGCCGCGCAGAACGCGCAAGCCATAGAAAAAATCTGTTTCATGACTTACAATTCCTTGTGTTGTTCTTCGATGGGTCCACCCCACCGATGTGCATTATATCATATCCAAGGATTGCTTTTGGGCAAAAAACGATAATAAAATTCGGCAATTCAACGAGACTCACGCAAAACCGAAATCAAGGCGCGACGACGCGGATTGTCAGCGGACGGTGCGAACTTCGCCGTGGCCGCGCTGTCACCTTCCGTCACGGCATGTTCTACGCTCCACCCCGGCCATTCGCGAAAGGCATGATAACACCAGTCCCAGCCGTATTCGTTCAGGAGCGCGCCGACGTCGGCGATCCACAGGTCGCAGCCCTTCGCGTAGGCTACGGCGGAGAACTCGCCGACGAAAATTCGCGCGCCATACCTCTTTTCGAAATCGCACACAGGCGCTACGATGCGCCTCAGCCCTTCGGAGTTCCAGCCCTTCGCCGCATCGGGATAGGCTGCAACCGTCTCCTTGAACTGCGGCAACACCTTCTGGTGCGTGTACGCGAAAGGCTCGTACATGTGAAACTGGTAGAAGACGTTCACGAAATCGATCGGCTTCAGCGACTTGAACGCCGACGGGGCGCACCACGCGCCGTCGGCGTTGCACGAAACTATTACCGGCGTCTTAGCGTCAATCTCCCGTATTGCGGCCGTCGCCCTTCGCTGAATCTCCAGGTAGTCGCAGACTTTCGGCTTGCCGAACTGCGTCGGCTCGTTTATGAGGTCGTATGCATATATTCCCTTCTCGTCTTTGAGAAGCGTAACGATCTTCCTCCAGCAGTCCACGAAGAAGTCAGCCCAAACGGGATCGTCCAGCATCTTCATGCCGCTTCCGCCGCGCCCGCCAGGCGGAACGTGGAGATCGACGACGAGCTGAATGCCGTGCTTCCGCGCCAGCGGCAGCGCCTCGCCTTTCAGCACGCCGAGCTTCCAGTCGAGCCAGGCCGCAAAGCCTGCGGTGTCAGACGTCTTGCCTTTCCACCGTTCGCCCACGGGATACATCTGGTAGCGCGCCACCGTTGCACCCCACTCGGCGAGCGTCTTGAAGTCGTCCTCGCAGACCGAATACTGCGAGAGCATCACGCCGCGCACCTGCTTCCGCGCCGCCACATCGGGCGTATAATGCGCCCTGAAAGGCTCCGGCGCATTCGCGCCCGCCTCAAGGAACGCCGCCAACGCGCAAAGGCAGAGAAGCGTCTTCTTCATCCCGGGGAAGTCAAGCAAGACCGCACACCTGTCCCATCAATCTGAAGATCAACCCCAAAGCGTTACATGTGCCCCTTGAAATCACTGTCGGGGAAATCCGAAGTGATCGTTCCGGTGGCAAGCATGTAAGGCTGCGAGAAGAGCTCTTCGCCCGAACCGTCGGTCGCATACGCCTTGACGCGCGCAAAGATGTGTGCGTTGCGGCGGAGTGCGCTGTAACCGGCCTCCTTTTCCATCGTCCACTTGATGGATGTCGCCTTCTGCTCCTCCTTTACGACGCCACAGCCCGTGATGACAGCCAGCCGTGCGGGCTTGTCCGTCTCGGCCTCCACCGTCGCACCGTTGAATGCGATGCGCGTGAACTTGAGTTCGTTGAGTCCCCGCTTCGCGCCATAGAAGTTTCCGTCACGGTAGGCCTTCAGGCAGGCGTGCGCCGTCCGCTCCGGCGTAACGAGCACGTTCACGCCGAACGAGCCGTCCGGCCGGCGGATGCTGTGGTCCGGCACAAAGAACCCGAAGCACTGCCGCCCTGTCGCAAGAACCCAGTCCCAGTACGTCTCGCCGTTCGTTCTGCCGCCTTCGATCACCTCGATGCCCAGCACACGCGGATCGTGATCGAGGAGCTTCAGCAGGAGATTGCGGCTGTACGACGACCAAATCGGATGGTTGATGGTCACGCCGCCGCCGTCCGGATGGATCAGGCCCGCAATCATGCGGTCGACAGCCGTCCTCCAGGGTTCACCGGAACCGCAGTCGTAGCCGCAGCGCTTCATCAGCAATCGCTTCTTGTCGAACGTGCCGGTGCCGAACATCGAGCCGGGCGAGTTGATGTGCAACCAAGCGAACATCCGCCCATCATCTATGTAGAACCTGTGATGTTCCGCGTTCGGCGCCTCCAGAACACCATCCGGCAGTGGACGGAAGATCTTGCCGCCCTCCTTGAACGGATACTCCGACTGCACCTCCGGCGGAAGGTCCTTGACAATGGGCTTCACGATCTTGTTCCAGTCGAACGGCCCTTCCGTGCGCTTGCCCTTCACCACCACCGGGAAGTCGTGGTGGATGCGCCAGTAGTTCTCCGTCATCTTCTCAAGCGGATACCACGGCGCGCTCGGATAGTAGTTGGAGAGCGTGAGGAACTCGATGCGCTTCAGGATGACATCAAGATCCGCCTGCGTCGTGCAGTGGACGTGCGTCGTGCCGCGTATCTGGTGCGCCGTCGCCCAGTCGATTCCCTGATAGGGGTGCCGATTGCGGGGAGGCGTGGAAGAGCGCGTCGCCGCCACCTTTTCAACAGCTTCATCCCTGTCGGCGCCGAGCGCGCCTCCCGCCGCCGCGAACATTGCAGAGGCGCCTATGAATTCCTTGCGTGTCACCATGTTATGTCTACCTTTCTGATTTTGTTGAATTATATCATATTCCCATGCACGTTATCATCCAGCCGAAACAGCATGTACGAAAAATCCGGCAAGTCCAATCCGGCATCGGAACATCACCGCGCAACATGATCTTTGGATTTAAGCAGCTGGATGTTGCGGATCCAGAACGTGCACTTCATGCCCTTAGGGTTCGCACCGAGACGGATCGCCTTCACCTTCGGCCTCTTCTGGCTGCTTCCCGTAAGTTCTGTTGAAAGCTCAATCCTGCGCGGCTCCCACTCGGAAAGCGGCGCCTGGTACGGCATGAACAGGTCGGGCTTGGACTGATCTTCGTAAACAAGCATCAGGTATTGGCAGGCGAAGTCATTCTCGGGCTTGTCTTGAACGCTCTTGACCTCGAACTGGATGAACTGCGCCTTCGTCAGGTCTTCGGCTGGCAAGTTGAGCGTGTAGGTCGGGTAGAACCACCGATCGACGCCTTGCCTGTCCCACGAAAGATCAAAGCGAAGCGCTTTCTCGGCCTCGTCCCAGACGACGGAATAGCCGCTGGCCGTCGTGTTCTTCTTCCAGCTTTCGGGAGAGTTCGCGCGGACAGGCCACCTTTCGCACGAATCAAGAAACTCTTTCTCCAGACGCACAGGTATCGAGAGTCGGCTTGTCCGCCGCCTTGAAAACACCCCGGACAGAACAAGTTCGGGGGTTGGGGGTTGGCGCATAAAAACAGTCGAAGGAAACACAGCCGTTCGCCGGCAGGCTTATCCGCTCCGGCAGATTCTCCAGCGTCCCGCCGACAACGGCCACATGGCCTTCTTTCGCCACTCCGTCCAGGTTCCAAATCTCAACGGTCATCCGTCCCTTGTCCCGCCTGATTTCGGCAACGGACTTGTGTCCGGCGATCCCAAAATCGCGCTTGTCGAGGCTGACCTTGAAGATGACGCGCAAATCCTCATCCGCCGCCGCCTGATACGGCGTCGGCTTGCCCGGCGGCAATGCGGGCACATCCGCCTTAAGCCCCTTAAGACCCGAAAGATAAGCCGGATAACGCGTCGATGTCAGGGCAAGCGTCCCGTTCTCCGCCCGGACCCGAGAGCGCATCCCGCAAAGATCTGTCACGGCATATTCGCCGTCCCGCACGTTCAGCTTGAGCGGACGTTCCAGCAGGGGTTTTGCCGACGGCACGTTTGCGTCCGTGTCAACCGGCGAGACCGACCAGAACATCATCGTCTGTCTGCCGTCCGGCTGTTCGAAAAGATACGCGCGCTGTCCGTCTCCGACACGGACCTCGCCCAACAGACGGGCAGAACCAAGCTCCTGCACTATCGTGCTCATTGCAGAATACGTCGGCTTGACGGTCCCGTCCCGACGCATCACGCCCCAGTCCTTGCCGCCAGCGCCCTCGTTGTATGTGCCGAACACGAACAAGTAGTTGCGCGCCACACCCTGCATCTGGAGCGCAACCTGGCTCTTCGTGTAGAACTCGGCGTGTATCAGTTCCTGCTCAGGCGAATGGGCTTTCGCCCCGCGAATCACACTTTCTTTGGAACAGCGGCCTTCCTGCTGAGTCCCTGTCTCGGTCATCCACACGGCCCGATCGGGTATGCCGACCCGCGCCATGAACGCGCGAAGATCCGCGAAGATTCCCGGATACTGCGCAATGGGCGCATACGTATGGAAGTTGAACACGTCGGAATACTTCGCCATGTCGTTTGCGAACAACCCCTCGTCATAGACGCTCCGCGCGGCGATGCAGAGCGAGCCCGGCAGGACCAGAAGATTCCGATTCCCGGTCTCCTTCGCTCCGTCCCTGAAGCCCAGGCATGCGGCTTTCATGGTTGCGGCATAGTCCCACACCGGCTCCGGCGCATAGGCCGACACGTCGATCTCGTTCCAGAACTCCCAGTCCTCCATTCTCTCCCCGAACGTTTCCGCCGCTTTCTTGCAGAACGCTTGCAAAGCCTTGAGATCGGCTGGCAGCTTCTGCATCTTCTTCACGTAAGATGCCGTGTCATGGAACATGCCAGAAATGCCGATCTTCCTCTCGTGCAGCAGATCGGCGTTGTAGAGATAGTGTCCGAAATCGTATTCTTCAGGCTTCTTGCTCACCTCGTTCCAGCTCAAGCGATCGCGGACGTGAGGAATGCCAGCGCGCCAGATCAGGTCGCTGACCAGCCGATACGTGTCGCCATCGTACCACGGACAAAGAAAACGTCCCTTCCGCGAAACCCAGCTCTGCGCCGAATCGACGCCATAGAACGAATTGCGGTCGAATGTGCGGCTTTCCAATTTCGGCACAACGGCAAAGGTTACATCCTCGTTCCCGCAACGGAGATGGTAGTAACCTACCGAAAGAGTTGGGAGGTGGGGGTTGGGGGTTGGGGATTGGGGGTTGGGAGTTGGGAGGTTGCGGCCAAGCCAGTCTGTGAGCGTCCATGACGAATCGGCAGGCACGTTGCTCACCGTAAGCGTCGCCCCCTCTTCATAAACATGTCCCGGCGCGTCAAGAACAATCCCGGCAAGAGATGATTGAACCAGCGCAACCGCACAAACGGCGGCGAACGACAGAGCCTTAATCTTCTTCATGCTTAAATCATATGACATATGCCATGTCTCATTATATCGAAACGTCATGGACATATCTGTTATGCCCGTGGCGGTACGGCTGAGTCCAGGCGACCTTCATGGGCGGATGTATCTTGTTGATGGCGTTCGGGTACGTTGCCGGTTCGTTGGACTCCACACGCGCACGCACGTAGAGGTCGTCGGCGGCGAGCGTGTACGAGGCACTCGCCGCCTCTCCGCTCCCGAACGAGACCGTCCTGACAACGGCTCCTACCGCCTCCGAATACACAGGGACGCTCCGCGCCGGACGGTCATCCTGCTGCGGCAACTCAACCGTCCGCACCGGATCGACGCTCACACCGCTTTTCGTCGTGATAAACTTTACGGTGTAGGCGACGCCTGCCTTCGCTGGAACCGAAACGGACAGCGTCCCCGTGCTGCGGTCGAACCGGACGTCCTCGAAATCGACGCCGCCCGACGCATAGAAGTCGCCGTTCTTCATCGCCGCGAACAGCGCGGCTGGCGTAAGCGCCGCGGCGCGAACGCCTATCCACGCGTCGCCATACGTTATCGGGCAGCGGCTCGTGCCGCTGTCGGGGTACATGTGCGTATCGTCCGTGCCAATGCCGTAAAGAAGACGCTCGCCGCGTTTGCACCTTGTGGCATTGACGGCATCCCAAAAGCGGTCGTTGTCGAACCCGTCCTTCGGCATGGAATCTTCCGGCGCCCAGGCGCTGCCCGTGTTGCACACCTCGAAGAAGCGGATGTCGGGGTTGGCGATGATGTCCGCCGGCAGAACGTCGTAGTAGCGCCAGTGCGGATGGTTGACGAAGAAGATGTGCGGCGGATTGCCCTTCTTCGCTGCAAGTCGCCCGACCTGATCCCTCGTCTCGCGTATGACCGCGGCAGCGGTCGTGCCGGTCAGCTTCTCCATTAGGCCCGATTTCGCCGCGCGAGGGATTAGCGCGTCAAGACCGATGTAATTCATGTGTACGTCACAGGCTGCATTGTCAGGAATGCCGATCCGCGTCGTCACCTCGCAACCCGGCATGAAGAGGAAGCGTCCCTCCTCATTGAAGCGTTCGGCGACCTCGGCCATCGTGCTCACGCGCACGTATGTCTTGTCCCCTTCAGTACGCCACCGTGCGTCCGGGAATGCAGTCAAGTACGCCTCGAACACTGACGGCTCGATTGTCGTAGGCGGCCAACCGCCTGTCACCTCCGCAACCTCCATCCAGCGGTCAGAATCTGTGCCGAGACGGTTGTGGTCCGTGATGGAGAAGAAGTCATAGCCGCCGTTCTTATACGCGGCGACGGACTGTTCAGGCAACACATATCCGTCCGACCAGCAGGTGTGGGCGTGGAGCATCCCCTTGTACCAGCGCGGCGAACAAGAAGAGCCGGCCGCAAGGCCCTTCAGTCCAAAGCCTGCCGCCGCACCGGCGGCAAGCCCGGCAAACTCCCGTCTGGTCAGCGACATGGCCGATGACGGACGTTACCGCACCAATATGCAGACGCCGTCTGGAATCTCGGTACGCGCCGAAGCCTGGATGAACTCGCTTGGCTCAAGCGCGCCCTTGCTCACGCGAAGATCATCGATGAACCCGGTGAAGAAGCTGCCCGTTTGCGCAGAATCGGCACCGACGACAAGCGTACCGTCAAGCATGGCCGCCGCATTGTCCCAGGCGCGTCCGGCAGGTGTCGCACGCTGATAGTCCACATAGAACCTCACAGCATCCGCACCAGACTTGGTGCGGTCGATGACAAGCGCGACATGGTGCCACACCTTCCGCCCCTCGAACGGGTCGGGAGCGGCCGTACCGCCGTTAGACGCGGCGAGATGGTCATACGGTATGAACGAACCGGAGAGCGTGCCAGCTGTCGCATCTGCCGTTACGGTAAATGAGCCGGCTCCGCTTCCCATTGAAAACAGGGTGCCGGAGGAAGCACTGCCGCCGAAGCAGACAAAGCACTCGATCGTCGCCTGCGTCAGGTCGGAAAGATAGAGCGTATCGTCCGTCACCGCCGAAGATGCGCCGTCCAGAGCCAACGCGCCTCTCCGTATCTTGCATCCGCTAGACACTGTAAGGTCGTTCCCCGAGCCCGACTTGTCGTCAAACCCGTTAAAGTCCCAGTATGCCAGCGTCGCCTTCGTCTCGGGATCGGGAGGAAGATTGTCCAACACGTAGTCCGCAGGTTCCAAAGCAGTGTCAGAGACAGCAACACGCAGAAGCTTGCCTTTCATATAGCAAATGCTAGACGGGTTAGAACAATCTATCGGACCATAATACGAAGGACTATGTCCAAAGCACAAGACAGGAGTGCCAAGCGAATCAAAAGTCTCGACCTGGGTGTTGGGTTTCGACGTCCCGTCCACGCAAAGGTTGAAGGCCATCGATCCGGCAGTATTGGCGTTGACCATGTATCGCCCGCGATGAGAGCCATCGGCCGTCGCAGTCATTTCCTGATTGTAGTAGTTGACCCATGCCGAGGCATTTTTACGGAACTGCGCCTGTATGCCGTCTCCAGAGCGGTAGAGCACGAAACCACCTCGTTCGGTGGTGGCGTTCGTACTCGCCGCGAGAACATAGACAGCACTATTGTCCGATGCCGGTCTGTCGCTGACAAAGTCGAATTCGATTGTCATCGCCTTTGTGTGCGTGAAATCTACCGGATCCTTGGTGCGAATCCATTCCTTACCAGCATTCTTGCCGGAAAGCACTAACCCCGTTCCGCTTGCGGATGAGCCGCCGTCGCCAAACGTCGCCGTCCCGTTCTCATGAACAAGTTCATGACCGTTACCTGTCTGGTCTTCAAGCGTTCCATAGTCGAAGCGGTAGAGCGCGACGGTCGAACCGACAGAGCGGCTCGTCAGGAACTGGTCTGGCGTCAGCACACCCGCCGTGATGCGTACGTCGTCAAACTGGCCGTAGAAACTTTGTGCAAACTTTAACTTGTGATCCAGCAAGGCAAACGCGCCCTGATCGGCTGGCGTCTCCGAATTGTCAGTCGCCGCGACGCCATCGACATAAAGAGAAACAATGCCATGGCCAACCTTTGAGGGGTCATACACGACAGCGAAATGCCGCCACTTACCATCATTCATCGCACCCGACTCCGATTCCGTCGTCATAACCGTAGCATACTTGCCGGAGCTCAAGCGATAATGGATGCCGACCCTCTTGAACCCATCGCTTATATCGTTGGCTCCTTCATAGCTGAAGCGGAACGCGCCGGGATTGTTGTAGTACGCATCCGTCTCCACGAGAATGTTGCCGGTATCGGCAGTCGATCCAGATCTGGCGAAGCACTCGATGGTCACGCCCGTCTTGGAGAAAGCCGAGAACGGGAAGGACGTCAAGTAGCAGTTGGTCCACGAAGTCCGCGTTGCCCATTGCAGGTTGGGTGTGCCGGAGAGCATCGGGAAGGTCGCATCCATCGTCAGGTCGAAGCCGTTGCCGGTCACATCCTTGCCTCGCTTGCCGCCGAAGGGCCAATAGGCAACTACCGGCAGCTTGCCGTCGTCCGCCCTCATCGTCTTGCCGACGGTCGGATACTTCAGGAAGTCGGTCGGTGCGACCACGCCACGACTGATGCGCACGTCGTCGATGTAGCCACGGAAGTAGTTGTTGCCCGCTTCATATGTCGTGGAACCGCCGCCAATCATGAACACGTCGTTAAAGATCGGAGCAAGTACAGGATTGGCGCTGCCGCTTGTCTGCCTCACGCCATCGACATAGAGGCGGCAGGTGAAATGATCCTGGGGTTGCCGCGAACGCTCGACGACATATCCGACATGATGCCACATGCCGTCGTTCCATGCCGATGGATGCGCAGGATCGCTGTAATCAATCTGCCAACCACCCTCAACGGCCCGGTACTGCGACTGGATGCGCCCGTTGTTTGTGATGAGGAATCCACCCGTTCCCGTCATGGGGTTCGCGCTGGACATCAGAAGGCACGTCACATTGGCAGGCTTGGCGGGCGTCTGCCGGAACCAGCACTCGAACGTCACAGCCTGCTCGCCGGAAAGGTCGAGCGCCGCCGCCGTCTGCAGGAACTGGTCAGTTCGCCCTTGGTTCAGCACCATGTACGCCGCGTCGCTTTCCGCGACTTCATTGCCCACGAGGTCGTGTCCGTTGCCGGAAACGTCGTGGAAGCCGTTAGTGCCAAATGGCCAGTAGGCTATCGTTTCGGTTTCCGCCGTAGCGGAAACCGCCAGGCCAAACACCGCGCAGAACGCGCAAGCCGTCACCGAGATTGCTTTCATCGCACGCTTCTCCTTGTCTTTGCCACGGGACTATTCCCGCAACGATTGCAATTATACCATAAATAGATGTGATTTTTCAGCAAAAAAGAACATTAAAAATCAGCAAAGGATTGGCATAATCTTCAGCTGGCAAGCTCACGCAGAAACGACGCATGCGTTCACCACTGGAATTATAGCATCATCCATCAATCCTGCCGCATGCCTGCGAACGGGCTTGCGACAGCCGCTACAACAACGCAGGCGATGAAGCCGAAGAGCCCGTAAAGCAACATATGCGGCTTGCCTGACCATGGCATGGCATCAAGCCCGAAGGTCACGACATAATTGGCGGCAAGTCCGCAAACCGCACCGAAACCGTTGACACGCTTCATGAATATCCCCATGAAGAAGAGTGCACCCAGTCCCGCTGTCAGCATTCCGATGTACCGTTGAAACTGTTCATAGGCCGAGGCGAGATCACCATTGGCGAGAACGATTGCGAAGCCACCTCCAAGCAGCCCCGCCAGAACCGTGCAGACCTTTCCGCACATCAACTCCCGTCGTTCGTCCTTCCGCCCCTTCAGCACAAGCCGACGGTAGAAGTCCGTCGTGAACGCTGCCGCTGTGGAGTTGAGGTTCGCCGCCAAGGTACTGAGCGTCGCGGCGGCGATGGCGGCCAGCGCGCACCCCGCCATGCCCGCCGGCAGTCCATTGGCGATGAACACGGGAAGAATCTGGTCGTTCTTCGCCAGCGCAGGCATTCCGCCCGGCTGGGAGGCGTAATATGTCCAGAGCGCCACACCGATGAAGAACAGAAGCGTGGAAGTTATGACCGACACGACGACCTGCAGGTACATCGAACGCGCCGCCGCCCTGACGTCACTAACCGTAAGATACCGCTGAACGACCCGCTGATCTGAAGTGTAAGAGGCAAAGTTCACCACCGTCCCGCCGATGAGAACCACCCAGAATGTCGGACGCGTCCAGTCAAGCGCCATGTCAAAAGCCCGGAACTTCCCGGCCTCCATGCCCTTGGCGATGCAGCCTGAGAGTCCGCCGTCCGTTCCGAGCACCAGAAACGTCACGATAGCCGCCATCGCCCCAAAAAGCAGGAGCGACTGCAGAAAGTCGATCCACACGATCGCAGAGATTCCCCCGGCCACCCCATAGGCGCCGGCACAGAGGATGACCGCCACGATGGCCACATTCACATCCATTCCGGTCACGGCCGAGAGGGCCACGGACGGCAGATAGGCGACAATCGCCGTAAGCGAAACCATAAACAGGATGAACGCCGCAGAGGCGAACATCCGGCAGAACAAATTGAACCGCACCTCAAGATACTCGTAGGCGCTCGTCACATTCAGGGAGCGGAAGAACGGGATGTACCATCGAATGGTGACTGGAAGCACTATGGCGATGCCGAAGAAGATCGGCAGGTAGCTCATGTCCGTGGAATAGACAAGCGCCGGAATCGCAAGGAACGAAAGCGGAGAGAACAGCGCCGCGAAGAGCGAGAGCGAAACAGCCCACCACGGCAGCTTGCCGCCGCCCTTGAAGTAGGCGTCCGATGAACGGTTCCCGCGCGCAAGGACGAAACCCGCCGCCGCAATCCCTGCGAGATAGAGAATGACGATGGCCAGATCTATCGGACGGAGCGTCCCCATCACCAAATGCTCCATCCTCCGTCAACGACGATGTTCTGGCCCGTGATGTAGGCGGCCTTGTCCGACAGCAGAAAATCCACGGAACCGACCGTCTCGTCGTCCTTCATCATGCGCTCCATCGGGCAAAGCGTGGCGTAGCGCTTCTTGAACCCTTCGTCCACGCGCCCTTCCACGCCGCCGTAGGTCACACAGTTGACCGCAATCTTCTCCGGCGCGAACTGCACGGCCAGGCATTTAGTCAGGTGAATCAGGGCGGCCTTTGCGCAGGCGTACTGAAGCGGCGGACGGAACGGCCCTTCGTAGAGGTGCGGATTGAAGGAATTCATTCCATACATGGACGACACGTTGACCACCTTCCGCAGTCCACCGCGTTTCGCCAGCGCAAGCGTAAGCTGGTAAGGCAGCACCACGTCGATGCGGTACTCGGCGATCCAGTTGTCGGCGGGAACGGTACCGTCCTCCCCCACGCCAAGCGCAGCAAGGTCGCGGGCGTTGTTCACAAGCGCCGCAACGCCGACGCCGAGCCTGTCGAACGCGGAGCAGATCGTCTCGACCGCCTGACCGTCTCGAAAATCCACCTTGATGCCGAATATCCCTTCGCGGCCCGCAACAGTCTTCGCGATGTTCTCGTCGCTGCGCGAGGTGAAAACGACCGTCCGGCCCTGCGCATGGAAGTGTTCGACGAGCCGAGAACCGATCTTGCCCGTGCCGCCGGTAATGAGAACCGCCTCTTTCATTCTTGATTTCCCCTTTCGAGTATATCCATCACCTTCATCGTGATGGCGCGGGATTCGTTCTGCCGCTCGCCGCGCACAATCTCGACAAACGCCCGAAGCGCGTTACGGAACATGAAGAACGTGCCGCCAAAATCAACTTCCGCCGCGCCCTTGGTGCCGAAAGCCTGTATGCGGAAGCCGCACTGCGCACCATAGAGCGTCGTGAACGTCGTGGTCATGCCGTTCGCCCACGTGAGCGACACGATCTTGTTCGTGTCGTTCGCAAGTACGTTGTGGGAAAGGATCGGCACACGCCAGTCGAAGAGGTGAAGCGCCGGTTCAACGACATGGATGGCGTACTTCTTCCAGTCCTTGATGACGAACGCCTGGATGTGGCGAAGGTCACCGATGTCGCCGATCTTGAGCCCGTTCGAATAGGCAAGCGCGGAACAGGTGAATATCTGGCCGGGCCATTTCTCAAGCGCATAAATCTCTTCGGCCTCGCGGACCGTCCGACCGAGCGGCTTATCGACGTAGATCGGCAGCCCCGCTTCGATGAACGGCTTCGCCATCGCATAATGGTTCTCGGGATCGTCGCGCGCAAGCAGAACGGCATCCACCTCGCCGATCATGTCCTCCATGCGCGCCACGACGTTCGGTATGAGCGATGCTTTCGCGACATGCTCTGAAATGGCGCGATCCTGGGTCCAGATGTGCGTGACGTGCGCATCGGGGATGCAGTCGTCGGGGAACCGCTGCTTCGACAGATACTCCGGGATCACTGGAAATCCGCAATCCTTCATGTAGGCCATGTCACAACCATTGAAGATGGCCGACCACGAATAGGGGTGTCCGTTGCCTTCGCTAAGGCCAACAACACCAAGTCTCAACTCCTTCATTTTCCCCTCCACTTGTTGGGCATGAAGATATCCGCCGGCACGGACGCAAACCGCGCCGCGATGCCGTCCACGATCTCCGCCGAGACACCCCGCCCGAAGTCCGTAATGATCTCCTTGAGCTGGGCAAGGTTATCCACGCCGAACACGAGATGCGAAATCTCAGACTGTGCCTTGACGTAGGCAAGCGCCAGTGCGCGGCGCGTGATGCCGTGTTCGCGGCAAAGCGCGTCCAGCTCGCAAACATAGGGTTTCGCCGCCGCAAGATGCGCGGGGATGGCTTCAGCGTCCATCAGCATCAGCCCCTGTACAAAGGCAGAGCGCGTATGAACGTCGACGCCGTTCGCTTCGGCCCTGGCAAGCATGCCCGAGGCCTTCATGCGCTGGTCAAACACGCTGAACGGCGCCTGCATAAAATCGACGCTCCCGGAATCCACGCAGGCCTGCGCCTCATCTGTCTCGTAAACCGAAAAGCCGACATGGCGCACAAGTCCCGATTCCTTCAATGCGGACATGGCCGACACCACGTTTTCGTCCCCGGCGGCGGACGGCACATGGCAGATAAACGCATCGAGATAACCGGTGCGCAGGCGTTTCAGCGACTCCTCGGCGGCGGCTCGCAGCCTTTGCGGAAAATCTGCGGGACGTGCGCCTTCGAAGATGCCCATGCCGAACTTCGAGACGACCTGCACCGATTCCCTTGGCAGCGTCTTCCGCGCGAGGAACTCCCCCACAACCTCTTCCGCCGTGCCGTAAGCCGCCGCAGTGTCGATGGCATCCACTCCATTCTGCGTGGCGTAGTCGAGCATGACGACGGCATCACCGAGCGATGGCCTCGCGCCGCCCTGTACGCCATAATCCATCCCGAACTGAACGGTTCCGATGCAAAGCTTCATCATTTTCCAGCCGCCACTTTCCATTTCGTCGCCATGGCAAACGGTTTTCTTCCTTTCGCAGCGCAGTATAGCATAAACCGACCTTCGCCCTCTTCCATGAAATTACGATTGCACTTTCCTGTACCCACCAGTATAGCGGACATCTCGCTCAGTACAAATGAGCGTGACAACACAACACGTCAATGCTCGGGCTTGTTTTCCCGCATTTACGTTTTTACATGCATGGTGCTAAAGGAACATCGCCATGTAGTGTGGCAGCGTTATCTTCTTTCCTGAAACGCCAACGTTCCCGTCAATGAACTTGTACCCATACGGCACATCCGGCTTTTCGAGCGCATCATTCAACGAAACTGTCGCTCCATTCACACCACAAGCTTTGCCAGAATTAGCGAACAGATGCAACCGTTCGGTGATTTATTGGTTCTGGCAAAAGTTGAACCTTCGCCGAATCGGCGCAACTTCGCCCACCCTCTCGGCGGCAAGGGGCAATCCCCAACGAACGGATTCTGCTCAATGTGGCTCTTAAATCCCATTGATAAGGCTAAGGCATTCTGAGTATTAGGTTCAAAAATCTCCTCGTTCAAGGGAAGTCGAACAGGGCTTGAGGAATGCCTGGTCAAACCTCATAAATCATCTGATCGGGGAGATTGTCACTTTTCAGAAACATCATCATGTATATCGGCGCATAGAATATATTATTTACGACCCGGAGCGCATCTCTATCGAATACAATTGCCTCCCTGATTCCGTAGTCGACGATGCCCATTATACGACTAAGTGCCCTATGTCGTGCGTAGTCTTTCCCACATTTGACTTCTATCGGAAGAACTCTGCCGTTATACTCAACGACAAAATCAATCTCGCCATGAATGCGCGACGTGTAGTATGTCGGCCTGAATCCATGTGCCGTCAATTCCTGCGCTATGACATTCTCATAGACCGCGCCAAAGTTCATCTCAGCCTCACCATTCAGAATGCGAACCTGAATGCCATTCATGTACATAGCCGCAAGAAGGCCGACATCGTTCATGAACAACTTGAAGAAGTTTGGCTTCTCGGCCAAGCGAAGCGGCAACTTCGGTTCACTGACATTAAACGCCGGAATCGCAACACCCGCTTCAGTTAGCCAGACAAACTCATCTTCAAGTCTTTCAAACCGCCCACACTCTGGCAGACTGTCCGCGTAGAATCGCTTATTCTTCTTGTTGAGTTCGGGTGCCAGCCGCTCAAACACCATTCGTATTCTCAAGGAATTATCCTCGTCATACTGAGAGATGTCTTTTCGATATTCAACGAGAATTGCCTGCTGTTCAGACAGCACCTGCCGGATGTCCTTTGTGTCAATATATCTCTGGACAGCAGCCGGCATACCGCCAACCACAAGATAAAGACGGAAGAAGCGCATGAGCCGGTCGTGCAAAACCTTTGCTACAGGCCGTCTCGACTCCCATCCCGTACGCGCTGCGTTCACAAGCTCCTGATTTCCGCCAACGGCAAGAACAAACTCCTCGAAATCCAACGGATACATCCTGACCTCGTCCATAGTTCCGACAGGAACCGACCTTATGTTCTTGAGTTCAATCCCCAGAAGCGATCCGCTTAAGATGTAGTGATAGTGACCCGCTTCCTTGACAAGATACTTGATGAAGGTAATGACTTCCGGACATTTCTGGACTTCATCGAAGAACACAAGCGTCCGCCCAGGTATCATGGGCGTGTCTGTGAAAGCGGAAATACGCATCAGAACCTCCGACTCGTCCTCCACGTCTCGAAACAGATTGACGGCCCCCGGCCTCTGCACAAAATCGATTTTGACAACTGAATCGTAGTGAGTCCGACCAAACTCTTCTATGCTGTAAGTCTTCCCAACCTGACGTGCACCGTCAACAAGCAAGGCATACCTTCCATTTGCCTTGTAGAAGGCTTCAAGTCGCTTCTCTATTTTTCGCCAAATCATCCTCCAGCTCCTTTTGCGCGACATTATAACACGAACCACGTCAAAAAGTCAATGGCTGCAAGGCACATTTATGTCAAAATGTTAATGCAGATATTTAAACTATTGGCAAAATGTTATAGCCGTCTTGTCCTGCTTCCTCCCTGCGCGGCATCGCTCCACTCCATTCACACCACAAGTTTTTGCCAGAATCGGCGCAACATCGCCCACCCTCACGGCGGCAAGGGTGGGGTCTCTATAGTTGACTACCTAACGATCAGCATAATGCCAGGAGTTGTGTAATGGGCACGTATTGCGTCTTGGGTGGTCTCGATCGACCAATTCCGTGGACGTTTGGCATAGATAGTCCACTCGGTGCCCAAAGCGTTGAGCGTACCGGAGCAGTTGATGAGGTCTGCGTTTGCCTCAAGCCCCGAAACTATGCTCAGCGTCATGCCCGCTGGCAACGACACATCGCCAGAAACATCAAACATTGCGCCACCGCCTCAGATGCCCGTCTCCGCCAGCTGGTCTATGGCATCAAAGTGTCTTTGCTCATGCTCTGGCAACGTGCTCCGCCAGATCGACACCTGAAAGCCCTTCAATCGTTCAGGCGATATGACCCTCTTGCAATAGCGCACCGTGTCGCCGATGTTCGTCGTGCTGGAGTCGTTCCCACAACCCGGCATCTGATCGAAACCCGCTTTCTCGAGTTCGTCATAGGTAAGCAGGTATTCCGGATGAACCATCTTCTTCGGGTCGAACTCCGCCCCGTAGTACCAGTTCGTCTGGAGGACTGAACGGGGAGCCCTCTTCAGGAACTCCTCCTTGTGTCCCCAGGCATAATCAGCCGCCATCTGCGCACGTACGCCACGCTTCTCGACTTCGTTGACGAACCAGTAGAGGTCATGCCACCAAAGGTCTCCCTGTCGGCACACGCAAAACGCCTGATTGCGCTGCAACCGCGGCGATTCCTCGTCGTACCCGATGCTCATCACGCGCCGCGTGGCGCAGATTTCGCAGACGTCGCCAATAAGATCGGCGCAGACCTGGTAGTATTTCCGCGTCGAGATCATCCGCGAATAATCGCCGAGCCAGATGTCGTGCGCCGCGGAGAAGTTGAGGGATGGAATAAGCTCGATCCCCATGTCGGCCAAACGCCGCACTTCGTCGCGCAGACGTTCGGCGGACCAGGAATCCGAAACGGCGAGTTCGGGATGGCTCGGATACTTCACGCCTTCCGCAAGATCAAGCTGAATGGCGTTGAACCCGCGTTTCGCCGCATATTCGACGATACGTCTCCACGATCCGTTGTCGAACTGAAGCCGATCCCAATGTTCCGCCACCCAGCGCGCACCCTCGTCATACGGAGCGTTCTTGTCGCCGCGGACCTTGCCGCCGAAGGTGTCCATGGGGCCGCGCCACATGTGCTGTCCGAGTTGCATGTACAGGCACTTGATGAGGCCGTCCGCAGCCGGACGCCGCAAAGCCATCTTGTCACCCACGCACCCGGTGACGGCTAAGGCCGCAGCTCCGCCGATAAACTCCCGTCTGTTCATTCTTCATCCCGACAAACCATCAGCGGATAAACAGCTTCAAGCCGTCAAGATAATTGTCGTCCATGAACAGCATCTCGTCTGCGGTCAGCACTCGCCTCGTCACGCGAACGGCATCAAAGCTTCCGTTCACCGCTGGAGATGTCGCCCTCTTGGCCTGATCGGACGGATTGGGCACTTCGCTGCCAAAATAAAGTGCCGTGCGGCCCGTGACACCCGCGGCTGACAAGTCGCATACGACCGTACAACCGGCGATCCTCACATAATCAATCCACAACGCCAGTTCCTTCGTCGCCGCATCGTACGACACGGCAAGATGGTGATAGAGAAAATCGCTGAGGATGTCCACGGCCGAGTCAAAAACCTGCTGCGAGACCGTTTCCCCGTCCACGATAAGCTGCGCCGTCGTCCCGTTCGCCGCAATGAACACACCCCAGTCAAGAGCCGTCGTCGACGCGTCCTTCGCCTTGGCAATGATGTATTGCCCATTGTTCAGAGCCTGAGCCTTCACCAGCGTTTCGACGGTGAAATCAGACACGTTGAGTTCGTTCCCGTCTATCGCGTAACTGAAAAACGGATACCCGTTCGCACCGCCCGTACGGCCGACGACGGCGCGATTCGAATCCGCTTCTACGACTGCGGCATCGCCCTTGGCCTTCCGAACGGTCCGTGCGCGAGGTATGTTCTTCACCACCAGGTCGGAGACCCCTCCAATCGGCTTGCTGGTCACGACCTCGTATTCGGAAACCTGGTCATACCGGTGACTTGCGTTTTCAAAACTCGTATAGACAAGAGTGTCATCGTACGCCATCGCGTCCTTGACGAACGGCAGGAGCTCCCGCATGGCGAGGGCCTTGCGCGAAAGCCGGATGCAGCCGATGTTGCCAAGCATGTCATTGGCCGTCGAAGACGACGAACCGGAAATGTAGAACTGAGCGCTCGTCGCCGTTGTCGGGTCCGCCGTCAGTTTCGTCGATTCGACGGTGCCGCGGCGGTAACCGTTGATGAGTACCGTCCACTCGCTCATGCCATTGCCATTGTCATACTTGAAGCGAAGGGCAAAATGGTTCCAGATATTGAGCAGTTCTTCCGATCTGACGCCGGTGGCGACCGTGTAATTGGAGCTCTTTGCATCCGGTGTGCAATACATGTTCACATAGAACCGATAGGTGCTGCCGCCGTCCTGCGTGTCCATCGAGAACGACCACCCGCCGATACTGCCCGTTGACATGCAGAAGACATCCTGTCGACGACTCGCCGCGGGCAGGCTTGTAGCTCTGTAGTAGTATTCGAGCGTAAAGTCATTGCGTAGGCTGAGATCGCTCGCCAACACGTCGTTCTTCGGCTCGAACTCAGCGTGATAGGAACCGCCGGGGGCTATGCCCGGGTTGATGTTCACGTACTGCGTACCCGGCGTATAGCCCGAGAAGAACGTGCTATCCGAGGCGAAGTTCGGCGGCAGCGACCAGCCGATGTCCGTTGAAGAAAAGCCGGTTGCGCCAAAGCCGCCGGCACGCGGAGTCAGGTTGTTGACCGACGAGATGGCACAAGGAACAACACCGCTTACATAGTTCATCGGCCAGTAGGCGACCGTATGCGACTTCTTCGCATCACCATAGCAGAAGAGCTCGCGGCCGACAAGCGCCTTGTCCGAAAGCCGCCAATAATACGCGTGTCCGAACGGATTCGTCCCCTCCGTCTTGCCCGTCCCAGACCCGAACATCATGAAGTTGCCCGTTATCGCCACGGCCTCACTAATGCGCGGCACGATGACCTGACCGCGGCAGACGCCGTCCCAGTAGAATCGCCATTCGCTCTTCGTATTGTCGCGGGGATAGGCATAGTCAAAGGTCAAGGCCAGGTGGTGATAGCCGTTCGTCAGCTCGGAATAGGGTATGTCAGGCGTGAGATCCTGAATCTGCGCATACTGCTGACGCCCGGACTCTGTTTGTTCGCTCATCACGAAACGCCAGCATCCGCTCGTCGTATTGCTGGAACAGTTTACCGCCCAGCTGCCCAGTTGCGTTCCGCCTGCGCCCACCATGAACATCAGCCGGCTACCGACATTCTGGACCTTGTTGAACCAAAAGTACCCTTCGAGAGTAAAGCTGTTCGTCGGTGTCAGTGCTGCAATCAAATCGGCATTTGCCGAACGTGCGCACGGGTTGTTTTTGTAGAGACCGGCAATGTTCAGGCACTGCGATCCGACAAGCGTACGCACCGTCGGCGTCGTCGTATCCGGATTCGGCGGAAGCGTCCAGCCCGCGTCCTGATCCATCTTGGCAATCGCACCGCTTGTACCAATCGTCAGGTCGTAAGCCGAATTGACGGAGCAAGGAGCCTTGCCCGTGCCTGCGCTTGGGACTCCATCAATCGCCATCGTCCAAAGGGCAACTGTTTTTGCCTGGACAATCGTCGCACTCGTTGCAACGAGCAGCATCATCATAGTTCTCATGATATCTCCGTTTCTTTTGTGTGGTTATCGCATCAAAGCCGCTTTCAAGACCTGACGAACGTCTTCCGGGTAGTTCGCATAGTCGACGCACTCCAGGATGACGCCCTTTCCGCCGATTTCCTTCGTCATATCAACGAGTTTCTTCGCCGCCTCGCCAAAGGGCATATTCAACTGGCGCGCATACATGGCATAGCCGAAATTGCAGTCATAGGCACTGCACTGGAAATACAGTGCAGCTGAGCCGATGGACTCCCGTGTCTTTGCCAGGATACGCCGGGTAGAACCGAACGGATCGGTCTCCTCGACCTTGACGCCCATTGCGACAACCCCGTCAAAAACACCTTCGGCAGCCAACCTCTTCCAATCTATCGCCCATTGGCGATAAACGAAGTCATCTTCGTCGTCCACCGGCGAGATGCCGATGAAAAATTCAACGCCGACCGCATGACATCGTACGCCAAACGCACGCAGATATCGGGAGACGCTCTCGGCGACTAACGCCGTCCAACGGGGATCCTTCCAGTCCGTCGGCGGTTCGCACCCGTATTTGGCCCGCCATGCGGCAATGACCGGCTCCACGTATTCGCACGCCGGCGTCCACGCGCCCATTCGCGTCTCGCAACAGTCCAGGAAGATCGTCTTCGGTCCAAGCGCGAGCCGCTCGTCGACAAGCCGAAGCTTGTGCTCAAACACTTCGGGATACGACAGCGAGCAGGTGTCCGTCCGCGGCTTGCCGCCCAACGTACGGCAGGCGAACTGCGGATGACGCAAGTTCCAGGGCGATTCCGAATTAGGCCAACGGTGGTTTTCCTCGTAGGTTGTATGAATGCCGAAGGAGACCCCTCGCTCGGCGCAGCTCCGGGCGACGACACGGAAAACTTCACTTCCCCCCGTCGCAATGTTCACAAAGGAGTTGACATCCTGATCCAGCAGGCGACGGGTATCAAGGAGGCACCGAACATCGGATACGGCGTCTTCGCGACTGTCATAGCGCACGCCTCCGCCGCCCTTGTCACGCCAAAGGACATCCGTCGGGAACGTTGACATCACATGATCGAGGACCTGCAAGTTGCCCGATACCGTTGAAAGGTCGTAGACGCTGTCGAAGTCCCGCGAATCGACAAGCGCCAGCACGCGAAACGGCCTTTCGTCCTGCGACTTCAAAGGGATCTCGCATCTTGCGGTGACATCCCAGAGATGAAGCGAACGGCCGTCATCGTAGACAATCTGCCGTCCGTCCGAGGAAAAAGAGGGGTTCTCGCCCGTGCAGATGCGCCGAACGGAATTGTCGGAAAGCCGCGCAAGATAAACACTCCAACCCGGATCGCCGGCACGAAAGCCCGTAAAGCAGAGGAAATGCCCGTCCGAGCTCCACTTCGGGCCATACGCCGTCATATCCGCAGGAGAGACAACCGTCGACACCCGCAGGTCGTTTGTCGCAGCAACCCGCACGTGCATTTCGCTTTTCCGGAAAGCGTCAAGCTGCGACCAGGCGACGCGCGTCCCGTCAGGGGAGACCTGCGGAGACCGCACACCGCACATCAGCGAATTGGAGATGGCATGGACGGTCGTGACACTGCCGTCCGACAGGTCGCGTCTCACGATCTTCGCGCGGAAGCCCTCGCCGGGATACTGCTTGCACGTATCGTAATGTTTGATACCCTTCGTCGACGCATACCAGACGCAACGGCCGTCGTCGGGCATGGACGGCGACTCCTCAAACCAGAGACCGTGCGGAAACGTGCGCACCGACTCACCTTCGCGGATCCGCACCCCGAAGCCCTCCGACCTGTATTGACCCGCCTTACGCGCCGCCGGATCTACCGTGCCAAAGGAATAGACAAGCCGTCCGTCCTTTGCCCAGAACGGAAAGACCGCCTGACCGGAGGAACGCTCGACCCACTCGACACGCCCGTCATCCAGACTCAAGATACCAAGATGGATGTCGCCACCGACCATGCGCTGAAAAGCAATCTTCCGGCCGTCCGGGGAAAACGTTCCGCGAACACCTGTAACCGACGAAGCGCTACCTGTCCAAATAAGGTCTCGCCCAGAAGCGATCATTGCCCCAGCGATAAGGCCAAAGATCGCGAGGGCCTTAACTGTCTTTCCTTTTCTTGTTCCCTGTTTGTATAAAAAAATCATTGCGGTACCGGCCGCCAGAGCGTGCCCATGAGGCAAGCGCCTTCTTTTGGCTTTTCGTGCATGTAATAGACCGTAAGCAGATTGCCGTTGTCAAGCTCCACAGTCGAGGAGTAGCCCATATCGGCGCTGGAGCTGGTGGCAAGGACAATCTCTTCCGCAGTGTTCCATGTTGCGCCACCGTCCTTGCTGATGCAGGCCTTGAGTTCGCTCGTCTCGTTCTTCGCCGGATCCCACGCCCTGCGCCGCGTGTAGGTGGAAAGCAACCGCCCGTCTCGCAGCACAAGAAGATGCGGCGGTAGACCGCAAAGCGGCGTCGGATGCAGAACCGTCCAGTTCGCCCCGCCATCGCGGCTTTCCGACTGGTAAACGGTCTGCCCCGCCCTGTCGGCGCGGAACTGCGCAATGATCGTTCCATCCGGCAGTTCGGCCAGCGTCGGTTCGCAAAGACTGAGCGACGCTGCAGTCTGTCCGGTCGGCGGCGTCAGGGTTTTGGTCACATTCCAGCTGCGCCCGCCGTCTTCCGAGACTTCTGCCACCACGCGATCCTGCATCTTGCCTTTTCTCGGATCGGCGGCGGACATGCCCGCCTGTGAACTCCATTCGCGGCCAATCATCATCAGGCGTCCGTCTTTCAGCTGGATTCCGCCGTGCGGCGCAGAACTGCACGTCGGCACGGGCTTCTCCCACGTCTTGCCGCCATCGGTTGAACGCATTGTGAAATGTCCGAGGTGCTTTATCCTGTCCTCATCCTGAATCTTCTCGGTGTGTCTCGCGTACGGGTTGCCTCCCAGCGTGGTGAATGCGAGAGATGTGAACCACGTCAGCAGAAGGTCGCAGTTCTTCAGTTCGAGGATTCCGGCGTCGCGGTCGTCAAGTGGACTGTTCCGCAGCGTTCTTGGAGCCGACCATGTCTCTCCATTGTCACGGCTTTCGACCATCTGTACCTTCCCCCACGGACAGATATGTCCATCGCGGTCGCCGGAGAATACCGCGAGGAGCCGTCCATCCGCGCACCGCGTCACCGACGGCCAACCGATATAATGCCCCGGTTCCTTGCAGAGCGCCCGCGTCCATATAATCTCGCCGCATGCCCCATGCGCCGCAAAGGCATAGAACACAAACGCAACGACAAAGCCAAAGACCGCGATACTCTTGACCGTCTTTTCGATTATGCCTGTTATTTTCATTTCCATTGTGTTTTTATGCCTTTAAGCGTTGGCTCAGCGTTTTCATGAGGCCGTTCGTTTGGAAGCTTTTACGAGCTTCAACGCCGCGAAGCGCTTGATCCACTTCCGCTCCTCTGCGGCGGAAAGCGGCGCATAGGGTTTGCGCGCAGCACCGCAGTCAATCCCAACATGCTTCATCATCGCCTTCCATGTGGACCAATTCTCGTTCGAGATAAGCAGCTCGACGAAGCGGTTGGCCTCGTCCTGCCATTTCGCCGCCGCCGCGAAGTCATTACGCATGCAGCAGTCGTAGATGTTCGCGAAGTGGCGGGGGATGAAGTTCTGGCTCGTGCCGATCGCGCCGGAGAACACATTGCCGAGCGCCATCGCGCAGGCAAATTGCTCGTCGCGTCCGGCGAAGAAGACGGCTTCCTTGTCCAACTTGCGCTTGAGGCATTGCACCGCAAAATAGTCGCTCCCCGTGTACTTCATGCCCTTCACGTTCTTCAGGTCGAAGAGTCGCGCATCGCGTTCCGGCACGAGCGACGATCGGAAGCAATAGACCATGAACGGCAGGTCTGTGGACTCGGAAATATCCTTGTAGTGGCGGTACTGCGCCTCGAACGTCTGGCCGAAATAGACAGGCGCGACGGAACTTATCCAGTCGCATCCGATGTCGGCGGCATATCGCGCCAGCGCGATGGAGTCCTCGGTGCGCACCGCGCCCACATGGGCAATGATCTTGCAGCGGCCTTTCGCAGCCTTGACTACGCGACGGTACACCTGCTTGCGCTCCGTTACGCTCATCAGCAGCCCTTCGCCCGTGCTGCCCGTAAGGTAGAAGCCGGCGAGTCCGCCAGCCAACCCGTATTCGATCAACTGTTCAATCGCGCCCTCGTTCACCTTGTCATCCTTGGTGAACGGCGTTATCATGGCCGCGTAGGCTCCGCCAGACAACCTTTCCATGGCACAGTTTCTCCTTTCGTCATGCAGTATAGCATAAACCCAACCTAGCCCGCTTCCATGAAAATACAATTGCACTTTCCTATTACCCACCCACCGCCACCGACAGTGCAGTCACTCTTGACAACGCACTAAAATGCGTTGCGCAAAATGAATTTTGACTAGAAATGCGTTTTGTGCAGTTACGGAGGTGTCAGCCGTCCTGCGGGCAAATTCGTGAATGAGCGTAGACTTTCCGATTCAACAACGCCCTCTGCAAGATTGTGCACTGGAAGTCTAGATCAGTTGCCGTTGCGCGAACGCCATCAGCTCAATCCGGGAATCTCCCAGCCCTTGCGGTAGGTGCGCGTAAGAAAAGCGTTGGCGGCATCGCTGTTGAAACGACGGGCCTTCGCATCCCAGGCGAGCTTCGTGCCCTGCACTCGTTCGGCGATCTCACCTGCGATCACGCATTCGCGCATGTAGGTGGACCAGGAGAAGTCGGTTGCGGCCTTGTTGCCCGAAATCACGCAGTTCAGGAACTCGTGGTAGTGCGTCGGCGCGGGGCCGACCGTCGGCGGCATCACGGCGCGGCCGTCGTTACGGACGGCCCAGGCGAAGTCTGCTCCGTGCGGCTGCAGTATCCATCCGTCGCGGCACTTGACGGCCTTGCCCTCGTGCGGGCGGCTGCCCCATGGCGCCTTCGCGTAGAGCTCGTCTATGATAGCCGGCGGAAGATAGCCGGCGGGCGAGCGGACCTCGGGATCGCTGAAGCCGTCGAACCACTCGAACCTGAACGGCTTTCCGTCGGACGCGAGGACTCCGTCGAAGTCGAAAACGATGTGCGCAGCAGTCGGCCAGACCTTGTCCTTCACCGAATCCTCCGCGTCCGTTATCGTCTCGGCGAGGACTGACTTGACCGGCGTCGAGCCGAGGTCCATCCCGCGCCACGCGGCTGCGATGAGGTGGCAGCCTATGTCGCCGATCCAGCCGCTGCCGAGGTCGCGCCAAATGCGCCAGATGAGCGGATGGTACACCCATTCGGCGTAGGGACGCTCTGCGGCGCTGCCGAGCCAGAGGTCCCATTCCAGCGTCTCCGGAACTGGCGCGGGCTTCGGCAGGAAGCGGCGCCGGCGCGAGATTCCCTGTCGCGTCGAGTGGAGGTACACGCACTCCACTGGCCCGAGCGTTTTCGCGCGCAGCATCTCGACGACCTGGCGGTCCGATGCGTAGGCGTTGTACTGCGTGCCCATCTGCGTGACGACGCCGGTCTGGGCCGCGACGTCGCGGAGAAACTTCGCCTCGACCATCGTCTTCGCCATCGGCTTCTCGAGGTAGACGTGCTTGCCCGCCTTCATCGCTGCCGTAGCCATGGCGACATGGTGGTGGTCAGGCGCCCCGACGCAGACGGAGTCGCAGGAATCAAACTCCTTTTCGTACATCTCGCGCCAGTCGCGGTAGAACCTCGCCTTCGGGAACTTGGCCTTCGCCTGCGCGAGGAACTTCGCGTCTACATCGCAAAACGCCGCCATCTCGACGGAAGGATGGGTGCAGAGTTCGTTGATGTCGCCCCAGGCGCGGTTGCCGCAGCCGATGGAGAGATGGCGCACGCGCGAATTCGGGCTGCGCGTCGCGGTAATGGCGGGGAATCCCTTGCAGCCGCCTGCGGCGAATAGACCTGCGGCGCCTGCTGAAGCAAAGAATTGACGACGATTGAGTTTCATGGCTGTTTGTAATTTGCAGTTTGTAGTTGGCAGTTTGTAGTTGGTAGTGTGGGTTATCTGAGTGCGTTGACGAGAGATACGAGAGGACGAAGATTTCTTGCGCTTTCGGCAATGTCGTCGAACGTGCCCTGGCGCTTCTCGCATTCCACGACAAGCCACTTGACGCCGGACTTCTCCGCTGCGGCGACGACCTTCGGCCAGTCCTGCCGGTCTCCGGTGGCGCCGGCCGCAGTCGCGCCGAGCGGCTTTGCGTGAATGCCGCTCGGAAGCCTCCCGTTCATCTTCGCGATCTCCTCCGCCGGATTACGCCCGCCTTCAAGAACAGGGCCAATGTCCATCTCAAGCCGCGCGCCGTCCGGCCCGGTGAGGATGTCCCAGGGATATTCGCCGTCGACTTTCGTGGTCAACTCATGTATGTGGTGGTGGTAGCCCACGCGGATTCCGTAGGGACTGAGCTTTGCCTCTGCCGCGTCGAGACGACGGCAGAACGCGCGCCACTCCGCCGCGGTCTTCGCCTCGAACCATGGGATGTACAGGAAATCCACATTGAAGCGACGGCAGAAGGCGACCGTCTTGGCCAGCTTCGCCTCGTCCTCGACATCTTCGAACGAGATCGGCTGGTCGACGACGGAAAGTCCGTTCTCGTTCAGCAGCTTCTCGAGCCTGTCCGCGTCCATGCGGATGAACGAGCCGCACTGCACTCCGTCGTATCCCATCGCCCTGACCTTCGGAAATATCTCGGCGAATGCCGCAAGCTTGTCGGGATTGTCGAACCAGAGATCCTTGACGCCCCACAGCTGGCATCCGAGCTTCATCGGAGGACGTGCCACGGCTCCGCCGAGCGAGGCGATGCGAAGATTCCTGATCTGCACGCCCGCATCGCCGTGAACGCCCTGGAAGCCGACGCGACCGCGCGTCGGGATCGTCGAGAGCGCGGGGAATCCGCGGTGCCATGGCGGCACGGGCGTTCCGTCGGGATTGACCAGCGGATCCTTCCAGTCGTCCAGGTTTGCGTCCACGACAGCCTTGCCGTTCAGGACGACGTGCACGCTCTTGCCGCGGCAGAATACCGTCATCCTGTTCCACTCGCCTGCGTGTTTCGACGCTATCTCGAGCGCGGCAGCGCGTCCATAGAGCGAGCCGGACTGCTGATAGGCGAGCTCTTTGCCCTTGAACTTCGGGCTTTCGTCGTCGAGGAGCTGCACTTCGATCTTGTATTTCGGGAACTGGTCGAGGTTCGAGAGGTAGATGAAGACGCCGCTGTTTCCGTCCTTCTCCATCATGTACTCGAAGTCCAGAACGTAGTCCTCGTAGTCGGCTTTCGTCCAGATCGGCTTGTCGAGCAGACTGCGCAGCACGCCGCCCTCCAGCTTCCACGAGCCCCTCTCGAACTCGGCGTCCGAAAGGTCGTCCGCGAAAAGCGGCTTCCACGAATAGGCGGGCGTGTCCGGATGCGGCTCGACCGGCGCCCTGGGCGCGGTTGCGCATCCCGCCATCAGCATTGCGGCCGCGGCCGCGACGATCAACTTGTCTTCCATGTCAGTTCCCTCCTGTCAGATTGGATTCACGCGGAACGGCTCGTCAGCCTCGACTACATTGGGCTCGGCACCGGCGAAATCGCGCAGCTCCGGCACCGCCACGTCGCCCCATGAGCGGGCGCACGGACCGTCCACGCCTTCCACGCAAACGCCGTCCATTGAAAGCGCCTCCACGTGCGCCGCCCTCACAAGCTCGCGCTGCGGCTTCGCGAACGAAAGACGGCAGTCCTTCAGCGCAAGCGACAGCTTCGACTCGGCGTCTCCGTAGGCGCAGAGGCTCAGGGCAAGCCCCGCCGCCTCGACGTTCTCGAAACGGATGCTCCGGAGCGGACGGTTCTTCTGCCACGTCTCGTTGCCCGAGAAATTGTAGTGCAGGAAACGCTGCGCGTTCTCGACGCGGCAGTTCCGTACCGTGATCGCGCCGGGATCGCGCCGCACCTTGACCGTGAAGTCGGAATAGTACGTGAAGAGCGCGAGAAGCGTCCGCCAGCCCGCGCCTGGCTTTCCGTGCGAGCCGGCGATCTGGTCGGCCTTCGGCAGGGAGTTGCGGATCGGATACTCGGCTGGCCCCCACGCGCGGCAGTCCTCGACCAGGACGCGGCGGCCTCCGAACCGGAACGCGCTGCATGCGGTGTTCAGGCTGCAGCCGCGCACAGTGACGTCCTCGTTGTCGAATCCCGACACGCAGTCGTCGCCTGTCTTCATCGTGCATTGCGCGATCCTCACGCGGTCGCACGTCGTGATGTGGATCCCGTCGTGTCCGCCGAGGATGGTCAGATCCTCGAACCCGAGGTCCGACGAGCGCCACACGTTGTGCGCCCAGCTCCCGGTGTTGCGTATCATGTAGCCGCGAAAGGTGCAGTTCACCGAATCATGCACGGACACCCCGTGGACGCCCCGGAAATGCTCCTCGCCGACGGGATCGTAGCTGTCGCATCCGTCGATGACCGAGCCCGGCTCGCCGATGACCCGTACGTTGCGCGCGCGGAGGATGCGTATGACGGCGTTGTTCCAGCGGCTTGCGCACTTGAGGATGTGGTCGTTGGTCTTGCGCTTCGACGGCGTCACCCAGACAACGCCCGGCGCGAAATCCCCCTCCGGCACCGGCTCGATCCTGTCGTTCGAGAGAATGTCGTAGTCGTCGCAGTTCCGGCTCGCCTTCAGGACCGCGCCGCTCTTCAAAAGAAGAGTGGTGTTGCTTCTGAGGCGCAGTCCCCCCACTGCGTACTCTCCCTTCTCGACCGTCACCGTTCCGCCGCCTGCGAGAAAGCAGTCGTCGAACGCCTTCTGCAGTGCAGCCGTCGCGTCGCCTTCGATCGGACGCACGGTCAGGTCGCAGTCCGTGAGCACCACCGGTATTCCTGCCGAGTCGAACACGGAGAGCGCGGCATCGTTCATGCGCTGGGCGTCGGCTACTCCATCCGTCAAGTGGAAAATCACGCCCATCATGTTCTGCGCCGCAAAGCCCTCCGCAATGCGCCGTGCCTCCGAAACACGGCTCCCAGCGTCCACGGCGAAGAGATCGGCGAGGTGTATCGAGTAGCCGTCCTGCTGGGCGAGCCGCGTAACCTCGCGGCAGATCGGAGGGAATATCTCGCCACGGGAGATCGGCACGATCAGGCCGATTGAACGCCCGTAGTTCGCGGCGCGGCGCGAGAGGAACGAGCCCTGCCCCTTTCGCCTGACGATGAGGCCAAGCCGACTCAGCTCCTGCAACGCATGGATGACCGTTATGCGCGAACCTCCGAAACGCCGGATCAGCTGCGCCTCGCTCGGAAAGCGGTGCCCCGACGAATACTTGCCGCCCAGAATCTCGGTTTTGAGCGTCTCATAGATCGTTTTGTATTTGAACTCTTCCATGCCTGTCTCGCACACAATTATATCAAATTCTGCCAACAGCGAAAATCCACCCTGCAAACATTGTGTTGGAACACCGAGATAACGCTGAAACTGCTCGTAGGCCGAGGCTATGTTCGCGTTGGCGAGAGCAATCGCGAACGCGCCATGGTTCCTGCTCGGGCCTTGGGAAGATATGGTAAAATACCGGCATGAAGAAAATAGCAACCAAGTATGAAACCACGTCAGACAGCCGCACGGTCAACCCTGAAACGTGCGGACTTGCAGGCGTCACACAGCTTGGTGTATCTCGGTTCCAAAGGACGCGCTTGCCGACAGAACCACATATCCACCACAACATGATGGAAATTGGCTTCTGCTCTAGAGGTTCACTCGCGCTGAACGTTTCAGGGCAGATACACCCTGTCATGCCGGGTGACTTCTTCATCAATCGCCCGAACAGGCCTCACAATCTCACAAACAGGCCGGCAAACCTCTGCATCTACTACTTTCTTATGCGCAATTCGGCGTCAAACGCCCTGTTAGGGCTGCCGCCGGACGAATCGCTCGCAATCTGGCAACGGCTCATGAAACTCCCGCCAACGGTTTCGGCCAGCACCCATGCCACGCAAGTTGAGAAGATGTTTGCAATGATCTTCAAGCTCCACGACAGTCCAAAGTCAGCGTATTCATCGGCCCGCATGCGCAACCTCTTCCTGTCGCTCATCCTTCTTCTGCTGGAACGTTCCGAACAACGCGGCGCAAAACGGGAATGCGACGCTGAAATCGTCCGTATCGCAGAGACCATCGCGGCCAACCCCGGAGAAGCGTTCTCGGTAACAGAGCTGGCCGCGAAGTCATCAATCTCAAAGACGCACTTCATCAACCGCTTCCGCAAGGCAACGGGACTGCCGCCGCTCAAGTTCCAGAACGAATGCCGAATACGCCGGGCAAAGGAACTCCTGCGCACGACCGACCTGACAATCGCCGACATCGCACTGCAGATGGGCTTCTGCTCGCATCAGCACTTCTCAGGCATGTTCACCAGACTCGTCGGCACGCCCCCCAGCCTCTGGCGCACAAAAGGCTAGGCGTCGGCACGGTGAACCACGGGAATCTGCATCGCAATCCGTCGATGACGCCATCCGGAATCGTCTAGTTCCCGGGCGTGGCGGCATAGCATTTTACAGCCCTGCCGCTATTTCGCGCATCAGCTTCGCCTCGTCCTCCGAGACGAATTCGGGGCGGTATTCAAGCTCCTCAAGGTCCACGTCGTCAAAAAGCGCCGCCGCCCATACAAGCGCCTGAAAGTACTCGCCGTTGTTGCCGAGATGGAAAACGTCGCTGTTCGGAATCCACTTGTTGTCTGGCGTTCTCTTGAACATGTCCTCCTTGCGCTGGTTGCGTCCGCCCACGACATCGCCTCCAAACGAGTTCTCGGTATATTTCACCGGCAGGCGCCGACGCCATTCTTGCACGGCAGTCCCCATCGGAATGACCGGGAGGCCGTGCCTGGCGGCGAACGCCTTGTATGACTCATGGAGCTTCGCATACATCTCGTCCTGACTGATCTTCCATTTCGCAAGGCGCTTGTCCCACGGGGTGTAGCTCCACGTCTCCTGCAGCACTATCTTGGCTTGCGGCGCAAGCCGGCGGATCACTTCCACCAGCTTGTCGCCGTACGGGCTGAACGTGCCGGAGTCGATGCTTTCGCTGCTTGCCTGCTGTATGGTGACTATGTCCCACGCCTCGCTCTTCAGCGTCTCCGGTATGTTCCTGTGCACCCGCTTCTCCATATGGCCCTTCACGCAGCGGTCGAACAGGTAGGGACGGAAGGTCGGGTCGGACTCCGCCTTCTCAATGTTCTCCACGTGGCGCTTCATCGAGCACCCGCCGATGTAGAGCGACGCCAGGTCGAGGTCTACGCCGCAGCCCTGCGCCACCTGCGGCAGATGCTTCAGGCATGAAATGGAGAAGCTGTTCCCGATCATGAGCACCTTCACGGCATCAGGTTCGTCGGTCTTCGCCAAAAGGCACCCGCCAGAAGCGACTGCAACCGCAGCCGTCAGGAAAAGCATCTGCCATGCCCTAATCTTCATGATATCTTCCTTAGTATCACGCCCTTCAAGTAATCGCCTTCCGGAAACGACAGAGCCGTCGGGTGGTCTGCGCCCGGACGCGTGCGGGAAAGAAGCTGAAAGTCGCAGCCGGCGTCCTCCGCCGCCTCGGCGAGGATTCTGTCGAAGAACACGGGCGTCACCGCCCCAGAACAGCTGAAGGTCGCCAGCATGCCGTCCGGACGCAGAAGTTTCATCGCTAGGAGGTTGATGTCCTTGTAGCCGCGCGCCGCCTTCATGAGCTGCGACTTCGAAGCGGCGAACTTCGGCGGATCCAGCACCACGAGGTCGAACTGGCGTCCCTCGTCGCGGCAGGCGCGGAGATAGCGGAACACGTCCGCCTCGACATAGCGCATCTCTGTGCCGCAGAGATGGCGCAGGGCCTCGTTGCGCCGCGCAAGCGCAAGGGCGTCCGCCGAGGCGTCCACCTGGGTGACGGACACGGCTCCGCAGGCCCGTGCATAAAGTCCGAAGCCACCAGTGTATGCGAAACAATTCAAGACCTCAGCCCCGTTCGCGAGTGGGCCGACCGCCGCACGCGCGTCACGCTGATCCAGATAGAAGCCAGTCTTGTGTCCGCGCCGCACGTCCACGAGGAAAGGAATCTCCCCTTCTGCGATCTCTATCAGTTCGGGCGGCTCGTCGCCCGCAAGGACTGCGAACGCCGCCGCGCCCGCGCCGACCGGCAGACCTTCCCTTGCCCTGACGTCGACGTCGTTTCGCTCGGACACGCCGCGGCAGCCAGGGGCGAACTTCATGAGCGCCGCCGCGACCTCATGCTTTACGCGCTCCGCTCCCGCGCTCGTGAACTGGCAGACGACCCAACCGGCATAGTAGTCGGCGACGACTCCGGGGAGCCGGTCAGCCTCGGCGTTCACGAGACGCATCGCATTCGTAGCCGCATTAGCAAAGAATCCGGCACGCCGGCCCACCGCCGCGGCGACACGGGACTCGACGAACGACCCGTCGGGCGGCGGTTCGCCAACGAAAGAAAGCATCCTCACGCGGATCTGTGACGCCGGCGAATAGCTCCCGTAGCCGAGCAGCTCGCCGCCGTGTGAAACAACCTCGACCGTTTCGCCGGATTCGATTCCCTGCGTTTCGCCATCGATCGCCCCGGAGAATATCCAGGGATGGCGACGCCGGACGCTGAAGTCGCGACCCTTTACCAGCACGACCCGCTCCATCGCCTTCCCCCCTTACCTTACGCGCTTGATGGCGCCGAACTTGCAGACCTGGGAGCACTGTTTGCAACCGGCGCAGAGGTTGGCGTCAATAGCCATCTTGAAGCGCCCGGGCGCGACTTCCGCTCCGCGCGTGATGGCTGGGCAGCCGAGCTTGAAGCACGCGCCGCACGCCTTGCACTTCTCCGGATCGACTTCGCAAAGGCCTTCCTTGGTGAGCTTCGCCGCGATGCGGCACGGAGCGTAGGCTATGATCAGCGCGCCCTCGTCGCCGTCCATCGCATCCTTCAGCACACGCTCCAGCTCGCCCAGGTCGTCGGCAGAGACCGTCGCCACCTTCGTGTAGCCGCAAGCCCTCGCTATCGCGTCGATCTCGGTGACCGGCGCAGGCGAACCGTCGAGCGTCTTGCCGCTGCCGGGGTTGTCCTGATGGCCGGTCATGCCCGTGATGCGGTTGTCGAGGACGACCGTCGTAACCGGGGTGCCGTTGTAACGGGCCGAAAGGATTCCGGTCATGCCGGAGTGGAAGAAGGTAGAGTCGCCGAGGACGGCGCAGATGCGGCCCTTGAGACCTGCCTTCTTCATGCCTGCGGCGTTGCCTATCGACGCGCCCATGCAAATCGTGGAATCCATAGCATCAAGCGGAGGAAACGCACCGAGCGTGTAGCAGCCGATGTCGCCCGTCACCGTCGCGCCAAGCTTGTGCAGCACGTAGAACACGCCGCGGTGCCCGCATCCCGCGCAGAGCACAGGCGGACGCGTCGGCAGCCCCTCCGCAACCTTCGGCTCCTTTGCCGCCGGAACGTCGCTAAGAAGCTCGTGGCGCAGGTTCTGCAACCGGTCGGCGTTAAGCTCCATCATGTTCAGTTCGGTCTCGTGCGGAACGACCGCAATGCCCATCGCGCGTATCTGGTCCTCAAGGAACGGATCCAGCTCCTCCACGACAAGCAGCTTCTCCACCTTTTTCGCAAAATCCGCGACAAGCGCCTTGGGAAGCGGATTCGTCCAACCCAGCTTGAGAATCGGGAAGTCTGGGAATATTTCGCGGACGTACTGGAATGCGACTGCCGAGGTGACAATGCCGAGCTTCGCCGTCCCCTCCGCCGGCGCTACAACCTTGTTGAATTCGGAGACGTTCGCCTCGCGCTCCATAGCCTCGGTGCGACGCTGGGCGTTTATGCGCTGTCCGCGGGCGAACATCGGGACGGGTATGTTACGGCGTATGTCCTTCTTGTACGGCAGGAGCGGATGCGGAGCCGGATGGAAATCGCCAAGCTCCACGAGGGACGCGCTGTGGCTCGTGCGGGTCGTAAGGCGCAAGATGACGGGAACGGAAAACCGCTCGGAAAGCTCGAAGGCCTTCACCGTGAAGTCATACGCCTCCTGGCTGTCGGAAGGTTCGAGCAGCAGCGCACGGGCGAACTTAGCGAGGTTGCGGTTGTCCTGCTCGTTCTGAGAGGAGTGCATGCCGGGATCATCGGCCGAAACCACCACCATGCCGCCGAGCGGACCGACAAAGGTGAACGTCATCAGCGGATCCATCGCGACGTTGAGCCCCACATGCTTCATGGCAGTCAGCGAACGCGCCCCAGCCATTGAGGCGCCTATCGCAGTCTCCATAGCCACCTTCTCGTTCACCGCCCATTCGCACCTGACAGTGTCCTTGAACTTCGCTATGTTCTCCAGTATCTCCGTCGACGGCGTGCCGGGATATGCCGACGCAACCACACACCCGGCCTGAGCCGCCGCATGGGCGACAGCTTCGTTCGCGCTAAGAAACTTCTTCATCTTCTCCCTTCCTTAACTGTTTTGGCTATTATACCATAAAAGTTTTGCGCTACGCCATGAACCCTGCGCGGCTCAGCGCGTCTTCGGTCAGCCCGCGGCGTTCCGCAGCCTTTGCGACGTACTTTCCGACAATGTCGCCTTCAAGGTTGACCGTGTCGCCGACGCGCTTCGACCCGAGTGTCGTCTCCGCTGCCGTCGTGGGAATGAGATCGACGCCAAGCCAGTCGTTTCCAAGGGCGCTGATCGTAAGCGACACGCCATCCACAGTCACCGACCCTTTCAAGACGGACTGTGCGGCAAGGACGCGTCCGCAGCGGATGCGCAACTGGAAGTCGCGTCCCTTCGGAACCTTCTCGGCTATCGTGCCACGGCAGTCAACATGCCCCTGCACGATGTGTCCTCCCATAGCGTCGCCGGCCCGAAGCGCACGTTCCAGGTTCACCTTCACGCCCGGAACTAGATCGCCAAGGCCGGTGCGCGACTCGGTCTCTTCGAGAACGTCCGCCGTGAAACGCGAGCCGTCGCACCTGACGACCGTAAGGCACGCGCCGTTGACGGCGACCGACTCGCCTTCTTCAAGCGGCTTCGCCCATGGCTCGTCCGCCGCGATCTCAAGGACGAGTCCTGCGCCACGCGAGACGCGTCTTACGGTTCCGATCCTCTGAATCAGTCCAGTGAACATGTTCCGCCTTTCCGGAATTCCTTCGCCTTGTAGCTGTTCATCATCAAGTCGCCACCGGTGAAATGCGCGTCGCGCGTTGCAGCCGCCGAATGAAATACAATCTTATCGCGGATTGAACGGCTCCCGATCACGCACGGCGACACTACCGAATACCAGCTATCGACCAGTCCGTCTTCGGCAAGAGATCTCGCCAGCTTCAAGCCACCTTCGCAGAGAACATGAAGAACGCCCATCTTGCCAAGCTCGACAAGTGCCTTCCTCGCATCGTCAAAGACAAACGTCTTGTTCGGAACGCCGTCCGCGAACACCTGCGCGTTCCTCGGCAAATTCCCGCTCTTCGAGACAACGACACGAATCAGGTCAAGGTTCTGCCTGCCATGGCTCAAGAGCGACGGGTCATCCTTACGAATCGTCTCGCCGCCGACCATAATCGCATCAACTCTTTCGCGCATGCGACCCGTTTCGCGACGGGCTGCCTCGGACGAAATCCACCTTGCGTCTCCCCAATCATCGCAAATCTTCCCGTCGAGCGACATTGCAATCTTCACCGTGACGTAAGGGAGGCCTGTGGCAACATGTTTCGCAAACGGCCCGACAAGTTCTCGCGCAAGACAATTCACAACGTCGCTTTCGGACCTCTCGCATTTTACGCCTGCCTTGGAGAGGACAATCCTGGCGCGACCGCGGTTCTTCGGGTTGGGGTCGGGAACGGCGTAGACGACTTTTGATATTCCGGCGGCGATTATCGCGTCGGTGCAGGCGCCTACGCGGCCTGGCCTAGAGCAAGGCTCGAGCGTCACGTAGAGCGTCGCCCCCTTTTGCGACTTGACGCCGCGCCGTGCCGCGTTCTTCATTGCCGCGACCTCGGCGTGGTCGCCTCCGGCCCGGCGGTGCCAGCCTTCGCCGACGACCTTTCCGCCCTTGACGACAACAGCGCCCACCGGCGGATTCGGACGCGTGTGGCCACAGCCCCGTCGCGCCAGCTCCAGCGCCCGCAGCATGAATCTCTCTTCGCCGCCCACGAGACTCCGGAAACTCCTACTGATCCCCCTTCGCGAACCTGTCGAGAACGCCGTTGATGAGCGTGCGCGAACGCGGCGACGAGAACCAGTTGGCGAGGTCGATCGCCTCGTTGATGACTACGGGCTTAGGCACGTCGGTATACTTCATCTCCCAGATTCCGAGACGCAGCACGACGCGTTCGACAGTGCCAAGGCGATAAAGGTCCCAACGGTCCAGAAGCCCGCCGAGGATGCCGTCTATTTCCGAGAGCGAACCCAGCACGCCGGCCACGCGCTCCTCGGCAAACTCCCTCAGGCCCGGCGGCGGCACGGACGGCCCGCCGTCCGTCTCGTCCAGGTCTACGACCTGCCGCCAGAATCCGGCCATGAACGACGGCACGTCGTCCGGCGGGTTGAGGTCCGCCGCAACGAGCATTTGAACCGCCCATTCCCTTGCCAGCCTGCGCTTTGCCTTCATTTCTTTGCGATCCGGGCAATGATGCGCGAGGCTCCGAGGTTCTTGAAGCCGAGCGCGAGCAACAAGCGCCCTATGAGATGGCGCGATTCAGCACGAACCTCAAGGATCCTTATCCCCTCCTTCTCGCAGAGCGCACAGAAGTCCTTGAGCGTGATGCAGTGAATGTTCGGGGTGTCGTACCACTGGAACGGCAGCTGCTTCGACACCGGCAGACGGCCCGTAAGCGCCAGCGTGAGCCGAATGCGATACGCCGCGAAGTTCGGGAAGGTTACGATCGCCTCGTCGGCTATGCGTAGAGCCTCGTGCAACAGCCCGCGCGGGTTTTTCACCTCCTGCAGCGTGTCGGAGACGATTGCGGTATCGTAGTAGCCGTCGGGAATGACGGTAAGGCCCTCGTCGGCGTCCTCCCACAGCATGTCGTGCCCGTCGGCCAAGGCTTCCTCGAACTGCTCGACATCAATCTCCACGCCATCGCCCGAGACGCCCTTCCTGACACGCAGCACGTTGAGGAGAGTGCCGTCGCCGCACCCGATGTCGATGACGCGCGAACCTTCCCTCACTTGGCTGACGATGTTCCGGTGAAGCCGCTCCTGCCACTTCATCACTTTCGGCTCGCGGCTTCCGAGAAAGCCGCCCACGAGCTTGGAGAGGTCCTCGATGTCGGTAAGGAACGAATCGTGGCCGCGTCCGCTTTCAAGGTGGCAGTAGGTTACGGACTTGCCGGCCTTCTTCAGAGACGAGGCGATCTCCTTCGACTGCCACACAGGAAAGAGAATGTCTCCGGCGTATGATACGACCAGCGTCTTGGCCTTGACACGCGCGAACGCTGCGTCTAGAGAACCGTAGCGGTCGCACGGGTCGGCGAGATCCATCGAGCGGGTGATATGCAGGTAGCTGTTCGCGTCGAAACGGCGCAGGAACTTCATCGCCTGGTAGTCGAGATAGCTCTCGATCTGGAAGTAGGTCTTGAACAGGCGGTCGCGCTCGGCCCGCTCCTCCGGCGGCGCTTCGACGAAATTCGACTGCAAGTTGCGCGCAAACTTCTCCTGCAACAGCTCACGCGAAAGATAGGTGACGTGAGCGAGCTGCCTGGCGGAGGCGAGGCCGGCCTTCGGACCCTTGCCGTCGCCTTCAAGGTAGTAGTCGCCGCCCTTCCAGTTCGGATCGTCGGTGATCGAGGTGCGGCTCATCACGCTCAGGGCTATGGCCTGCGTGTTAAGGTTGGCGCTCGTGGCTATGAGGCACACTTTGTCCATGTCGTCAGGATGGCGCGTCATCCAGTTCACGACCTGCACCCCGCCGTAACTGCCGCCGATCAAGGCCGCAAGCCGCTTTACGCCGAGCTGTCTGAGAAAGAGCCTGAACACGTCCACCGCGTCGTCGAAGGTGTACTGAGGGAACGCCGATCCGTAGGGCTTGCCGGTATCGGGGTTTATGGACATCGGGCCTGTAGTTCCGCTGCACCCGCCCAAAACGTTCGCGCAGACCACGCAGAAGCGATTCGTGTCGATGGCCCGGCCCGGCCCTACCATGCCTTCCCACCAGCCGCTGGGCTTGGTCTCGCCGGGACGTATGCCTGCGACGTGCGAATCGCCCGTAAGCGCGTGGCAGATGTAGATCACGTTGGAGTCGCCGATCGGAGCGCCGCACATCTCGTAGGCGACTTCGATCTCCTTCAGCACGCCGCCGTAGGCGAGCTTCAACCCGCCTTCAGGCAGGTCAAGGCGCAGCTTCCTCGGCTCTACGACTCCGACGCCCTCTTCCATCTTGCCTCACTTGACGGACTTCTTGAGACGTTTCTGGACGGCGGCAGTCACGAACGGCCTAGTGTCGCCGCCGTACGAGGCGATCTCGCGCACCGTCGACGCCGTCACATAGGCGAGATTTTCACTCGGCATCATGAACAGCGTCTCGATCTCGGGCGCCATGCGGCGGTTCGTGAGCGCCATCTGGAACTCGTACTCGAAGTCGGAGTAGACCCGGACGCCCCGTATGACGACGCGCGCGCCCTCTCGGCGGCAGAAGTCTACGAGAAGCCCGTCCAGCATCTTCACCTCGACGTTCGCAAGACGTGCCCTGCGCACGTCCTCCCGGATCATAGCAAGCCGCTCCTCGGCGTTGAAGAGCGCACCCTGCTTCTTGCTCGTCGCCGCGACCGCGACAACAAGCCTATCGTAGAGCTTTGCGGCCCGGCGGATGAGGTCGAAGTGCCCCAGCGTCATCGGGTCGAAGGTCCCGGGATAGACGGCTTTCGTCACGGCAGCAGACGCTTCGTGGTTCCCTTGAGGTACGCCTTGCACATCTTGAAGCCCTCGGCGTAGTCGGCGCCGCACTGATAGCCGCGGTAGCGGCTGCACGTGCGCACCATGTCGGCGAAGTCGATGTGGTCGTGCTCGCGCATCCAGTCGAGCTGGGAATGGTGGCACTCGAGCATCTGTATCTTGAGGTCGATCTCGTCGGAGATGTCGACGAACTCGTCAGGCACGAAGTTGACGCCGGCGAGGGTGTCCATGTAATAGATCGGCACCAGCTTCGCGGCCTTCTTCGTCTTGGACGGCCAGTTGGGGAGCGTCGCCGTAAACGCCGCATCGAAGACGAGCTTCGAGGTCGCGACATGGTCGGGCATGTAGTCGTCGGGATTCTGGGTGATTATGAAGTCCGGCTGAGCGTACTGGATTATCTCCACCACCTTGTTGCGGCTCTCCGCGTTGTCGGAATAGATGTCAAGGTCGCCGAAGACGCCGTCCAGCACCTCTATGCCGGCGAGCTTGCCCGCCTCGCGCGCCTCGGCCGCTCGCATGGGCACGAGCTCTTCGGGCGGAATCACCACGTGGCCGAGCGACCCCGTGCAAAGATGGGCGACGATGACCTTGTCGCCGCGCTTGACGCACTTTGCGAGCGTGCCCGCGCAGCAAATCTCCACGTCATCAGGATGACAGCCTATTGCCAGAACGTTCATTTTGGACTACCTCCGGTTGTTAGATTCGGTTTAAGTAAGTATTATAGCATAAAAAGGCGCGCTCGGACGCTTTTTGCCTATCGCCCTGACGCAGCGACCATGTCGAACGTGTCAACTACGATCGCAGGCGGCGCTCCTTTGTACTTCGCAAGGTCCTCGGGCGTGGTTTCGCCGGAAAGGACGCACACGAAGTCAACGCCGGCATTGTCGGCTATCGCCTTGTCGGTGTATAGCCTGTCGCCGACTACTGCAATCTCTTCAGGACGGAACTCCGCCAGCACAGGCGCGAGCAATGTCGGGCTGGGCTTGCCGAACACATGGCTCGGCTTCATTCCGTTCGTGAGCTCCAGGAACTTCATCATGCCGCCGATGTCGGGAATCGGACCGCGCTCGGACGGACAGCACATGTCGGGGTGCGTCGCCACGAAGTCCACCGGCTCCTGGTTCGCTGTCCTCACCGGACACATCGGGTTCGGCGGCACGTTGCGCATGTTCCACAGGCTCGTCGCCTTGGCGAGCTTGTCGTATGTAAGCTCCCTGTCGTACGTCAGTGCGATGAGTTCATTGGCCTCGGGATCATAGTCGAGCGAAACCCCCGCGTCAGCCAGGCGCTCAGCCATGTGCGCCTTGACCTTCTCGCTTGCAATCAAGTATACCGACTTGCACCCCTTCTCGCGAATGTATGATTCAAGCGTAATGAGCGGCGTCAGGATCTGGGCCGGCGTCACTGGAATCGCCGCGCCCGCGATCTTCTTCATGTACTCCTCGGGGCACTTGGAGGTGTTGTTGGTGAGATAGAAGAACTTGAACCTGCCGCTATTGGTGCTTTCTATCACGAAGTCGACCGCCGGCCTTATGGGGTTCGGCCCCATGAACAGCGTGCCGTCGAGGTCGCATACGAAAGCCTTCTTCTTCGCGATGTCGAACATGGGGACGCCTCCTCAGACCTCCCATACTCCGCCCTTGCCGAAGAGCCGGTCGAGAAGCTCCGGCAGGAGGCCAAGGCGAGAAACGAGGTCGAGCGAGAAGTAGCGGTTCCTCATGTACGGAACGCCGGAGAGCGTCTCGCGGAACTTGGCCCGGCTGACGCCTATCTGCTCCGGCTCGCAAGGCGCGCCAACCTCCTTCAGCGCGGCATGGACTTCGGCGAACGGCATGATCTGAGCGCGCATCTTCGCCGAAAGCTCTGGCCATGAGTTCTTGACCGCAGCCAGTTCCTTCGCAAGCGCCTCGCGCGACGGGAACTTGCCCTTCATCTCTGAAGTGGCGCGCACGATGTGCGCGGGCCTGTTGCCGTAGACCGCCGGGAACGTAGCGGCCAGCGTATCGAAATCGGGCCACCAGGCGGCGGCGGTCTTCGCGACGTCGATGGCGGACAGGTCGCGCTCCAGCAGAAACTCGATTATCGCGGTGGACGCAAGAGTGCCTATGCCGACCTTGAAGCCATGCGACACGGGCTTGCCGCAGAAGCAGAGGTCCTCCATGTCCCAGTAGTGAGAGACCTGATGCTCCGTTCCGCTGGCCGGGCGCGACGAGCCCATCGCCTGCATCGCAAAGCCACTCATGACAAGACCCTCGCAAAGCTTTTCGGTCTCGGCAATGTCGCCGGCCGCGCAAAGCGCCGGATTCTTGAGGGAGTCGCGCAGCGGACCCTGTACGAAACGCCAGGCGTCGGCATGGATCGCCTCGGAACCTATGGCGTCCGCAAGTATCCAGTCCGCGCCGGCTGGAACCTTCGCAATGAGGTCGGCGTAACCGCTCGCAACCATCTCCTTCGGCGCGGCCGCCGCGACCTTGCTGTCCACGATGCAGCCGAGCGGCGCCGGACACGCCATGGTCTGCTTGATGCCGTCCTTGGTGATGGACGCCCCGTAGCTCGTGTATCCGTCCATCGACGCGGCAGTGCCGACCACCATGTACCTGACGCCCAGCTCGGAGGAGCCGCGCTTGGTCAGGTCGTTGAGGGTGCCCGATCCTACTGCGACGGGGACCGCGCCGCCTGACGCGGCAATGGCGTTGCGCACCTCATCCACCTTGTCGTAGGTCGCGTGGAAGTCCGAGCCGTCGGCATTGACTACATGCTCCTCGACGCTTACGCCAGCCGACTTCAGACGCGACGCCACCGCATCGCCAGCCACGGCCTTAGTGCGCGGGTCCTCGATCACTATGGCCTTGCCGGCCCCCTGGAATAGCTCGCGGAACATGTCCGCCGCCGCCTCAGCCGCACCAGGCCCTATGACGCATGCCTTGGTGTCCGTCGCACTCTTCAGGGCCTCTTCAATCATTGACATAACCTGTTCCTCCTTGCTTTGCGCACATGCGCCTGTGTTGTCTTAGTTGCCTTTAAGATCCGCCCGCCTCGCCGACTTACATGTTGGCCGTGGCCACGACGTCCACTCCGGTTCCCGCCGCGTCAGGTATTATGACGTCGCCTATCTTGACCGGCAGCTGCACCGTAGCCTGGTGCAGCGCGAACAGCACCGCGTCGATGCTGCCCTTCGGAACCGCAGTACGGGTCTTCACCGGCAGGGGTTTGCGCATGCCGGCCACGCGGACAAGACCCGTCACCATGCGCGTAGGGTTCGTCACCTCCGCTTTTGCGTAAGCCTCGCCCCGCGGACACGAATGGCCGGTCACGCGCACGTCATCGCCGACCTTCTCCACGTCCATCTCGCACCCCTTGGGGCAGTTAATGCAAATCATCTTCATCGGAACCTCCTTGACCACCCGATACTCCTATGCATTCCCCATCGCGTATTCGGCAGCCGAACGCCCTGCGATCTCCGAGTCGCGGCTAACCCAGTCCACGAGATCGTAGACACGCACCACGTTGCCGCCGGCGAATATACCGGGCACGCTCGTGGCCATCGTCTTCGGGTCGATCCTGGGACCACGCGTCTTCGGGTCGATCTCGATGCCGGCCTTGCGCGTCAGCTCGTTCTCGGGAATGAGTCCGCAGGAAAGGACGAGCGTGTCGCAGTCGAAGTGCATCTCCGTGCCGGAAATCGGCTTCAGGTCTTCGCCGACCTTGGAGACCTTGACGCCGGTCACGTGCTCCCTGCCCTCGACGTCAGTCACCGTGTGCGACAAGAGAAGCGGTATGTCGTAGTCGTTCAGGCACTGCACGACGTTGCGCATGAGGCCCGACGACTTCTTCATTATCTCGACGCAGGCAAGCACCTTTGCGCCGGAGAACGTGAGGCGCCGCGCCATGATGAGGCCGATGTCGCCGGAACCGAGTATCACCACGCGACGGCCGGGCATTATGCCGTCCATGTTGACAAGCCGCTGCACCGTGCCGGCCGTGTAGACGCCGGCGGGACGGGTCCCCGGCGTCATCAGGGCGCCGCGCGGGCGCTCTCGGCAGCCCATCGCAAGCACGACCGCCTTGGCCGCGTAGACCGCAAGCCCGCCGCGCGGAGACATTGCCGTCACGTGCGCCGGCATGCCCGCCTCGATGGAGAGCACCATGGTGCCGCAGACGACCGACACGCCAAGTTCTGCGGCTCGGTCGATGAAGCGCTGCGCGTATTCGGGGCCGGTAAGCTCCTCGCTGAAGCGGTGAAGGCCGAAGCCATTGTGTATGCACTGCTGAAGTATGCCGCCTGGCGCATCGTCGCGTTCGATCACCAGGACATTCTTCGCACCGGCCTCCTTCGCCGCGCACGCCGCTGCGAGGCCAGCCGGGCCGGCGCCGATCACAAGCACGTCCAAGACGCCCGAACCGCAGGAGACGCATGACGCCCTGGACTGCCTTAGCGCCTTAGGCGCGCTCTTGCGCGAAAGCAGGAACGCCTCAGGGGGCAGCCCCAGCTCGTTGCCGAGGATCTCTATGACGCGCGGCGTGCAGAACCCGCCCTGGCAGCGCCCCATGCCGGAGCGCGTGCGCCGCTTGATGCCGTCGAGCGTGCGAGCCCCGACGCGGCAGCGGATGGCCGCGCGTATCTCGCCCTCGGTAACGCCCTCGCAACGGCAGATGACGCGCCCAAACGACGAGTCGCGCGACACCAGCTCCGCCAGGTCGGCAGGCGCCATTTCGCGGGTCTTAGGCCACCAGCTGACGTCCGCGGACACGATGGACGGGTTCTTGCGCGACGCCCCGAGCTTCGCGGCGACGCGCTCCGCCAGCCACTGTCCGATTGCGGGCGCGGACGTAAGCCCCGGTGACTCCACGCCGACCGCGTTGAAGAAGCCTGGCGCGTCAGGAGCCTCGCCGAGAATAAAGTCGCCGACCGTGGTCTCGTGCGCCCGAAGGCCGGAGAACTCGGTGATCACCTTGCCGAGCGGCAGGTTGGGATACGTGCGCCGCGCGCCGGCCTTGACTTTCTCAAGGCCCTCGTAAGTCGTCGCCTTGTCGTCCTTGTCAGGAATGTCCTCGGCAGTCGGACCGACGATGACGGTGCCATCCACCGTAGGCGAGACAAGAATGCCCTTGCCCATCTTGGAGGGCACCTGAAACATCGTCGCGGAAAAGGCGCCGTCCTCGTCGCGGTCGAGCATCAGATATTCGCCGCGCCGCGCCTGAATCGAATACTTAGTGGCCGACACCTGGTTGTTGAGCTCGTCGGAACGGATGCCGACGCAGTTTACCACAGCCTTGGCCTCGAAGACACGCGAGTCCTCGCATTCAAGCCGCCATGCCCCTGACGCGTCCGCCGGCCGTATCGACGTGACCTTGGCGTCGAAGAAAAAAGCCACGCCGTTCGCCGCCGCGTTCTCCGCCGAACGGAATGTAAGCTCATATGGGCAACAGATGCCGCCCGTGGGGGCCCAGAGCGCGGCCGTCGCCTCCGGCGAGACGTTCGGCTCGCGCCGCCGCAGTTCGTCCTGTCCTATGATCTCGACAGGCACGCCGTTGGTCTCCGCGCGGGCCTTCAGGTCTTCGAGCGCCTTCTCCTCCTCAGGACCGAACGCCAGCACGAGCGAGCCGTTGCGCCGGAACGGCACCTTCAGCTCGCGGCATACGTCCTCGAACATGCGGTTGCCAAGAACGTTGAACTTGGCCTTGTTCGACCCGGGCTTTGCATCAAAACCGGCGTGGACGATCGCGCTGTTTGCCTTCGACGCACCTTCGGCAACGTCGCTGCCGGCCTCAAGAACCGCCACGTTGAGATTGTACCGCGAGAGCGAACGGGCGACCGAACACCCGACCACCCCGGCTCCTATTACGATTGCATCAACTTCCATGTCTTCTATTATCTCATATCCGCCCGCGGCATTCAATGGCAAAAATCAGTTAGGATTTCAATGACGCGCGAAGCCAGGCACATGCCGAAAGAAGCCGTAACGGGCATAATGCTGCCGCGCACCGCAATCCGGCGCGGCGGCTCGTCGCTCCAGACGCAGTCAAACCGCGGCAAGACGCGTCTCTCCACGCGGAAACGCCTGCGCAGGGCACGTGCCAGGCCGTCGCCCGACACCTTGTCGAATCGCGTCACACGGACTCTCGTCGGGTCGGTCCTCAGCGCCGCGCCCATGCTGGACACGACGGGAATCTTCAGCTCGCACGCCTTAAGCACGAGCGCCGCTTTGCTATCGACGCTGTCGATGGCATCGACAACCGCATCGAAGCCGGAAATGTCCTCCGACCCAGTGAACCGCACGGCCCGGGCCGTCACGTCGGCGCAGGAACTGATCGAAAGCAATCGTTCGCGCAGCGCATCGACCTTTGGGCGACCCAGCGTCGCCTCCGTCGCCTGGCACTGTCTGTTCAGGTTCGATGCGGCTACGACATCGTCGTCAATCAGCGTCAGATGCCCTGCGCCAGTGCGCACGAGCGCCTCGGCGCACCAGCTGCCGACACCGCCTACGCCCACGACAAGCACGTGCGCCGAGGCGAGACGCTCCATCGCCGCTTCGCCCAGCAATGCCGCGGTGCGCGAACACGACTCGCCGTTCATGGCTTCAGGTAAAGGCGGCAGTGACACGGACCGTGATACGACGGATCGGCCATCTGGCCCTTGAACTCGTCGCACGGACAAAAGAACTCCGGCAGCTTAGGCAGGCGGCACGGACAGTAGCCACCCTTGCGCACGATACCTTCGCGCACGGTCCTGGCGATCCGCTCGTCAGGATTGACCGTTACGCCCGTCTCCGAAAAGAGGCGGCGTATTTCCGACGACGACTCCTTGGTTCGCGGATACGACCTGAACTTGCAAAGACTCTGCAGCTCGTCGCTGTCCTTCCAGCGCGGCACGCCCTCAAGGGCATCCTCGCCGACGATGAAGAAAAGCTCTGCATCCGGGTTCTCCGAAGCGATCTCGCGCACCGTGTCGATGGCGTAGGAAACGCCGCCACGCTCAATTTCCCGCAGGTCCACGACCGTCTTCTCGACGTCGCGGAACGCGGCTTGGACAAGCTCCACGCGATCCCACGGCATCGGCCGAGGCGCGTCGACGGTCTTGAACGGCGAAACGCTGGCGGGCAGCACTATAAGCCGGTCAAGCGAAAGGTCTTCGATTGCGCGACGGGCGATGCCGACGTGCCCGTAGTGAACCGGATTGAAGCTTCCTCCGAACATACCTATTCTCATGGCAACTCCTGCCTTGACAACCCCATGCGTCTTGAAACATCGTCAGTTGCGAACAGCGAATTGCCGTCCGCCAAGCTTAAGCCAGACGCGAAGCAGTTCGCTGACGCTCCACGCCTGGGCGGCGCAGCCCTTCTGCGCGTGCGGCGAGTCGCCGTCAGCAATTTCGCTCATGTGCGCAACACATCCGGCGTTAAGGTTCTCCACCGCGCCCGCCAGCAGCGAAAGGGCGACCTCCCTCGGACACGCCCCGGTCGCGACCAGCGCTTCCGCATAAAGCGGAAACGGCCACGCCCATGCGGTGCCGTTGTGATAGGCCGGCTTGCGCGACGAGTCCTCGTCGCCGCAGTAGACGCCCCTGTACAGCGGATGCTCCGCATTGAGCGACCTGATTCCGCCAGGCACCAGAAGCTCCTCCGTCGCCCGAAGGACCGACAGGTCTTCGGTCACGCCCAGCGTCACGAGGAAGAGCTGGTTCGGGCGTATCGTGTCCTCGGGCGTGGCGTTCGCGGCAGGCTCGCCGTTCGGCGCGGCCAGGCAGTCGCGGTAACCGAACTCCCATTTGAACAAGCGTTCTACAGACGCCTTGGCTCGCTTCGCCAGCTCGTGCCGGCCGAGGAAGCGCAGCGCGGATATCCACAACGCCTGCACTTCCACCGGATAGCCGACGCGCGGCGTGCACGCCGGGTAGTTGGTGTCCATCCAGGTGAAGTGCGACGGCGACCAGACGAGCCCGGAATCGGCGTCGACATGAATGCCGTTCGGCGTTCCCCTGATGTAGTTGTCGACGATCGACTCGCAGGCGGACAGGAGAGCGGAAACCTGTGACTTCTTGCCGCACTCCTCCACGCATCTTACGAACCACAGCGGCGCATCGACGGTATCGCGGTTGCCAGCGGTCTTGCCAAATATTATGTTTGGCAGCGTTCCGTTCTCTTCGAACGCCGCGAACGCCTTGAGTATGCAGAGCGCGTCGTCGGTCATGCCGGCGGCGATCATGCCTCGCAGGAAGATGAACGTGTCGCGGCCCCAGTCGAGGAACCACGGATAGCCGGCGATGACGGTCTTTAGGTCGTCGCGGCGGACGATGAACAAGTCCATCGCTCGGCGCAGCGCGGCGGCGAACGGAAGCGACGGCTTGTCGTCGGACGGCGCAAGACATGCGTCGGACGTGCTGGCGCTCACCGGACCGGCGGCATCCTCGAGCCGCCCGGTCAGCGTCACGGTGTCGCCGATTCCCATGTCGGCGCTGATCCAGCCCGGACTGAACAGGTCGCCGCTCGGTTCCTGTCCGCGTTCCGCCTCTTCCGCATGAGCGACGTTGTACGTCCACTGCGGCTCGTGGTGGTAGGCTCCGCCGGCAACGCTCAGACGGAACGCCCCCTCGGCAGGACGGAACAGGAAACCATCAGCAGTCGCCTCGCACTTCGCCGGGAAAAGGTCCTCAGGGCCTCCGAACGCCTTGGTTACCGCGTGGAAACTGCGCCATTCAACGTCTGGACGGAACACGATGCGCACCTTCTCGCCGACTTCGCGCTCGGCGGCCGGCGGACGCTCGACCTTCAGCACGGCCTCGTTGCGCCCCTCGGCGAGGGCAAGCGTGAATGCGAACGCCGTTTCCATGCCCATGCCGCACGGGACCGAGAACTCCCACCGCGCAAAGCGTCCGGCGGGGTCGGCGGCGAAGCGCGTCACGCACTGCCTGTCCAGCTCGCGCAGGTAGCCTTCGCGCTGCAGCCAGCAGCGCGTGCGCGCCCAAAGGCAGAGCCTGTCGGACGGCACGGCGGGATTCGGGTTGGCAGCAAGAAGCGCATCGTATTGCGAGCGTATCTCACCCCACCCAAGTCGAACCTGTGCCGCCGCGCCCGCGCCGTTGGAGAGAATCGTGCGCCAGTACGGATGCGCGCGCACTTCCTCGCCGCCAAGCGACAGCCTTACCTTCGCACGCTTCGGCGGCGGCGGAACGAGAAAGCGAGAATGGGTGCGCACGGCTCGTCCGGCCTCATAGCGTGAAACGTCAAGGCTGAGAATGCGGCAGCGAGTGCCGTCCCCGCGATAGGACGGCGCCTCGATGACGACAACGTTGCCTTCCGAACGGCAGACTCGGATCGTCCTCCCGGTCTCTGGGTCGATGAGACGCAAGCGGAAATGAGACGGAGCTGAAATCTCCACCGCCTGTCCTTCTGGCACAACCACGTCGCGTCGCACGTCACGCGGAAATACGATGTGGAAAAGCGGCTTGACGGCGTTGTGCGCGGAGGGCGCGACGGATGCCTTGACGGCCGGCGGCGGGGCTCCGGCGGCGGCAAGGCAAAGCACTTGGCCAGGATCAAGAGACACTGGCTCCGCAGTCCTGAACGCGGCGCCAGTCAAAAGATCGCATGCCTCTGCAGCGCCGAACGCCCGGCGGTCCCAGTCAATCGTCGCGGGGGCGGAGCAATCGAGATTTGCCAGCACGAGCAGGCCGTCTCGCGCAACGGCAAGGGTGTTTCCGTCTCCACGCGTGACGAGCTCCAAATGACATGGACCGTCGAACGACGGGTGCGTGGAGAGAATGCGGTTGAGCTTCGCGATAAGACCGATCATGTTATGTTCGGCGCCCCAGGAAAGATCGCTTTTGCCGTGGACGTCTATCTTTTCGCAGCAGTACCACTCCACGCCGTTGGCGATGCCCCACGCGCCCTGTGCGCTCAGCAGCGCGGCAAGCTGCACGCGCAGCCGGGCGTATGTCTCACCGCCCTTGGCGAGGCGGTCGTTGTCGTGCGTTTCGGCAAAGTGAACCAGCGTGCCGTAACGCTCCGATCGCGCTATCGCGCCCGGCAGGTACCACTCGAACGCTCCACGGTCGTATGTCTGAAACATCTCGGAATAGGCCCAGTCGAGATTCGATTCTGAGAGCAGTCGGTCTGTCGTCTCGACACGGCCGCCAAGGCCCTCCAGCATGAAGACGGTGTCAGGGTATTCGTCACGGACCTTGGCTACGATGTATTCCCACGTCTCGGCCGGAATCATGTAGCCGGCGTCGCAACGGAAGCCGTCCACGCCGATTCGGCACCAGAACAGGAAGACTTCCGCCATGTAGGTGCGCAGTCCGGCGTTGGAATAGTCTAGCTCCACCAGGTCGGCCCATGTCACGCCCCACGCGCCAGGCGAGACGAAGCGTCCGTCCGCCTCACGGTGGAACCAATCGGGGTGGTGCGTCTGCAACGTAGATGCCCAGCCGGTGTGGTTGGCGGGCAGGTCGATGAAGAAGAGCCCGCCGCGCGCGTGCACGGCGCCGATCAGCTCCTTGAACTGCTCAAGCGGCGTCGCCCTCTCGTCGAACTCCGCCATTGCAGGATCGACAGACAGGAAATCGGTGGCTGCGAACGGGCAGCCGTATTCGCCCATCACCGCGTAAGTCGTCGGCACCGGGAACGGAGGCAGCGTCTGCACGATGCGGAACCCCATCGTGTCCATTATGTGAGGCAGGCGGCGGACGATTTCGCGGAAGGAGCCGAACTGCCGGGGAAAGACGCAGTATATGGAGTTCGCACGACGGGTTTCGGCGCTTTCCACCTTCACATGGGTGTTGCGGCCTTCAGGCCATTCCGGCACATGCTCGCCCTCGGGTATGAAGCAGGCCTTGCCGGAAAACACCCCGACCTCGTCGAGCGGAATCTCGGTCTGAAAAACGCCTGGGGCGACCTCTTGGAGCGGAATGTCGGACCACGCCCGCGCCAGCGGGGTCAGCCCCTTCTCGGTTGCGTCGACAATCTCCTGGCGGCGCACTGCCGCGTGGCCGATGTTAGTGCGAAACGCGGCACGGCCCCTGCGAGGTGCGTCAAGCCTAAGCGTCACAGTCAGTGAGTCGCCGCGCCACTTCAAGAGAAAATCTCCAGGCAATGGGGTTTGCGTCATCATCCCACCGCCGTTCTTTCTATGCACTTCATATTTCCTATTATACCATTTCGCGCAGCCCATCGCCACAGATGCACCCGAGCAATCGGGCGAAGATCAAGCCATCGTGCCGTCTTTCGCCACGTCAAGAAGACATCGCCGCCGAAAATCGTCACTTGAACAGCGCGGCGCAGCGGCGTTCGAGGGCGTGAAGCCGCGACCCGGCGGACTTCCTGACGTCCGCTATCCGCTTCGCGTAGAGTCGGCGGTCGATGCCCATGCACGTTCCCTCATGCCTCTTCAGCACGACCTGCTCGTCGGGATCGAGGTTTGCGACTTCCGCCGGCCTGCCGTCGTAGAGCGCAGCAAACTGGTCGCGCACGTCGTGGTAGGCGTCGCGCCAGGGAACGCCTGCAGCGACCTTGCGGAGCGCGACATCAGTTGCAAACACCCCGGGAGTGAACGCGGCGCGGCATTTCGCCGCATCGACCGCCACTCCCGCGACAACCTTCGCAAGTATGCGCAAAGTCATGCGCGTCGTCTCGAGTCCCTTCATGTAAAGCCACTTGCAGTCCTGCAGGTCGCGGTTGTAGCCGCCAGGCATGGCATGCAGAAGCGACAGCGACGCGGTCTGCAGGCCAAGCACCTGCGCCGCCTTGGAGCGCACCAGCTCCAGAACGTCGGGATTGAACTTCTGCGGCATGATGGAGCTGCCAGTGCAATACGCTCGCGGCAGGCGGAAATAGCCAAACTCAGGCATCGAGAAGAGTATCATGTCCTCGGCAAGGCGCGAAAGGACGGCCATCAGCTGAGCGAGTGCCGAAAGGAGAGCTGCCTCGCACTCTCCACGCGCCATCGACGCGCCGAAGCAGTTGTGGATCGTGCGCGAGAAACCGAGCAGTTCGGTCGTGCGAGCGCGCTCCAGCGGCAAAGGAACGCCATAGCCCGCCGCACTGCCGAGCGGATTCAGGTCGACAAGACGATAGGCTGCCTCCAGGTTCTCAACCTGATCGAGAATCATCTCGGCATGGCCCGTAGCCCACATCTCGACGGTGGACGGCATCGCGGGCTGCAAGTGGGTGCGGCCAACGAGCGGCACGGGGCCGGCTTTCGCGCCGAACGACACAAGACGCTCCGCCAGCTCGGCTACCTCGCCCTCGACGCGGAGCGTTTCGTCCTTCATGTGCAGACGCACGTCAACGGCCACCTGGTCGTTGCGACTGCGTCCGGTATGTATCTTCTTGCCGAGGTCGCCCAGGGTCTCCGTCAGCATGCGTTCGACGGCCATGTGGACGTCCTGATCGTCCTCCCTAATCTTAAACTTGCCTTCGGCTGCAAGCTTTGCGACGGCGGCCAGGGCCTTGCGCACCTTCGCGGCCTCGGCTTTGGTGACGACGGGGCGCTTAAGGCCTTTCATCTCGGAGAGCATGGTGACATGCGCGGCCGTCCCCATGCAGTCCCACTTCGCAAGCGCGAGATCCAGTACAGGATCGTCCCCTACGGTATACGCAAGTATGTCAGCGTCAACCGTGCTGTCGGTAATAGTCTTTTTCATGTCTGTCCGGCTCCCTCCCCTTTTACAGCCTCCTCGAAGGCGATGTTGAGCAACGTGTCCGCGTCGTCAAGCATCCTGGCCAGTCCGTTCGCGTCCTTTTCGCCCTTCGCAAGCTCCAACAGGAAGCGCATGTAGGCGTCTGCGGCCGCAGAGAGCGCGGCGCCACGCCCGCCGCCGAAGACGGGCATCTCCCTGGCCTTGACCAAGGCGAGCGGACGTATCGTCGGCTCAGACGCGACGAAGGCGATCGCCTCCCGGAAGGACAGGCAGTCGTAGCGCCCAGCGAAACGGAGGTCGTGCTGCGGCGGATAGAGATAGAGGCGCGAGGCAAAGACCAGCACATCGCGCGGGAAGGCAACGCCTGGACGCAGGATCCGCCGCATAAGACGTAGCCCCTCCTCGTCGTCCGTCATGCCGTAACCGGTGGCAAGCCATTCCTCCAGCCGCCGCCGCTCGTCCTCAATCCGCAAGTCGGGATCTGCGGCGCGGTAAGCGGCAATCGCGTCGGCATCCGAAATCTCCGTCTTGCGCACGGCGCGATAAAACCCCTTTATGACCTCCAACCGAAGACGTTCGATGTCGGAATAGCCCGGCGCACGCAGGTATATGCGGGTGACGACGTCCGTCCCGTTCGTGACGGCGCGGACAACTATGGAAGCATCGTTGGTGCGCACGTCGCCAATGTAAAGGACTATGCCGGGACGGGCGACACGCTCCGAGCGCAACGTGAGACTGCGGCGCAGCATCTTCACCGTGTCGGCGGCAAAGCTTGCGACCGGCATCTGATACTCGCGGCGCATATCCTCCGGGCAGTCGGCATAGACCCTTACCAAGCCCTCGGCCTGCGTCACCACCGGCGCCTTGAACCGCGCTATGATTTCCGCACGGGAAAGGGCCAGCATCAAGATGGCGGCAAGCGTCGACATCAGCGTATCTTTATAAGCAACATCAGCAAAGCCGGCATTACGGCCAGCTGCAGCAGGGTAAACCTCATCAGCACCTGGGCGTTAGACCAGCCGAGGTTTTTCTTGCAGTGGTCGTGCAGAGGGAAGCGTATCTTGCGTATCACGTTGTCCTCCCCTATGTCAAACCCAAGCCGCTTGGCGAAACGCAACAGAACGAGCTTGCCGAGACCGCCTCCGCCGTTGACCAGGACCACCGGCGACAGCGCCAGCACCAGAAACGGATTGCCCGTCATGATCGACGCCGTGGCGACGAGAACACCGAGGAACCTGCTGCCTGCGTCGCCCATCAGGACCTTGGACGGCTCCGCGTTGTACCAAAGGTAACCGCAGAATCCGCCAGCAACGGTCATCACCACTATCGCCCACTTGGCCGACTCCGCATACACGGGCACGAGGAAGTAGTGGGCGACCGGACGATAGCCAACAACCACGTAGAGTATCACAGCCAGCATCACGAGCGTAATCACCGTCAGCGTGCCGGCCAGCCCGTCCACGCCGTCTGAGCAATTGGTCGCGTTCATCGTGAACCACAGTATGAACGCCGTGCACGGAATGTAAAGCCACCACGGGGCGAACCACAGCCCCTTCACGAAAGGCAGCCAGACAATCATCCGTGCCGAGTCGCACGCGGCGGCTGCCTTCAGCGTCCCATCGCCGAAAGTCATGGCGAACTCCGGCATGTCGACAAGACCGGACGGGACGTGCGAATGCCCCAAGAAGACGAAGCAGGCGATGGCGACCGACACTAAGGCGTCGAGCAGCCCCTTCTTCAGCTCGCCCCACGGCACCTCGGAACGGTCGTCAAGATAACCGAAGAGCATCGCAAGGTAAAGCATGGCAACCGCCATCATATCCCAAAACTTCAGCGGCGCGAAGAGAATCAGGGACGGCAGGCAGAGGAGCGTCACGTAAAAGCCAGCGCCGGTCGGCTTGCCGGCAGACTTCATGCCGCCAATGTCCTTGCAGATCGCCTTGCCGCGGTCGTGCGGCAGGCCATTCCACAGGCTCGGCAGGAAGAATGCGATGAGAACTGCCGCCACCACCGTTCCGCCGGCGAGCAGCACGGCATGGGACTGAAGGAGCCGGAACGGCCCCCAATACGGCGTCAGGAACTTTGAGAGATAGTAGAGCACTTGGGCATTATACCATTTTCTGGCATCAGCGGACGACGAAGTTCACCATGCGCTTAGGGACTGCAATCACCTTTACGACGGTCTTGCCTTCAAGGAACTTCGCAACATCGGCGTTAGCCTTCGCCACAGCCTCCATGTCGGCGGGCGTCGCAGCAAGCGGAACGCGTATGCGTCCGCGAAGCTTGCCCATAACCTGTACCGGCACCTCTATCTCGTCCTCGACGAGCGCCTGCGGGTCGTATTCGGGCCAAGGCTCGTACGCAAGCGTCTTGCCGTGTCCGAGGGACTGCCAGAGCTCCTCGCCCAGATGCGGCGCGAACGGCGAAAGGCAAAGGACGAACTTCTCGAGCATCTCCCTGGGCAGGGCGCCGGAACCTCCGTCCTTTGCAAGCGCCTCCGCCTCGTTGACGAACACCATCATCGCCGAGATCGCCGTGTTGAACGCCATAGCCTCAAGGTCATCGCCGACCTTCCTGACCATGGCGTTCAGGCTCCTGGCCTCGGCCTTTGTCATCGCGCGGTCGGCCACATCCGTCTCGACGACAAGACGGTTTGCGCGCTTCAGGAAGCGATGAACGCCCTCTACGCCCTTCGTGGACCACGGCTTCACCGCCTGCAGCGGGCCCATGAACATCTCATAAAGGCGGAGCGAATCGGCCCCGAAGTCGCGGATGACGTCGTCCGGATTGACAACGTTCTTCAGCGACTTCGACATCTTCGCCGGGAACTCGGTCAGCGGATCGAGAAGAGGCTTGATATCCGAGAGAGACGGACGAGACTTGATGTCCGCGAACTGCGGGTCGTTCTCCTTACCCTCCGGAACCGCGAAAGGCTGTCCGTCAACCCAAAGTATCTCGTCCATCGGCACCAGCACGCCGCGGGGGTTCTTGTAGGCAAGGCCCAGTATCATGCCCTGGTTGACAAGCTTGTGGAACGGTTCCGGCGTCGGCACCAGCCCGAGGTCGAAGAGCACCTTGTGCCAGAACCGCGCGTAAAGAAGGTGCAGAACCGCATGCTCGGCGCCGCCGACGTAAAGGTCGACCGGCAGCCACGCCTTCAGCAGCTCCGGGTCGGCAAAGCACTTGTCGTTCGCAGGGTCGATGTAGCGTAGGTAGTACCAGCAGCTGCCAGCCCACTGCGGCATCGTGTTGGTCTCGCGAACTCCCTTCTTGCCTGTCTTCGGATCAACGACGTTCACCCAGGCGACCGCCTTGGCGAGCGGAGGCTCGCCGGTGCCGGTCGGCTTGTAGTCGGCAAGCTCCGGGAGCGTGAGCGGCAGGTCCTCCTCGGGGACGAGCGTGTTGGTGCCGTCCTCCCAGTGAATGACCGGGAACGGCTCGCCCCAATAGCGCTGGCGGGAGAAGAGCCAGTCCCTGAGCTTGTACTGCGTCTTCGCCTTGCCACAGCCCTTTTCCTCGAGCCAGGCGATCATCTTCTTCTGGGCGTCCTTGACGGAGAGGCCGGTGATGAAGCCCGAATTGACCATCACGCCGTCGGCGATGTCGGTGAACGCTGCATCACCGGTGTAGGGCACTCGGTTGTTCAACTCCGATTCATCCGAAGCCTTCGCTGCCGCTCCGGCATTTCCAGAAGGCGAAGCGGCAGCGGAGCCATCGGACTTGTCGAAGTTAATTTCACCCGTCGGCGCGACAACTTGGTAGATCGGGAGGTTGAACACCTTGGCGAAATCGAAGTCGCGCTCGTCGTGCGCCGGCACGGCCATGATCGCACCAGTGCCATAACTGGCAAGCACATAGTCGGAGATGAAGATCGGCAAAGCCTCGCCGTTTACGGGGTTGACGCCTTCGACGCCCCCGAGCCTAACGCCGGTCTTATCCTTGTTCAGCTCGGTGCGCTCGAGATCGCTCTTCATGGCGGCCTTGCGCTGATACTCCTTCACTTCGCCTGCGTTGCTGACCGCGCCCTCGGCGAGCCACTTCGACACAAGCGCGTGTTCGGGCGACAGCACCATGTATGTCGCCCCGAAAAGCGTGTCGCAGCGGGTGGTGTAAACGGTGATCTTCTCGCCAGCCGCAGCTGACTGATTCCGATCGCCGCCTGCTGCCTTGCGGACGCCGAAGTCCACCAACGCTCCGGTCGACTTGCCGATCCAATTGCGCTGCATCTCCTTTATGCCCTCGGGCCAATCAAGGCCGTCAAGGTCGCTCAGCAGGCGTTCGGCATATTCGGTGATCTTCAGCATCCACTGGCGCATCGGCCTGCGGACGACAGGGTGGTTGCCGCGCTCGGACCGCCCGTCTATCACCTCCTCGTTCGCAAGAACCGTTCCCAGCGCGGGGCACCAGTTGACCGGCACCTCGGCGACGTAGGCAAGACCCTTCTTGTGGAGCTGTTCGAATATCCACTGCGTCCAACGGTAATACTTCGGGTCGGTCGTGTTGATCTCGCGGTCCCAGTCATAGCTGAAGCCGAGCGAACGGATCTGCTCGCGGAAACGGTCCACGTTCCTCTTCGTCGTTATGGCAGGGTGCGTGCCCGTCTCGACGGCATACTGCTCGGCGGGCAGCCCGAAGGCGTCCCACCCCATCGGGTGCAGCACGTTGAAGCCCTTCATGCGCTTGTAGCGGCAGAGTATGTCCGTCGCCGTGTAACCCTCCGGGTGCCCTACGTGCAGGCCCGCGCCGGACGGATACGGGAACATGTCAAGGCAGTAGAACTTCGGGCGCCCGCCTGTCGCCGCGTCGGGATCGGTGCGGAAAGTCTTGTTCTCCAGCCAGTACCTCTGCCACTTCTTCTCGATGGCGGAGAAGTTGTATTCGCTCATTTCTGCTTCTGGTCCTCGGCGTGTTCGGCGATCGATTTGGCAATCAGGCCGGACACGTCGTTGGTCGCCGCCGCGACGCCGGCCTTCACTGCATAGTAAATGGCCTTGTGGCTGGAGCTGCCGTGCGTGATTATGACCGCCCCAGGCACCCCGAGGAGCGGCGCACCGCCGTATATCTCAGGATCGAGCTGCGTCTTCAGCGAGCGGAACGCACCCTTCAGCAGCAAGGCGCCGAAGATGCGGAGCGGCCCGCGGAAGCATTCGCGCTTCAGCCAGTAGCTTATCGCCTTCGCGATCGACTCGGTGGTCTTCAGCACAACGTTCCCCACGAAGCCGTCGCATACGGCCACGTCGATGTGGCCCTTGTAAAGGTCCTTGCCCTCGATGTTGCCCACGAAGTTGACGTCTTTCGCCTCCTTGAGGAGGGGGAACGTCTCTTTCGTCATCTCGTTGCCCTTGCAGTCCTCCGTTCCGATGGAGAGCAAACCCACGGCGGGCGTGGTGCGGTGCAGCACGGCCTTCGAGTAGGCGTTGCCCATGATCGCGAACTGGACGAGCCATTCTGGGTGGCAGTCCATGTTGGCACCTGCGTCAAGCACGAGGATCGGCCGCCGGGGCGTCCGCGTCGGCAGCACCGTGGCGATCGCCGGGCGCTTAACGCCGGGTATGCGCCCGAGGTTCAGGATTGCGCTCGTCGCGACGGCGCCGGAGTTGCCGGCCGACACGAACACGTCCGCCCTGCCCTCCTTGACGAGACGCATCGCAACGTTGATGGAGCAGTCTTTCTTCTTCCTGACGGCATCGACGGGGGATTCGTCCATCTCGGCTATGTCGGGGGCGTGGACTATCTCAAGGCGCCCCTTCTCGATCGCCTCCTGCGCCGTGCGCTTGAGATCCCGCGGAAACCGGTCGAGCTCCGCCTGGATCGGCGCAAGCTGGCCGACCAGCAGAACCTTCACGTCCGGCACGCCGGCGGCCGCCTCAACCGCGCCTACGACGATTTCCGCGGGGGCGTAGTCGCCGCCCATCGCATCAAGCGCAATCCGTGTCATGAGGGGAGCCCCCCGCCCGTGGTCAGGATGCCTTTACGGCTACGACCTTGCGGCCCTTGTACGTGCCGCACTTCGGGCACGCGCGATGGAAGCGGACCGTCGCGCCGCAGGCGGGACAGGTTCCGACCTGCGCCAGGATCGGCTTCTCGAGAGAAGCGACGCGCTCGCGCTTGCGGCGCTTGGACACTCTGTTCTTAGGACTGGCCATCTTTGCCTTTCTTCTTTCTTGTCAGGTCATCGAGAACATTCCACCGATCGTCGGCAGGCAGCGAAGCCTGCTGCTCGATCCCCGGACAGGTCTCGCTGCAGACCGGGTACGAAGGTAGAGTGAGTATTATACTCTCTCTGGCATCTTCCGTCAAATCGACCTCCGGCGAATTCTCGTCTATCTCGCAGGAGAACGTGAAGTCATCTACGTTGACGGTATCGTCGAAATCCTTCCCGCAACGGCTGCACACGAGGTCGAAATCCTGCTCCAGATGCCCGCGAACGAGAAGCTCCTTGCCGAAAAGCTGGGCGCGCAACCGGTAACGGATTCCGCCGAAAGGCTTCACGAACGGCTCGCAGATGTCCACGGCGTCAACTTCGCCCGTCAGCTCCACCCCTTCGGAGTCGAGCCGCGATGCGTCGATAACCAGCTTTTCGTCCATACGTCGCGTATTATAGCATAAATCGCCTAAAACGCCATCGGCCGCGCGTCCGTGGCAGGGTCACCATTCCGCCACGCTACCGTCGGCGTGATGCCAGACCGGGTTCTTCCAGTTGTGCGGCGTCTTGTTCTCCTCAACGACGAGATCCTTGTTGACCTCAACGCCAAGTCCCGGCAGGTGCGGCAGGTTGACGTAGCCGTCTGTAAACTTGAAATCGTCCTTGTTCGTCACGTAGTCCAGCACCGTCTTGCCGACGTTGTAATGAATGCCTATGGACTGCTCCTGTATGACGGCGTTGTAGCTAGTCGCATCCACCTGAAGGCACGCCGCGAGCGCAATGGGGCCGAGCGGACAGTGCGGCGCTAGCGCCACATCGTAAGCCTCGGCCATCGCACCGATCTTCTTCACCTCGGTAAGGCCGCCTGCGTGCGAGAGGTCAGGCTGGATTATGTCCACCCCGCCCGCGTTCAGAAGGCGCTTGAAGTCGTACTTGGTGAAAAGGCGTTCGCCGGTGGCGATCGGCACGTCGCACGCGGCGGCAATCTCCTTGAAGTCCTCCATGTGCTCGCAGAGGACTGGCTCCTCGATGAACATCGGGTCGAACTGCTCCAGCTTCTTCGCAAGCACCTTCGCCATGGGCTTGTGGACTCGCCCGTGGAAGTCGATCGCGATGCCGAAGTACTTGCCGCAGGCATCGCGTATCTCCTGCACTCGGGAGAGGACGGCATCGACCTTGTCGTAAGTGTCGATCATCTGCAACTCCTCTGTGGCGTTCATCTTGACGGCCGAAAAGCCGGCGTCCATCTTCTCCTTCGCCGCACGGCCCGTGTCGCCGGGCCTGTCCCCGCCGATCCAGGAGTACACCTTCATCTTGTCACGGCACCTGCCGCCCATCAGCTCGTAGCATGGCGCTCCGAACGCCTTGCCCTTCAGGTCCCAGAGCGCCTGGTCTATGCCCGAGAGCGCACTCATCATCACGCCGCCGCCGCGGTAGAAGCCGGCACGGTAGATGGTGCTCCAGATGTCCTCGATGCGCGAGGGATCCTTGCCGACCAGGTAGTCGCGGTATTCCTCGACGCAGGCAAGGACGGCCTTGGCGTGCCCTTCCAGCACCGCTTCGCCCCAGCCCGTCAGGCCGCTGTCGGCGACGATTTCGACAAAGCCCCAGCGGGGGCGGACGAAATATACGTTTACTTCCGATATTTTCATGGTTTCATTCCTTCCTTTCATGAGCACGCTATGCTTTCTGGATCGAATTATACCACACTCGCAGCATCATGGCACGTACGAAACACAATAAGCTTTCTTGCCGTCACTGCACGAGGCACGGCCACGAGCCACTCCGCACGGCCTTACCGTCCCCTTCCCTCGCGACAAGCGAACACAGCGGAGAGACGTTCTTCGTCCGTAGCGGACGAAGCCGGCGTCAGCAGCGAGACGGCCACGCCAGCGGCGAACGCGATGGCGGTGGAGGGTATCGCCGGGCCGCCGAAAGTGAGCTTGACCCATTCGGCGAACGGCGGCACGAGCAGCACGGCAAGGCCGAAGAGCGTGCCGGACATCACGGCGGCGTACGCCCCTTGCCACGTGGCGCGGCGCCAGAACCGTCCGAGCAGCATGGTAACGCCGACGCCCGGCAAAAGCGAGCCAACGACCTTCTGGAAATAAGCGATCACGTCACCGACGAACAGCGTTATCACGAACGCCAGCGAAAGGGCCACGAGAAGCGCAATGCGGCTGGCGAGCGCATAGTTCTTCTCGGCGATGCGCCGCCCCGTCAGCGACGGAATCACGTCCGTAAGAAGAATCGTCACGCCGGAAATAGCGTCCGACCCGCCGCTCGACATCGTTGCAGACATGCCGCAGATGAGGAACATCAGCCCTATGGCCGGGCCTAGCACATGCGTCGCCATATAGGAGAAGGCATAGTCTCCGGACGGCAGGGAGTCGCCGTTGTGCGCCATGATCGCATACGCGCTCATGCCGATGAGCGCGGTGACGAAGCTCCAGAGGAACATCATTCCGCTCTGCCCGAGGAATGCGCGTCGCGCCACCTTCTCGTCGCGCGACGTGTATATTCGCGTACGATAGGTAGGCGTGCCGACGACGCCCATTACGGTCGAGAACACGAGGGCGACCGCCGCGAGCGCCCCGTAGCTGCCGAGCCCGTAGAAGCCCATCGCCCCCGGTTTGCCGGCTGCGGCGAACGCCTGCGATATCTCCGCGTAGCCGCCGGCGAGCGGCAGTGCCTTGAACGCGATGAAAGTGAACCCGCCGATGATGGCGCAAAACTGTATCACGTCGGCCTTGACGACCGCCACGTAGCCGCCGACGAAGACGTAGGCGCCGAAACCGCAGACGGTAATGAGCTTGCACCACGTCGGGTCTATGCCAAGGACATACGAGAGGTACTTCGAACCCCCGTTCACGTGGTTGCCGATCCATATGATCTCGATCACGAACATCATGAAGCCCATCAGCTGGCGGACGCGCCTGTCGCCACCGTAGTAGAACTGGGCCTCTTCGCTCATCGTTATGAAGTTCTTCTGCCGGATCGGCACAAACGACGTAAGTATGAGAAGGCCTAGCGCACTGCCCAGACCGAATATCGCTCCGCCCCAACCGTGGCAGAAGCCGTCGCCGATCGCGCCGATGGACGAACCGGTGCCGATGATCGTCGCGCCAAGCGTGCAGAAGATGAGGAACAAGCTCATGTCGCTGCCGCCGGTGAGGAACTTTTCGCCGTCGCGCCTGCCGCGGCTGCCGAAATAGCCGACGCAGACTATGAACGCCATCCACACGGCGAATCCGCCGAGAAACAGAGGTATGTACTTCGGGTCTAGCATGGTGTATTCCTTTTCCGGTCAGCGCTTAACCGCCTCCCGTGACGCATATTCTAGCAAATCCGCAGCTCCACGGCTTCCGGAAAATGCAAACGGGCGGGTGCGCACTCGCGAAAGGAACCGGACGTACAGGACGAGCGGGAGAATCGTTGCCAGCTGGCAGAGGACATCCGAGACAGGCATGGCCAGCCAGATGGCGAGCGCATGGTCGGACATGAAATGCGGCAGCAGCCAGATGCACGGGAGCAATATCAGCCCCTGCCGAAGCGTAGACAGCATGACCGCCATTCGCGGATGCCCGATTGACTGGAAGAATGTCGTCGCCACCACGTTGATCGAAATCGTCCAGATCATGCAGTTGGAGACGGCGAGGTCGTGCGCCGCGAGGGCGGACAGCGCCGCATTGTCCGGCGGCACGAAAAGGCGCACGAACAGCTGAGGGAACGGAGGAACCACCTGCACGACGCAAGCCGCGACGCACAGCACCGTCGTCACCCAGAGCCCGAGGCGAAGCGTGTCGCGCACGCGGCGGAAGTTGCGCGCGCCCCAGCTGTATCCGAAGATCGGCTGCAGTCCCTGCTGCGTGCCCATGATCGGCATTATCGTGAGGATCATCATGGCGTTGTAGACGCCAAGGGACGCGATCTGCCGCGTGGCCGACTCCGGCGAGTCGGCCCACTTCGCGAACGCCGCGGCAAGCGACACGCTGATGAGCGCACCCAGCAGGTTCTGCAGGAACGGCGCGAAACCGAGTGCGAACACACGGCCCAGGAACTCCCGGTATAGCCCTATGCGCCACCAGCGGAAGGCTACGGCCGTCTCGCCGCGCAGGTAGTATCTCGCCGCCCAGGCGAAGCTGAGCAGCATCGAGACGTTCGTAGCCCACGCCGCGCCCGACACGCCCAGTCCGAAGCCGAAGATGAAGAGAGGGTCGAGAATCAGGTTTGCGCCGAAGCCAACGACCATCGACATCATGGAACGGATCGCTCCTCCCTCCGCCCGCTGCAGCGCGGAAAGCCCGAACGCCAGGTGGGCGAACACGCTGAAAAACACAACGGTGCGCAGGTACGACTCGCCGGCCGCCAGCGCTTCCGCCGAAATCCTTCCGCCACCGCACCATCCAAGGACCGTGTCAAGGTTGAAGTAAACGAGCGGCGACAACGCAAGGAATACGACAAGCTTCATCGCCACCAGCTGCCCGACCACCTTCTCGCACGCAACGAAGTCACCGGCGCCAAGACGGATCGACAGGACCGTGGCGTGACCTGCGCCGATAAGAACGCCGCAGGCGACAAAAAACATCATGACCGGCATCGCGAGCTGAAGCCCGGCCATCGCCGCCTCGCCGCAGCCCTGCCCGATCCAAAGCCTGTCGACGACAGCATAGAGCGCATTTAGGCTCATCGCAGCCAACGCCGGCCAGGAATACCTGAAGAGGAGGCGACCGAGACGCCCCCCTGCCAGCTCGGCGATTTCGCCGCGTTCCGCTTCGGCCACGCTACCGTTGGTTTCCATTTTGGAGAATTATATCAAAAATCCACCGGGTCTCCCCATTGCAGTCGCGTCTGCAATTATGATACAATGCCGGCAACGCAAGAGGGGGCAAAAAACAATGGTAAAGGCACTTAACAGGTCGATGGTCATCGCCGTCTCCGCTGTCTCGGCACTGGCCGCGAACGCCGCATTCCGCGTCACGCCATACGTACAACACCCCGCAACGGACGCCATGTCGCTCCTTTGGCTTACCGCGGAGAGCGGAACCGCAACTATCGAATGGTGGCCTGAAGGCGATGCGGCAGACAAGCGCACGGCGTCAGTCACGCCGCGCCGTGCGACGGAGCTCGACTACTTCGGCTACTCCCACGCCAGGCAGTATCTTCCGTCGCTCGTGCCGTGGCAGTACCGGTACCGCATAGAGGGACTCCAGCCTGACACAAGGTACGGTTACCGCGTAACGCTCCCGGGCGGAGAGACGTACTCGAACTCGTTCCGTACCTCTCCGGCGGAGTTCCGCCCCGTCCGCTTCGTCGCATATTCCGACAGCGAGACGCAACCGTCCTCCACCGGCGACCGCGTTGCGTGGGAGGACTACAGGCTGGACCACGACACCACTCCAAGCGCCAGCAACCGCAAATACATCATCGACCAGACCGACGGCTACGCAAGCAACATCTGCACGATGGTCTCGCGCGAGCCAGACTTCTACGTCATCGCCGGGGACCTTGCCGAGAAAGGCTCGGACCAGACGCACTGGGACGAGTTCTGGCGGCACAACGCGGGCGGGCTGAACGACCCCGCCGGCTCAACGCCGATTCTCGCCGCGCCCGGCAACCACGAGTACCACGGCTACTACGCCGCC
>JAFWKK010000011.1 GCA_017514235.1 Kiritimatiellia bacterium | reverse complement strand
TTTTGATTTCATCTTTTTCTTCCCCTGCTTGAGGGTTAGAATTATATCATTTATTTCGGGCTTCGCCATCCAACGCCTGGTGCGGTTACTTCTCGTGGCGGCGGGACGGGGAATACGGACATCCCGAGCCATTGGAGGTCGAACCGCACCAGATGCACTTGTTGTTGCCCGGACCATGCCTGTGCAACCGATACGGGCCATAGGCGCACCCATGTCCGTAACTGGAACTTCCACACCACTCGCAATGCTTCTCATCGTCACGGTGCTCATGAAGCCGGTCCGGCCCATATGCACATCCGTGCCCGTAACTTGTGCTTCCGCAATGTCGGCATTTAGTTGCCATCTTTTGCTCCTTTCGTTTTGGTTTCCATTTTAAGTCAAGCTGTCATACTACACGCTCTCCGCCCCCTCGAAGTACCATTCGCCGTTCTTTCTGACACCACGGCTCTTCAAACCGGCTTTTTTCTTGAGCGAGGCAATAATACGCTCCACCTGCCTTGAAGTAATCTCCAAGACATCCCCCAGTTTTGGTGCTGTTAGCTTGGAGTTGCGCAAAATCGCCTTTTTTATCGCAGCATCTTCCGACATCAGAATGCTTTATCCCGCCATTTATTACGTCACCATGTCGGTTCACTATATCATTTACACCGTCATCATGTCGGTGTAAATCTGCTATTACATCCGACAGCCCCTTGTACTTGAACTTACGTTCCCGGTCGAAATCATATTCAAGGGTGCCCTTGACAAGCCACGATTTGTCTTCAGGTTTCATGACGCATATTATACCATTTTCTGATCACATTCACTTCATTATCCCCATGCCGTGATTTCGACGATTGGAGCAACACCGCTACTTGTTCTCTTTACAATGGAACAATCACCTTCCTTTTGTCATGATTAGCCGCAAATACGCTTGCCACAATGCGGGCAATATGAGATTTTCTGCTCCGATGCTTTTCTTGAGGACACTCGCTCAATTAGACCTGATGATATTATGCCTGTGGGGACAGCAACGGCAGCAACACCTAGCAAAGCAAGTGCAGCACCGAAAATCCTGCCTATTACCGTTATCGGATATATGTCTCCATATCCAACCGTAGTGAGAGTGGCAACAGTCCACCACAATCCCGAAAAGGCATTCTTGAACGCATTAGGTTGCGCATCATGCTCGGCGGCATAAATGATAAGCGATGAAACAAGCATAAGTAGCCCAACAAAGAAGAATGATCCGAAAATCTCACGCTGCTTTTCTTTTATCACCTCTCCTAAACCTGCCATCGCTTCGCTATATCTGTTTAATTTCAATATCCGCAAAAGCCGAATCAGTCTTATCGCTCGTATACCAAGCAACGATCCAGGCAGGAACATGGGAAGCCAGAAAGGGAGGATTGCCAAAAGATCTATCACTGCCATGCCACTTGACACGTAACGCAATCGGGCGCGAAACTGCGAAACACCAGGATACTTCAAATCGGCAGTCCATATCCTAAGCAAATACTCAACAGTGAACACAACAGATGCGACACGCTCAATCCAAACGAATGCACCTTGAACTTCCTTCGGAAGATCAAACGTCGCTGCGAAAACAACAGACACACTCAAAATTATGAGTGTCGCTATCGCCCGGTCAAAGATGCAACTCGCCAGAGAATTTGTCTGGTCTGGTTCTATTATATTGAATATTGAGCGTTTCATTTCATCCCTCCAGAAAATAACTCAGCTTGTCGCTGGCAATCTCATTATGCTCTCGGCGACCCTTGTTCCTGACAGCATAAGCTCTGCGCGTCTACGATTTGCAAAATTGACATCTAGTCGGCCATAGGAACATTCTACCAACATTGGGTTATAGGAGAATCGTCTGTCCGGCCCACCTTTCTTGTTTACATACTGCCATGTCTGTCCAACAACCTGCGAATCTTTGGGGGCACTTGACTCGACAAATATCGTCATTGAACTAGACCACTTGATATGTTCATAGTGCAAGGCTTCGCACGAAGAGCCCTGGACCATGTACACGCAATCTGGCAGGAACACGAACTTTCGGTCTGGGAGATAAAGGGTGTAGGCATTCACACTTGGCTTGAACGGGAACGGTACGGAATACACCACTCTTATTTCCTTCCTCTGAACCTGAACACTGCATCCAGCGTGGTATTTCCTGTCGTATCCGCCCGATGAGCTCGTCACCTCCCAAAGGCGTTTGCTTTTTGACATATAGGTGAACGGCGCCATTCGCGTGTTGGCAAAGTTGCGCCAGTTCTGATCCATCTTGTACTCAAGACTAACATCCATTGTCACAAGCACTATGACTTTGAAGACCGCGGCCGCAACAAAGACGCAGAACGCAGCGATTCCCGCTTCGCGAGAGAAGAAAAAAGCGGCAAGTGCAAGTATGGAAAAGACGAGAATCACTGATGTCGTTCTGTGCCACACCAAACCTCTGCTGATTGACTCACAAATGTCTGTTGCTGCCTTAGGATATGCCAAAGCACCAGTGTTCTGCGGATATCGATATTCGAGCTTAAAGGCCTTAGCGCTCATGCAAACCTCCTTGATTGCTCTTTGGACATAATCTTGAAATTTACTTTTGAGGGATCAATCTCCGCAATCATCTTAGCCGGATGCGGCGTCGTAAATATTGTGAGCTTCTGCATCGCTCGTGTCATGGCCACATACAACAGTTTGCGCGATTTCGACACCTCGTCCGGATCAACATTCGCCGTCGGGAAATATTTGTCGGCTACACCCCAAAGAAAAACATGCATGAATTGAAGTCCCTTCAAGGCGTGGAATGTCGAAAGCCTGACACTTCCCGATGTCTTAACATCAGATGCCGACTTGGTGATTTTAATTCCTGCGCCCCGCAGGATTTCTTCCATGTGCGGAAACATCTTTCTGGTTGGAACAGCTAAAACAGCATCTTCTGTCTGCGGGAATGACTTTAGCGCCGTCAACAGCTCCCGTTCGTTCCATATTTCATCGCCTTCTACCACAAGCGGCTTCGATCCCTCCTGCACTGCGTTTTCCATCTTGGTAAAATCCGCGTCGTCCTTTTCATGTGCAATAAGGGAATATGCAGCCTCTGATATTTGTCTCGTATTTCGATAGTTTCTCTTAAACTCCACGCTGCGACCGACGACCTTTATGCCAAGTTCCGACCACGAGAATCCGCTCTGATAAATCTGTTGAGCCGAGTCGGCCACTATTGTTATGCTCTCTGTCTGCGGAGACACTAAATGTCGAACGAGGGCAATCTTGGCAAATGAGAAATCCTGCGCCTCATCAATGACAATATGCGTGTATGGTGGATGGAATCCTGGCCTTTCAACAATGGCAAGTGCATCAACGACTCTATCCTCCCAGTCCCTAATGCCGTGCATCTGCAAAAGAGAATTATAGACTTCGTGCATTCGCCACAAATATTCACGGTCGCCAGATGTTACGCGGTCTTCCGTGCCTCGCCCAGTCCTCTTGGTTGATTTGTACTGCCCAAGTGTAGTAATTCTCCTTCCTTTCAGCCATTTAATCTCCGCCTCGTAAAAGTCGTCCGTCTTGTTCGCAATTGCACGTGTTGGAATGTCAGCAAACACCCGCCGCTTTGCCTCGACCCTAAATGCGCGAAGCTCGGCGTCATTAAGCATCGTCAACCTTGCGCCGTTACTACGGAGGAGTCCATACACCCATGCATCAATGTTAAAAATCTTTACGCTTCTGTCGGAGACAAGATTCTCAATCTCCCGGACAAGTTCCCTGTTGTAGGCAAATATGGCAACATTGGCACGCTGAAACATATCGGAGTAATTGCTTGTCAAATACTCAGCTCGTTTCACAGCAACCAGCGTCTTGCCGGAACCCGCGCCACCCTTTATCAATACAGCACCTTTTGGCGGAAGAGTCAGAACCTGCTTCTGCTCGCCAAGGAGCTCAAAACGCTTGCTCCCAGGGAAGCCATTGCTTGCCTGGACAACATATGTGCTACAGGGCGAATGGCAACAAGGGCATTCCGTTATTGCAAATGGATAGACCTCCTTGCAATTGTGGCATTGACTATAATCACCAGACCACGTCATTTCTCATTCTTCCTTACGACGATTGCCATTTCGCACCCCAAGCTGCGGCAGCTTAGATTCCCACTCTTCTGCTTCTGCAATTCTCGTTTTATCATTACTCTCCCGCAAATGAGCGATTAGTCTTTTCATAGCCTTAACATTACCAGCACTGGCAGCCTTGCGTAACAAATTCAGCCCTGTTACAATGCTATTCACAGACATACGCGAATCAACATACAGACACCCAAGCCTATAGGCAGACTCGGCATGCCCGGCATTCGCTGCTTCTTTCCACATAGCCAGAGCACGTTCCTCGTCTTGCCCTTTCTTGTGATAGCCCTTGCCCTTATAATAATGCTCTCCAAGACAATACTTAGCGTCAAGACTCCCACTATCCGCCGCCATCTTCCACAACTTCAACGCCCGTTCATAGTTTTCAGCGATGCCATTTCCACTATACAACATACGACCTAGCAAAACCATTGCATCGCGGCATCCCGCAGCAGACGAACTTTCTAGCAATTTGACAATCTCATCATCCCAACAATTTCTTGCATGCAGCATGGCCGCCAAAGCGAACGCTGCTTCATGATGCCCTTGTTTGGCCGCCGCCCGAAACCATTTCTTTGCTTTTTCATCATCTCTTATTATCTGAACACCATCCCGATAACAACAGCCTAGTTCATATTGAGACGCTGCTTTTCCTGTTTCTGCAAGCTCCCAACACGCTGCAACTTTATTGATTTCCTCTGCGGCGCTAACACCAAGCGCACAGCCAACCTCCGAGGCACGCATAAAATGCCTGTACGCTTTCGTCATATTTTGAGGAACTGACAATCCAAGTTTATACATATTACCAAGCACATAGTTCGCCAGCCCATGCCTTTTGCTCGCTGCCGCCTCAAAGCACTTCACCATCAACTTTTCATCCTTATCCACCCCACGTCCATCACGATAGCATACCGCTACTTTATACAAAGCCTCCACATACCCCAGCGACGCTGAAGCCTTATACAGCCTAAAAGCCCGATCCAAGTCCTTCTCGACACCTATTGAACCAAGATCATAGCATTCGGCTAATTCATATAACGCTTTGGGATCATGGTCTGTCAAGGCAGCGTTCCAAACCTTGGCAGGGATGGAAATCCGTCGCGCATGCTCCCCTGCCCCTGCAATACCATGCCTTTCCGCAATTTTGTATAAATCATAGGCATTTGCAAGATTTCGCATGACACCCTCTCCCCGCTCATAAGCAATCCCAAGTTTAAAAGCAGCAATACAATTACCATTACTATGCGCTTGCGCATAGAGACGTATAGCCTCCTGTCGGTTTGTCCCTACTCCAATTCCATTATATAATGAATCTGCCTTCGCGACTATTCCTTCACTATAATTCTGATCTGCCGACTTGCAATACCATTCATACGCCAACTTCGCGTTTCTCTCCACACCGTTTCCGTCACTATAACACTTACCGACCTGATACTGGGCACTCGCAACATTATTCTGAGCCGGTCGCCAATACAAGCCTATTTGCGACAACAGAGCCTTTGCATCCAACGCATCCTTTCTTTTTATTCCTAGCTCATCATCCGACCACTCTTTTGTGGCAGAACGACTGTACGCTTCCACGGCCGCCGTATAATCTACTGATGTGCCAGTCCCAGACTCATACATGCTCCCCAGCAAACATGATGCAGGAAGCCAGCCGCGCTCATCTGCGAGTTTAAAAGATTCAAAAGCCTTCACAACATTCGTTTCACATCCAAGCCCCTCCAAATAGCAACACCCACACATGTAAGATGCTCTTGCATCACCTTTATCACTAGCCAATGAAAAAAACTTCAATGCTTTTCGCAAGTCCTTTTGAATGATTTTCCCGTCAAAATAATATCGACCGAGCTTGAAGATTGCCGGGACACACCCCTGTGAGGCGGCCTTTTCGTACATGTCGACACCAAGCTTAGTGTCCATATTGCCTCCAATGCCGGCAATTAACCAATCACCGTAGAGATCTTGAGCTGCCGCAATGCCCTTGGCCACAAGATTCCTTACAAGGCTTCGTGCTTGGGGCTGATCAATGGGGATTCCATCTCCTTCCTTATAGCATCGTGCCAACTCAAGAATCGCCTCTGGCTCACCACGAGCAGCACCTTCCCAGCAGGCAGCAACCCTGGCTATGCGCTTGCAGTTCTTCTCGGATTCAGCACAGCCCCTTTGCACCGCCATTTGATAACACTTCATAGCAGCAGCAAGATTCTGCTGAACGCCATTTCCAGTTTCCAGGCATGTTCCCTGCAACTCAAAGGCCTCGGCGACACCACAATCTCCTGCCTTCACGGCGAACTCATATCCCCTAGTCGCATCCTTGCGTACCGGACCAACGCCAGACAACAACATTTTTGCATTTAACAAAAGCGCAGGTGGATATTCAGACCGACAGACTTCGTCAAGAATATGCATCCCGACTGTGAAAGACCGAGGATCCGAACCCCGCTGAATACTTCGACACGCAACAGCATACCTATCTGAATCAGCGACAAACCAGCCCGCGAAGAACAACCACGAAACACCCACCGCCGCAAGCATAACAACCATCACCAATGACACTAGATAACGATTCCCGCTCCGACTGGCAACTGCAAGCATCACCATTATTCCTGCTGCCAACGCTAACGCGCAGACCTGCGCCTCGGGCTTTACTTTATCCAGCATGAATATCAATGAATTTGGAGACGTCGACCATCCGGCAAGCACTCCCGCAAAACAAGACGCCATCAATCCCTTTCGCCAGTCTACTTTTTCATCGAAGGAGGCTCCTATCGCAAACATCGCACAGAACAAAGATATCGCACAGCAGGCGCCGTAGAGTTGAACGACGCCATCTGGCACAATAGCCGCCGCCAAACAACTTGGCACCGCCCCGATATAGATTAAGAACAAAATCGCAAAGCCCCAAAATGTCGCATGGAACGATCTTCGTGCAAATATTAAATCAACGGCTATCGAAGTGCCCGAGACAACCACACCAATGGATGCAAGCACCAATGGCACTCCGCTCCCATAAGAACACAAGAATATGCCCCAAGAAACAGATGCGGTAATCAATGCACAAACCCGGAAGATCCATCCGCAGGCAATGCGCTTAACCGCTGTGCTTCCCCTTGCGTCAGGATTGGGGATCGAACCCGGCAATGCCCGATGTGATTCTGGCTTCCGATTTGATTCCGAAACCTCATTTCGCCACTTCGGCGCCTTGAGAGGCCTTTGAGTATGTTCATCTACATCGGTACAGTGACCTGCTAGAGCCGCAATTCGTTTTCTCGCCTCCTCTTGCCCATCCGCTGCGGCCTTTTCATACCACTGCCGCGCTTCATTGTAGTTCTGCGGCACAATGCCTCCAGCAGCATACACATCTCCGATCTTAAGTGCAGCAGCCCCATGTCCACATCCAGCAGCCTCCTTAAGATAATCTAGTCCTTTCTTCACATGATCAACGTTCTCCTCGTTGACCATGCGAACGCCCATCTCATAAAGGAAGGTCGCATCTTTACGCTTTGAAAATATCCCCATGGCCGTCCCCTCTTAATGCGATAGCTGCGCCAAGGCCTCGGATACTGTCGTACTCGAAAGCATCAAATCGAACGATCTTCCCGCTGAAAAGCTTAAATTCATTCGGCCATATTGGCATTCATCGTAGCGTGGATTGTAGTTAAACCTCTTATCCGGCCCTCCATCCTTGTTCACATATTGCCACGTGTGTCCAATGACCCTCGCATCCCCAGGCGCGCCATTGCTTTCTATGAATGTATACGGTCGTACACTCCATTGTATTTGATCATATGTCAAGAATGAAAGTTCAGCCCCAAACACAAACACTCGATCCGGCATAAACACATACTTCACGCCAGCGAGTTCAATAGTAACTCCTTTTTCGTTGCTATGAAATTGCGATGGGAACCCGCAATACACATTTACCTGCCTTCGTGTTACGTTTGCGCTTGCACCGGCGTTGTATTTAGGGTCGTGGACGGAAACGGAACTAGTAATCTGCCACACTCTCGAGCAACGAGAAATCTGTACAAAAGGGAGCATCCTCTTGTCGACGACTCGCCTTGAATCCAAGTCAAAGCTATAAATTATCTTGAGTTTCCGCGTGGAGGAAACATGTGCCATGACAACCACCGCCAAAACAAGCACCAACACCCCACTTATGGCAAAACTTACACCAAATGAAACAAGAACAAAGCTTAGCAACGACAGGAACACATACCTCATTGCTGCTGCATTGTCCGAGGACATCTTGGCATACAGTGCCTTGATCTCAGCCGACAACCTTGGCGCAGCCGTCATGTCCCTGGGATTTTGATAATCCAGACGAAGCTCAAACGGATCTTTGTCACCACCCTTAGCCATGCTGTTTCCAAGTGCCTTTCATATTACAATGGCGTTCTACGGCAACTTCCCTGATTGCTCCAGCACATGCCAGCCAACGTCTAAATATCTTTTTGCCTTCGTTGTCAATGTCGACAACCCAAACAGCCTCAAAGTCTCACGATATAACTGCTCGTTGTTAACCCCGCCAACATCATTGACAATACTAAGCATGGCATTGGCAATCTCCTCCGGTGGGATCTCGTCAATGGCACGTTTGGAATCATCAACATATGTTGGCACTCTAAAATCAGCGTACTCGTTCGGTTTCTGTCCCTGTGCCCAATAAACCTTTTCGTCGCCGACGCATGTCGTTGAAATTCCATACGACGGCAAGCAGTATTTCAACGTTCCTATGGTCTTCTCCGTGAGACGGACGTCCCACGCCTTGGCTATGCGTTTGAACAGCACCGATTCACATATTGGGCCTTCCAGGGAAATCACCTCGGACAATTGACGCTCGATCTTGGCCTGTGAAGAATGGTCGTAGAAAAAGGCACTGTAATATGTAGTCTGGGGTGTCCAGACTGTATATTGCGTATACTGCAATGTCGGCGCAGGCACATCAACCTCTTTTTCGAGTTCTTCAACGAGCGGAACCTCTTTCGGATCCTTTGTCGGGGAAATCTTCGCCGCTTCCAATGCCGCCAAAAGCCGCTCTTCGGACCTCTTACGGTCAAGTGCCCAGTCAACGCTCCAGACTTTGCACAAATTCCAGCCAAGCATTCGCAAGACAGACGACCTGAGTGCGTCTCGATCACGGACTGTGCGCGGAGAGGCATAAGAGGGGCCATCGCACTCGACGCCCAAAAGGAACTCTTCCTCATTGGCGGGATTGCGCACGGCGATGTCAATCTTCCGGTCGGAGAGGCCGACATCATGTTCCACCTTATAGCCCTTGCCTTCCAAAAACTCAGAAACCAATCCTGAGAAATCATCTTTGGTTGGCACGGCTCCTACAGCGGCACCTGCTTTTATTCCCTTTTCGGCATAGTCAATAAAACTCTTCAAGTGGGCCACGCCGACAGACTCTGTGCGATTAAGATCTATCTGCGAAGCGTGGATGGACGCAAACAGCACAACCTGCTCCTTTGCGCGCGTGACGGCAACATTCAAGCGACGTTCCCCGCCCATTTTATTCAAGGGACCGAAATTCATAAAAAACTTGCCATCCACATCTGGCGCATAACACACGGAGAACAGAATCACATCTCGCTCGTCACCCTGCACATTCTCCAGGTTCTTCACAAAGAAAGGCTCGTCTCGCTCATCGGAAAAACACTCCTCGTATTGCGGATAGTTCTCGCGCCGCTTTTCAACAAGATCCTCAATCAGCTGCTTTTGCGCCTCGCTAAACGTCACGACACCCATGCTTCTTTCGCGTTGCACAGGGTCCTTCATACGATTGAATACATAATCCACAAGCGCCGTAGCCTCTTTGAGATTCGTGCGCGAGGCCTTCCTGTCGTACACGCCGCCTGGCACAAACTCAAAAGAGACACCAAGACGAGGAGACTCGGAGGCAGATGGGAACGTCAGCAATTTGTCCTCATAATAATTATGATTACTAAACGAAATCAGAGACTCGTGTCTGCTGCGGTAATGCCAGTTCAAATACGTAGAGAACACGCCGGCCGCCAGGCATTCATCCAAAATGCTTTCAAGATCCTCCACTGAGTCGGCTTCAATCTCGGCGTTGCCATCGCCTTTCTGGAAGAAGTTTGTCGGCGGCATCTGCTTGGGATCGCCGACAATTATCACTTGCTTTGCGCGGGCAATGACGCCAACAGCGTCCCATACTGGGATTTGCGAAGCCTCATCAAAGACAATAAGGTCAAATTGATCTGCATTAGCCGGCAAATATTGCGCTACCGACAGCGGGCTCATCAGGAAACACGGCTTCAGCATCCCCGCCAAAGACCCTATTTCGCTCAACAGCTGGCGAACTGGCTTGTGTCTGGCCTTCTTTTCGCATTCATGGCGGAGTATACCCAGCGGCGTTCCCTTGACCAATGCCGAGCCTGACCGCCTGCGGGGAAGATTAGCCGCAACCTTTGCGAAAACCATCTTTGCCGAAAGTCGCATGTACTCCTTGTCAAGTTCGCAGAACTTAGTTATTCGATCCTCTTGCGTAGCACCAGAGAATCCAGAAAGCGCAGGCGATACCGCCAGTATCTGGTTCAGCATCTTGGTTTGATATGCAAGCTTGAACTCTTCGTCTATCGAGGCAACGGGTATCGTGCCGCTCTCAACCAAATTGGCAAAGTCGCCGACACCATATCCAGCCATGTTGCGCCTGGCGTCGCGATATTTTAGAACACCTCGCAATTCCGACAGCACTTCAAGCATGTCTTTCAGCAGCCAACAGACTTTGGCAATGCTCAACGCCCCAACATCCAACTCGGTATAATTCAGAAACTCTATTGTTTTCCCAATAGAGACTTTCCACGCCGCAAGGAAATCGTCCGTATTCCTTCTGAGGTCTGTTCCTGTTGAAAGCGTCTTCTCCGCTTCTGGCAATATTTCTCTAAACTTCTCTAAGCACTTCTCAACAACAGCATAATTCTGTCCGCCTAAGGTGTTGGCAATGGAAACGGCCTTTCTCGCACGTACTATAGCATCCGCCACTCCGTCCCAAGACGTAGCTTCCCCCTGCCACAAGTCGCCCAATATCAATCTGGCGCGTTGTTCATCTTTTTTGTATGCACGCTCGATAGACTGATAATCATATACCTTCGGCAGGATGGCTTTAAGCTCGTCGAAAGTCAACTCGCCCCCGCCAGGTCTCTTGATCCCCGCCAATTCTTTAACGATTGCCCGAATGCCGAAGAAGCGCAACAAGATGAATTTCTTGCTGTTTTCATCTATGCGCCGCATCAAGCCGTCCACATCCAGTTCCAGCAGGTCGTCCGCCCTGTATGATTTCAGATTTTCGAGGATTGCAGCGCGCTTCTGCACGAGCTTCCCGAATTCGTCTATGAAGCCAGCATCCGATTCAATCGCCCGTGTAAGCAGCTGCGACGGAACATTTCCTAGCGACAGCAGTTCCTTCAAGGCGTCGTAAACGGACTCCACTACGATGAAATCCGTATTTGTTGCATCCAGCACATACTCTAGTGCAATCGACAAATATGCATTGTACAGGCGGCTCAACTCGCCTGCTGCCGATTCTGCGGCAGCATGAATATCGCGTTCCAGACCAATCGACCACACGGCATCCTTCAGGTAGCGGAGCTTTCCAACCGCATCAAAGCTAACTGCCGCGCTCTCATTGGCATAATTGGCTACGATACCTTCAAGTGCATTGTATTCTTCCAACGTTTGCGTCTTGCAATCTATATCTATGCATCCGTCGAAACGCGATGCGCCCCTGTGCATGAGGACGCAGAAGCAGTCATACGCGGATTTGCCGTTAGGGTACACAAAATGCAGTGCATCGACGTAGCCGTTAAGGTCTCCTTTCAGCCGATTTATCGAATCGACAGTTGCGCCCCAATTCGCAGGTTCCGCCCTGTCGGCAACTTTCAAGGCAGCCGCAAATTGAGCCAACACCTCGGCTTTACCCGTCTTGTTAGAATGCAGTTCAAGGCAGAACGGCGATAGCCCGATTGACGACAGCCGTTTATGGACCACATCCAGTGCAGCCTTCTTCTCAGAGACGAACAGGACCTTGCGCCCTATTGCAAGATTATGCGCAATAATATTGGTGATGGTTTGGGATTTGCCCGTTCCCGGAGGCCCGTGCAAAACAAAAGATTTGCCTATCGCGGAGTATAGGACTGCCGTTAACTGCGATGAGTCAGCACTCATCGGACAATACAGTAAAGCAGGATCTATGTGCTTGGCGACCTCTTCGGAGGGAAACACCTCGACTCCGTCATCGTACATTCCACCACCGCTGATAAGATGTGCGACAAGCTTGTTCTCCTTGAAAGCCTCAATCCGCGATGTCATGTCTTTCCACATCACGAACTTGCCGAAGGAGAAATGCCCGACCATTGCCTCTTCAGAAACCATCCAACCTTTCTTCTGCGCCGCCACATCGCGAAATCTATCCATGATCTGCGGAACATCCACCCCCGAAGCGTCAAGCGGAAGTGGATCAATGCCATTAACCGTAATGCCAAACTGACAACGCAACAGTTCCACCAAGGTCGCATTAAGAACCGTATCGTCGTCAAGACGCATCATCCGTATGCCATCAGTTATCGAACGTCGCTCAAATCTAATCGGCACAAGCAGGATCGGCGAACGATAAGTGCGCTCGTCATTCTCCCCAAGATTCCATTCCAAGAAACCCAGCGCAAGGAAAAGCGTGTTGACGCCAGACTCCTCCAAGTCAAGCTTAGCAAGCCTGTACAATTCCTTCAGCCGTTTCTGCGTTTCAGGAGGCGACAACTTAGTCCATAGATGGTGCTTGCCAAGCTCCTTCTCAAGATTAGTGTTGAAATCCGCAGGACTGTAGCTCAATTGCCCCCGCAGATAATCCTGGTACTTTTGCTCCCCCAGCAATCCAGAAAGCGACTGGATGACTACCGCCTCGTTTGCCGCTATGCTATCCTCAAGCGCACCAATGTTGGGGCACAGCAGCGGAATTATCTTCTTTGAATCTTTAAGATTCAAAAGACGATTGCCAAGAGACAAATCAAGCAGTTTCTGAGCCCATCGCGCCACACGGCCCAGAGGCTTTAATGGCCCCCCAACATCTCCGACACCAGCACCAGAATCATGCGGAGACCAATCACTGAAATCCTCCCTGACGAATGATCCGATTCTATCGCAAACTCCTCCGCAACAAGGGCATTGCGGCGCCCTGTAGGGATAGATTTCCCCGCAGTCGCGACACTTGAAATACTCACCAGACCAAATCATGAATCAGGCTCCCTTGATTGCCTGTGATCCTTCACGAAATACCCACCGGTCTTCGTGCCTCCTCGGAACTCAACAACATCAGATAACGCAGCCGCATAACGTTTTATCGTCCGCCGTGTCTTACCAAGCTTAGTCGCATGAAAAGCCGTCCCTAACCCAGGCGATTCTTTGACCGATTGCAGGAACGCCTCCGCCTCTCCTTTTGCGGGGACATTTGCGGGGACATTTGCGGGGACATTTGCGGGGACATCGACACTGGTACGACGGCGAATGGCGATGCGGAAATCTGGGCCATCCGTGAATTCAGGATCAGCAAGGCCCCAGTTGCGGCATTGCTTTACCATGTCTTCGGTCCCCGTGCCAGTCTTCTCTATTGCTCCTTTGAGATACATCGGAAGCGCCAAAAGCTCGTTAGGCGGCAATGAGGAATGCGCCCGCTTCAAGTCTGCAACCGTCAAGCCCTTTGGAAGCCGTCCAGCATTCCAAACCTCAAGCCTGTCGGCAAACAGCATAACTTGCACACTCTGATGACTGGTGTAGTCCCGATGGCATATAGCATTAACTATGGCCTCTTTAACAGCGTCGTACGGAAGCTCGTACTTCGTCGGAACGATTACGCTTGTGCCCTCGCTTCTAGTTCCAACCCAATTGGATACATGCGTCATAACAAACCTAGTCGCCTGATCCGCAAGTTCAAATACATCGCCCTGATATATCTGATGGTCAGCCATTGGCTTCTCGACATGAACACCATAAAACTGTGCGCATTTCACCTCAGAATTGATGAAGAACCTCTGAGGGTTCTTGCCGAATAGGAGAATCGCGGCGTTCGTTATCCCGCCATCTGCACGAATCAGGTTGAGATGCGTAAGCAAGTCCTTGGCAGAAACATTTACCGGCAGACGGAATCCTCTGATTTCACGCGCCGTTTTCACGAAGTCGCGCATCTTCTTTACACTCAAATCTGACAGCCTCGCCCCTACTGCAACGCACGCATCAAACGGCGCAGTCTGTATCTTCCCCTGCTCTTCAAGAAACCGCACAAGCGACACGGCCAGCGTCGCTCGCAAGTCTCGGATTGTTCTGAAAGACCTACGCACTCTTTCTGATTCTATCCTACGGAGGAACGCCTCTTCTTTAGGTTCGCGGACGGAGTTGCCTCCGCCACGAACAAATACAAGGACATGCCGAGATGCACCCGCAGCAGCTGCATACTCGCGCTCTGTAGGCGAAACACCTTTGTTGTCTTCATTACCGTATTTCAAGCCAACGAGACCGAGGTAAACATCACAATTTCGCGCCTCATCAAGATACACCTTTTGTGCAGAAACACTCGCGGCAGGAGTTTCCTCAAATATAAATACCTCAAAGAACTTTCCAAAAAGCGCGTCCCTGCGGATATAGTCCGCAAGCGCCCTTCGCTCCAGTGCGAATTCCCGCTGTACGCTTGATATGAAGATTCTGTATTTCACGGCCGAATTATACCAAATCATGCTTCAGGACGTCAGCCAAGCGATTTATGAAGATCAAAACTGCCGTATGTAAGCTCACCATCCCAACCGCATCCAGGACAATGCCCATGCATTCCGCCCGGCTCCATGCAAACCTCTGCATGGCAAGTGTTGCAGTAGAACATACCGGTATTGCCGCAATGAGGACATTTGAAGCCATTACTATTAAGCTCGTTTACATTGATGTTGCCGCCAGACGCACCTCCGCCAGCGAGTTTTTGTTCCAGCGGATGGACAGCCGACAACGCAAACTTGCCAAACTCTCCCCTCTTGTATCGAATCAGAAAATGTCTTTTTGTTCTTGAACACATGGCGGAGATGAGAACCTGCCGGGATTCACCAATCGGGCGGCACTCCACCTCGGTCGGCTTGCGCACCTCGCCATCAGACAACTCCGCAAGATCGTCCTTCACTCCGTCGCCGTTCATCATTGAGGCCGTTACGCTCCTGACGGATGCCGTTACGCACTGAAAGAGCTTCCCGAACGACTCTGCCGTCATGTCCCTCATGACATAGGTGTTGGGCGTAATTTCCTTAAGGATGGAAAAGTCAACATCGTCCCCGCATCCGACGGCATGAATCGACACGGAGGGATAACACTTGCGGAACTTGGCATACCCAGCACGCCAGTCGTCTGTGGGTTGCCCATCAGTGATAAGAAACACGATTGGCTTGTAGTCGCCACGAATCTCCCGCGTGGTCTTTGTCACTTTGGAATTGACCTCGGATGTCAGCAGGTCAAATGCCTTTCCAAGGCTCGTCCCCGACGAAAGATCAAGCGATGGAATTCTGATATCCAACACAGACGAAAGCGGAACCTCGACTTTCGCCTTGCCGCCAAACGAAATAACGGACATCGCACCTATCTCAATGACCATCGGATCTTTCTTCAATGCCTGAAGAAGCATCTGCATCCCGTCATGCATCGCAGTAATGGCATTCCCTGCCATTGACTCAGACACATCGACAACTACAAATACTGGTAGTCTTCTCATTTCTCTATTCCCTTTCTCTACTTGTTTACCATCTGCACATAAATCATCCTTGAATTCTCGTCATCAAGGCGGATTTGGACGCCATCCTTGAGTTCTACGATGCTTCCGGCAGGGATAGACTGTTTGGTCTGCAAATCAGTCATTCCTTTGGCACGCTCATTGCGTAGATACCATTTGCCCTGATGGAACTGGAAGCAGGCAAGCGACTTCTTCTGCTCGCCGGTCAGTTTCTCGTTACGGGCAACCCTCGGATTAGCATGCCACTGATAAAGCCTCGTTCCGTTATACACCATCACGCGCATGCCCGTAGGCTTGTAGGACGTATTCGCCTTGTTGTAAAGATTCAACACAGGCAAAGGGATCTTGTACGGAGTGCCGCAGAATGGGCATTTGGGATTGGATGCCGAGTTGTCAAACACAAACCATTTCTGCTTGCAATTCGGATTTTGACATGGAATCATCAAATCCATCGTCTGTATCAGTCCGTCCTCCCATTCAAAGGCTTTGGGACGCATCGACGGATTGTGGAGTCCTTGAATAAATGCCCTGTCAAACAAGTCCTTCAAATATGGGCCAAGAATGGTATAGGGCAGTTTATCCAAGTCCATCCAAGGAAGCATATACGGCAACCGAGACTTAGGCTGATTGTTTCTCACCCAATCAACATTATATCTGTTGATCTTATTTGTCGGGTCTTCAATAAACACCGCTTTCTCGCCAAAGGCCAAGGTCTTGTCGTGTTGCTCGTCTTCAACATCCCAAATCTTCTTTCCCTCAAGAGGATGTCGGCAAAGCAGATACATATATATCAAAACTGCCAAGGCATGCAAATCAGTGTTGCCGTTAGGCAATTTACGATTAGGGTCGCTCTTCGGCAGATGCATTGTTGCATACACCTCTGGCGCGATAAAGTCTGGTGTGCCAGTAACATCAAGCGGATATTTTCCAGGCACAACAAGGCCATCAATGTCAATAATGGCCGCAGAGTGCGAGACTGGATCGACAAGTACGTTTTTGTAGGAAAGGTCGGAATGTGCCAACCCAGCCATGTGCATGCGGCGAACTCCACGTGCCAGCAGAAGGCAGATGTCAAAGTAGCTGTGCCAGTCACCAACTTCCCTTGCATCCAGATTGCAATACCGATGCCACGGATTGGTAAACCATTTGCCCTCTTTCTCGCCGCTCTTGATATCTAGCGTCTTGCTGCCGTATGTGAAGAAGAACTCCTTGTGATACGCAGGAACAATAATGGCGACCTTATTGCCTTCACGGACAATATCGGTTGGCCAGCAATAAATCTTCTTCCAGTAGTCTCCGCCAGGCCCGCCAAAAATGCCTTGTCGATAGGTTCCAACAAGGTTCTGAAGTCTGTCAATGGCATTCGCGTCCTGCGGATCTTTGAAAAACGCTACGACATAAGATTTATCGGGAGAGAAATACACATCCTTCATGGCTCCAGAAGAAGGTGTGTCCTTCCAGATATATTCGTATGTCTTCCCGGAAACGGAACGCACAGTTACCTTGTCGCCATTCTTAGCCATGTTACGCCTCCTTCTTTCCCGACTGAACATCGTTCTTTGCATCTTCAGCAGAATAGACCACGATGATTGTTCGATCATCGTGGTTGCCCGCAATCTTGAATTCCAGCCATGCAAACAATTTTTCTGCCATGACATCAACCGAATCGCAAGGTTTTAACTTTGCTTTATTATCTCCGTCGCCATACAGAGTCTCCTCGGCAAATCGCCGCCATTCATCTCCATTCTCAAGACGAGCATCCGTCTCAAACCAAGGATCAGAAACGCCATCTGACATCAAAAAGAGTTGGAATGACTTTGCCTCTTCCGGTGAAAATCGTTTGCAGAATACTCGCCTATTGCAGAATTCTTTGTACGCCCTTGTCATGTCTTCATTAGTCTTACTTTCAGACATGGCCTTCCACACTTCCGGCGTTGTCAAAAATCGGGTGCCTCCTCCAAACTCCCCCGAATCTGGGCAACACATCAGCCCATGCTTACCGCCACCCAAGTACCAAGCAATAGCACCATCGCCAATTGACAGTGTCACTAATTGCAACGTTCTATCTTTCTCCCGTTTCAATGCCGCAACCAGCAATGTACCGCTGAAATCCTTGACCTTCCAGTCTGGATGCGCTTCTTTGTTTTCGGCGACATAGGCAGACAGTTTGTCCTTTGCCAGTCGAGCAAGCTGTGTTAGTGTCATGCCAATTGGGCAGTCGCGATTCTCCGTGATCTTTGACTTTGCCCAAGCCTCTTCAATTCGCGCCTTGTTACTCTCAAGTTTCTCCTTAATAAAGGAAATCGCGATTCTTGCACCTTCGCGTGAAAACCTGCAACTACCCGCCCCGTCAGAAACTATAAACACATAATTGCCGTTTTCTTCATCCGCCCAGACCCCCATATCATCATCGCGAAATGTTCCTGAACGCTCGTGCGAACGTCCTCTATGGCTTGCGCCAACCACTTTTAACCCAGGATACTCTTTCGCTATTACATCTTTGTGGTTGCCATCAATACGCTCTTGGTCAGAAGAAAACACTTTAAGTTTCTCATCTATCTCTTCAACTGTCCAAAGCGACCACGGATCTGGATTTACTGTCAGGTGAAACAACAGTTTTTTCCCGTCGTTGTACTCCACCGGGATTTCATACTCGCCAGCCTTGAATGGAGTGAAGCATATCTTATCTTCACCGTTCTCATTCACTTGCTCATACTTCCAGCAGCCTTCTCTTTCCTCTGCGGATTTGAGCTTAAGAACAATGCCCTTGCTCAACTTGAAGGAAGCCGAACGAGGCTCCCGCCCCAACGTGATGTTTGGCAGTCTTTCTGGCTTGTCGGGGTAAGATACAACGTCTGTTTTATCCGAATACACTCCACCCTTGATTTCTACCGGCGGCACCTGAACTTCGGGCTTTCTCTCGGCGGGAACATTTTTTGTATCTTCAGTTGCACTACTCGCTTTTGCGTCTTCTGGCAATTGCTCCGCACCTTCCGCTGTCGCCGTATTCTGCGAGTCGGAAGAATTATCTTTGGTCTCTGTCACTTCTGCAGTGTCAGTTTCGCCATGATTTTCGTTGCCGAAATCTTCTTCTGGCTGCCGTCCTACGTTGATAACGTCTTTAACTGAGTTTTCATCAGTCAAAACGGCAGGATGCTGAATGCTGACGTTTTCCGTATCCATTTTTTCGACTCTTTCTCCATTAGACATGGCCAAATTACGTTCTTCTTGCCGACCGTGCTTTGCGTTAGGTCGAAGGTAAAGTTCCTGAAGGGGCGTCAACTTGCCTTCCGAGTATGTGACTTCACTGCCCATAACAAGCAATCATCCCATCTGTCTGGTCCCCATCATTGCACACCAATCCCAGGCGGCGGTCAATGCCGTCCGCCTGGAATCGAATGAGAAGACCACTTTTTATCAGACGATCTGAACTTCTGGCGGAGGTGGCGGAAGTTGATCCATAGACCCCGTGGAAGTACCAGATTCATTGATACTCTTAGACGTTGACACAATCGAAGCGGTGACCCACTTGAAGAACGCCGAAAGCGTAGATTGGTCTGCCGAGGCCAGCTCCACGACACACTCAGGCGTTATCTTATCGAGCAACGCCTTGTCTGCACCAGGGCCGGCTGCACAACTTACCGACGCGCCCCATTTCATCGAACGGAACTTGTCAATGCCAGGCTGAGGATCGTCCGTTGGAACTCCATCAGTAAGAATGAACACCATCGGCCGCCAGTCTCCCTTTTGCTCAGCCGTAGTCTTCGTAACCTCATTTTCGCGGCACTTGCACACGAGCTGGAGAGCTTCGCCAAGGACCGTGCATCCACCAGCGGATATCTCCGGCATATTGAATGCCGACAGTTCCGTCAACGGTACAATCTGTTGTGCGCTACTTCCGAATGTGATGACGCTTAGATAGGCGGTCTCAAGTGCCTGCGGGTCTTTGCGCAAGGCCGCAACAAGCAACTGCAGTCCGTTCTTCACGGACTCGATAGGCTCGCCGTGCATCGATCCCGACACATCGACAAGCAAGTATACTGGTAGTCGCCTCATTGTTTCTTTTTTTCCTTTCGGTTTTTGGGTTGAACAAAATCAAAATCCTAACAAGTTCAGTAATCGTTCCCACAAGGAAACGTGCGGACGTTCGGCAGACGGCGGAGGCGGGAGTGCATTTTGCTGAGAATGCCCCCATTTCCTATACGGCGTTTCATAACGGATTCCTGTGCCTGGAATTCCAAAGCTATGCCTGACGCCACGCGACCCTATGGTCGTGCGCGCCCCTCGCGGCCCCACAGAAACTGAGGTGCCGCGCTTCCCGATGTTGATTGAAACACCAGGAAGAATCGTTATTCGCCTTTGGAACCTAAAACCCATTCTGAACTTCCTTGTTTCAATTGGACTAAATTATACCATATCCCATCGCACAATGCATAGGGGAAACCGAATTGTTGCGTATGGCTGGTTAGATAAATGTTTCTTTCATGTTAACTGAATTTTCATCAATATAACGACTTGATCAACATACAAATTCTCGCCTTTGCGATAATAAGGAGATAATGTGCAGCCCAGCCCAAGCGTTTTTAATTATGAAAGCAACATCTCAGCTCTCACAAACTCATCAGCTTCTTTCGCGCATGCAGCGGCGATGTATTATGACCTCCCATAACGGCCAAAACGTGCCAAACCCTTAGGGATTCTGAGCAACAGAAAAGAAAAACTCAGAACAGAAATTCTGAGAGTCTCTTTTCGTAAATGGCGGAGAGAGAGGGATTCGAACCCTCGGTACGGAAATTAACCCGTACGACGATTTAGCAAACCGTTGCCTTCAGCCACTCGGCCATCTCTCCAAATCGTTGGCGCGTATTATATCAAATGCGCTGCTGACCGTCAACGAAGACGGCAGAGGGCTTCCAGGTGCGAGGATTTATGACCACGAGGTCTGCGACGTAGCCGCTCTCGACCTTGCCGAGACGCCGCCCCCAGCCCTGCTCGATAGCCTGGTTCCACGACGTGCAGCGCACGAGATCCTTGAGCGGAATGCCGGTCACGTCGTGCACGTTCTTCAGTCCGTTGCCCATCCAAAGCGTGGAGCCCGCAAGGTTGTTGCCCTCTACAAGCCTGGCCTCCCCGTTCTTCAGCAGCACCTTGAGTCCGCCCATCTCGAAGGCGTACCCGTCCTTGCAGTGCGAGCACCGGAGCGAATCCGTGATCATCTGCACGTGCGCAAGGTTCCGGCGCGTGAAGATGAGGCGAAGCATGTCGTCGCAGAGGTGTATGCGATCGCAGATGACCTCGGTGTTGAGGTCCTCGACGAGGAAGCCCGCGCCGACCATGCCGATCTCGCGGTGGTGAAGAGGCGTCATCTGGTTGCAGAAGTGCGTCATGTGCCTGAGCCCGTTACGGTAGGCCGCCATCAGGTCCCGGAACTTCGCGCCAGTGTGTCCGCAGCTCGGCACGATGCCGAGACTGAAGCACGCCTTTGCGAACTTCGCGCCGCCCTCGGCCTCGACAGCGTAGGAAATCTGGCGGACCGGATAGACTTTCGCGATCGCCTTCAGTTCCTTCACGGACGGCTTGCGCACGTACTTCGGGTTCTGCGCACCGCAGCACTTCACGTTGATGAACGGCCCCTCCAGGTGAATGCCGGGAACCTTAGCGTATGGCTGCCCCGCCTCGTCGTAACCCTTCGCGTTCTTCGCTGCGGCAATCAGCTCCTCGTGCGAGACCGTAAGCGTTGTCGGCAGGAACGTCGTCACACCCTCCTGCAGTTTTGCCTTCGCAATCTCGAAGATCGCCTTAGGGTCGGCGTCGCAGAAGTCGTAAGTGAGCGCACCGTGCGTATGCACGTCGATGAAGCCGGGCATTACGTACTGCCCCTTCACATCGACGACGGTGACGTTGGCGCTAGCTTTCGCCGCGGCCTTGCCGACCGAGACCTTCCTGATGCGGTTGCCCTCGATTGCGATCGTGGCATCCTTCATGTCCACGTCTGGCGAAATCACGTGCGCGTTTACGATTATGGTCTTCTGCATTGTTCCCTCCTTTTCGGATACGGAAATTATACCACATTTGCGCTCCGGTTTTTTGCTATACTTTCCGCCAAAGGGAGAACGGATATGGAACGACTGACGATACAGGTTGGACCTTACGAGGTGAACTGCTCGATCCTCTGCGAAGACGGCCGGGCGTGGATAGTGGATCCCGGGCAGGAGGCCGGGCGGATATTGAAGCTGATCAAGCGCGAGGGACTTCAGCCCGCGGCGATCCTGCTCACTCACGCCCACTTCGACCACATCGGCGCCGTTCCGGAACTCCAGTGCGCCTGCCCCGGCCTGCCGGTGTACGTCCACCCGAACGACAGGCCTGTCCTCACGCACCCCATGAACCAGATGCCGCCGGACTATCCGGCCATCTCAGCCCCGTCGGACCTCCGCAACGTGTCGGAACTGGCGGTATCCGCAATCCGCATAATCGAGACGCCCGGTCACACTCCCGGAGGCGTCTGCTACCATCTTCCCGCCGAGAAGCTGCTTCTTTCGGGCGATACGCTTTTCGCCGGCTCTGTCGGCAGGACCGACCTGCCCGGCGGCGACATGCCCGTGCTGGTTGATTCGCTGAAACGCCTCGCCGCATTGCCGGACGACACGCTCGTCATCCCAGGGCACGGTCCGCACACGACCATCGGCGAAGAGAAGCGCAGCAACCCGTTCCTGCGCATGGTCGCAGTCCGCTGACGGCTTCAGCCCGCCGCGTCAGAGCGCGGCGAGGTTCATCGCGGACAGCGTGGTGCGTCCGTCGTAAAGCGCCTTGCCAACGATGGCGGCGCGCAGGTTGCCGCGCTCGAGCGCCTTGAGGTTGGCAACGTCATACGGCGACGACACGCCGCCTGACGCCGTGACCTGGCAAGTGGGCGCGGCGTCGCAAATCGCCGCCATCTGCGTAAGGTTGGGCCCGCCGAGCATTCCGTCGGTAGCAGTGTCGGTGTAGATGATGGTCTTGACGCCGACCTTGGACACGGCCGACGCGAGATCGGTCGCCTTCACCTGAGTCGTCTCGACCCAGCCCTTCGTCTGAACGAACCCGTCGCGGGCGTCTATGCCTACGGCGATCCGCTCGCCGTAAAGCTCCACGCACGACGCAAGGAACGCCGGGTCCTCCAGCGCGGCGGAACCGATGATCGCGCGAGCCGCGCCCGCCTCGATCACGGCGGCCACCGCCTCGGGGGTGCGCAGGCCGCCGCCGACTTCGACTGGGCCGCCGAAAGCCTCGATGATGCGACGTATGACTTCCGTATGCCTGGGGCTGCCGGCAAACGCCCCGTCGAGATCGACGACGTGGAGCTCGCGACCTCCCTGCCCGGCCCAGTCCCTAGCCTGGGCTGCGGGGTCGTCGCCGTACACGGTCACGTCCTCCGCACGCCCCTGGCGAAGACGGACGCACTTGCCGTCCTTCAGGTCTATGGCTGGCAGTATGACCATGTCTTACGAGAACATGCCCTTCAGGAAGCCGGACTGCGTCGACTTGTAGCCGGTGAACACCTTGCCGCCGACCATGACCTGACGCTTGACGGGGTCGAAAGTCGCCTTGGCCCCGGAGCGCGCGGCCGCATTCGACATGATGAGCGCGATCGCATGGCTGTAGCCGGCGTCGACGGAGGCGTTCGGATCCTTGCGGGAGCGCACGCACTCCATCCAGTTGCGCATGTGCAGCGAGGTCAGCTTGTCGCCGCCCGTGTTGGCCGAGGTCACGATCTCCGTCTTCGGCGCAGGCAGGTTCTCCTCGCGGAACGCCGCGCCCTCCACGCCGCCGTTTGAGACAGTGCCCTTCACGAGATCGATCATGCCCGTCGTGGAGAAGTACTGCTCCTGTCCGCACTCGTGGTTAAGCTTGCCGCCGGGCAGGCAGTTCGTCTGATGCGACTGGAACATGACCTGGAAGCCCTTGCCCTTCACGCCGGACTCTCCGTATTCCATGACCGTCGTGAACGTGTCGAAGCTCTGGCGTCCGTCAAGCCACTGGTAAAGCCCGCCCGACGACACCGCGCTCGTCGGATACTTGTAGCCGGTGAACCACCCGATCGTGTCGATCTGGTGGCACATCCACTGGCCCGTCACGCCGGACGAGAACGGCCAGAACAGGCGGAACTCGAGGTACTTGCGCGGATCGAACTTGTATTCATCGGGATCGCGGTCGAGAAGCCACATCTTCCAGTCGACGTCCTGCTCGCGCAGCGACTTGATCAACTCGTCGGGGCGCCTCCATCGGGTAGGCTGGTTCACGTTCCAGGTGAGGTTGACGTAGGCGATGTCGCCGAACTTGCCGGAGTTGATGAAATCCTTCGCCGCCATGTACGCCGGGCCGGAACGCCTCTGAGTGCCGATCTGGAGAATGGCGCCGGGCGCATAGCCGGCCGACCGCTTGGCGTTTATGGTGTCGAGCAGCAGGTTGGCGGAGTACATGTCTTCCGCGATCGGCTTCTCGCAGTAGGCGTCCTTCCCGGCGTCGGCCGCGTGGACGGCGTGCTGGGCGTGCTGGAAGTCGGCCGTGGATATGATCACGGCGTCGATGTCCTTCGCGTTGGCGTAAAGGTCCTCGTCGCTGGAGAACGTCTCTACCTTCCTGCCGAGCTTCGCCTCCATCTCGGGTTTCGCCTTCTCGTGGAGACGCTTGCGCCAGAGGTCCGCCACGGCCACCATTTCGAAGTTGAGCTCCTTGCTGTGGTGCAGGAAGCACGGCAGAAGCGAGCCGCGGAAACGGTCGGAGTAGCCGACGCACGCGACGCGAACGCGGTCGTTGGCGCCTGCGGCGTAAAGCGAGGGCGCGGCGCCGGCGGCGACGATCCCGGCGATTCCTGCGGCGCCTGTCTTGCAGAAGTCGCGGCGCGTGACGCTAGTGTCATTCATGATGCGAGTCCTTTCATTGTCTTGAGTGCTGTTTCGAGATTCTTGGTCAAGTCGCCCTTTTCGCCCCAGCCGCATTCGCAGCTGACGCCGCCAGCATAGCCGATCACCTTCAGCGCGTCGAAGTAGGGCTTCAGGCGGTAAGTCTGCCCAGGATCGCAGCCGGGGAACTTGCGCGTCTTCCAGTCGGCGATGTGACAGTGCATGAGGCGGTCGCCGGCCTTCACGATGGACTCGGCGGGCTCGCGCCCCATCATCATGTGGAAGATGTCGGCAAGCTGACGAATGCGCGGGGAGCCGACCTCCTCCACGATCTGCAGGCCCTGCCAGACGTAGTGTATTATGTCCGTCTCGTTCGGCCGAAGCGGCTCGATGACGACGGTCACCTTGCAGTCCGCTATGCGCTTGGCCAAAACGGCGCAGAACTCCGCATACTGGTCGCGCCCGTGCTCGACGTCGAAACCTTCGGGATACTCGATCTTGCCGCCGGCGTGGTACGTGACAGGCACGTTCCTGGCTCCGCCGGAACCGAACACAACGGTCTTGAGGCCGACCTCGTCCGCCCGGCGGCAGCCTGTCTCGGCGTACTTGAGGATCGGCTCCCAGTCGGCGTCCTTCCCAGTGACCCTGAACCTGCCGGGAAGGAACCCGTTGCAGCTACGGAGCGGCAGGGCGGCGGACATGATGGCTTCCTTCTGGCGCTTCCACTCCTCCTCGCCCTTGTCAGGAACGAACATCGCGCCGAAGGAGTTCTCCACGAAATCGTAGCCGACGGACTTCATGAGCGCCGTGTCCGAAAGCGGGCGGCACGCTCCGAAGAGGATCCGTCCGCCGCATTTCGCCTCTCCGCACTTCGCCGGGCATTCCGCCGCGTTGCCGGCCGTCAGGGCCGCCGCCGCGCCCGTCATGAGAAACTCTCTCCTGTTCATATGACTCCCTTGCTGCTTGGCACGCCCTTCTCGGCAGGATCGGTCTTGACCGCAGCCCGCAAGGCCCGTGCAAAGCTCTTGAAAAGGCCTTCGCACACGTGGTGCGCCTCATCGCCGTAAACCTGGCGGAGATGTATGTTCGCGCGAGCCTCCACCGAAACCGCGCGGAAGAACTCCTCGACAAGCTTCACCTCGAAGTCGCGCACCATCATGTGCTTCATCGCGCACTGCATCACGAGGAACGGGCGCCCTCCGAGGTCAAGCGAGGTCTCGCAAAGCGCTTCGTCCATCGGAATGGACGCGAATCCGTAGCGCACTATGCCCTTGCGGTCGCCTAGGGCCTGGTCCAGCGCCTTGCCAAGCACCAGGCCGACGTCCTCGACCGTGTGGTGGTAGTCCACGTGCGTGTCGCCGGACGCCTTGACCGAGAGGTCTATCAGCGCGTGCTTCTTCAGCAGCTCGAGCATGTGATCGAAAAAGCCTATGCCTGTCTCAACCGTTCCTTCGCCGGAACCGTCGAGGTTCAGCTCGAGCTCGATCTGCGTCTCCTTCGTGTTGCGGACGATACTCGCTTTTCTCATGCGTAGAATTATATCAAAAAATCATGCATAGGTGGCGAGTCATTCCCGCGCCAGTCAGTGGCGGAAGGACCGCTGTCCGGTGAAGACCATCGCGACGCCAGCGTCGTTGCAGCAGTCTATCACGTCCCAGTCGCGTATGGCGCCGCCGGGCTGGACGATCGAGGTTATGCCCTCGCGTATGCCGACCTCTGCGCCGTCACGGAACGGGAAGAACGCGTCCGACACCATCGCGCAACCGGGGAGCCCGCCCTTCTCGGCCTTCGTCTGCTCCATGATCTCGGCCTGACGCTTCGCGCCATCCGCCTCGCCGAAAGCCAGGCGGAGGTCGTTGAACGGCTTCTGGTACTTTTCCCACGCGATCCAGTCGGCGTGCTTCGTGTACGCCTTGTCGCGGGCGATCTCGGCGACGCCGACGCGATCCTGCTCGCCGGTGCCGATGCCGACCGTCGCGCCGTCCTTCACGTAGAGGACGCTGTTAGACGTGACGCCCGCCTCGACGAGCCAGCCGAACACGAGGTCTTCGTACTCCCGGGCGGTCGGAAGCCGCGCGATCTTGTGCTCCTCGTACCTGACCTCTCCTGTCGCCTTGTCGGTGATCTTGCGGTTGCAGTAGGCCGGCATGAAGTCCTCGGGCTTCCTGGCGTTCGCACTGAACGAAGTCTGCGCCACGATGCCTCCGTCGATGAGACTCTTGAAGTCGATCACGTGCTTGGCGACGAAATCCGCAAGCCGAGCCATGTTGCGCACGCGGAAGACGCGCAGGTTCTTCTTCGCGGAGAAGAGATCCATGACGCCGGGCGCGAAGTCGGGCGCGACCACGACCTCGGCGTAGTTCTCGACGATGAGCCTGGCGGTCTCCATGTCGCAGTCTCGGTTGAGGGCGATTGCGCCGCCGAACGCCGCGAGACGGTCGGCCTTGTTCGCGCGGAAGTACGCCTCGGCAAGCGTGGAGCCGGTCGCTACGCCGCAGGGGTTGTTGTGCTTCACGATGACAGCCGTCGGCTTATCCATCAGGTAGCGGAGTATGTTAAGCGCGTTGTCCGTGTCGGTGACGTTCGTCTTGCCGGGGTGCTTGCCGCTCTGAAGCAGTTCCGGGACGGACGCCAGGTACTGCCCCGCCTGCAGCATCTCGACGTCGCCGAGGACGATGTTTCCGTTTACAAGCCGGTAGAGCGCGGCCTCCTGCCCAGGGTTCTCGCCGTAGCGAAGGCCCTTCTCCTCGTCGCCGATGCGCCACGTCACCTTCTCGTACCGCAGCGTCGATCTCTTGTCGCCGTCTATGAACGAAATCTCCATCGCGGGCGCGAAGTGATCAGCCTCGATGGTCTTGTAAGCTTCCTTCAGGTCTTTCATTTTCGTTTGCGCTCCATTTCCTTTCCCGTATTATACCAAAATTCCCCCCGTCGGCGCGGACATTCGCCGGAACGGCCGTTTTTATGCTATAATCACGGCATGGCATTCTTCAAGGCATATGACATGCGCGGCACGTTCGGCGCCGACTTCGACATAGGCACCGTCTTCCGCGTGGGACGGGCCCTCCCGCAAGTGGTGCCGGGGCCACGCTGGCTCGTCGGACGCGACTGCCGCACGACATCGCCCGACATCAGCGCCGCGCTCATCGACGGTCTGACGTCCGCCGGCGCCGACGTCACCGACCTCGGCCCGTGCACCACGCCGATGACATATTTCTTTACGGCGGAGGACGACTACGACGGCTCCGTCATGGTGACGGCCTCGCATAACCCGCCTTCCGACAACGGCCTCAAGGTCTCGTCGCGCGGGGCTCGTCCCGTGGGCTACGCGAACGGACTGGACCGCGTCGAACGGCTCGTGGCGACTGGCGACGGAACGGAACGCGCCGCGGGCGGCCGCGCACCGGCGAAGCCTGCCGCCGACGCGCTTTCCCGCTATCTCGACTGGATGCGCGGAAGAACACCCGACCTCTCCGGACTGCACTATGCAGTCGACTGTTCCTGCGGAATGGCGTCCCTTCTTGCAAAGGACCTCTTTCCTGATGCGGAAATCATAAACGACACGCCCGACGGGCGCTTCCCTGCGCACAGCCCGAATCCGCTCAAGGCCGAAGCCCGCGAGCAGATCGCCGCGCTCGTCCGCGAAAAGGGCCTGGACGCGGGAATCGTATTCGACGGCGACGCCGACCGCTGCATGTTCGTGGACGAGACGGGTGCATTCGTCCAACCCGACTACCTGATTCCCGTCGTCGCGGCGGCATGCGGCGCCGGACGCGGCGACCGCGTCATACACGACGTGCGCACGTCGCGCGGGGCCATCGACGCGATACGCCGCCTTGGCGCGGAACCGATCATGGTGCCGGTGGGCCATGCTTTCGCGAAGCCTGCGTTGCGCGAAAGCGGCGCCGTCTGCGGCGGCGAGCTGGCCGGGCACTACTACTTCCGCGACTTCCACTGCTGCGATTCCGGCGCCCTCGCCGCGCTCAAGGTGCTAGGCGAGGTGACAGGCGCGAAGCGCAAAGGACTGAAGTTCTCGGAGATGATGAAACCAATCTCAAGCGCCTATGCGAACTCGGGCGAACTGAACTTCAAGGTCGAGGACAAGGACGCCGCGATCGGGCGCGTCCTAGCCGCGCTGGCGGCGGAATGGCCTGCGGAAACAGACCGCAGCGAGATGGACGGGGTGCGCGTCGAGTTTCCAGACGGATGGGTAAGCATACGCAAGTCGAACACGGAGCCGTATCTTCGCCTCGTGGCGGAATGCGCCGGAGCCGAACGGCTCGCAAGCTGGACAAAGCGTCTTTCAGAGGCCATAGATGACCGTTGACTTCCACGTACACTCCAAGGCAAGCGACGGCAGCTACTCCCCGGCGGCAATCGCCAGGATGACGGGACCGTTCTCGTACGCCGCCCTAACCGACCACGACACGTGCGACGGCATCGCCGACTTCCTCAGCGAACCGCCGACCGGCGAATGCCGCCGCATCGCAGGCATCGAGCTTTCGATCGACCCAGGCGAAGGGTTCGACATGTTCCACCTGCTCGGCCTCGGCATAGACCCAAAAGACGCCGGGCTAGGCGACTTCAGGCATCGCATCCTCGCCGCGCGCGACGAACGCAACGGCCACATCATCGAAAACTTCGCAAAGCTCGGGATCGACCTTGGCAATGACGTCAGGGAAGCAAGGCGAGGAATGATACTCGCAAGGCCGCATTTCGCTAAATGGCTCGTTCGCCATGGCTACGCCGCGTCGGTACGAGAAGCGTTCGCAAAGTACCTGCTGCCGGATTCCCCTGCAGAAACCTCTTGCTATGAAGAGGGCTGGCACCCTCCGCAGGAGGAGGCGTTCGCGGTCGTGCACGCCGCAGGCGGCCTGTGCGTCATGGCGCACCCGAAGTTCTGGAAGAACGAATGGAAGGTTTCGGGCTGCGACTTCGCTATGGCGGAAAGGAACCTGGCCGTGCTCCGGGAGATGGGCCTGGACGGACTGGAGGCCGTCTACCAGGCGAACAGTCCAGGCGAGAACGACGTCTTCACGCAGATAGCCGACAGGCTCGGGCTGCTGAAGTCCGCCGGGAGCGACTTCCACGGCTCCAACAAGCCAGCGGTGACCATCGGCATGGAAGTCGGCGAAAGCTTCATTCGTCCCCTTCTGGACCGTCTAGCGCCGACTCTCGGCGCTTAGCCGAGCCGCGCGTCGGATGGTGCACCTGGTGGGACTTGAACCCACACGCCTTGCGGCACTGGAACCTAAATCCAGCGTGTCTGCCGTTCCACCACAGGTGCGTCGCCCGACGCTCGGGGAGCCGTCACTTGCGAAGCTTGTCGCGATGCGAGAAGAACACTTTCACGCGGTTCGCGAACGTCTGGGCCTCCGGGAATGTCGCCTCGGTAGAAAGCTTCTGGAATTCCTCTAGCGCGGCCTTCTGCTTGCGGTCGAGGTTAGCAGGCACCTCGATGACGATCCGCGCGTCCAGGTCGCCGGGAGAGCCGCCGCGCAGGGAAGGCACGCCCTTGCCGCGCAGCCTGAAGACCTTGCCGTTCGGCGTTCCGGCGGGTATCTTGAGACGGGCCTCGCCCTCTGGCGTAGGAACCGACACCGTGCCGCCGAGCGCAGCCAGGGCCGGCGACACCGGCACGCTCACGCCGAGGTCCAGCCCGTCGCGCACGAAGATGTTGCTCTCACGCACGTCCAGCAGCACGTACAGGTCGCCATTCTCGCCGCCGCGCACTCCGCCGCCGCCCTTGCCGGCAAGCCGCAGGCGCGACCCGGAGTCGACGCCGGCCGGAATCTTGACGGAAATGTGCTGCGGCGTCTTGATGTGGCCGGTTCCCCGGCACTTGCGGCACGGCTTGTCGATCACCGAGCCCGAACCTCCGCAGGTCTGGCACGTCTGACGCACCTGGAAGAATCCGTTGCCGCCAATGACGACGCCCGCGCCGCCGCAGGTCGGGCACGTCCGCCGGCGCGAATCGGCGGAGCCCGAGCCTCCGCAGTCCGGACACTGCGCCGGAAGCGCCAGCTCAAGCGTGCGCTCGCTGCCGAAGATGGCCTCGTCGAAGTCGATGTCAAGGCGGAACGTAATGTCGTTGCCGCGCTGGGGCGCGTTGGGATCGACCTGACGCGAACGCCTCCCGCCGCCGAAGAAGTCGCCGAAGCCCGAAAATCCGCCGCCCATGCCACCAAACACGGAGCCGAGTATGTCGGTCAGGTCGACGTCCTGGAAATGCGAGAAGTCGCGCCCGAAGTCGAATCCGCCGGGACCGAAGTTCACTCCCTGGTGCCCGAACTGGTCGTAGCGCTGGCGCTTCTCGGGATTGGACAGCACCTCGTAGGCCTCGGATATCTCGGTGAACTTCTCCTTGGCCTCCGGGTTGTTCGGATTGCGGTCGGGGTGGTACTTCATCGCGAGCTTGCGGTAGGCCGACTTTATCTCGTCGGCCGTCGCAGTCTTCGCGACGCCAAGAACCTCGTAGTAGTCTCTCTTCTCAGCCATGGCCAGACCTCAAGCCGCGTCGCCGCCCTTGCCGGACGAGACGACGACCTGCGCCGCGCGCAGCACCTTGCCCTTCAGCATCCAGCCGCGCTTCGACTCGATGGACACCAGGCCCTCTTCCACGTCAGGTGACGGCAGATGGGCTATCGCCTCCATTCGCTCCGTGTCGAGCTTCTGCCCGACGGAATCGAACGGCTCGGCGCCATGGTCCTTGAGCTGCTTCAGGAAGGAGTCGTAGACGAGCTGCACGCCCTTGACGAACTCGTCGTCCTTGTTCTTCGCATTCGCAAGGGCCAGCGCAAGATTGTCCACGACCGGCAGCACGTCCGCCAGAATGTCGGCCTCAGCGTAACGGTAGGTGTCTTCGCGCGCACGCGCTTCGCGCTTCTTGTAGTTGTCGAAGTCGGCCAGAAGCCGCGCATAGCTGTCTTTCCAGTCCGGCTCGGCAGGCTTATCATCCGGCTCGGCAGGCTTCTTTTCGGCTTCAGCGGGCTTCTCGGGCTGTCGCTCTTCGCCAGCCTCGGCCTGCTGCTCCGTATCAGCCTCAACCTTTGCTTCCTCGCTGTTCTCTTCTTTCTTGCTCAACCTTCTAAACCTCTCGACTTTGAGCTTTCGACTTTCCCACTTCCGTCCTTACACCCTGATCTGCCCCGCCTTGGAAAGCATCTTCGCCTCGACGCTCTGTATCTCGGCAAAGCCCTGCGAGCTGTGCGGATTCAGTCCGTTCGACGCCTCCATGGAGCTGTCGGCCTCGTTGTAAATGGTGGCCTTGAGCCCCTTGAGAGACTCGAAGAAGATGTTGCCCTTGTAAAGGCCGAGCGTAACGTCGGCCGTGGCCTTGTCGGCCCAGACCTGTATCGCGGCGCGCGCCGCCCTTGTCGCGGGGTCGAACCACCGGCCGTCGTAGATCTGGTCCGCAACGAGCTTCGAGAGCTGCTGGAAAAGCAGCGTCGAACGGCGGTCCATAATGCCCTCGTAGACATACCTGAGGCCCCAAGAGAGCACCTCCATGCCGGGCGCCTCGTACACTCCGCGGCTCTTCGTGCCGATTATGCGGTTCTCCAGCGCATGCTTCATGCCGATGCCGTTGCGGCCGCCGATCTTGTTCATCTCGAGCATGACCTCGTAAGGCGACATCTTCTTGCCGTTGACCGCCGTGCAACGCCCCTTGACGAACGAGAGCGTCACCTTCTCTACCCTGTTGGGCGCTTTTTCGGGCCACACGCCCATAGTGGGCTTCACGATGCGCATCGACGTCTCCATCGACTCAAGGTCCTCCGCCTCATGCGAAAGCCCGGCGAGGTTCGCGTCGGTAGAATACTTCTTCTTCGTGCCCACGAACGCCGTGATGCCACGCTTCGCGAGGAACGCGACCATCTGCGTGCGGCCGGGGAACTTCTTGAGCAGCTCCGCGTCGCGCCAGGGGGCGTACACGCCGAACTTCGGGTCCATCACGTTCGTGTACCGCTCGAAGCGCATCTGGTCGTTGCCGCGGCCCGTCGCGCCGTGCACGAGCACCGTGCAGCCTGCCTTCTTCATGGCGGGCAGCAGCTTCTGCACCGTAACCGCGCGGGCGATGCCGGTGGAGTTCCAGTAGCCGCCGTCGTACATCGCCTGGCACTTGACGGTCTCGAAGCAGATGTCGGCCATCTCCTTGGTGACGTCCACGATCGTCGTCTCCACGCCGGTCGGAGCCATCTTCCTCTTGATGTCGTTGATGTCCTTCTCGTCGGGCTGCCCCACGTTGGCGCTGAACGCCTTGACATTGACGCCGGCGTCCTTGAGCACGCAGCAGATCGTCTTGGAGTCGAGCCCGCCCGAAACGCATACGCCGACGGTCTTGCCCCTGAGTTCTTCGAGTTTCATATTTAGTCTGTCCTTCCCTGTGAGCCGGCCTCCGTTCATGGAGGTTGAATGCGTATTGTATCACTTTCGACGGATGCAATCAACCGCATCGCCCATCGTCTCGTCCTGCGCGACCTTTATGAAATGCTCGGCATACCCTTCGACCGGATCCCTGCCGTTTATCATGACCGCCGTGCCCCTCGCTCCGCCCGGCAGAGACGGCTGCGTCGCCACATAGCGCAGGAACGCGCCGTCAGTGGAATAGCTGTTGCCGAACGCAGCCACGGCCACGCCGTGCGGCCGCGCAAGGACGATGTCGCGCAGGTTCTCGACCTTGCCTTCCCCGTCTGGCAGCGGATACAAGATCTGCGACGTGAGGCGGCCGCAGGCGACGTGGACGCGGATGCCGCGGAAGCGACACGCCGGAAGGCCGAGCGTAAGGGCGGCGCCGCGCACAAAAATTTCCGGGCTTGCAGATATGATGTAGTTCTCGACGCCCGCCTTCTCTAGGGCGTTCATCATCTTCACGGACGACGAGAAGTACCACTTCCTGTAGACCCTCTCGCATTCGGCGCGGCAGAACGCATCGACCTCGGCCTCGGACTGCCCGAAATACATCTGGGCGAGGAACGGCCAGGCGAGCCACTTGCCGATGCCGCGCCTAAGGCGCGGGTAGTCGGCGTCGAAGAACTGCCTGATTCCCTCTTCTCCGGAATAGACGCTGTTCAGCCCGGCCTCGATGGTCCTGTGGACCAGACCCTTGTAGAGTATGTTCCAGTCGTCGTCCCACCCGCCGGTGATGTCGCCCTTGATGATCGTTCCATCGAAGTCCCAGAACGCCATCGGCACGGCCTGCGGGTCCGCCGCCTTGATCTTAGAGGCGTTTTCAAGTATGCGGGCGACTATTCCGTCCGTATGCTCCTCGGCCCCGGCGCACGCCACGACACAACCCGTCGCCACTGCAACGGCAAGACACAGCTGTCTGATTCTCATTTTTCGATTTACTCCTTTTCCGTAAATGATACCATATCGCACCGTCAGCCGCAACGCACTGCCTTGTTCAGCAGTCTATTCGTCAGCTACGCCGACTTGTACGAGCGGCGCGGAAAGGGCTTTCACGACGCTGTCGGACAAGACGAACACCGCGTCCGCTGAGCCGACGGTGGCGAAGCGCCCGTCCCCTGCCTCGCCTCCGATAAGTATGTTGCGGCGGACCGCGTCAGCGCGATCCTGGTCGATGGCTATCACAAGAACGGGCGAGTCCAGCCCGTAGCGGCCTAGGTCGGCGGCCGCGACCTTGAGGTTCACGACACGTTCTGCAGTCAGCGGATTGATCGCCGCCAGCACGGACTCCACGCCGGACTCCACGACAGTTCCTCCGGACTCCCCCGCCGTCTCCGCATTCCAAGCGCGGCGCTCCCGGTCGTAAACAACCGCTTCAGAGCTTCCATCCGTCCCTCCAGACGTGCGCACGATGCGCCGAACGGCCTTCGGGTCAATCCTAAGCATTTCGCACGAGCGAAGCCGCTCGAAGCCTCCGTCAAGGACGCTGCTGCGCGCCACTCTTACAGGCGCGACGTTGGTGGCGAGCGAGATGCCAAGCCCGTCGGCGTCGGCGTCGGAGGGAGAGAGGGAGAGTATTCGCGCCAGCATAGCCTCTGCAGCGGAACCGTCGGCTTCGGCTGCAATCGGCGACTCTATGCGCCACCCTCCCTTGTCGTCGCGAGCAAGCGCATAGACGACATCGCCGTCCGTGACCGAGAAGAACGCGACCACCTGCGGATCGACGGGGAAGAGGCGCGAATCGGTGAACATGACCGCGTCCTGCGCAGCGGCGTCCTTGAGCGCAGCCGGCACCGTTACGACTGCGCTGCCGTTCTGCGCAAGCGCATACACCCGGCTCTCGTCAGCCGCCTTGCCGAACGATATCTGCCACACCACCCCGTCAATTCCCTTGAGCGTGACAGTGACCGCGCTGTCCGGGTCAAGTCCGTAGCCGGACAGGAACGAGACGGACGCCCTGTCGCTCTCGTTGGTCGCCCCGACCGGCCATACGAAGTCGACGGCGGAAGCCGCCGTCAGGTCGGAAAGGAAATTCTGTACCTTCTGCGACGCGGCCGCCACTTCGCCCATGCGCCAGCCGTCGCTGCTGCGAGAAAAGACCAGCATGGAACCGGCGCCATGCTTGATGTCGAAGGCGGAGACCGACTCCGGACCGATGAGGAACAGCGAGCGGCGGCGGAATCCGTCCGCAGGAACGTCAACGGCCGGCAGCACTCCGGCGGGGACGACCAACACCGAAGTCTCGCCGTCGACCGCAGCGTACACCCCGTCGTCCGCCGGCGTCGGCCCGCCGATGGAAACGGTTGTCTCGCCGAAGTCTCCGGAGACGGTGACGCGCACAACTGGATCCTCAAGCACAAAGTCGGCCCTAGTGCGTCCGAGACGCAAAAGTTCTGCATCGGAAACGGCCTCCGTCACCGGCTGAAAGGCCAGCGCGTCCAGGAGACGCAGCACGACTGACTCGTCAACGCTCGCGGCGTACGGCTCGGTCAGCCGCCACTCGTCAGTCTTCGCCAGGACCGCTTCCGGACCATCATTGTGCACGATTCGTATGCCAGTCACCTCCCACGCCGGATTGACGAGCGTAACGCGCCCGCCGGTGCGAACAACCGTGCCTGCATCGCGGTCAAGCAGGACGTCCGTCGCGACCAGTGCCACAAGCGCAAGGACCAGCAGAAGTATCGCCCTGCGGTTGCTCATGCCCTATGCCTCCTTCTCATCGTCACAGCAACCATAAGAAGGAACACCACGCCCGGCAGCACGGCCGCCGAGACGAGTGCGTGCCGCACCCTGGCCGAGCGGTCCATGCCAGACGACAGCACGCCCGCCTCGGCACCACCGGAGCCAGGCGCGTCGGTTCCAGCCAGATACGCCACGCAGTTAAGGAAGAAGTCACGGTTGGCGTTGGCACGGGCTGTAAGTTGCCCGTTGAGGACAAAGCCTGCATCGCCGACTGCGACGATGCGGGTCGGGCGTATGGCCAGGTCGGTCCCAGCGCCCGTACCGCGCTCGACGGCTACAGCCAGCACAGAAGCGCCGACACGCGCTACAGGAGTGAAATCTATCCGGTCTGCACCATCGGCTCCGGCCGCCGCAACCGAAGGAGCGAAGGAGACCGGGCGCTCGAGTACGATGCGCGAACCCCTGAGCGACGACGAGATGGCGTGGTCGGCGAAGCCGGATACAATCACGTCCGAGCCGGAAATTGTCTTTGCGCCGACGACGGGCTGCGCCGCTAGCGGACGTATCCCCCAGGCGGAGAGCAGGGAGGCAAGCCCGCCTTCATGCGCCGCACTGGTCAACACGAGCAGGCGTCCGCCGCCGCGAAGGTACGAGTCAAGCAGGCCAAGCTCGGCGCGGGAAAGGTTGTCGCGCGCGCCAGCCACAAGTATCAACGCGCAGTCGTCGGGAACCTGCCCGACGGCGGTCAGGTCAATCGGAGCATGCGAATAGCCCTCTCTCGCAAGGTCACGTGCAATGTCGCTCATGCCGAATGCGTCGTACACGCCAAACCCGCTCTCTCCGTGGCCGACGGTCCAGTAGATCATGCGACGAGGCGGGTGAGTCGTGAGGCGCCGTACCGTTGCCGCGCACGCCCGCTCGCCAATGCCGTCCGCAAGCGGTAGCGCAGCCATCCTGTGCCCTTTCTCGAACACCAGGCTTTCCGTGGCTACGCCGCGGCGGACAAGACGTTCGGCCGCACCGACGTCCCAGCGGGGATCAACGAACCGAATCTCGAAGCGAGCCCCGCCCGTCTCTTCCGACGCCCTTTTCAGAGAGCGCAGCAGCCGTCCCACCTCGCGGAAGCGGGCGTCGTTCCGGGACAGGAAGCATGTCGCAGTTATGTTGCCGGACGATTCGGCGAGAATGCTCCTGGTCCGAGCCGAGAACGCCGAGGATGCCCCCTCCGCAGACAGGTCAAGCGTCGTATCAAGCCTCAGCGCAAGACGCGACGCCAGCACGGCGAACGCCAGCGAAAGCAGGATCGTGAAGCCGACCGAAAGCCTCAGCGGCAATGCACCTCGTCCGACAAGCCTCAGCGACGCAACGCACTTCGCGCCGATGAAGAGAACGACGACTACAAGCAACAGGTAAACGGCACAAACGCCGACCGGGACGAATCCCGAGGCGACGTCGACGGCGAACGCATCAAGAGGCATTTCGCCGAACGCGGGGCGACCTTCGGGCGACCAGGCCATCAGTCCGGCCCAGATTCCTCGCGGCAGCGCGACAGTCAGCACGACAGACGCGAACGCGGCCGCGGCAGCATGACGGCACATTGCGCTCAGCGCAACGGAGACCGCACACCAAAGAGCGCCCTGAACCGCCAGCACGAACAGTGCCTGCAGAAGCCCCGCAGGACCGGCTCCGGAGAGCGCGGACGGCGCAAAGGCCAACAGGAAGGCGACCGATGACACGGCGAAAAGGAGAACCGCAGCCATTGCCATCGTCCACACTCCGAGAAACTTGCCAAGCACGTAGTCGCGCTCACGCACGGCCACCGTGAGAAGCATGTCGATGCGTCCGCTCTGCCGCTCTGCGCTCCAAACGTCCATGGCCAAGAACGCCGCGAGCGCCGGAAGCGGCTGCGAGACGCTCAGCGCCCAGATTGCAAACAGCGGCATCCGCCCGCCATCCGCATCTGCGAAGTTGAACGCGAATATTGCGCCGGCCACGGCAAGGAAGCCACCCACCGCGAGCGCCGTGGAATAAAGGTTCCGAGCCCGGCCAAGCGTTCTCCGCCATGTCACCAGGACCGCGCTCACCGGGCCCCTCCTGCCATGGCATCTTCGACCCTCTCCCGCAGCACCGACGGCTCAAGTCCGGCAGTCTCGACCTTGGCGGCGATAACGCCGTCACGCAGCACCAGGAACCGACTCGTCCACTTCGCGAAGTCCCATAGCTCGTGCCCGGTGACGATCACACTGGAGAACGATGCAGCATTGGACAGAATCTCCCCGGCCGCCATGCGCATGTCATGGTCAAGTCCGGCCAGAAAATCGTCCAGCAGAAGGACGCGTGGACGCAACAGAAGCGCGTCGGCCAAGGCAACGCGCTTGCGCAGCCCTGCGGAAAGCCAGTGGATGGACGTGCGCATAAGGTCGCCTATCCTGCACATCTCTACCGCCTCGGATATCCGGCGACGCACGCGTTTCGCCGGCTCGCCCTTGAGCGTCGCACGGTATTGCAGGTAATCGCGCACCTTCATATCCTCGTAAAGCGCCACTCGCTCAGGCAGATAGCCGAGCTGACGACGGTAGCGCAACGGACGGGACAGGGCGTCCTGTCCGTCAATCATCACAGTTCCGGAATCCGGCACGGCCAGCGTCGCCAGCACGCGAAGGAGCGTCGTCTTGCCGACCCCGTTTGCACCGACGACGCTTACGGTCTCTCCGGGCGACACGACAAACGAAACGTCACGCAGCACCGACCGCCTATAGGAGAAGGCAAGGTTCCTTACCTCAAACACTGCGCCCTCGTTTCTTCGCTTTCAGCCGACATAGTTATATTATTATACCACATTTCGTCACATCACATACCATAGCATGCAGAAGAAATGACAGATTGTCCCGGAAAGGACGAAGAGATGCCAGACCATATGGGCGTACGGCAACGACTTCCACAGGTAAAACATGCAGCCTAACGTGTAGAGCCCGCCGCCGAGGACCAGCCACATCGTGCCCAGCCCTTGCAACGAGCGAACCAGCGGCACGATCGCGGCAAGAGCGCCCCATCCCATCACCACATAGGCACTCGTCGAAACATACCTGAACCTGCCGGTCGTACGCAACTTGAAAAGCATCCCCAGAACGGCGACACCCCATTCGACGCCGAAAACCGTCCACGCAAGCCCTGGACTGCCTGGACGCAACGTGACCAAGCAGAACGGCGTGTAACTGCCAGCGATAAGAACGAATATCGCCATATGATCCATCACATGCAGCACCCTTCTTGCAGGCGGATAGGCGACGGCGTGATAGGCCGAGGAGATTGCGTATAGAAATATGGTGGATGCGCCGAAAATCGACGCGCTAGTCACCTTCCAAGCGACGTCCGTCCCGCTTCTCACCCCCTGCCAGACCAAAAGCGCCAGCATTGCCGCGCCGAGATGAGAGCCTACGGCATGAGTCACCGCATTTGCGACCTCCTCGCCGCTCGATTGAGTGCGATCCTTTCGTTTCATGGGTTGTCTCACGCCTCATCCGTCCCGCCCGACACAGTCGCCGATACGAGCCAATGCGGCATCGGCGGCGGGATGCGAACCGTCTCGCCCGGGACAAAGCCCGCGTCGCACATCCATCCCTTCAGCTCGTTGTCGGAAAACACCCAGCCGTTCTCGGTCGTAAGCGCCATGTTAAGAGCAAATAGCGCGGAGAATCTAGGTGCCGCGTGAGTGAAATCCGTCATCATGTCCAGCACAAAAAGGCGTCCGCCCGGCTTCAGCGCACGGCGAACGCGCCCGAGGATGCCGACGATGGCTTCCGCCGACTCCTGGTGCAAGGCGCCGAAGATCGTCGCTGCATCGTAAGCCCCGGCTTCATATTCGTCAGAATGATAGTCGCCGGCGCGGCACTCGATACGGCCGGAGAGACCGAACTGTTCCACGTAGGCCGCCGCCTCGTCGCGAATTGCGGGCAAATCTACGGTAACGCACGACAGCCCCGGGTTCGCCTGGCACATAAGTATCGCATATGCCGCCGGCCCGCCGGCCAGGTCCAGCAAGCGGCCCTCGCGCGGCAAGCCGAGCATAGGCACGACGGTGCGCCCGATGCCCATCGCACGCCCGAACATCGCCGCCGCAAACGCCTTGGTCCGTGATGCGTCAGCGCCCAGGTGAATCTCGGGTCTTTCAACCGGACGGCCCGTTCTCACGAATTCCGCAAGCCGACCCCACGCCGGATAGACGTCGCGGTTGTAGCGTATCGCCTTCGTGAGGTCCGCCGCGCCGCCCGGCACGAGCGCCGTCCGCCCTGCCGGCGTGTTCGCATATGCGCCATCGGCCTTTGCAAGCAGTCCCTCTGCGACGCATGCGTCGAGCAGCAACCTCATGCCGCGTTCGTCGCATCCGGTCGACTTCGCGACATCCGAAAGCGTCCCGGACCTTTCCACAGCGGCGAAGACGCCATGCTCTAGCGCCGCAAACAGCGTCGCGCTGCCATAGAACGCGCTCGCAAGATCCACGATTTCGGCCACGCCCTTCGCGCCAGCCGCTTCTTTCGCATCACGCATACGCAACCTCGCACCTCCGTCCGTGCGTTCCGCGCACGACACCACGGTTGAAGAAGAAAAGCTCCTTAGGGTCGAAACCCGGCTTGTTGTGAATGTCGACGTGCGAAGCGAAGTCGGGGGCCTCTCGCGAATCCGTCCACCATTCGTAGCCGCACCACGAACCTGCCCGCGCAACAAGAACAGTCCTGTCGCCGATCTCCGCCGTCGCATCCGCGTCGTAGTCTCCCGTCGCAAGCAGCCGCTCGACGGCTGCAGCGCGAGAAGGACCCATGACCACGCAGACCTCATGGTCGCACATGGCAAACGCCTCCGACTGGTAGAAGTCGGGATAACTTCGCCCGCCTGCCGTTCGCGTACGGAAAAGCCCGGCACGACGAAGTTCTACGTTGGGCAGCACCGGCTCCGCCGTCGCCTCGGAGATTTCGTAGTCACCCTCCACCGACAGCGCGCAGGCGCGGCGCATGGCGATGTCGGCCAGGCGTTCCAGCTGGCGGCGGAACTCCTTCAGCGCAGCGCGCGCGGCGGACGAACCGGGTCCGCTGCGCTGGGCGGCGTAGTCGAGCGTAGGCAGGTAGAGATAAGCCTCGTCGACATCGTGCGCGTCAGTCATCGCCTCGAAATACGATATGCATTTGCGCCCGACCTTTGGCGACGCAAGCGGACCCCAATAGCGCCAGAGCGGAAACTTGCCGCATAGCTTACGCAGGACGTCCGCCATGCCGGTCGGCTTGGTGTAGCAGCTCATGATCATTCCGCCGCCATGCTTGTGGATCGGCGCGGGCGAAACAACCAGGTCCACGCTCTCGCCAAGAGACTGCTGGAAGAAGAACAAGCCGACCGTACCGCCAGCCGCACGACCGGCTTCCCACGTACGCGACCCCTTGACGATGCGGCAGCTCTGCTCCCAGAAGACGGGCTTCTGCAACTCCTCCGACCAATGGCCGTTGGAGACTATGCCATGCCCCTCCGGGGAAAGTCCGGTGCGCAGAGTCGCCTGGGCCACGCAGGTGACTGCAGGGAAAACGCTCGGCTTCGGCGAAAAGTCCAGCCCCGCAATACGCGTCATGCCCGTACGTTCCAAAAGCCCGTATCCGAGCCCCGCCGCCACGACTGTCAGCTTCTTCATCCCGATGTGCCGGAAGGCCGCACGACCGATCAGACGTCAGTCACGCCAGCCGTAGGCCGTTCCTTGAGCGTCGCCCAAAGGACAAGATAGACAATCAGAGGAATGCCTGACAGGAATAGCGTCACCAATGCCACGACCCAGCGCAATCCCGTTGCGTTCAGGTCGAAACGATGGGCAAGCCCCGCGCACACGCCAGCTATCACCTTCTCGTCGCTGCTTCTGTAGATGTTGCTCATGACGGACATTATACCAAAAAACACAGGCCTGGGGATTATGCTATAATAACACCGCAAAAGCGGCTACAGGGTACACAAGGCATGAAGAAAGCATACGTAAACGGAGAAGAGATCGGCGAAGGCGCAGTCATGTTCGAGCTGAGCCGACTCGTGAAGTTCTACACGAGCCACGGGTTCTCGGAAGATGAGGTGAAGAAGAGCCTCCCAGAGCTCCGGGAAAAGGCCCTTGAGCAGGCCATCGGCGCGAAACTGCTGCTGATGCGCGCGTCTCAGCTCGACCTGCCGGTCTCCAATGCGGACATAGACGAAGAAGTCGCGAAAGTAATCCAGCAGATAGGCGGAGAGGAAAATTACCGTAGGGCACTCGCAGCGCAGGGTCTCTCAGAAGCGGACTTCCGCAGAGAACTGGAAAAGGGCGCACGAGTCAACAAGCTGGTGGAACAGGCCTGTGCAAGCGTACCGGACCCGACCGAGGACGAGGTCGCCGCGTTCTACGCATCGCAGCGCCAGGCCGGGCGAACTGGCAACGCGACGCTGGTCGACCTTCACGACCAGCTCAAGGAGCTGTTGCGCCACGAAGCCAGGGGCCGCGCGATGGACACGTTCGTCGCAGACCTCAGGACAAACGCAAAAATCGAATACCGCTAGGGGGCCTCACTCGAACTCGACGAAAAAGGCCGCCGAGAAGAAGTCTGGCTTCACGAGCGTCAGCTTTCCGCCCTTGAACGACACCTTGTGAGATGTCAGGTCGTGGGCGTTGTCGAGAAGCGTGCATGTCGCCTTGGCGTCGGCGGGAATGCCCTTGACGCACACCGAGACCTGCCGCGACGCCCCGCCGTAGTCGATGACGAGGACCCCCTTCCTGCCTGACTCGCTGCCGACCGCGAACGTCGTGACGCTGCCGTCGGACGTGCTCTCGCATATCGTAGAGTAGTTCTTCACGATGTCGCCGAAAAGCTTCAGCGCGTAGAAAACCTTGTACTTCCTCTGGAGGCTGTCCTTGAAGCCCCATGCGCCCTCGTGGCGGCATCCGTAGAAATAGGCCTGCGTCATCTTCGACCGCTGCAAGTTGGCGAGCGCGGCAAGCGTAAAGCACGAGCTGCGAATGCCGTTATGGCTGTCGGGCCCCTCCCATATGCGCGCCTTGACATCAGGATCGGAGCAGCGCTGCATGTCGGTCCAGCTGTAGTTCTCGCCGAAATAGTGCCACTCGTTCAAGATCAGCTCGCAATTCGTGAAACCGTAGGAGTCGCAGAGCCGCCGGGCGAGATCGGCATCGGCAGAGTATCGCGTAGGGTCGTTTGAGTAGCCGTGCCACGAAATGAAGTCCGGCGCGACGCCAGCATCGCGGCAGGCCGAGAGAATGTCGTTGAACCACACCGTGTTGTAGCTGCACAGCGCGGGACCGCCCACCTTGATCGTATCGCCGAATTCCGACTTCAGGCGCTTCAGCACCGTAACGAAGAACTTCACGAATGCGGCGCGGCATTCGTCGCGCTTCGCCGACGGATTCCTGAAGTCTTCTTCGCTAAGCCCTCCCGGCGGCGTCCACATGTTCTGTATGCCGTCCGGCTCGTTCCATATCTCCCAGTACCTGATGTCCCACTCAAACCCATCCGCCCAGCCGCGGTTGTAGTGGCGCACCGTTGCGGCAAACGTCTCGGCGACCTTGTCGAAATCTTCAGGTATGGTCGTGTTGAAGTGCACCTTCAGGCCCGAATGCTCAATTGACGTGCCGAGGCGGAAGAAGATTCCAAAACCTGCCTCATCGCGCGTGCGCTTCAGCAGGTAGTCCGTAGGGCCAAAACAGTAGTTCTTTGGGTCCTTGGCGTCAAGATGCATCAGCGGAAAGATTTGAAAGTAGTCGCACACGCGCTCATTGGCGTTTATGAGCGCCCAGTCATGTGTACGGGCGTACTTGAACCCCATGGCCTTTACGTCGGCAAGGTCCTGCGCCGTTTGCGAACAGATCGTGGGGCCGAAGCCCGAAGAATGGATTTCGGGACGGATCTTCCCGATCTCATGGCTGAAGTCAGCCATAACAGCGACAGCAGTTGCGGCAGCAAGCATGAAGCTCATCGGTCCATACCTTTCTCTTGTTTCTCTTGCAATGGAATACTTCCTGCCCCGCGGCAGACGGATCAGCGCTGGAACGCGGCGGCAATGTCGCGGCAATCGGTGACGCCGACGAACTCAGCGACTTTGCGCCCGTCGCGGAAGCAGAACAGCGCGGGTATGGACATGATGCCGAACTTCGCAGCCAGTTCCGGCGCCTCGTCCACGTTCACCTTCGCGACAGTCAGGTCGGGCATGACGGGCTCAAGCTCAGCCTCGATGCGCTGCCCCATCATCTGACACGGGCCGCACCATGTCGCCCAGAAGTCAACCAACGCCTTGCCTGACGCCGTTGCCGCGTCAAGGTCCGCCTGCGTCTTAACATGCGTCGTCATCTTGCCGTCTCCCTTATTTCCTAGAGACCGTCTGACCCGCCTTGGAGTCCTTCACAAGCCAGCCCATTTCCGCAAGAGCGTCGCGGATGCGGTCGGACTCGGCCCAGTTCTTCTGGCGCCTCGCCTCAGCGCGCGCGTCAAGCATGGCCTGGACTGCGGCAGGGACTTCAGCCTTGGCCGACTTCCCGAAGAAGATCACGCCCAGAACCTCGTCCATGCGGCGGAACACAGACAGCACCGGACCGCCGCCGTGCGCGTTGGTGTCGCGCACGAGCGCGAACAGGGCCGCGAACGCTTTCGGCAAGTTGAGGTCGTCGTTCACTGCGTCGGCAAACGACGTCAGATGGGCGGTGGCCCATTCTGGAGCGTCTCCCTCCGTCGCCGTCTCGACGCACCTGTCGATGCGCTCAAGAGACTTCCGCGCGTCCTCCAGCGCGTCGAATGCGAAGTTGAGTCCGGTGCGGTAGTGCGCATTCACAAGCACGTACCGTATCTCGCGCCCCGACCACCCCTTTTCAATCAGGTCGCGTAACGTAAAGAAGTTGCCGGCCGACTTCGACATCTTTTCGCCGTTGACGCGCAGGTGCGCGCAGTGCATCCACGTGCGGACGAACTCCTTGCCGGTTGCCGCCTCCGCCTGTGCGATCTCGTTCTCGTGGTGCGGGAAGAGGTTGTCTATTCCTCCGGTGTGCAGGTCAAACGTAGGCCCGAGGTACTTCATCGACATCGCCGAACACTCAATGTGCCAGCCGGGACGGCCCCGGCCCCACGGAGAGTCCCAGCCGACGGGGCCGTCCGACGGCTCCCACGCCTTCCAGAGTGCAAAGTCGCCAACATTCTCCTTGTCGTACTCGTCCGCCGCGCACCTCAAGCCCGTTCGCTGGCTGTCGAAGTCGATGTGGGCGAGCTTGCCGTAGCCGGGGAACTCGCGGACCTTAAAATACACGGAGCCGTCCTCGCTCTGGTAGGCAACGCCCTTCTCCATCAGCTTCTCCACCAGCGCGATCATTTCCGGGATATGGTCGGTGGCCGCAGGATAGACTTCCGCCGGCTGGATGTTGAGCTTTCCAAGGTCGGCGAAGAAGGCGTCCTTGTATGTCTTCGTATAGTCTGTGAGCGCGACGCCGGCAGCATTGGCCCCGCGGATCGTCTTGTCGTCGACGTCGGTGAGGTTCATCACCTGCTTTACCTTCATTCCGTTGAACTGTATGACGCGCCTCAGCACGTCCTCGAAGGCGTAGGCCCTGAAGTTCCCGATGTGCGCAAAGTTGTAGACGGTAGGTCCGCAGGTATAGAGGCGTATCGTGTTGTCGGCTAGAGGTTTCAGTTCCTCAATCCGACGGGTCAGGGAATTGTAGACGTTCATATGAGATCCAGCTCCTCGAGCGTTCTCCTGAGACGGGCACGGCGCGCGTCGTCCGTCTCGCAAAGCGGCAGGCGAAACACCGGCTCGATGCGGCCCATCAGCGCAAGAGCTTCCTTTGCCATCACCGGATTGACATCGATGAACAGGTCGCGGAAGAGACCATAATACTTGGCGTGCAGCTCGCGCGCCCGCACGAAATCGCCGGCAAGCGCAAGGCGCACCATATCGCCCATTTCGCGTGGAATCACGTTCGACGCGACGGAAATCACGCCTTCCGCGCCGACGGCAATCATGGGCAGCGCCAGCGAATCGTCGCCGGAAAGGACCGTGAAGTCCGGCAGCGCGGCCTTGATAGCGCTCACGCGGTCGACCGAGCCCGCAGCCTCCTTGATGGCGACGACATTTGGATGCGCGGCAAGGCGCACGACCACATCCAGCGGAATCTCACGCCCGGCACGGCCAGGCACGTTGTAAAGGATGACTGGCAGGCCAAGGTCAGCTACCGTCATGAAATGGCGGTAGAGGCCTTCTGCGTTAGGCTTGTTATAGTAGGGCGTCACCTGCAGGCAGGCGTCGGCCCCTCCCATCGCAATGGCGGCCTTCGTGAGCGAAACCGCCTCCGCCGTGGAGTTCGCCCCCGTGCCGGCGACAATCAGCGCACGCCCGGCGGCGAACTCTATCGTCTTCTCGATGACCTTGTGATGCTCCTCGTGCGAAAGGGTCGGCGACTCACCGCTCGTGCCCACCGCGCAAATGCCCTCGACGCCGGCGGCGACCTGCTCCCCGACGATTTCCCTGAGCTTGCCATAATCGACCGAACCGTCCTTTGCGAACGGGGTCACCATAGCCGTGACAGTACCTGAAATCTTCATGCGCATATTATATCACATTCACAGATCGCAGGCAGTAAGGTTTCCAGAATTACCAGTTGCGAGTTTCGGGCAACGGAAGGCACCCCGTCACGCAAACGACTCGCCCTTGACGTAGACGTAGTTCACAAATGCGTCATCCGGCAAATGCCCGTTCGCCAGACAGGACAGCGCGCATTGCGCCGCCACTTCGCCGCAATGCACGGGATCGATCTCGAACCGCGTAAGCGAAACGGGAAAAGCAGGCGCGAAGCCCTTGTTGGCGAGGGTTGCCACGCGCACATCCTGCGGCACACGGATGCCGAGAGCAAGTAACGCCGTAAGTGCGCCACGCGCCAGATAGTCGTCGGTGAACACGAACAAATCCGGCAACTCGACACGGCGCGGCCGCGTTCCGCTCCCGGATGCGGCAAACCGCTTCAACATCGCATCCATCGCGCTCTGCGGATAGCTCTCCAACACGTTCAGGTCGTATGGTGCAACAATCCAACTCTCATAGGCAATGTCGGCGCGGCCCAACCCCTCCTCCAGATCTGGCTGCGGACGAAGATTCATCGCGACGATGCGCTTCACTCCCGCCTGCCGACAATGAAGGACGAACTCGGACACGCATTGCATCGCCATCGACGGCGCAACGCCCTTGTAGTTCTTGAAGTCGCCATCCGCGCCGTCCACCAAGGCAATCCACGGAATCCCGCAGGCGTCAATCTCATCTGCTGCATAGTCGAGGCATCCGCGCACCAGCACGAGATCGGCGTCGCGGCAATGCGCCGCGACGATTGCTTCGGTAGCGGAAAGTTTCGCCACGTCCGTCGGCAACGGCACCGTTACAGACGAGAAAAGCCACCCGGCGGTCGTAAGCTTCCCGGCCAGTGTCTCGCCGAATCGCGCGAAATGGTAGGAGCCGATGTACGGAGAATGCAGATAGACTATGCGGCCCTTCCACTTTCTCGTCCCAGGCGGCAGCACGACGGTGCCGCGCCGTCCGCGCGCCGACACCAGCCCCTCTTCCGCTAGCTTGGCCAGCGCCTCGCGCGTCACGCGGATGCTCACGCCAAGTGCCTCGGCCATCTCGACCTGCGTCGGCAGAGCTTCGCCTGCGGCGTACGCACCGTCGAGAATCGCCCGGCGGATCCCTGCAACGGTCAGTTCTACAAGCCCCTTGCCGGACGCCTTGTCTATTTCAAAAGGCACATGCGGCATGGTTCACCTTGGCACAAGCTCGTACCCTGCGATGAAGATGCGGTTCGTAGCCGTCGAGCCGGGAATGTACTCCGGACCTTCGAATTTCGCCGCGACGCGGATATCAAACTTCTTTCCGGCAAAAAGCGGATAGCCGAACGGCGCCTGCAGCTGCCACGCCCGCGTGAAGTACAGCATCGCGTTGTCCGGTATCGTCGTGCTCTCCAGCGTGTACCAGTGGTAGCCCGGCGACGTGTCGATCGCCTTGAACTCGCGGCTTCCCGTCGTCTTCTTTGTTCCCGTGTTATAGACGCCGAACGCAAACGGCAGGGAAAGATAGCCGTGCGCGTTTGGCTCCGTGTCGAACGCCACGGCCTTGCCGCCGATCGGCGATTCCGGGTCATCAACAATGGCGCCGCGATGGCTTTTCACGTATGTCAGGTCGAGATGGCCAACGTCCGCCACATACACGCCGTCGGCGCGGCGCACCGGCATGTGACGGCGGTACTCTGCGAGCTTGTCCGTGCCGAGCCGGGCGTTCTTGACGCGGCGAAGATACATGGCGTCGCCCTTCGCGAGCCGCTCCGCCTCGTCCCAGAGCGCGGACATCTCCGCGAGGTCGCCATCGCTGATGAACGTGAACTCGTTCGCCCACCCGATCACGGCCTTTGTGCGCACCCGCACCTTCTCCAGCATCCGCCTCGCCGCGAACACCGGCTTCACCGCCGGCCCGAAATACCGCTGGAACGCATCGCGTATGAGCGTCGCCTCGTCGAGATACGGATCCTCAAAGAAGCGCGACTCGATGTAGAACTTTATCTCCCACAAGTCGGAGACGAGCGGATACTCATGCTCCCAGAAGATGCCGGAGGCGCCGTTCGCCAGATAGCGGCGGTAGGTGTCGGCGTAGTGGAACTCGCTCGCGAACGGGAACCCGAGCGTCCGCTTGTCGAAGGTGATCGCGTAGTCCCACACGAACAGGTGCGAGAACTTCCCCTGCCATCCCGCCAGCAGCTTCTTGAACACGTCGTTGTCCGGTTCGAGTATGGATGCCGCCGCGTTCGACTTCGTGTCGCACAGCTTCACGATCACGTTGTCCGCCGCGCGCACGTCGCCTTTCGGCGGCTCCTCCGTGTAGATGTAGGCGAGCATCGTGAGGAAGATTTCGGGACGCTCCTTGCCGATCTCCGCCGCAAGCGCGTTCACGAACCGCACGTACTGTCCGCTCTTGTTCCACTTCTCGTACTCTGCCTTGCACGCCGCGCATTCACATGCCTTGCCGTTGTCATTCATCGAAATCTCATAGAGGCGCGGCGGCACGAGCCCCTTCGCCCTTGCATCGGCGTCGCCTTTCGCAATCATCTCGCGCAGCTTGCCTAGGAACGCCGCCTTGAGATCGGGATTGGAAAGGCAGAGCTGCCCGTCGAGCTGTCCACCGATGCGCCGGCCGCCGATGAGCGAATACCATTCCGGATGCTCCTTGCCGTACTTGCTCCATGGCAGATACATGTCGAACGTGTGCGCATGGTCTGGCGGGCCGTACTCCTTGCCGCCGCCCCATTCCGCCGGAATCGGCACAAGCCCGTTCGAGTTCAGGCGGCGGCGAATCGCAAGGCGCGGGTCGGACTCGGCGCGGTTGTGGCTCCGGTGGATGCTACGGTAGCTGAACGCAGGCTTGCCCGACGCGTCGAGCGCGGGCAGAGCGAGAGAGTCGCGCACGGGCGCGTCCTCCTCGCGGTCGCTCCACCACCGCACGTCGCAGTAGTCCTCAAGGAAATGCGACACCGCATAGAGCGTGCCGCGCGTTCCGCCGCCGACAAGCATCACGTCCTTGCCGAACGAGCGGATGATCCAGCGGTCTTCGTCGATTTGCTCTGACGCAAGCCCCTTCGCCCGCGCCAGCGCCGTGTCACCGACATGGAACACGACGTCCTTCGCGCCGCCAACCGTCACCTTCCCCGACGGCACGCACTTTCCAAGATACGTCCTTAATTCCTTCGCCGCCGTCACCTCATACGGCTTCGGCGCGTCAGGTAAAACAACGGCAACAGCCGCCACAAAAAGAAACATCAACATCTCTTGACTCCCCTCTATCGAATCGAAATTGCCGTGCCGTGGGGAACAATGGTCAATGACCCCATGCCGCCGACGAACTGCGGATGCGTTTTCTCGCTGACCACGCCACTTGAAATGACGGCATCGCCGAGCTTTACTCTGCTTACTTGAACAGTGCCCGGATAGTTGAGCACCAGACGCGAACCGCTGGCGACGTTGATCCGCAGATTGGATGGCATCTCTGGTGCCTCTTCCAGTTCATCAAGCACACGGCGAATCGAGCACCCGTCAAGGAAAGAGTAGCGGTCTGCGCCTTTGCTCGTATCCTTGATACCGTAACCGCCTTCGCGGAGCGAATAGCCGCCCTCGATTCCGAACTTATAGTCGCCCGCAACCGGGATGTCAAACAGGTATTCGCGCTCGAACCAGTTGAAGCAACGCGGCACCAGCATGACGTCGATCACATTGGTTTCCGTCGAGCCGACGGCGTGATACCAGAAGCGAAGCGGATTCTGCGATTCGTTGTCAGAGTCAATGCGGGTGTTGGCATGGAGACGGAAGCGGTGAAGCCCAGCCGTCGGGAAGGTCACGGTCTGGACGGCGAGGCATTCGTCCTTGAATCCGCCGCGCTGGTCGCCCTCGAACACATTGTAGCCGTAGGCCGATGCGGGATTCGACATGTAGGCCCTCTGGCCAATTTGCGAAAACCGGTAATAGGAGTTGTCGGCGGTTCTTGTCCATGACGACAGCGACTCAAAGCCTCCGTCCTTCAGCAATTCGCCAGCGTCATACTTCTCTTCAGCGACAAGCACCAGATCGTCAATCGTGCCGCTTGCCGCCGTGTTGCTCTGCTCAAGAACGAGCGTGACTTCCGTCGGCTCCGCGAAGGAGAACGCCGTCGGCCAGTCCTTCGCATTCGGCAAAGTCGAGTTCGGGGTGATCTCCCCAAGACTGACTGATGCGCCACCGCCCGTTACAAGACGCGCCGCTATCCTCGGCACGTTGTTCGCATCAACCTCGACCCACGAACCGCTGCTGTTCTGGTACTTGGGGTTGGTGGGCGTCCATGCGGCGTTGCACCTCAGACGGTACGTGCCGGCAGGGACCGTGAACGTAGTGGATGCCCTTCCATATCCAAAGACGAACGCCAGGCTGGCGCTTCCCATCTGCCCGATGCCATACGAATAGAGCGGTGCATAGCGGTTGCTGTAGATGTGCTTCGACGGTGCAGCCACGCCCACGGCGAAGTTCGTGAGGCAGTTTTCAAACCGGGAGTCAGTGATTTCAAACGTCCAGCCCGTTGCCTTATCAAGCGGCGTGAAGAAGCCATAGCGAGTAGGGTGCGCACTTCTCGGCGACAGTCTCTCGAAATCGCCATTCGGAACCTTGAACGCAACCGTCTTAGCGCTCTCCCCGACGTAGGTGATGCGGATGTCGTCGATGCACGTCGATTCATCGTATGATTGGCTTGGCGACCGCAGCCGCAAGACGTAGTTTCCAGCCTCGACCTCCGGCAGCATGAAGCGGAACTTGGTGAACTTGCGCCCGTAGGCAAGCACCGTACCGAACTGTTCCATCGTGCCGCCGGCCTTGCCAAACAGCAAGTTAACCTGGTTCACGCCAAACTTGTCGGGGTTGCTGCCATATTGCTGTCCATAGCGGTCGCAGGCCCAGAGCGTCAACTCGTAGCGACCCGCCTTAGGGAATGCCACTGTCGTCTGCGCTCCTGAATTTCCTCTCAGAATAAATACATTTCTTCCATCAGGCGGCGCCTCGTCCGCCCAGTTAGACCAGCCGGAATGATCTGCGGTGGCGTAGTCGCACCAGAAGCTGGTGGCCTGCCATCCATTGACTGTAGCATCATGATATGAATAGCGCGCCGAGGAATTGGTAGAAGCAAGCGGCATCTCGAAACTGGCGTTCGGAACCGCCGCCGTAACCACCGTCCCGCACGGCGCAAAGGCGGCAACCTTGGTCTTGGTCTCAAGCGACACCACGCCGCCCTCGACGTTCAGCCGTTCCACGCTCTCATCGACGCCGGAGAGCCGCACCTCGCCAACGCCCGTCTTGCGGAACACTCCCGCCGCACCATTTGTCGCGCGCGTCAGTTTCATGCCGCTCTTGGCGATGTTGTCCGGCGTGGATGAATTGTTGTGCAGATAGCGCGATGAATCGTAGATGTCGCCGGACACGGCCTTGACCGCCGGCGGCCGTCCGCCTGCGGAGATTACAGACCCTTCTTCAAGCGTAAATGAACCGTTGAACGGCGTGCCGGTCGAAGGGCCGACCATCAGCGCACCAGCACCCGTCTTACGCACCGTTCCCTCGCCCGCGAAAGTCAGCGGCGTAGTCTGTTCGCCGTTCGCCGCCGAGACCTCGACCGTTGCGTTGGACGCCACGCCGACCGCGCCAAGCGGCATCGGCAGTCGCAGCTCCGCATTGGCATGGTACGGCAGATTCCATTTCTTGAGCAGATAGCGCTCGATGTCCAGACGATCCTTTTCGGTGAGAAGCGTACCCGTAAAGATGATCACCTCGCAGAGGTAATCGCCGCCCTGATTGCCGCGATCCCTGTAGGTCTCGAAATCGGTGCGGAAGAACAAGTTCGCGTTGGAGGGCTTGGCGAGGAAATCGCATTCCAGCAGCGAAACGCCCTGCCGTGGAACCGTCGTGAAAGGATCAAACTGCTGGCCGTTGAGGTAGAACCGGCCAGCGGCGAAGTCGGACGAAAGATCGGCACGGCGCACAAAGTAGGCCCTGCAGTCCGACAGATTGCGGATGAAGCTGTCGGTATCCGGCACCATGCCGCCCTCACGCGTTGTCGTGTAGCCGACGGCGGCGCCCCAGCAGTTCGTGACGCCATGCACAAGGAAGATGTGGCGCACCGTGCCGATGGCGCTTTCCGTGCCGTTTGTCATGTATCTCATATAGACGTTGGACGCTCGCCCATAGAAATAGACACCCTGACGACCGTGGAACGTGCCGAGTTTGGGCGGCACGTTTGCATAGGTCGTCGCCAACGTTCCCCACTTCGGAACGGCATACCAATACCGTGGCGACTCGGTGGACGTCTCGCGCACGTCGCACCATTTCGTAACAAGACCGTTCGCGTCCGTCACGACGGAATCGGCGTTAACCCAAAACGCCGCCTTGGAGAGTGCCGCCGGTGGTTGCGAGGCGTCCACCGTTGCGTCTTCACCGGCAACAAGCGTCGCCTTTCCGTCCAATACCGTGAGAGAATAGTCGCGCTGTCGGTTGACGTTCGCAAGCGGAAGCACAAGTTCTCCCGCGCCAGTCTTGTAGAACTTGGCCTTGTCACCAAGAACCACAGGGTCGTTTTGCGTCACCGTGCCGGAATCCACGTGGACGTTTCCCGTCTCGCGAAAACCAACCTTGACGGCATCCGCCATCGAAATCGCGGCAAACGCCACCACGTTGATTATCAATAGCTTTTTCATTGCGCAACGCTCCTTATTCTTTTCCCAGTTTGCCCCACATTATACCACACCATAACGGCAATCACAACAATAATGCCATGTTTAAATCTCTTTATGCAACGAACATGCGGTTAAAATACGTTATGAATGTTATGTAATAAGCTAACGCAATGCAGAAGCGTACTTGAAGGAAGCGCCTTGATTACACCTGCCGAAGCAGCAGGCCGCGGTCGCGAATGTCGGCCGCATCGAGCGCATAAGCCGGATCGATCTCCAGCGGCACGCCCGGCGACACGGAAACGCCAGCCTCGGAGAGCGCACGCAGCCACTTCGCCCGAAGGTCTGCCTGACACGTGGCGGGAGAATCGCTCCCCTCCGCATTCTTGAGGGGCGAAAACTCGTCCGCAGGGTCAAACGCCAGAAACGCCGCTCTCGTCGCATTGGGCAGAATGTCGAAGATGAATTTCTCGAACTTGTAGCCGTTGGGTTCGGACGGCTTGACGATCTTTGCCCCGTCGAAGACCGGGATTTTCTTGAACGCCAGGTGGAGCGGCATGGCCTTCGCAGCCTCGCGGGCAAGAAACGCACGATCGAAGACATGAATCGCAGGCGAGCCGTAGAGGAAGTAGAGCGACCCGTCCTTCTTGCGACGGTTGCACTGCTCATCGGTCATCTCGGTGTACTCAACCATGCGGAAGGTCTTGCCGAACCGCATCGGCATGCCGACCTTCTCCTTCGGGTCTCGTTTGGCGCAGAGCTTGAGGGAATAGGAAGACTTCTGCATGACATGGTAGCCGACGAACGCGGGATCGGCGACCTCCACGAGCGGATTGTCGACCTGAAAGAAGAACACGCTCGCAATGCCGCGCTTCTTCATGTCGTCAAGCGCGCCAGACCTCTTGAGCGCCGCGAGAAGACCGCCGTGCCCGTCCGGCGACATGAAGACGTGTCCGGGCGCATCGAGGATTATCTTGCCGTCCTTCGTCATGCCAGGCCACATGCCCTGGGTAAAAAAGAACACGTCTTTCGGGTTGAGACCAAAATAGGCGTTCTCCTCGAAGCACCTCACGGTCGCGGAGTTGTTCGCTTCGGACGTCATGACGTAGAACGGGATTGGCGCGCCGTAGCGGCGCGAACGCGCCAGGATCTTGCGGGCATGGAAATAGAAGAGCGGAGCACCGGTGACCGGACCGATGGAGTAGCAGCCTTTCGGGCCGTCATAGCCGAGGCGCGAACCCTGTCCGCCGGCTACGAGCAGCGCGGCGACGCGTCCGGCGCGAAGCTCCCGCTCGCCAGCCTCGACCGCCTTGCGTCTGGCCGCGCCGGAGAGCACTGCCACCCTGGGGGCCACGCCCTTCGACGAGTCGGCGACGGAGCCCCCTGTCTTAAGGGCCGCCTGGCATCGCCGCACGCTGGCAGGGTCTATCTGCCCAACCTGTGCAAGAAGACCGCGCCGCGCCTTTGCGTCAAGCCGGCTCCATCCGGCGAGGACGTGTTCCTGTCCGCACGAGCGGAGCAATTCCTTTGCCTGCGAGTAGTTCATGTTCCTTCTTTCCTTCCTTCTTCCATTATTGGCATCGTTTCGCCAACGGCCTCAAGGGTATTTGCATATTATCCTATAAATTTCCGCCGAAGTCAAAGCGCTAGTTACGGCCGCCGCCTCTGCGTTTTCCACCGATGAAATCTACGGCCTGTCGGGAATGGCCACTACGGCAAACGACCATGCAGGCAGGCTTGCCGGAAGCGGGGTCTCCTCCCATGTACGCATGCCATCCGTGATGCGACACGTCAATTGCGGCGTCTCGCCCTTCCCAAGGCTCAGCGCGATCGGCTTGGGCTCCTTCGAGCAGTTGACGACCATTACGGTCCGCCCCGACGTCCCCTTCGCCCCCGCAACGCGCACCTTGCAGTCGTCGCTCGTCGCCTTGACAGCAGTTCCCGCCTTCCTGAGTTCGTTGAACGCCATGAACGCATAGTACGCCTTGTGCGGCTTCTGAGTGAGAGGATTGAACAGCGGGGAATAGTTGCCTACCCCACAGCGGGCATCGTAGATCATCGCCGTATCGCAAGGCCCGTTCTGGAGGTCTATCAGCTCCGCGGCTATCAGTGCCGCCTGGCGGGCCGTGCCAAGGGACTCAAGGGCGGGATAAGGCAGCCACTCGTTGAAACTCATGGCCGTGTTTCCGAATCCGAATTCATCGAGCGTCCTCCGTGCGTATGCGATCTGGAGCCGCGCGTCGTCCGGCAACGAGTAAGAGTGGAACGAGAAAAAGTCGAGCGGCCAGTTTTCCGCCTTGGCGTGGGACAGGAAGTTGGTGAAGCAGTCGACGAAATGGACCAGGCGCGGCGACGAGTTGGCGGCAGCGACCCGTCCGGAGCCGACAGCGGCATAGAATCCGCAGCTTCCGTAGCCTCCGATCTTGAGGTGCGGAAACTTCGCCTTGAGGTAAGGCGCAACCGTGCCGTAGAGGCGCATGTATTCCGAGAACGGGCCGCGGAACATCGGATTGATGTCGTCGTCAGGGTTGTTGTCGGGCTCGTTCCAGATTTCCCAATGGGATATCTTCATCTTGAAGCCGTCCGCCCAGCCCTCGGTGTAGTGCCGGATGACATGCTCGCAGATCCGTCCCCATTTAGCATAGTCCTTGGGCGGCAGGATGTTTACAGGCGGGAAGCCCCGTTCCACGAAATTCTCTATGGTCACGCCGAGGCGGAAAAACGGCTCCACGCCGCTTGCGTCAAGGGCCTTCATAAGGGAGTCCGTGTATGCAAAGCGATAGTTCTTCGGATCGTTCTCGTCGGCATCGAAATCCGGGAAGAGGTTCGGTATGTCCACGAAAAGCCCGCCGCCGAGCCACCCGCCCACGTCATGAAGGCGAGAGTACGGAATGCCCGCCTCCCTGAGATAGTGCATCATCGGGTAGTCGCCGCACTTGCCGACCATCGGCGGCTGCCCGACGCCGTTCACGGGCTTGACCTGGCCAATGGCCGTGTCGAAGTCAACCGCGACATGCGCGGCGAACGCCTGGCAGGCGGACATCGCCGCCACGACAACTGTTCCGCATAGGATTCTCATTTTCGTCACCTCTGGGTTCTTTTTCATGTCATGCATGCACATTGTACCATATTCCCGCAGGCCCTATAATTCAAACGAAGCATAGTGCTTGCTCCCTGAAATGCAGTCCGTGGCAATGACGCGCCACGTGCCCCTGGCATCGTTTAGCGCGGTGCGGAACACATGCACGCCTCGTCCGCCCTTCGCATCGCACACACCAGAATAAAGTCGGCTGCGCTTCCCGTCCGGCGAATACACGTCAACGGCCACCGGATGACATGCCTTCGCCCACTTCGGAATCCCCGCGAACGCCGTCACCTTCACCTCTTCGCCTGGACGCCCCGCCGCGACCGACGCCTTGATCGGCCCGACATCGTATGGCAGCGCCGCAAAAAGCTTCGCCTCGGCAGAAAGCAGGGAAACCTTGAACGTCGTCACCTTGCCCAGCGACTCCTTCGTGCGCAAGTCATACACAAACGACGGAGCGCCCAACCGCACTGTCCTTTCCGCCGAGCCCTCCCCCGCGTTCCACTCGCGGACGAAGCCCCAGTATCGTCCCTCCGCCCCGTCTCGCGGGAACAGCTGATACGACGAGACCCCATCGACCGTCTCTGGGGCGAAGCCGGACACCTCCCTTGCCACGTCCCGCAGCGCTGGCGCGCGCCGCGCCGCACAGTGCTGGTCCAGCCGGCCGGTCTCGGCGTCACCGGCAACCTTCCCGCCACGCCCAGCGAACCGGTGGATCGCCTCGACCTCCCTGTCGGACAGCGCCGCCGAACGCGGCAATACAAGCCACTTCGCCGCCGTCCGGTCGAGAACGCCATCCTCGATCTCGGCGTATGAAACATAGCGGTACGGTATGGAACGGTTCTGAAGCATGCGTCGCCATTCGTCCCCGCACTTCAAGAAATCGTCGTAGCGGCGCTCGATCTGCGCCGCGTGTATGGACGCAAACGAATAGTGGATCAACGCCTCGGGCCGACTCTCCAGCGACCGGAGGATTCTCGCCGTCCCGTGCCGCAGCTCATCGCCGGTCTTGCCATACCGCACGGCTGTCGGCGTAGGCGAATAGTCCGGCATAAGGAAGTTGAAACAAGTCCAGAAGTATGCGCCCACGTCGAGAAAGCGGAATGCATGTTCCCACATCCGCGCCTCCAGCACATCGGGCCTGGTGCCATAGCCGCACCACGGCTTCACAAACGGCCGCCCGAACGACCGCAGGAGTTCGCCGAGGTACCCCCCGGCGTATGCGGCAGGCTCGCCTACGGACTTCGAGACGAGCCACATGTCCATGCCAGTCCAGCCGTTCGGCGGCTGAGTTCCTGACATGTCGAGCGGAACCTCCGGCAGGCGCTCGTGCAAAATCTCGGCCACGCGATCGATGGTTCCGCAGAACGTCAGCTCCATGAACCGGCGGTGGTCCGCCCATGCGGCGTAGGTCTTTTCGCCAATCCGTTCCGCACGGGCGCGAGCCTCGTCGGCGGTGTCCGGCACGACTTCGCCCCATGAGCGGAAGTTCGTCCGCCACGCCGCGTTCAGACCATCAAGCCCCGCGTACTGCGTCTTGAGCCATTCCCGAAACGCATTGAGCGTATGCGTGGAGAAGCAGAAGTCGAACGGGCTGTCCCAGAGGGTAAGCGTATTCTCGTCGCCACAGTCGCAAGTTACAGGGGAGAACCTTGCGATTCGCGCCACATTCGCCCTCGTCTTCTCGTCAAGCGCCTTGCGGTATTCGGGATCGTGCAGGCATGGCCGGCGGCAAAGGTATTTGCGGTCTTTCGTCTTAGCGTAAGGGTCGCGGAACCGCTCCCGGAACGCCGTTTCGCCGATCCTGGCGTCGTAGATCGGGAAGTCGAGATCGAAGCCATGCGGCAACATGTGAAGAAAGCTGGCAACGCTCGAAGAATTCCAAAAGCGTATCATGTCGATCCCCAACTCATGGTACAGTCTCGCCCTGTGCTCCAGCAGGTACTCCTTCTCACAACCGTCGGTCAACCAGTCCTCGGAGATGCCGAGCGGATATTCAGCGCGTCGCCAAGGGCGTTCGCACACGACCTTGGCATGTCGCACGTCCACTGTCTTGCCGCCAAGCTCAAGATATGCGTCCACGAACAGCATTCCCGTCCTCGCCTCGGGAATGGCAAGGGCGAACGTGTCCGTCACGCCGTCCGCCTCCGCAAGCAGGCGGCCGAATCCGTCGGAAAGCGTGACGCGGGCCGCGCCACCGGTCAAGGAGACCTTGCCCTTCACTCGTCCGCCAATCCTGTACGCGCCCCCGCCGTCATCTACGGCGAACTCCCTGAACTCGGCCGGCTTGCGCACGTGCAGCGCTTCGGCGGTCCAATCGTACACGCCCTTCGGGCCTTTCATGAACCTGTGCCGTATGGAGAACCCGGGCTCGACGGAAACGGTCTCCTCCGCCGTCTGCGCATCGGGAGGCGGCGCGACGTCCATCTTAGCAGCCCACAGTATTGCGCGCCCCACCACGCCAAGAGAGTAGTCCTGGTAGCGGAACGGCGGGAACTCCGCGGAGTACGGCACGAACGGCGTCAGCCCCAGCCTGCCCTCGTAGTCCAGCATTACTTCGCGGTGCGATCCAACCGCTGCGGCCCGCAGGTCCCCGGCCTTGAACGGCAGCAGCTCGGGCGACACGTTGCCGGCGATCCAGTTGCGCGCCGCAGAGTCGCCATCGAGCGGAGGGAGCTTCGGACCTACGCGGACAAGCCCCGTGCCTGCCGCCACCTGGCGGTCAATCTCCGTCCGATTTTCCTTGTCCACCGCGTTCAGCAGGCTGCCGCTCACGAATATGACGTCAAGCCGGCTTTCAAGTTCCTTCTTGAGCGAAATGTTCATCTCGCGGTACCTGTACGTGCCGAACTGCTCGATCATCGCCCACGATGTCGTGTTCTCGTCATATGCAAGGCGCACAGTCCGCGCGTCCATGTCGATGCGCTGGAGCAGCTCCACGATCTCCCTCGCCTGGTGTATGCTCGTGATGAAAAGGACTTTCGGCCTTCCGCCTGCGTATGGCCGTGCAAATTCAGCATGCGGAGTCACGGGGCCGCCGCCAAGCGCCATCCGGAACGGCTTGACCTCGACTGGCTTCGCCTTGGCGCGCTTCGCACGGTACTTGCGCCCGGCCTCGAACGCGCGCTCGGCCTCGAATGCAAGGGAGCCGTCCGCAAACGCCCTGACCGCGCACCAGCTCACGCCGGCACAGGGAATGTCGGTGGCAAAGGTCGAGGAGGAGTCAGGCGAAACGAACACGACGCCGCGCCTGAACGTCGCCGCGCCGTCGGAGGCACGCGCCTCCAACTCTACGTTCAGCAAGCCGTCGAAGGCCGAATCGAAAACGGCCGCAAGCTTTCCGCCGTCCGTGGAAATGCTTGCTGCAATGCCGTTCTCCACCCAGTCTGGACGCGCAACGCCCGCAAGCGGGAAAAGCGCGACGTCGGTGGACTCCGTCCCCCCCGCGGGAATCCTGAAAGGCCGGAAGGCGACGCACGAGACCGGATTGCCGCCCGCGCCCTGCAGGACTCGCGTCCCGTAGCAGTGCTCCCAGCTGAACTGGAAGGCCATCGTCCGCGCCCCATCACCAAGCGCCGCACACCAGCCGCCAATCGCATCCTGGCACCACGCACCACCGCCGTCCGGTTCGGCACAGACGACCCCGCTCTCCGTAGGATAGCAGAGCGCGGGCTTTCGGACGCCGTTTGGCGCCAGGCCGTTCGCCACGCAGGGGTCCACAAGCATGTCGGCCATCGACGCTGGCTGGTTGCGCCACGAATACCGCACCTCCAGCGCGGACGAGTCGCGCTTCAGCGTCATCTGCCGGACAATTTCGAGATACGGCCTGCCTTCCGCACCGGACAGCCGCAGCTCCACAGTGGCCTCGTCGTTCCCGTCGTTCCGCACCTCCGCATTCCATTGGAGCCTGCTGACGTCGCCGCCGTGCCTGAAGCCGTCCTGGAGCAGACGGAGCCCGCTTCGTTCCCCGGCGTAGTTTACGCCGGTGCGCCGGTCTACCAGCTCACGCACCGTCGCGCCCTCGCCCGGCAGGACAGTGCATCGGATGAAGTCGTTCTCCAGCGTTACTTCGCCGTTCGACTCCGTGGCGCGGCATCCGCCGCGGACCGGCCTGTCCGGCGCCTCGAAAAGCGACACGCCGTCGTACCACGCCTCCCCCGGTGTCGCAAGCCTGTAGAAGAAGTACGCCTTCTTCACCGGCCGGCGCGGGCAGTAGATTCCCGTAAGGCGCTGCCAGCCCGGACTGTCCGCCGTGAACTTGCGGGCAGGTGTGAACCAGTCGTCCGTGCCGTCGTCGTAGATAAACCGGATCTCCATACCGTACTTGTGGTGGTTAGGCGCCAGCGTGCGGTCTACTCCGGAGAAGCGCCCGGACACACCCCACGCGATCCGCCGAGGCTTGCTCTGGTTCAGTTCGTAGACTTTGTGGTCGATCGCCTGACGGGCTTCGGGATGTCCATTGACGGGGAACGCGAGGCATGCCGCCCCTTCCGCCGCCAGCCGCGATGCGGCGAAGAGGAAGAGGGCGGCTGTCAGCGACCTGCCGCGCATGGCATGCGGCTCTCTACGACTCGTCCTAGAAGACAACGAGCTTAATCCCCTTCACCATGAAGCGCAGGCGGTTGCCGACGACCGAAAGGCTGTACTTCTGCGTCGGGGCGCCGTCAACCGTAAGAGACCAGTCCGCGTCCGCAACGGAAACGCCATCGAACGCAATCGGAAGGTCAAAGGGCTGAGGATGCTTTGGCAGGCCTCTCACGTCCACCGTGCAGTTCGGCGCGAGCGAGAAGCCCCTTACCGTTCCCGGAGCAGCGCCGGCCGTCACGCGGAACGACGAAAGCGTGACGTCGCCTTCCGCCTCAAGGACGGCGCCGTCGCTTACGCTCACGTACTCGACGTTGGCGAGCGGAGCCGGCACAAGGCCGAGGCTGTGCCCGCGTATTGCCTGAAGCTTCGTCGTGTCGTGCTTTGTAGCGGCAGTCTCTCCGCTTGACGACTTGTTCTGCGCCATCCACGAGTTGCTTGTAGTCGGAATCTTCATCTTTTCGCCGCTCGCCCTGTTGTCGGCGACGGAGTGGAGTTCGTCCCAGTTCCAGCCGTCGGTAGAACCAAGCAGCGACCATGCGCGTACATTAAAGTTTGAATAAGCACCAGTGCCAGTGCCATCGCCATACACCACGGCAAGGTCATAGTACGCGATCTCGGGCGTTCCGTTCGTAAGCCGCAAGTCAAACTCCAGCCATTTCTTTGGATCGCTTGGATCGATGACGGCATTGTCTCTCTGCAGTTGGAGGCAGGAACTGTCGGAAATCTGCCCCGTATCGGTCAATTTCTCGTACCGACTGCCAAACCACGTATAATAACGCATCGGCATTCCGCGTCCAATCTGACCGCCAGAAAGCGACAAGCCGACGGAATTGGCAGTATTTGCGGCAAATCCTATGTTCTGGCGATAGCCGTCGCCGTCAAACAGCCCGATTCTGCCAAGCTTCAAATAATCCGACTTTGTCGACGTCCTGAACCTCGACCAGAGATCCTTTATCACCAGCTTGTACCAGGTGTACTTGACACCCTCGCCAACGTGGCGGACCTTGAGCGTGCCGCCCTTGACCACTACGGGACCGGAGAACGAATTCGTCATCGCAAGCGTCCACGTGCCGCTCCCTTCCTTGATGACGCCGAGACGGCATCCCGCCGCGCCGTCCGTCAAGTTGCCTACTTCGTTGTCAGTGCCTGCTCCGCCAAGGACTAGATTCTGCACTCCGTTCGAGATTGCGCTTATGCCGCCGAGACGCAAAGGGTACCCGCTGGAGTTGAGAAGCCGCGCATCGCCCCCCAGCGCAATCGGCCTTGTCGTGCATATGGCGTCGCGAGTTCCAGTGTACTCGAATGTCGCAAGACCGTCGTCGGGATAAGATCTCGCGGCGGAACCGAGGCGGAAGGCGTACGGCACGCGGTACGCCTCGTCTGGAGCGCCGCAGTACGCTTCGCATAGGTTCGTGGCCATGCCGAGAGCGCACTTGTCGCCCGCCTCGCGGATAAAATCATAGCGAAGCGTGCCCTCCTCCACTGCAATGCCAGTGTCGTTCTCGCGCACTGTTCCGCTGCCCAGGCCATCTTGAAGCGGACTTCCAACATCAGTAAACCGCCACGCGCCAGTGCCCTTCTTCGTGATGTGGAACGAGAAGCCCGTCTTCCCCTGGCTGTTCGCGAGCGTCGCGTTCTTGATATCGCCGGCAATCACGCACTCGTGCGTGTTGGACCCGGAAAGCACGAGCCGTCCCATGCCCTGCCCCGATCCTGCCGTACCGCCGTATCCCCACGTCCCCTTGAACGTCAGCCCTCCGTATGCGCCGGCGTCGAACACCGTTGGCCCCATGCTTGCGTACGACGCGGTGATCTTCTTGTCCGTCTCCGTCTCGTTGCCGTCGCCGAGATAGAGGAAGGTGCCGCCTCTTTCGCCGGTGTTCAGGGTGTCATGGGTTCCGACGGACGAAGCCTGCCCTTTCTTGCCGATGGAATGGAAACCCGTGACGCCGTGGCCGTCGGAAGGCAGAGGCGAGTTGGAAAAGACAGTGAAATTGCCGAACGTATTGTCGTCGCGCCTGATCATGACGCGTCCCGAGCTGTAGTAGCCGAGCTTGCTCATCCATGTCGTCAGCTCCGCCGGGCTGGCGTTGCTGCCTCCCCAGACGACCAGCTGGTTGGCGGCGCTGTTTGTGACCGTTCCCTCGCCCGTGACACTGCCCGTCCAGGTGCGTCCGTTCGTGCGCGTGAAGAACGATGCGCCGGCCGACACGTCGATGTTGCCGAAGAGGGCGTTTTGATTTGCAATCCCCGAGTCCTTGACGGAAAGCATTCCGCCCTCTACGGCGATATCCGTCGCGTATGGGTTGTTGACGGAGGAACATGCGAGTTCGAGCGTGCCGTCGCCCTTCTTCACGATCTTGCCGTACCTAGGGGAGTCGCCAGTCTCTGGATAGCGGATCGACGCACCGAAGGAGCATGTCGCGTCCGCGCCGGAAATCGTGAATTCGATTCTCGCGTTGGAGTTCGTCGGCAGGATGCGCGCAAGCGAGGACGCGAGGTTGAACGACGCCATGTCGGAGTTAGAGAGGCGAACCGTTGCGTTTCCAACGACCACTGTGTCGTTCGCCGACGGAGCCGCGCCGCCCACGTAGTTGGATCCGTCCGTCCAGTCGTCGTTCGGCGCGTTGTCCTTCCAGTAGACCGTAGCGGCGGAAGCGACGCAGTGGATGCCAGCGGCCACAACGGCTACAAAAATGGCAGTCATTGTCCTGCATTTGGCTGCACTTGTAGAGTTCATGTTGGTTTCTCCTTGGTTTTGTGCGTTGACTTTGAACAAAGGATAACACACGCCCTACCAAAAGACAAGAAGAATCTCCCAAATCTCAATACCAATCTCAATAATGCGGAATTCCCTGCATAAAACGCAAAACGCCGCGCTAAAGACTTTCGCCGGCGATGAACCTGGTGAACAGACGGGGCAATCCGGCCTTGCGTCCGTCAAGAAGATTCAGCAGGTATTCCGACAGCGCCCTGCCATGCTCAATTGGATCGTTCTCTATGCGGGCAAGCGAGAAGCCGAAGGACAGTTCGTTTCCGGCATTAGACCATGTGACCACGCCGATGTCCTCTGGTATGCGCAGCCCCGCCTCGAAAAGCGCCGCTATGCCGCCTGACGCGAAATAGTCGTCGTCGAACAGCACCGCGTCCGGAGGATGCGCACGGTTGTGCGAGTCACGAAAGTACTTGGCGACAAGGCGATGCCCCGCCTCGCGCATCTCGCCGACACGCCACCTTCCGGGCTTCTCCCATGCACCGAAGAGTCTGTGGACGGATATTCCGGCCTCAAGCAGCTGCGACTTGAAGCTTCGGTCTATGCTTCTGTCGTAGTCCACTTCCAGCAGCCGCTTGACTCCGTGCGACTTCAGCGTTGCGGCGACTTCGGAAAAGCACTCTCCGAAGTCCAGACTGACCACCGCCTTCGCGTGAGGATCGCTTTTCACGCCTGCGTCGAAGACGATGTAAGGGACGCCCGCGCTGGCGAACATGTCAAAGATTTCCCTTTCAGAACAGTAGCATACCGCAAAATCCAGCCCTGCTTCGACATGTCGCCGGACAAGAGTCAGGTCAAGCGGCTTGGACGGGCACGATGGCAAGGCGATGAAAACGAAATCCCAGCCGGCGTCGGCAAGACATGTCGACATCTGGTGAGCAAGCATCTGCGAATAGTACGAACCTGGCACGCCTACGGCGACAAAGGCGACACGGCCGCGCCAGCGCCACGTGCCCTTACCCGTGGCAGTCACCCCGGCACCCTGCTTGACGGAGACGAGCCCCTCGTCGCGCAGGCGCTTAAGCGCCGTGCGCACTGCATACTCCCCGGCACCGAAGCGTCTGCGCAGTTCGTCGACTGGCGGCAGCGCGTCGCCAGCCTTCCAACGCCCCGCGCCAAGGTCTCCGCGAAGCTCCTCTGCAATCCTGTTCGACAGCGTCCGCTTCACCCGCACGCCGGCAGGATTCATGTCTCTACGCTCTCCTTTCAATGCAGGCGTATTATACCACAATGCGACGCCACCGTGAGGAGGCCGTCTCCACTTTACGTTCTCGCCATTCGGTTTTTGCAGCAACCTTGCGTCCGTCCAAGAACCGCAGAGGGTCCTCAAGTACGTACGGCGCGACTTTCTCTTCGTCGTAGTTGCAGTTCCATTTGCAGCCATCGATTACGCTCGGCCTCGCAGCCGTCGCGAACGCCTCAACGAACACCATCGTCTCCACGAGGAGCACGCACATGGCCTTAATCGTTATTCGTCGCATGCAACTTTTCCTGCTTTCGTCATGCCACCGGTTTCGACATGCTATGGTTGGGCGAACTTGCCGGCTCGGACCGATGATGCCGGATCGTTGGGATTGCGGGCGCGGTTCTGGTTGGCAGCGCCGCTCAGGAGCGGAGCGTCGATCAGCGAACGCAGCTGCTCCGGCGAAATCGCAACGGGCGGGTCGAACTCGTCAGACCCTGCGTACGCCTCAAGCCGCGCGCGCAACCACTCCGCAGCCGGGTCGTCGTGGCCGAACCGGAGCGAGCAGACGAGAAGCCGTCCTTCGCCGACGCGGTACTCGAACAGCGACGACTGCCGTATCACGAACTTCACCGCGCTCGCTACATCTATGATAGGGTCGAACGGAACGCCAGCCTCCAGCTGGACGGACCTGCCGCCCTCCATCATGCGCCTGAACTGCCAGCCGCAGAATCCCTCATGCGGCATTCCTGCAAGCGCAGGGTGTCCACTCTTTATCACAGTCGCAAAATCGCCGGCGCAGCGACCTGCCATGCCGATGCGGAACGTGGAAGGCAACGACCTGAACGGGCCCGCGCCAAGAAGCAAAACCCTCTTGCCTTCCGCCATCGCGGAAAGAAGTCCGTCACGAGAGATGTCGTCCACGACAATCGCCGGATGCGCGCCCGTTTCCCCGACGAACCCTGGGAACGCGTAAATCTCCCACTCGTTCTCCGCGAGGCCGCCCACCTCAGCGCGAAGGAAGTACTTCCTTGGCTCCTTCGCCGCAGGAACTTCAACATCGAAGGCGGCAAGCGGAGAGACCCGCCCGATCGCCGTCTCGCCGCACGCGGACGAGGCCTCCCATGCGGTCCCGCCGCCGTCAGCCTCTACAAGGGACGCCTTTAGCGTCGCGTTGGACACGGCACGGTCATAGTTGGAAACCAAAAACGCAACCCTGCGGCGCACCCCCGCGCGCACGTTGAAGTCGCTCCCTAAGTCGCTGAGCAACACGGCGGCGGAGTTGTAGCGACGTACGTTGCCGACCGATTCTCCGGGCTTCAGCCGGTAGAATTCGTCCATCATGCCTACGGAATAGCCGAAAGTGTGCCAGTGGGTGTTTATGTCGCCGAGAAAATCGAAGCCAGCGACGCGGTCTGCCGCACGGAGCTTCTCGAACGTGAACTTGCGGATGCGGCGCATCCATTCGCACGAGTTCCTGAAGTATGCGTCGGCACGGCCGAGAAGTCCCCGCTCCTCCAGCTGGCGGCGCAGGCCGGAGAACATTCCCGTCTTAAGTATTGGAGAGTCTGGCGGGTACAGGCTCTCAGTGGAAAGGTCGGCGTAGCTGCCGTCTATGCATATCTCGTGCGAAAGGCGCGGCTTACCGCAGTAGGCGTCTCCCCAGGCGTCAAGATCGGCGGGCGTCCCCTCGTTGAGCGACGAATAGCTGACCAGCCCGAGCTGGTAGGAAGTGAACACGTCGCAGAATTCAGCAAGCCGCGCCATGCGCTTCGGGTTGTGCCGGAACGGCACGCCGGAAATATCGTCCTTTCCGCGAACGAGCTGGTATTCAACGCCGCGCATCGCACTCATAGGCGAGAACAGCGCGTCGGTACGCTCGTGGACGATTTCGGCACAATCCCGCAGGTAAGACTCGGCGAGACGGTCTATGCGCCATTCGTTGCCCATGCAGTAGATGACGACCGACGGGTGGCGCCGCGCGAAGGCTACGATCGCCGCAAACTCCGGCTCGGCCACAAAGTTTGGCGTCTCCACGTGAACCAGCATTCCCAGCTCGTCGGTGGCCTCCAGATACTCCTCCGGCGGCACGAACGTATGGAAACGAACGAAGTTGAATCCCAGTTCCTTACGCCTTGCGGTTATCATGCGGTAGTAGGCGATGTCGCGCGGCAGATGCACCGTGTGCGGGAAGTAGCAGTGCTCCGTCACTCCACGCAGGTAGACGGGCCTTCCGTTGAGACGGAGACGCTCGCCGTCCGCAACAAGACGGCGCAAGCCGAACTTCCGGCGGACGGTACCGTTGGCGGTCGTCAACATCAGGTCGTAACGTACCGGACTTTCCGGCGACCAAAGGTCGTAACCCTTCGCCGGGAGCGTGAAGTCGCCGTCGGCCCGCCCCTCCGCCATGACGCGATCTCCGCCGCGTATCTCGTAGCGGAAACCGCCGGAGGCGCCGGAGACATGCACGGTGAACTCCGAAAGGTCCGGCGCCGTAGTCACGTACACGTCCGCGAGACCATCCCGCAGGAAACGCAGCTCCAGCCTACCGTTCACGCCTCCCGTGGCGCCGAACACAGCCCGCGTAGTCAGTCCGCACACGTAGGCGCCGCAATACCCGAGATTTGGGTCGTTCGACACCGCAAGCACGATCTCGTTCGTGCCAGGGCGTAGCGCACCGCCAGGCACGTTCAGCTCGAACGGCGTCGAGAAACCGGCGCGGAAGCCGGCGAACGTCCCGTTAACCCAGGCATGAACCTGATTGCGCACCCCCTCGAACGCCATCACGGCAGGACCAGCCTCGCGGAGGTCAACCGTCCGCCTGTAGAAGAACGTGCCGCGTATGTTCGGCAGCGTCATGTCATCGGCATATTCGGAAATCGGGAACGACTGGCGCGAATACAGCGGATTGATGCGGAACTCGTCGCGCATTCCAGCGGCACGGAACGCATCCTTCATGTCCTCCCAGTAGCCGGGCACGGCATTCTCGACCATGACCCCGCTGAACTTCGGCACGTCTACCGTCTCCCACGAATACGGACTGTACGCCATCTCCCACGCGCCGTCCAGAGAGACGGCGTCATAGAGCGCATGCTCGTAGACTGCGGCGTCCGCAGCCCGAGCGACGGCGCAAGTCGTCAGCACAAGCGTCGCTATCGCCGCAACACGCATCCGGAAATTAAAAAAATCAGATTGCACTTGCCGCAAATTACATCATGCTTTCAGCGCTGGCCGCGGAGTCGCAGGTTACGGGCCGCCCTGCGGTAGGCGACCTGCGCCTCCGCACCTGTGCAGAGCCGAAGCGCCTCCGCGTTCCGGCGCGTGAGGAAATCGCTGCCCCAGCCGCCGTCGGGGCGCTGCGTGCGAATCATCTCCTGCACCGCCTTGTCGTCACGAATGACTGCAAGCTGGTATTCACGCGCCGCGTCCGAGACCCGAACGGCGTACACCTTCTCCGCAGCAACGTCACGGAACACGAGACCGAAGCCAAGGAAAGCCATAAGCGACGCTGCGGCGAGAAGCGCGACGCCCCACGCAACGGCGGATGCCGTACGCCCGGCGCATGGCGCAGCCGGCGGAGCGGAAAAGTGGCGCGGCGGACTGTAGGCCGCCAGCAGCCGGTCGACAACAGGACGGTATTCGTCGCCGAGTTCTCGCAACGTCTCGTCAAGATCCCTTGTCATCCAGCACCTCCTTCAACTTCTTGATCGCGTTCGACATGCGCGACTTCACGGTTCCCACCGGAATCCCCAGAATCGCCGACACCTCTGCGTAAGGCAAATCCTGAAAGACCCCTAGTTCCACGACTTCACGAAGCGGATCGGTAAGCTGCGCGACCGCCCAGCGCACGTCCTCCTTTGCGCAGGTTTCCGGCGGCGGCTGCACGGTCGGCTGCTCACGCCCCCACTGCTCCTCCCTGCGTTCGCGGCGCGCCTGACGGCGTAGCGCATCGATGCGCACCTGCCGCGCCAGCAGGAAGAGGAAGGTCGAGAGCTTCGCCGAAGGCTCGTATTCGCGACGGTACTTCCACAGCCGCACATACGTCTCCTGCACGAGGTCCTCGCCCTCAAAATGTGAAACGCCCTGGCGCCAGAAGAAGTTCAGCAGATTCTGCTCTAACTTCCTCGCCTCCGCCATCAGCTCGTCATCTGACATATGCTGCTGCCTCCCTGGCAAGGGCGGAATATTCCAGGTACATTCCCGACCAAGCCCAGCCGACGACGAGCATTGCGCCGGCCAGTGCACCGACCAACAGCCCGAACACGGCGTCAGCAGGCTGCGCAAGCAGCCCTTTCACGATTTTCTTCACGACAAGACGCACGAGGCCGAACGTGAGCAGCGTCGCCACAAGCACGCCGGCGGCGCGGAGCCACATAACGTCGGAAACCGTGCCGGACCATGACCAGCCGAAGCCTGCGGCAAGCGTCGCAATCGCCGTGGCAAGCAGGAAGGCTAGAGTTCCGGAGAATCCCCGGAAAAGCCCGGTGACCGCCAGCACGAGCGTGAGGCACGCGATACCGTAGTCTGCCGGCAGAAGCTGCATCGGCTACTTCTTGCGGCTTGCCGTAATCGACTCGCGGTAGAGCTGGTAGGCCTGCGCGTCCTTAGTCCGCCCGCCGACGCGCCGCAGCGCGCGGATCAGCCCGTCGAGCGCATCGAACGACGCAGGGTCTGCCGCCACGGCGCGGGAATAAATCTCCACGGCCTGCGCGTACATGCCGATCTTGTAGGCGAGCACACCGGCCTCCAGGAAGGTGGAAATCGCGCCCGGACGCAGCGTGCAGGCGTGCCGATAGCTCTCCAAGGCCTTCGCCTGCCCGGCCTTCGTCGCATCCGTCTTGAGCCACGCCTTGGCCAGGCCCAGCGCGGCGGGATAGCTCAGGGGATCGGCTGCGACGGCCGCCTGATAGCGCTGGCGAGCCGTGCGGAAATCGTTCTTCTTCAACGCTGCCGTTGCGCGGGTAATTTCCGTAGCGCACGCTGCGCTGTCGCGCTTGGCTACGCCCGGACGGGCGGCTGCTTCGCGAGAGATCGTCTCCTTTATCTTTGGAATCACGTTGCGCTGGACCTTCTGGACCCGCGGACTCGCCGCTGCCTCAAGGCGGACGAATATCTCAAACTGCTCGAGCGCCGCCTCCTGGTATCCAAAGGCGTCCCTGTACAAAAGCCCGAGATGATACCAGGCTGCGGCGGTGCGGCGGTCCAGCCTGATGGCCCTGAAAAAGGCACACCGCGCAATGTCCGGATTCTCCCGAGCCATCTCCACGACGCCAAGGCCCGCCCATCCCTGGGCGCGGACCTCTGGCGAAAGTGCGGCGTCATCCGCAATGCCGGCGAACAGCTTGGCCGCGACAGCATAATCCTTCAAGACCCAGGCGACATGGGCCTGGACCATACGCACGTCGACGTCGCCGCCCGCGAGAACCGCGGCCTTGCCGATCCATTCCCGAGCCGCCTCCGGTTCGCCGAGGTCCAGCTTGACGCGGGCCAGGCATACGAGCGCATCCACGTTCTCTGGCGAAAAGGCGACGCTTTTCTCAAAGAGCTTCTCGGCCCTCTTCAGGTCGCGCAGGTCGTAGGCCGCACGTCCCTGCTCCAGCTCCTTCGCGCCGTCTTTCGGAGTGCATCCGGACAGCGCCAGCGCCGCCAGCGTCGCGCTAAGCGCGTATCTGAGCGAGGAATTCATCGCGTTTGACCTCCATGATTTCGCGTGTGCGCCCTTCAAGGTTGAGACGCACCAGCGGTTCGGTGTTGCTCATGCGGACGTTCGCCCACCAGCCCTCTGAATCCCAGGCGTCGACGGACACCCCGTCCAGCTCAAAAACACGGAACTTCGGCGCATACGCCGAACGGATGCGAGAGAGCACCTCGGCCGGGGGGGTCACGGTCTTTGTGTTGATCTCGCCAGACTGGCTGTACTTGCGGAGCGGGGCGACAAGCGCCGAGAGAGGCATGTCGCTCGCAGAGACGATGTTGGCGAGCGCGTAGGTCGCCATCGACGACGATTCCGCCGTGAAGTTCGCCTTGAAGTAATAGTGGCCCGAAAGCTCGCCTGCGAAGATCGCGTCGTTAGCTCGCATCTGCTCCTTGATGAAGGAATGTCCCACGCGGCTCATCATCGGCTTGCCGCCGGCCGCCGCTATCGTCTCCTCCACAACCTTCGACGAGCGCAGGTCATAGAAGCATGCGGCGCCGGGACTCGTCGCCAGAAGGTCCTGCGAAATCAGCGCCGTCACGAAGTCCATGGGAATTATCTCGCCACGCTCGTCGACGAAGCCGGCGCGGTCCGCATCGCCGTCGAAGGCCACTCCGAATGCGTACTTGCCGGGATTGTCGCGGACAAGCGCCTGAAGGTCCTTCAGCGTCTCCGCATGAAGAGGATTCGCGTCGTGGTTCGGGAAGTCCCCGTCGTAGTCACCGTAAAGCGCGTCATAGGAAATGCCCGACTCGGCGAACGCCGCGCTTTCGGCGATTCCCATGCCGTTTGCGAAATCAAGCGTAAGATGAAGCGGACGCTTCATGTGGGCGAACTTGCGGACGTGCGCGGCATACTCTGCCGAGATGTCGACCTTTGTCACTTCGCCGACGCCCCACGGCGGTTCGCCGCCTACGCCCTCGGCTACGAGCTTCTCGATGTCCTTGATGCCGGTCGCGCCGGAGATCGGAACCGCGCTGGCACGGCAGAGCTTGCAGCCGTTCCATTCCTTTGTGTTGTGCGAGGCCGTAATCATCACCGAGCCGTCCGCCTTGAGGCTGCCGTTGGCAAAATAGCTCATCGGCGTCGATGCCAGACCTACGTCGAGAACGTCAACGCCCTCGTCAACCAGCCCCTTCGCAAACGCCGCGAAGAGCGAGTCGGACGACTTGCGGCAGTCGCGCGCAACGACGACCTTGCCGCCGCGCACGCCCGCGAACCGGGCATAGGCGCGGGCAATCGAGTAGAACAGGTCCTCGTCGAGGTCCTGCCCGTAGACGCCCCTTATGTCGTATGCCTTGAGAATGCTCATTCTTCCCTTAGCCTTTCATTATGTTCATTCACTTGAGAACGCCGTTTTCAAGCGTCAGTATGCGGTCGCAGATCGCAGCCGCCTCCGGCGAATGCGTCACCAGCACAAGCGCAACCGAACTGCCGACCGAGAGGTCCTGCAGGACACGGAGGATTTCGGAGCCGGTAAGTGCGTCAAGGTTACCAGTAGGCTCGTCGGCCAGGACAAGCTCTGGCTCGGTCACAAGCGCCCGCGCAAGCGCGACACGCTGCATCTCGCCGCCGGAAAGCTCCGAAGGCAGGTGCTTCAGGCGCCCGCCCAGCCCGACGCGTTCCAGCAGGTCCGTCGCGCGACGCGTGCGCGGCCCGTCCACTCGGCGCGCCGCCGCCATTGTCGGCAGCAGCACGTTCTCCAGCACGGTCAGCTCGGGCATGAGGTGATAGCGCTGGAACACGAAGCCTATGTTCGCCGGACGGGTCACCGTGCCCGACGTCGGGCGCTCCAGCCCGCCGAGTATGTTTAGCAACGTCGACTTTCCGGCCCCGGAACGGCCAACGATGGCGACCTTCTCGCCGGGCCGGACGGAGAAGTTGACGCCGCGCAGCACCTCGAGCGGACGCTGTCCGGGAACCTTGAACCTCTTCTTCAGGTCTATAGCACCTAGCACGACAATCGACATGCTGCGCATTATACCATAATTGTTCCGTCCGCTCGGCCTGGCGTTCCTATGCCGTCATGACAGGCGGATGACACGCTCCTTTACAAGCTCCTTCGGCGCGCCGATCTCCACCTTCGGCGCGTTTGCGAGAAGGTATTCCTCGGCCTCCTTGCACCAAAGCCCGTTGTTGGCGGAGCAGATGCGGTCCAGCTCAGCGTAGAACGGGTCGCTCCTGCCCTTCTCCGCAAAGTCCTCGATAGCCGTCATCGGCATGTTGACATGCGTATAGACGAGACGTTTGCCGCCCGGCACCTTGAGCATGTCGAGCGTCGCCTGCGCGGCGGAGTCGAGTCCGCCCACGTGCGTGATCATGACCTCCGGGTGGAGAAGGCCCTTTCCTATCCAGTCAACGGAATCGGCCATGTCCTTCACGTCACCGCCGGAGTTGGCGACGACGTGGTGCATCATGTAATGGACGTTGTAGAAGTTGAACGACGCCATCAGATGCTGGTCGGTAGGCCCGGCGAAGAAGTTGAGGCAGCCGCCGAAGCCCAGCAGGTCGGAACACTGCGTGATGAGCGCCGGCACCGCCGCGAAGAGGAAGATGTCGTCGTAGCCGCCGCCGGTGGACGTAGGGTTGTCGGCGCGCGCGTCGTCCGCAAGGTTGTACGCCTTCAGCCCTTTCACCGGATCGGCCATGTCCTTCACGTTGACGAAATGCACCTCCACGCCGTTCACCGTGCCGTCGGCGCGTCCGTCAGAATACGCCATGCCGAACATGCGCGCCGCCCGCTTTAGCCGCGCATCGTCGATGTCTGTGACGACGAGACGCCTCGGACGCTTCTCCGGAGAATGGCACGCTATGTCGATGCAGCCGAGGCCCATCGCGCCGCAGCCGGCCATCAAGAGCATCGTACCCTTCTCGACGATACCGCCCTCCAGGTCGTGCGAGCAGAATGCGTTATGGTAGTTCGTGCGGAATCCGGAGACGATGCACGAGATCGGTTCCGCCAGCGAGCACTTGAAGAACGCGTCGCCGTCATACGGCAGAAGGCACCCCATCTCCATCACGATGGATGGAAGGTAAACGTGAGTCGTCTCGCCGCCGATCGTATGCCAGGCATAGCCGACGGTCTCAAGCTCGTGTCCAGGAATGTTCAGCGACGGCTGAAGCCCGACGTGCTGACCGACATGGAACCGGTCCTTCCACTTCGTGCCGACCTCGCGGACGATGCCCGACACCTCGTGGCCGAACATCGTGGGACGCGTCGCGATGTCGCGCGGCACGCGCTTATGTCCGGTTCCCAGCGTCACGCCTTTGTAGTCACTCAGGCAGATCGTGTTGGTAACGAGCTCGACGACGATTCCCTCGTCGCCGGCTGATTCAAGTTCAATGTCCTCAAGGCGCGCGTCACGCGCGCCATAAAGCCTCCATGCCTTTGCTTTCATGCATGATATTCTAGCATAATGACACCAGTGGCGCAATGGCGGCGGAAGCCAGAAAACCGGATTGAGACGGCGAACGCGGGCTCAAGGCCTGCGCTTGCCCATGCCGAAGAGGCGCAGCACGGCACGGAAGTCGGCGGGTAGCGGCGAATGAGCCTTGATGGAACTGCCGGGTTCAAGCGGATTCGGCATCTCGATCGAAGAAGAATGAAGCATCTGACGCGGCACCTGCATGAGCCGCGGGTCGCGTGCGGACTTCAGCCCGAAGGTGCGGTCGCCGACGATGGGAAAGCGTATGGACGCAAGATGCCGCCTTATCTGGTTGGTCCGCCCCGTCTCGATGCGTATGCGAAGAAACGAGGCGTCCGCCGAGACAGCCTCCCGCGTGATCCGCGAGACGGCCGGCTGCCCGTCAACCGGCGAATCGACCGTCTGATGCAAGTGCTGGAAGCGTCCCACGGCTATCGCGTTGTATGTCTTCGCCACGCGATGCGTCTTGAATACCTCAATCGCCGCATGGAGCGCCGCATCGTCCAGGGCGAACATAAGGCACCCCGTCGTGTCGCGGTCCAGGCGATGCACCGCAACCAGCCCCGGCAGCGACTCCTGCCCGCGGAGAATCTCCTCGACCGAGTCCGGCGAGCCGCAGCTGAGCATTCCGGCCGGCTTGTCGCAGACCAGGTAGCGGTCGCCGCGCCAGAGAACGCGCACGTGGCGCTTCGCAGGAATCGCCGCCCGCTCCGGGGCGGTCCGCGACGTCTTCCCCTGCTCCTTTGCGCCGCGCACGACGCGTTCAGGCAGCTCGATCCGGTCGCCGACGCGGAGCCTGTAGCCTGCGATCCATACGCACGACCGGTTCACCCAAACGCTGCGCCCGTCGATCATCGCCTTTGCCGCGCGACGCGAAAGCGAGAAACGGCGTGACAGGAAATCCTGAAGTACGGCAGGATCGGAACGCCCGACCGTCAGCGAGACGATGCCCGAAAGTCGCTGGGGCGCACGGCGCATCGTCAGCCCTTCTGCAGAAGGCTGCCGACAACCCCGTTGACCTTGCGGCCATGCAGGTTTGGCGCCAGGACGATGTCGACCTCCTCACGGTCGTCGCCGTCGCCTTCGGCGACTATGCCGGTGACCGTGGTCTCTCCAGCAAGCGCCTTGCGGAAGTTCGCCGGCAGAGGATCGTCAGCCATGAAATCTGAGAACACATGACGCCTGGCGTCCTCGAGACCCTCAAGGCCGAACATCTCAAGAAAGGCGTCGTTAGCCTCGCAGATGCGCCCGTCGGCATCGCAGGCGAAGAGCGCCGACTGCGCAACCTGGAACGCGCTGGCCTTAGCGCGGAAGGCGTTCATGTAGGCGCGGCGCCGCTCGATGTTGCGGATCGTGAAGATCAGGTCGCCAGGGTTCATCAGGTCTATCGACGACACGGCCACCTCGCAGGCGACCTTACGCCCGTCCTTCGACAGGCCGTTGGCGTCAATCACCACGTGACGGTCGCCCTCCAGCCCCTTCCGGATGCGGAGTACCACGTCCTGCTTCAGGCCGGGTATGAAAACGGACACAGGCCTGTCGAGGACCTCGTCAAACTCATAGCCGAAATACTCCACCGTCCGCGGGTTGATCTCGATGATGTGCCCGTTGGGATCGGTGATGACGACGGCATCGTACATTCCAGCCAGAAACTGGCGGAAGAGCGAACGTCTATCCTTTGGAACAAATAGTGGCATCGCCGCAAATTATACCAAATCCGACGGCACGCTGGCAATCGCCAAGTCAGCTGGAATATCCCCACCTTTGGGAAACGCTGTCGAGCCCTCGGAAAGGCCCGCGCGGTTTTTGCGGAATTCCGAAGGTTTTGCGGCCATGCTTGTTGCGGAAGCGGTTAAGTCTACCCCGAAAGCAGCTCGAACTCCATCTG
>JAFWKK010000080.1 GCA_017514235.1 Kiritimatiellia bacterium | reverse complement strand
GTCAGCCCAACGCCAAAGCTCACTGCCGCGCAGAGTGCCGCAGAGGCTGCAACCATTAACTTTTTCATGTTTTTCTTCTTTCTGGCACAACCCAGTGTGCCTTCGAGTTTTTCGCCTGGCACGGCTGATCCACCCGGCACTCGCCGGAGACCTTCTATGCCTGACACTGCGTAATATACCAAAATCGCCGCGCATCCGCAAGGGGGTATTTTAAAAAATTTTCTCTACCGAAAATGTCGCAGTTTCTTATGCTGCAGCAATGGATTCTTATGCACCAAGCGTGGCGAGCGGCACGGCGTAGAAGCCTTCGCCGAAGCGAAGCGTATGTTCGCCCGAATAGAGAACGATGCCAGTGAACTCGTCTTTTGCAAGGTTCTTTGCAAACCACTTCAAGTGCTTGAAGTCCTCTTCGCCCAAGGACGATCCGGCCTTGACCTCTATGCCAAGTATCGCTCCGTCCGAGCGTTCGACGATGAAGTCAATCTCGCGCTTCTTAGAGTCGCGGTACTGGCTCAACTCGCAGTCGCCCTGTACATCCACAAGGCTGGCGAGGTTCTGGTAAACCCATGTTTCGATTGTTTTCCCGCTCATGTCGCCGTCCATGTAGATAGACTCATCGTTCCATCCAAGGATGTTTACAACCAGCCCTGCGTCTGATGCGAAATACTTGCTACGCTTGCCGATTCTTGAGTAATCCCCCTTTGACCACAGCGGCACCTCGTCAAAGACGTAAAGAGCTTTGAGCGCGGACAGGTATGTGTCAACCGTGGCCTTGCCGACACCTGTTTTTGCGGCGAGTTCCGAGACATTGAAGAACTTGGATGAATGCGCCAGCAGCCATACGGCGATTTTCCGAAGGACATCAAACTTTCGGATTTCGGTTACGTCGCGGATGTCTTTTGTGAGAAGGTTGTCGGGATATGCCTGAAACCATTTCTTGCGGAATCTCTGCTCAAGTTCCATTGCCTCGGGATATCCGCTTTGCGCTGCAAGGCGTATTGCCGCTCGCTTGTCAACGCCGGAGATGACTGCGGGGAAATCTCGTGCGAAGGCTCTGTCGAGAAAGTCTCCACTTCCGCCAATTCGCTCACCGTATGCCAGCGTCCGCAACCGCACCCTGCCAACGCGTCCAGCCAAGGAGTCCGAAACAGCCTTGACGAAATTCAGGTTTGAGCTGCCCGTTAACAGATACTATCCCTTGGCGTTACACGCATCAACGCGAATTTTCATCGCATTAAGAAGTTCCGGGGCTTTTTGGATTTCGTCGATGACTATTGTTTCATCGTCCTTTCTGTCCACGAAGCCAAGGGGGTCGCTTGTCGCCGCCCTGCGAGCCTCATCGTTGTCCAGTGCGTATCGCCGGACATTGTGCAAATCCAACATATTCGACAGCGTGGTTTTGCCGCATTGTCGCGCCCCGGTCAAGTTCACCACCCTGAAGTTTTTCAGCGATGAAACAACTTCTTTTTCCTGCCATCTTGCAATCATTTGCCGTCCCCAACAAGTTTACGGACAATACCTTATCAAAAACGGGCGCAAAAACGGGCGCAAAAGTCAATTAGCACTGGGCGTAAAATCAACATTATAGAGGGCGCAAAATCAAATTAGCAGTCGTGCAGAAATCACATCTCCGCAGCAATAGGCTAACATTGAGATTGACTCGCCCTGCCATGTCATTTCCGGCCGGCGGGGCGAAGCACATTCGGCGCACCGGAACGCCGGTTCGGCTGCTGCGGCTGGACGGGACGCGGCTTGCGCTTGCCGACTGCGACGGACTCCGCATGGCGCTTCGTTACCAGCACCGGCCGCGTGTAGCCGGATTTCGCGAGACAGCCCATGAGGAACCTGGCCTGACGCAGGTCGCGGACGTTCTCGGCAAGCAGTATGTGTATGGTGCGGCTCTTCGGCACGTCTAAATCTTCCAGATAAGACGCTACATGTTCCGGGCGCACGGGCCTGTCGCCTATGAACACGCCTGCCGTCGTCACGCGCACGAAGGGATTCTGCGCGTCCAGCTCGATCGTGCTGCGCGCGGTCGAGCAGCCGCAGCAGCCGACGAGCGCCATGTACAGGGCGGTCCCTGCGACGATGCTGGCGAGCGGGTTGCGCCGCCAGAGCTGGAGGCCGACGGCGAGGGCGCCGGCGGCATACGGGTACGCGGTCTTCCACGCGAGGCCCGAATAGGAATAGACGATGAGCGCCGCGATTATCGCCGGCGAGACGAGGCTCCCCGCCCTCTCCGCCCAGCGCGGCAGCTCGCGTCCGCTCCCCGCAAAAAGCAGGAACGGCAGCGCGCGCAGCCCGAAGTTCACGACGAACCCGGCCAGCACTATGCCGGCCATGTATGCGATCTCATCTTGCATGTTGCAGCAATCCCTTTATCTGATCCGTAAATATTACCAGGAACAAGGCGGCCATCGAGAATTCCATGCCGTTCGTGTGGCGCCGTATGGTCTCGGGATCGACCGCCATGCCGAGCAGCACGACCGTGAGCGCGCCGACCGTGACGCCTACGACCCAGTAGGAATGGTTGAGGGCGGAGAGGACCGTGCAGTACCGGACGTTCTCGGCGGGGTCGGCGATGCCGCTGGCCGCCTCCAGGGCGTAGTTCTCGTCGGTCAGCATCAGCACCAGATACGCCTTCCTGAGCAGAGGCACGCCCTTCCATGCCTTCAGCATCGTGAAGCCGTAGAATGCGTAGCGGAAGTTGACGGCGAGCGTCATCAGCGCGAACGCCATGACGGGAATGCGCCTGGCGATCTCCGGGACGCCTGCTATGGACATCGTGCCCGTCACCCACAGCGAAGAGGTGAGAAAGCCCCACAGAGGCGAAAGCGCGACGTTCCCCTTCGCGGCAAGCAGCACGCCGGCCACGAAACCCATCGTGGAATACCCCATCAGCACCGGCAGGGAATCCACAAAGGCGCGGCGGAACACGCTCCGCGGCGCTCTGTCACGAGTTCCTGGCAAGCAGCAGCCTCTCGACGCGCACGGCGTCCTCGGGGGTGTCGACTCCGACGCCCTCGTCCCTTGTCCGCACGACTGCGATCTTCGCGCCCATCCAGAGCGCACGGAGCTGCTCGAGCTTTTCCGTCGTCTCAAGCGCACACGGCGGCTCGGCGATGTATCGCTTCAGGAAGGCTCCCCTGTAGGCGTAGATGCCGAGGTGGCGCACGTAGAGCCCGCCAGCGGGATCGGGCGCATGGTCGCGGTCGAACGGAATCGGCGCGCGGGAGAAATAGAGCGCGCCGTCGTCGCGGTCCAGCACGACCTTTACGACGGACTTCGCCGCGATGTCGTCAGCCGACGCGATCGGCGTCACGGCTGTCGCCATCGACCAGCGCTGGTCGTCCTTCAGCTTCGCCGCGAGAGCGTCCACGAGCGCAGGGTCCAGGAGCGGCTCGTCGCCCTGCACGTTGACGAGCAGGTCGTCGTCGCCGAAGTCTCCGCCCAGGTACGCGCGCGCTGCGAACGCTATGCGGTCGGTTCCGCTCGGGAGGTCCGACGGCGTCATCACCGCCTCTCCGCCGCACTTGCGCACGGCCTCGGCGATGCGCTCGTCGTCCGTCGCGACCAGCACTACGTCCGGGCTCTTTGCGCGGCGGACGGCCTCGACCACCCACGCGACGAGCGGCTTGCCGGCCAGCATCGCAAGCGGCTTGCCGGGGAACCGGCTGGAGCCGAACCTACTTGGAATCAGTGCATACGTCTTCACTTTCGATCACCCTCACTTTCTCGAAGAACAGCCTGCGCAGCGCGGGAAGCCTGCGCTCCTGGCGCTCGAGCGACCACATCACGAAGCGCCACTTGCTGGCGAAGTCGTACGACGCCGGAATCTCCGGATCGAACGACTCGAAGCTGTCGCGCATTACGGAAAGCTGCCAGCACATCGCCTGGGTGCGGAACTCGAAGCCGCCGAAGAACCGCGCCGCCAGGTCGGCCATCGGCACCGCCGGGTGCCGCCTCTGGTACGCCTTGAGCGCATGGGCGAAGTGGCCGAGGTAGAAGTTGGCGAGCGCATCCAGGTTCTCGTCGGAGTATTCGAGCGACGGCCAGCCGAAGCTGCCGCGTATCGAGCAGGTCGAGACGCGTTTCGGCACGACGCGCTCGCGCATTATGTCGTACTCGAACTCGTATATCTCCTTGCCGACGCCATAGAGGGGCGACTGGGTCTCCGGGTCGTACTTCTTCATCGCCATGTTCTGTGCGGCGGCGTCGCCCATCAGCGTCGCGAGCCCCAGCACGACCTCGCGTTCCTCCACCGACCCGTCGTCGGCGTTGCGGAAGTAGCTCTCCGGTATCGAGTCCATCGCCTCGCCCTCGCACCTGTGGCGTATGTAGTAGTCGAGCGGACGCTTTCCGCTGCCCGGCCTGCGCCTGAGCATCAGGTAGAAGTCGCTCAGCGCGATCCCCAGCGAGCGCAGCGCCCCGATGCGCGAGAGCATGTAGGCGCTGTAGCCGCGCTTCGCGCGAGAGAGGCGCTTCTCCACGAGGCTCATCTCAAGCGGGTTCCTGTTGGTCTTGTAGACGACTTCGCGCGTCGACCCGCGGCCAGGCTCGACGCAGTCCTCGCCGTGACGCAGCTCGTAGACGTTGACGTACTCGATCATCTCGTCCTTCGACATCAGCCCGCGCAAGTTCGAGAGCAGCACCTCCGTGCGGTCGTCCGCGCCCGGGTGCAGCGTCTGCCTGCCGTTGACGAACGTCGCGCCCGGCAGGGCCGTGCGGCGGTCGCCGAACGTCGGCACGGCGCTTTCGCCGACGTGGGAGTAAACCTCGCCGGTGACGTGCAGGTAGAGGGCCTCGGTGAACGCCTTGGAGCTCTCGTCGGCCAGCTCGGGCTTCGTGAGGAGCGACTCGAAGAGCGACACGAGCTCCTGCGCGCGCTGTATGACGCCAAGGTGTCCTATGCGGCCGAGCGCGATGGCCTCCATCAGCTTCTCTATCTCCGGCACCAGCCTCTCCAGCGCGGAGCCGCGCCTCACGCCGAAGAACTCGATCTCGTGGTGGCCGCGGTAGCGCGGCATCCGCACGAAGGAACAGGTGTGGCCCTCGTAGACGCTCACCAGCTCGCGCAGGCACCGCACGAACGAGTCGGGGTCGGTCTCGGCCATAGTCGCGCAACGCCGGAACTCGGCGAACGACAGGAAATGCACGCCGCGCGTGGAATGGTAGTAGCGGAGGTCCGACGATATCCGCTTGCGCGACGCCGAAAGCACGGCGCGCATCTCGCATTCGGTCCACGCAAGCGCCTTTATGCGCCATTCCTGGCCGAGCCGACGGTAGTGGTCGAGCGTGGCGTCGATGCGCTCCGTCATCACCACGTCGCCCATCGCGAGGCCGGCGGACGAGAGAAGCCAGCCGTCAGAACGCACGAGCACGTCGGTCGGCACGTCGCGCTGGGCGACCTCAAGCCTGTCGCGCACGATGTTCGCGCACAGCACCGCATGCACGAGCGTCTCGCCGCGCCTCTGCTGCGGCAGGTTGGAAAGCCGCCAGAACCTGCCGCCGAGAAGCGGCAGCGCCGCGACCGCGTGGTTGCCGGTCGTTACCGTCATGACGCGCCCGGAGGCGCGGCGGCGCAGGGCCGACTTCTCCACGATCAGCACGCTCGGGTGCTCGTCCAGGTGGCCGGAGACGCCTCTCTCGAGAATGAACGTGTCCGGCCCGATGTCGAACGCGTCGAACTTCCGCTCCTGCCCCATGGACATCGTAACGACGGTTTCCGCACGCTTTGCGCCCGTCGTCCGTATGCGCTTCAGGAACTGGCGGAACACTCTCATCAGTGGTGATGGCCGCACCCGCAGTCGCAACCGCAATGTTCGTGGCCGTGCTCGCGACCGCGCAACCGCATTTCCTCGGCGATCAGGTCCTCGGCAAGCGCACCGACGGCGTCAAGCCCCGCCTCGTCGGCGGCGGCAAGCAGGTTCTGCAAGGCCGGCAGCACCCACTTGCCGAACTGCGGCTGGCCGACGGACGCCAGCCGCCCGTATGCTCCAAGGCACTGCACAAGACGCTGCACCGCCGCCAGGGGCAGTATCTTCACGATGTCGCTGCGGCCGCTCTTCTTCGCGTAAAGCGCGGCAAGAGCCCTGCGCTCGCCGTCCGTCATGGACACGTACGGGTCGTAAAGAAGCGACGCCAGGTCGTACACGGCAGGGCCGAGCCTCATCCCCTGGAAGTCGATGAACGCCATGGAGTCGCCCTTCCACAGCACGTTCGTAGACTGGAAGTCGCGATGGACCAGCGCCTTCGGCTCCTTCTCAAGCACGACGGCGACTCCCTCCAGCTCGCGTTTCGCCGCCTCCGGCATCTCGCGCATGAACTGCTTCCCGAGGCAGTGCTTGGCGAAAAGCCCCCGCTCCCACGTCCACGTCTCGTCGTCGAAGCCGGGCAGAAGGTTCAGGCCGTCAAGGGCAGGGTCTTCCCCGAGGGCGTTGAACCTGACGAGCGTCTCCACGACCCTGACGTAATCCTCGAGCGACATCTTGCGCTCCGTCCCTGCGTCGGAAAGGACGAGGGTCTTGAGCGACGCCAGGTCCGCCAGCACGTCCGGCACGGGAACGCCCTTCGACTTCAGGTAGCGCGCATGACCGGCGTAGAGCCCGTTCTCGTCGCGGTTGCCGTCGTCGTATAGGATCACGATTCCCTTGTCGCAGCGGAAGAACACGCGCTCGCTGCCACGCGCTCCGAGGAACTCGACGCGTCCGTCCGACCCGACGGCCTCCAGGGCGGCCTTCACCTGGGGCATGTCCGCAAAGGCGTTGTCATCGCCGTCGCGGTTGAGGTCGATGTAGGCGGAAACCGTTCCGGCGTCGGTCCAGAGCATGTCGTCGCTCTTCACGGCCCTTACGAACCTGCCGCGCATCATCGCCTCTTCGAAAGCCGTCACGATGGACGAGAAGCCGTCCGGCTTGACGAACTCCAGGATATCCGGCTTGAGAACGGATATGCCGCAGAACGTGTAGGTTCCGTCCATCCCGGCGTCCTGGCTGCGCCAGTTCGTCACGAAGCCGCTCTTCGGCTCCACCTCTATCGTCCGCGGACCCGCCTCCGAAACCAGGGCACACCCGATCGCGTCGGGGCTGCCGAAGCCGCATGCGTCATCTGCCGGGTTCGGCGCGTTCTCGACCACGATGTCTCCGTTCACCAGGAAGAACGGCTCTTCGCCGATCCATTCGCGAAGAGGATTGAGGACTCCGCCCGTGCCCAGTATCTCAGGCTCGTAGCTGACCTTCCACTTTACCTTGTCGCCGTTCGCCGCGGCTGCGCGGCGGCAGCCGTCGACCCATGCCTTGACCTGCTCGTGCAGGCAGTGCGCGTTGAACGCGAAGTCGTCCACGCCCCAGCCGCGGAGCATCGAAACGACACGCCCGAGCATGGGCTCGCCCCACACGGGCATCAGGGGCTTCGGCGTAGCGCACGTGAACGGCCTAAGCCGAGTGCCGTGCCCCGCGGCCAGAACGATCGCCTTGTGCACCTTCATCTGTATACGCTCCGCTGGCGCTGCACGTGCATCCTCGGCTCCTCCAGGAGGAGCGAATACCACTGGTCCCCAAGGCCCGAATTCGAGAAGTGTGCGACGCGGTTGTTCATCAGCTGCTCGTGGTTCTGCTTAAGCGTGGCGTCGTCGCTCTTCTTCAAGGCCTCAGTGAGCGTCTTGAACGCACCGTCGGCGTCGCCCTTCTTCACCTGCATCCAGCTCATCGCGGCGGCGAGCAGCACGTTGCCGTTGTAGCGGACCCTTGCGACGCCCTTGCGGTAGACCTTCTCGATCTCCGGCATCGGGCGGTCGAGCATGTACATGCGCGCCATCTTGATCGCGGACATCGTCGGGTCTATGCAGATCGCCTTCGGCATAAGCTCGTCCACGGCCTTGAAGTCCTTGATCATCCAGCAGAGCTGAAGGCGCGCCGTCGCTATCTGGCGGCCCATGAGCGGAACCCACAGGCGGAAGCGCTCCAGCGACTTCGTCTGCTCCAGCGCCTGCCGCACGAACACCCTGGTGTCTGCCGCGATCTCCTTCTGCGCCGCCTGGACGGAGCCCGGAGGACGCAGCTGCCAGCGCTGCATCTTCTGCTGCAGCTGCTTCTGCCCGGCCAGGAGGATCGCCTGCACCTTCTCCATCTCGCGCTTGACGCGCTTCTGGATCAAATGGCCGGCCACGCCCTGAACGACGCCGAAGCCGACGATTCCGGCGAAGACGCTCCACCCGGTGCCCCAGTCGCCAGCGAAGTACGCGGCGGCAAAAACGCCGCCTCCCGCGGCTATCGCCAAGATTACCGTAACCATGCGCGAATTATATCATTTCCCCGCCGCCCCGCGCAACGCAATTGCAAGGTCAATCCGCCAGGAGGTCCCCGAGACGCATCGCGTGCGACGCCTTCATCAGCACGAGGTCGCCGGCGGAGACGTCGACGCGGAAGCGCTTCTTCAGGGCGGCGACGCTCTTGTACGCCAGGTGGCACAGGCACTGCGACGACATCTCGCCGACGCCTATCACGAGCGGTATGCCGAGCGACATCGCGTGGCCGAACACCATCTTGTGCAGCTCGAGCGACCTGTCGCCAAGCTCGAACATGTCGCCCAGCACGGCGATGCGCCGGCCGTCGCACGGCGTGGCCGCGAAAGCGTCGAGCGCGGCGACCATCGAGTCGGGGTTGGCGTTGTAGGTGTCGTCTATGAACGTCGCGCCCCACTTCTCCGAGACGCGCCAGCGCGCCCCCGGGAGCGCGAAGTCGCCGAGCCGGGCCGCGCACTCGCCGTGCGTGACGCCGAGCTCGCGGGCCGTCGCATACGCCAGCATCATGTTGGAGCGGTTGTGCGCCCCGGGCAACGGACACTCGAGGTCGCCTGCCGACACGTCGACTTCGATCAGCCGCGGCTTGGAAAGGCGGCGGAGCACGTCGAGCCGGTTGCAGGCGGAGGAGACGACGTTGAAATCCCTTGTGGACGCGAAGAGAGCGCCCTTCTCCTCGGCTATCCCCTCCTGAGTCCCGAAGAACTCGATGTGCGCCGTGCCTATCGAGGCGATGACCCCGACGTCCGGCTCGGCGATGTCGCAGAGCGCCCTGATTTCGCCGGGGTGGTTCGTTCCCATCTCAAGGACAAGGAAGTCCGCGTCGTCTGGGCAGTTGAGGATGGTCAGCGGCAGTCCGATGTGGTTGTTGAAGTTCCCTTCCGTGCCGGGGCAGGCGAGGAACGCCTTGAGGAACTCCTTGGTCGTGGTCTTGCCGGCGGAGCCGGTGAGCCCCACGACCTTCGCCTTCAGGGCGCGGCGGCGCTCGCGGGCGCGGCGCTGAAGTTCGTCCAGCCCGTCGATGACATCGGCCGCTCCGGCGGCCAGAGCCTGCGGAATGAAGTCGCGGCCGTCGGCCTTCTCGCCCTTCAGCGCGACGAAGCCCATGCCGGGCCTCACTTCGCGGGAGTCGAACGTGTACCTCACGCCACTCCCCTGTGCGAGTTGCGGTAGAACGCCACGAGGTCGCGCACCTCGTCGAACTGCTCGACGTCGTTCTCGACGCGCTCCAGCGCCTGCGAGCGGTTCAGGTCGGAGCGGTATATGAAGCGATGGGCCTCCTTAAGGGCCTGTATTACCTCCTTGCGGAAGCCGCGCCGCGTAAGCCCGACGATGTTGACGCCTATGGCCCTGAGCGAGCTCTCGTGCATGTCGCAAAGCATGTAGGGCGGCACGTCCTGGCGTATCTTGGAGCAGCCGCCGATCATCGCGTGCTTGCCGATCGTGCAGAACTGGTGCGCCGCGCAGACGCCGCCGACTATCGCCCAGTCCTGTATGTGCACGTCGCCGGCGAGCTGGACGGAGTTGGAGCATATCACGTGGTCGCCGAGAATCACCCCGTGGGCCGCGTGGCAGTAGCACATGAACAGGCAGTCGCTGCCGATCACCGTCCTTTCCCCGTCCGCCGTGCCGAGATGCACCGTGGCGAACTCGCGTATCACCGTGCGGTCGCCGATCTCGACGTAGCTGACCGAGCCGTCCTTGTACTTCAGGTCCTGCGTCTTCATGCCGACGCAGGCGTACGGGAATATCTGGCACTGCGAGCCGATGGTGGTGTGACCGTCTATTATCGCTCCCTGCTTCACGACCGTTCCGTCGCCGATCCTGACGTTCGCGCCGACATGCGCGTACGGGCCGATCTCGACGTCCGCGCCAAGGGCGGCTCCGTCCTCGACTATGGCAGTTGGGTGTATCTTCGCCATCTTCCGACCTCCGTTCTCAAAGGTGCCTTCGCATAAGCTTCGCCGCCAGCACGAGGCACGCCGCCACCGGCAGCCACATGAGGATCTCCGGGTGCGCCCAGTAGAACCTCTCGCAGGACAGCATAAGTATTATGACGACGTAGTATCCGAGCGAGACGGCCAGCGCTATCGCCATTCCGATCGTCGATTCCTTGCGCTGCGACCTGATTCCGAGCGGTATGCCGACAAGCACGAAGCAGACGGAAGCCATCGCGAAGACGAATCGCTTGTTAAGCTCTACCAGATGCTCGCTCAGCTCGCGGCGGGCGAAGTTGCGCTTGGCGTCCTCCACCGCGCCCGTTCCGGAAACGGCGGCGATCTCCGCGCGGCGGGCGCGTATCTGCGCCAGCATTTCGGAGAAGCGGAAGTCCTTGACGCGCTTTGTGTAGTGCGACCTCTTGATCACGTTCTTCATCGAGTAGGGGAAGCGGCTGGCCCGCACCATCGTGCGGTGCTCCTCGTCGACGGGATCCACCGTCATCTGGTAGAGCTCGAAGTCGACGTCCGCCCCGGACTGCGTGACGAGCGCCTTCTCGGCCGTGATCAGGCGGTCGAACTTCGGGTTCGAGTAGTCCAGCACCACGAGGTCGTAGAGCCAGTTGCCCTCCTTGCGGCCGAAGTAGAGCTTCACCTTCGGGAAGTCGGAGATGAGACGCCCCGGCTCGAGCACGCCGAGCCCGGCCTTCACCGACACCTTGGCCTTGAGCGTGCGCCGGACCTCGTGGCCGCGCGGCACGATCTCGTTGTTCACCCACAGCCCGAGCATTGCGCAAAGCACGCCGAAGGCGACGGGCCAGCGCACCACCGACAGGAGGTTGATGCCGCACGCGCGCATCGCCGCTATCTCGCTGTCGGCGGAGAGGCGCGAGAACACGAGTATGGCGCTCACGAGCAGGGCGAGCGGCATGGACCACTGGAGCGTCTCCGGCAGCGACACCATGCAGAACTCGCCGACGAGCGGCATCGGCACGCCGTCCATGACGAGGTCGACGATCTGCACGAGCAAGGCGATCGTCAGCACGAACGAAAGCACCAGGAACGCGAGCAGGAAGCTCGAGAGGAACGAGCCGAAGACGTATCTCTCGATCGTTTTCAAAACCTGAGCACGAAGTAGTTCTTCTTCCCGCTGCGCAGCACGGCCACGCCCTCGGCTGTGATGTCGGACTCCGCGAATACGCGCGAGTCGTCCACCCGCGCGTCGTTGAGCGAAAGGCCGCCCTGCCGCGCCATGCGCCGCGCCTCGCCGTTGGACGAGAACATCCCGGCGGCGGCGGCGACCGCGAACACCGTCTTGCCGACGCAGTCCTCGCGCCGCACCTGCGCGCTCGGCACGTCGCTGGCCTTCGCGACGTCGGCGGACGTCTTCTTCGCGTACAGCGCCTCGGTCGCCTCCTGGGCCTGGCGAAGCCCGTCCTCGCCGTGCACGAGCCTCGTCAGCTCCTCGGCAAGCGCCTTCTGCGGAACGCGCGCCTCCGGGTGCGCGCGCATCTCCGCCTCAAGCGCGGCGATCTCGTCGAGCGAGCGCATGGAGAAGACCTTCAGGTAGCGGATCACGTCCGCGTCCGCCGCGCGCATGAAGTACTGGTACCAGTCGAAGACCGGCGTCATCGACGCGTCCATGAAAAGCGCGTTGCCCTCGCTCTTGCCGAACTTGCGCCCGGCGGAGTCGAGCAGGAGCGGGAACGTCAGCCCGTAGGCCGTCTCGCCGCGGAGCCGCCGCACGAGGTCGGTGCCGGCGGTGATGTTGCCCCACTGGTCGGCACCGCCGACCTCAAGGCGGCAGCCGTACGCGTCGTATAGGTGCAGGAAGTCGTTGCCCTGCAGGATCTGGTAGCTGAACTCGGTGAACGTGAGCGCTCCCTCGCTCGCCTCAAGGCGCTTCTTCACCGACTCCTTGGCGAGCATCTGCGGCACGCGGAAGTTCACCGCGATGTCACGCAGGAACTCGATGGCCGACGTGCCTTTGTACCAGTCGTAGTTGTCAACCATCACGGCCGCGTTCGGCCCGTCGAAGTCTAGTATGCGCGAAAGGTTCTCGCGTATGCCGGCCTTGTTCTCCGCCACCTGTTCGACCGTGAGCATGTTGCGCTCGGCCGACTTGCCGCTCGGGTCGCCTATCAGCCCGGTCGCACCGCCGACAAGCGCGATGACCCGGTGCCCCGCCTGCTGGAAGCGCCTCAGCACCATTATCGACACGAGATTGCCGGCCTGCAGCGACCGGGCGGACGGATCGAAACCGCAGTAAACCGTCATCGGACGCTCCAGCGCAGCCTCGACGCCAGGATCGGTCAGCGCCTCGACGAGTCCGCGGGCCTTCAGTTCGTCTATCAGTCTCATGCGAGGTATTATACCAAAATCGTCCGAGATATGGTATACTATCCGCCATCTGCCCGCCGGGGTGGCACAGTGGTTGACTGCGCCTGATTTGTAATCAGGATCCGCAAGGACACGTCGGTTCGAATCCGACCCTCGGCTCCAGACCCTAGTGGCGCTGCTCGCAGTCCGACCCGAGGCCGAACGCGTCATACAGCCAGAACGTGACGGCGGCGCACTCCACGCCGAACGGCAGGTAGCCCGCGAAGCCGATGAGCGGCATCTCCCATATCTGCCAGCGGTGCACCCACGGAACCGCATAAACCCACTTCGCGAGCGAGTAATAGTTCCACGTCTCCCAGCAAAACCCGCAGACGAGCGCCGCTGTCGAGAACCGGAACACAAGCCCCCAGGAGCCGGTCTTAAGCCGGTCCAGAAGGCATGGCTCGCCCAGCACGACCTGCACCAGCACGAATACCATCAGCGGCGATATCCAGAGCAGCATGTACGTGTAGTCGGGGCAGAACACGATGCCTGCCAGGCCCAGGGCCGACAGGGCCAGAAGGAATAGCTTGGCGCGGACGCTGCGCACGTCGGGGCGCCAGCCCATGCCTTCGTAGTTCCTGTCGTCGAAGAACCGGAACGTGCCCAGGAACTCCGCGGTCGCGTAGACCGCAGGCAGCACGGAGGCGAAGCACAGCGTCGCGTATACGGTGTAGGTATAGGCCGACAGCTCGCTGATGCCAAGGTAATACCAGTTCCACACGAACCGGTTCAGGTACTCGAAGAACCACCAGAACAGCGACGACGCCGGGAAGGTCAGCGCGTAGACGAACGGGTGGTCCGTCATCGGGCACCTCCCCGACCGCCACTTGACCAGCGCGTTCACCGTTACGATGTAGCCCATCCAGATCGGGAAGTACGACAGCAGCACCTGGTGCGGACGGATCCACTCGAACCTGTTCCACGTCACCACCCACGAGGCGGCCAGCAGCGCAAGCCCGGCCCAGCCCCAGAGGGGAAAGGGACAGCGCCGCGCGGCGGGGCGCGGAGCGGTACGCAGCCCCCGCAGGCCGCGACGGACGAGCGGGAAAAGGCTGGCGGCCGTCAACCCCGTCATGCATATGAACCAAGCCCAGTTGAACGGATGCCGCACGTTCCACAGCTTCTCGGGATGGAACCCCCAGTCCTCGGTGCGCGGCGGAAACTGCTTCAGGCCCGCAAGGATTTCGTCGGAACCGCCGATCACGGCGCACGCCGTCGGCACGCCGACCAGCACCGTCGCAAGAATCAGGTAATGAAGAATCCGACGCAACATGCCAACTCCTTGCCGGTTACTTCCAGAAATCCCATATGCCGCATACGACAAACGCTATGACTCCGCCGAAAGCCACGCCGGCAAGCATCTCGCGGACGGTATGGCCGAGCCGCTCCTGCAGGCGCTCCGCCTCGATGCGGTCCTCTTCGTTGACTGTGTTCAGGTGGCGGATTATGCGGTTCAGCAGCTTCGCGTGCTCGCCCGCCTCGTAGCGGAGCGTAACGGCATCTACCAGCACGATCAGGCCGAGCCCGACCGCGATCATGGCGTAAGGCGCGTCGAACCCGTCCGTAAACCCGACGGCGAACGCCAGCGACGAGACCACAGCGGAATGGCCGCTCGGCATGCCGCCGGTCGTGATCAGCGACCCCCAGCACGGACGCTTCGCTCGCAACGAGTCGCTGATGAACTTGATAAGCTGTGCGCAGCCGCCGGCGATGAACGCGGACATGAACCACGGATGCCGGATTATCTCCAGCGCATTGACGTGATGGATTATTCCAGTTGCAAACATTATGTTGGAAATTATACCAAAAATTTCTCCGCCTCACAGCCCGAAAATTCATGATCGACTTATTATAAGAGTGTAGGAGGCAACGGTGTTGACTCACGCAAGGGCAACATGATACAATTCGAATTAGTATTATCCGAACTATGAATGACAACCACGAGAAAGTCAGGCGGTTCATGATCGCCTTCAACAGGATTGACGCGCTGTACGTCGATTCGGTGCGGACGTTTGGCGTTAAGGGGAACCTGTTCTTCCTGTTCTACGCCATTGCCGACGGGAAGGTGTATTCACAGAAGCAGATCTGCGACGACTGGCGAATCCCACGCACGACGCTCAACACTATCGTCCGCGATTGCGTAAAAGACGGGCTCGTAAAACTTGTCCCGCGCGGCAACAAGGAGAAAGACATCCTCCTAACGCCGAAAGGACGGGAAATCGCCGACAACGTTTTCGGCCCGATCTTCGCTGCCGAGTCCCGCGTCATGGAACCATTCCTTGCGGCTGGCGCGCTGGAGACGATGGAGAAGATGGCCGACAGCTTCGAGACGACCTTCGCCAATCTCAAGCCACACAAGAGATAATCCAATGAAATCGACACACGTTATCTTGCCACGATTGCGCCAATTCCAATACGGATTCGTATTGTCTGCCATCGCATTTGCGGTTTACCCGCTTCCGCTTTGTGAGATAGCGGAGATTGAAGCGAAACTTGAGCTTGCCAATCTTGCCTTTGCACGGAAGGAGAAACTTCTTGCGAAAGGAATGACCGCTCAAGCGGAGTTCGACACCGCCCGTGCCGTAAAACTGGAACTGGAGGCGAATCTCGAAGCTGCGAAGGCCGCGCTCGTCCTCGCCGAGGACGACCTCCGCCATACCCGCATCGTCTCCCCGACAGACGGCAAGATCGGCCTCACAGCGAAAACAGCCGGCAACTACGTTACGCCAGAAAGCGGCGTCCTCGCAACAATCGTCAAGACCGACCCGCTGCGCGTCCGCTTCTCGCTGTCGATGGCGGACTATGCGCGGCTTTTCGGGTGCAGCGAAGAACGCCTCAAGGCTGGCGAGACCGTGATCGTCGGCGGAACGCACAAGGTCTCCGACGGCGCCGCTGTGACGTGCAAAAGCGAAACAACATCACATTGACACTCGACAATGCCGATGACATCACGCGCAGAAAGAACGATGCCGATGCGCTGGTGGCGAATGGCGACACAACCGCCGCAAACGCGAAGATTGCGGCCGCGATACGGTTCATCTGCGCCAGGCTACGTCCGGCGACCGACTGCCTGGCACGAGATTGGAAAGATATTTGGCGACAGGGACGACAAGCACATTCCCATGCATATATTGCGTCTCGCCTCTGTAGAGCAGCACGGCTCTCGCTTCCGGATAGTCTGATTGAAACGCCTTGAGACCGGCAAAATCCCGTGAATCGAGTCGTGCGGCGTTCTTGACTTCAAGCGCAACAAAATCATTGTCGTCGTATATGACAAAATCCACTTCCTTGCCTTCGGCGGTTCGCCAGCAATAAAGGCTCTCTCGCCGCGATGAATAATCGAGGTACGCCGTCAGATGCTGAAACACCAACCCCTCAAGCGCGGCACCGTCGATTTCATCTGGACGGTCAAGCGGCCCCTTTGGGCGCAATGTGCGGAATACGCCGGTATCAAAGAAATAGAATTTAGCCGTGACCGCCATGGCCCGCTTCGCCCTTTTTGAAAAAACCGGCAGCGTCGAGGCTATCATCAGATCGAACAATATCTTCAGGTAGCCGTCGACCGTCGTCCTCCCGACACCGCAATCTCTGGCTATCGCGCTTGAAACAAGTTGAGAACCATGCGAAAACGAGACCGATTCAAGAAATCGCGTAAAAGGAGCAAGCGTTCTGACAAGACCCTCTTGCTGAATTTCCTCGCGAAGATACAAATCTATGTAGGCCGAGAGTGCGGCATCTTTTCTGCGCGTACCGCAAACCACCGGAAGCGTGCCATACCGCAAAGCATAATCCAGAGAAAAGTCCTCCCCCAATTCGCTCGCAATAAAGGGGTGCATTGTCTTTCGTACAGCCCGCCCGGCCAGCAGATCCGCGCCCGTACGCCTTATCTTGCGGGCGCTGGATCCTGTCAATATGAACTGCAGTCCCAGATGCTCTTCTATAAGCGAATGCACAACACTGAGCAATTCAGGCACTTTCTGAATTTCGTCAAGCACAAAGCAGTGCGCCTGCGCATTGCCTTTCACGACATCGGCAAGGCTCTCGGGCCTTGTCTGGAAAGCCCTGAAAACATCTGGCTTAAGCAAGTCGATTACAACGGCGTCGCTGTACTGCGCCTTGAGCCACGTGGTCTTGCCAGTTCCGCGAGGACCAAGAAGAAAGAAGTTTTCTTCGTATGGCGGTATGCATCTTTTTATGGCTTTCATGGCGCATATTCTACCATAATAAGGTATTGGAAGTCAACCGAAATTGCCAACGCAAATGGCACATTCTGGCGGAATCCGCCATTTGCGATGGCTATTTTGGGCACATCATGCAACAATTGCGATCTTGTCGCTCAGTTCCGGCTTGTCAGCCCTGCCGCTTGCGCTATTTAATCCTCACGCGCAGGAAGAACGCGGGCGGCGCGCCGCTGGGCGTAACCGCCGCCTTGGCCTTCCCGTTAGCCGTCATGAACAAGGACGGTGCGTTCGTGCCGCTCGCCTCGTTCTGCACTTTCAAGAAGCAGCCGGGCGTCAGGCAGATCAACCGCTTCAACCGCGCTTATTGTTGCTCGCTTCATTCCATCCAAGCCCAGAGATGCTGACAAGGCTGGCGGTCCTCTACAGAATGCGGAATCTTGCTCATAACGCGAAATGGGAGTCGCCAGCTCGCCCTTTGTTTGCTAGGGCACGCCAATCCTTATGCCTCAAGAATCGGGGAAACTCCTCACGCCAGCCCGAGGCGGCGAACGGCTGCAAGGAGGGCGGAGCGGGCGGAGGCGACCGACTGGCCGCCGGCAAAGGCGCCGCCGGCCTCGTTCTTCTCGTAGACGACCCTTCCGCCCACGAGCGTCATCTCGACGTCTTCCGCGCCCATCGAGTTGACGACCAGGTTCGGCATGTCGATGGCCGGCGCCAAGTGTACGCTTCCGAGACCGGCGACGCAGAGGTCAGCCGCCTTGCCTACGGCGATTTCGCCCGCATCGTCCGTTCCCAGCGCCTTCGCTCCGTTCTTCGTCGCCATCTCGATCACGTCCCACGCCGACAGCACGGTCGGATCCTGGGCAAGGCCCTTGTGAATCAGGGAGGCCAGGTGCATTTCCTCGAACATGTCGAGGTTGTCGTTCGAGGCGCAGCCGTCGGTGCCGAGCGCGACGTTCACGCCGAGCTCCGCAGCCCGCGGAACGCGGGCGAAACCGCTCCCCAGCTTCATGTTGCTGGTAGGATTGTGGACGAGCGACACGCCCATGTCCGCCATGATGCGGAAATCGTCGTCGGTGCACCACACGCAATGCGCCGCATAGCCGCCGTGGTCGAAAAGCCCCGTCGCGGCAATCTGCGCGACAGGCGTCCTGCCGTGCCGCTGAATGCACTCCTCGTGCTCTTTCCGGGTTTCGCTCACGTGCACGTGCAGCGGCCTCTTCAGCTCGCGGTTGGCGTCGGCAAGCGCACGGCAGAACTTCTCGTCGGTAAGATATTCGGAATGGATGCAGAGATGGCTCTTCGGGTGGCTCTCGGCGTACCTCACGCATTCGTCAAGCCTGCCCGGAACGAAGTTCAGCCCGACGCGGCAAGTGAAGCCGCGCATCCCCGCGTCCGCAAGGGCGGCTTCGGTCTCCTCCGGAAAGTCATACATGTCGGCCACGCAAGTAGTGCCGCCGGCTAGCATCTCCATGATTCCCCATGCCGCGCCGGCGCGCACGTCCGCCGGCGTCATCTTCGCCTCGACCGGGAAGATTGCCTCCTCCAGCCAGCGCTGCAGGGGGAGCCCGCCGCCAAGGCCGCGCACGAGCGTCATCGCAGTGTGGCCGTGGCAGTTCACGAGCCCGGGCATGACGAGCCTGTCGGGTTCGCAGTCGCGTTCGGCGACGGCGGCGATCTTGCCGTCCGCGATCAGCAGGTCGCCCTTGGCTACCCGCCGCCCGGCGAGAAGCATCCAGCAGTTCTCCAGCTTGAGAGTCGGTGCAGACATGGTCATGCTTTCATTTGAGCGATGATTTCATTGACGACGAGGCGGGCGACCCTGCGCTTGGACATCAGCGGCAGGCGGCGCACTTCCCCGTCCGGGAAGACAAAGGCGACGCGGTTGGTGTCCGTGCCGAAGCCCGCGCCCTTCTCCGTCACGTCGTTGGCGACGACGAACGCCAGGCTCTTTTCACGGCACTTGCGACGCGCCTCGGCGGCGACGTCGCCCCCGGTCTCGGCGGCAAAGCCGACCTTCAGGGGAACGCGCACCGACTTCAGCACGTCGGGATTGCGCACCAGGCGGAGGATGCCGCCCATTTCGCGCTTCTTCAGCTTGGTCCGCGAACAATGCGCCGGACGCCAGTCGGCGACAGCCGCCGTAGCGACCAGCGCATCGGCTCCCTTGGCGGCTCGCGCCGTCTCACGCATCATATCCCTCGCGCTGACGACATCGACCCGCTCCACGCCCTTGGGCGTCCTGAGCGCTACGGGGCCTGCGACAAGCACGACTTCGAGCCCGAGCCGCGCCGCCTCCGCCGCAACGGCAAAGCCCATCTTGCCGGTACTGGGGTTGCTGAGGAAGCGCACCGGGTCGAGATGCTCCCGCGTCGGGCCGGCCGTGACCACCAGCTTCACTTCAGGACCCTTTCTGCGTCGGCCGCTCCGACGCCGCGCAAAAGAATGCGCTTCGTCTTCGACGTTTCGCCGCTTTTGAAAGCGACGGAGCTTTTCGGCACGCCAAAGGCGTCTGCCAGCGTCTCGACCAGCTCCTTGTTGGCCTTGCCGTCGACGGGCGCACAGCGTATGCGCACGCGCACGGCGTCGCCTATCGCGCCGTCGATGCCGGCGCGCGACGAGCGCGGCTGCGCCCGCACGTTCAAGATCACGCCCTCCGGCGTCTCGACGAACAGACCCAAGCCAAGACTCCCTTCTTCGTCGCTGAATTCCTCATCGCGCGCACTTGCCGAACACCCCGTCGGCGAAGTCCATCAGCCACGTCCAGTCGTAGGCCGATATGCCGTGGTTGCGGTTGCGGCGCACGTAGCCGAGGTGACGGCCGATGGCGGAAGTGTCGAAGTCGTCGGGCCAGGCGACGTCGGGCATCCCCTCCTTGCCGAGGAACGTCCACACGGGACTTGCAGCCTTTACGGCGAGGTACTCGCCCTCCGTGTCGAACCAGCGCGAGTCGTAGCCCTCCACAAGCAGGGCGCGCGGAGCTATGCAGGCGACGAAAAGATGCTGGTCGAACGGCATGGTCTTCCACGGCGCCTCGGCATATTTCGCATATGCGCGGCAGTACCAGTGCGTGAATGCGCGGTTCTCGGTCGAGACGTTCTCGCCATAGTCGCGCTTCGCGAGGGGCACGCCTCCGCCGCCCGTCTGGTTCGGCACGCAGACCGCGAACCTGTCGTCTCTCGCCGCCGCGATGAGCGCCGCCTTGCCGAGACGCGAGCAGCCCGTAACCACCGCCCTTCCGGCGTCCAGCTCGGGAACGCGCTCGGCGAGGTCGAGCCCGCGAGAGAGCGCCCAGGCCCATGCGCCGAGCGAAGTGACGTTGTCGGTGCGCAACGGGTCGCGCTCGCCCCACAGCCCGAACACGCCGGTGTAGGCGAACGGGTTCTGCTGGAACTGCGGATCCTTCTCGTCAGCCTCGGGGTCGGGGGAGACCTCGCAATAGCATGCGCTCATCACGGCGTAGCCACGCGCCAGGATCATGCCGACAGGGAAGATTCCGGCCCCGTTCGGGTCCTGCAACGCGCCGCGCGTCTTCGCGCTGGAGGCATGGTTGGTGACGCCGTACCGCTCGCCGGCGCGCGTCCAGCCTTGCTGAACCGGTATGTCCTCGTCGGGGACAAGCTCGTGGTTGCCCCGGTAGTTGAGGAAGGATATGACGGGCACGGGCTTCTTCGCGGACTTGGGGATCCACATTATCCATGTGACGCACGGGCCCGACTTGTCGGCCCTGAACCACATCTTGTACTGGCGACGCACCGCATGGCCGTCGATGGCGGCCTTTTCGTCCGCAAGCTCGGTGACGACAGCCTCCGGCTTCGGCGGCTCCTCGCCGTACATCTCCCTTGCGAAGATGCCTAGTATCTCGCGGCGACGCTCGCCCCAGTCCGCCGGGGTCGCGACCTTCCGCCCGTCGGCAAAGACGAGAGGGTCTTCCAGGGCGTAGGGCGGAATCTTGCCCTTGTCGTAGTTCACGTCGTGCACGAACACCTCGCGGTCCTGCACGAACACGGTCTCCGCCGCCGCACCGAAAGCGCATGACGCGGCAACGAGCAGAGCCGCCGCCTTGCCGCATTCGACAGTCATGAAATCCATCTCAGCCCCCTTTCCTGAAAAAACGCAACCCAGCTGTCACGAATCGTGGAACACCCGCCCGTTGTCCGTAGTCAGCCTCTCTGACGCCGGGTAGTCGAAGCATGGCTCGCGCTCCAGCGCCTCAACGAATCGAGCCGCCTCCCACTTCGCCATAGCGAGATCGTGAAGCCTGAAGTTGCCGCAGTTCACCTCGGTCGCGCCGGGCACGTCGCCCTCGTAGTCGCGGCAGTGCCGGAACGCCGCCAGCACGAGCGGCAGCATCTCCTGCGGCGTCGGCCGCCCCTTCACGATCAGGTAGTTGCCGGTAAGGCACCCCATCGGCCCCCAGTACACGATCCTGTCCTTCCACTCGGGGTCGTTCCTCATGTACGTCGCCACGATGTGCTCGATGGTGTGGAGCGCGTTCGGGTGCACCGCAGGCTCGACGTTCGGACGCTTCATGCGCACGTCGAACGTCGTGACGAAGTCGCCGCCGACGGCATCGACGCGCGAGACGTAGACGCCGGGCGCTATGCGAGTGTGGTCAACCTGGAAACTTGCAATCAGTTCCGTCATTGCGGCTCCTATGCGTAGCGGCGCACGATGGCCTCGTACTCCGCCGACTGCGCCTCCATCGACTCCACCATCTTGAACTGAGTGCGGCAGCGCACGAGGTTGTGGCCGTCGTAGGCGGTGTGGAAATAAGTGTCGCCGGCGAGATAGTCGGTAAGGAACCTTATGCCGATCGTGAGCGTGATGAGCCGCCCCGAGAACGCCAGGTTCTCCTTCTCCGCCTCGGTGAGGAACTTCGCCTGCGCGAGGTAGCCCCTTACAAGCGCCTCGAAATACTCCTTCTTTGAATAGACCTTCGAGAGGTCCTTCTCGTCCTCGGCCGCGGCGGCGGACGACGTGCGCACCATGTCGCCGAAGTCATAGAGCGCCGAGCCGGGCATGGTCGTATCGAGGTCGATGACGACGTTAGAGCCGTCCGGCGCCATCATCACGTTGTTGATCTTGGTGTCGTTGTGGGTGATGCGCTCTGGAATCTCGCCCTTCGCCATCATCGTCACGATTCTGGCGGCCTCCTCGCGGCGCGCGTCCACAAACGCCAGCTCCGCCGCTACGGACGCCTTGCGGCCCTTCACGTCCGCCGCCGCCGCCTCGTCGAGGAGGCGTATGCGGTCGACCGTGTCGTGGAAACGCGGAATGACCGGCAGCAGCTTCGGCTCCGGCAAGTCGGCCAGGGCGTTCTGGAACGCCGCGAACGCGCCTGCAGCCAGCTCCGCCTGGGCCGGCTCGGATATGACGTCGACGGAAGAATAGCCCTCAAGGAAGGCATACACGCGCCAAGGGTTCTCGTAGCCAAGCACCTCAAGCGTCTTCACGCCCTTCGCCTTCAAGTGCCCGGTGACGCGCAAGATGTTGGACTTCAGAATGTCCTTGTCGAAGGCATCGGTAACGCGCTGCAGAATGTAGCGCGTGCCGGCCCCGGTCTCGACCTTGAACGTGTCGTTGATGTGCCCGGAGCCGTAGCGGCTTATGTCGGTCGGGTCCTTGATCCCGAACCCGGCTAGCACGGACCTTAACTCATCGTCTTCATATGTTCTGTTCGACATGTTGCGTTTGCCCCTTTGCAATTGCGTTAATTATATCAAAAATCGCCGGTGAAATGCGGGGACCGTCCGCCAAGGGCCGAAATTTGGTAAAATACGATCCGTGCAAGAAGACGAGATGACAGAGAGCGCGGGAGGCGCGACGGCAGAAAGCGCCGACGAGGCGTTCGTGCGCAGCCTGCTGGAGTCGGATCCGAAGGACCTGCCTCCGCTGCCGCGCGTCGCGCCAATGACGGTAAGCGAAATCATCGACGTGCCGATGCGCAGCGCCCGCCATGCGCTGGCAGTACTCAAAGGCGAACGCGGCCCGTCCTGGCGGGTGTGCCTCAAGCGCGGGCTGTTCACCCCCGGTGAAAAGGTGCTGTTCGTCAGGCGGGAGACACTGGTCCGAGACGATCCGCGCATCAAGGACGCCGCGCGGACCCCATACCGGCGCAAGAAGATTTTCTTTCCCGGCGGCATCCGCAAGGCGTACATCGCATTCAAGGCGCCCCTGCGCCCGTACCGTGCGAACCCCGGCGCGATACTGAGCCTGGCGCCGTTCACCGAGTTCAAGAACGTGCCGACGGGGACGGACGTGGCGGACCTCATAGGCGTCACGACCGACGCGGAGCTGCAGAAGGAACTGGCGGGCCGTCAGGCAGCCAAGGCCTTGCACAAGGCGGAAGCCGAGGCGAGGCGGAGCATGGCGGCGGAACGGTGCAAGAAGCGACTGTCCGAGAGCCGCGGCCGGGCGCTGCGCGAAGAGGCGTGCGCCAACGGCAGGATGTGCTTCTTCGGCGAACGGACGCCCAACTACGTGAAGGTGACGGAACTAGCCCACCTGGAGGAGCACCCCGAGTATTTCGAGCAGTTCCGCGGAACAAGGTTCGACGTGACGGAGAAGGAGGACGGGCTCAACCTGTCGCTCTACTGTGCGCGGCTGCAGGACCCAAAGCGTCCGATCCACCTCTGCGTCGGCGGACAGGAGATACGCTTCTCGGACAGGAGCTACTTCTGGAGAATGATGCTCTCGCTCGGCATAGCGGAACGGGTTCTGGAGAGCGGACGGAACCTGGTGCTGGAAGGCGTGGTCGTCGGGCCGGGCTTCCGCCACGGATGGGAGGACGGTTACCGCCGCGACATCTTCCGCGTGTTCGACATCTTCGACCTGGACGACGACTGCATGCTGAGTACCGACGAACGGCGCAGATTCTGCATGGAATGCGGAGTGCCGATGGTCCGCGACGTGCTGACCGACTGCGCCCTCTTCACCGACTACGCGGACATGGACGCGGTCGCTGGCCTTGCGTCCGGCAAGACGGCGCGCGGACTGCCGCGTCACGGAATCGTCGCCCGCAGCCGCGACGCGTCCGCACCAGCGTGGTTCGACGTATCCAACCCCGGCTATGCGAAGTTCCTGCGCGCCTGCGGCGCCTGACCGGCCCGCAGGCGCAGGAACGAGTGGCGGGGGACTTCGCCGCCGCCGGCTTACTTGTCCATGTGGACTGTAAGCTGCGGGAACGGAATCTTGACGCCGTTGTTCTCGAAGGCGACCTTGATCGCCTGGCAGGTGGCGTTGTAGACGGCCCAGTAGTCGCCGCCGTTCGACCACGGACGAATGTTGAGCGTGACCTGGCTGTCGTCGAGGGAAGCGACCGAGACGGCTGGCGCAGGGTCCTTCAGCACGCCAGGGACGGACGCAAGGGCCTCCAATGCGATCTTGATCGCCTTGCCCACGTCGCTCGAATAGTCGATGCCGATCTGGATGTCGACACGGCGACGGCCGAGCGCCGAGAAGTTCGTGATCGGAGCGCCCCAGGCGCTCTTGTTCGGTATCACGACCTTCTTGTTGTCACCGGTCGAAAGGACAGTGGCCATCATGTCAACCTGCTTCACCGTGCCCTCAAGGCCGGCGACGACCACGTAGTCGCCGATCTTGAACGGCTGGTTGATCGCAATCATCAGCCCGGAGGCCAGGTTGCCGAGCGACTCCTGGAACGCGAAGCCAAGTATGAAGCCGGTGACGCCGAGACCGGCGACGATCGGCCCAACGTTGACGCCGAGCTTGCCAAGCACCGTCACGAGCAGTATCACCCAGCAGACCTTTGAGGTGACGTTGCACACGAACGTGTCCAGCAGCGTGCCGCCGCGGCCGCTCTTCTTCATCGCCCGCCCGACGGCGGCGACGATGAGGCGTATGACGATCGCGCCGATGACGAGAATGACGGCGGCGAACAGGATCCTGATTGCGAACGTCAACCCTTTCTCGGCCAGCCACGTGACGATCTGGTTCCAGAGGTCCTGACCCTCCGAGATCTGACGGCTGAACTCTGCGCTCAGCGTTTCGGTTGCAGTGGTCGCGCAGGTTGCGGCGGCGGTTGCGTTCGTGGCTGTCTCTGGCATGACTGTTTTTCTCCTTCGCTGTGTCCTTGTTTCTTTACCTTGGCCGCGAGCCGTCTGACGACGGCCTTAGGCCATTTCCGTAAATTATACCACAAATCGGCGGCGGCGCGCACGACGGCGTGGTATAATAGCGTACATGGGCTGGACCATGTGGATACTTTCGAGCGCGGTTTTCCTTGCGCTCTACGACCTCGCCAAGAAGGCGAGCGTGCGCGGCAACGCGGTGCTGCCCGTGCTGCTCTGCTCGACGTGCTTCGGCTGCGCGGCGTTCGTGTCGGCGCTGGCTGCGGCCGGGCGCCTGGCGGAGGCACTGGCGGCGGCGGACGGGCGGGTCGTGGCGCTCGCCGTCGCCAAGTCGGGGATCGTAGCCACGTCGTGGATATTCACCTTCTGCGCGCTGCGCACGCTGCCGATAACGATCGCTACGCCGATCCGCGCGTCGGCGCCCGCCCTCGTCTTCGTGCTGGCTCTGGCGCTTTACGGCGAGGTGCCGACCGCGACGCAGGCGGCCGGAATGCTCGCGGTGTTCGCGGGGCTGTGGCTGTTCTCGTGGGCCGGCCGTTACGAGGGGATAGACTTCCTGCGCAACCGCGCCGTGTGGTGCGCAATCGCCGGCGCGTGCTGCTCGGCGATGTCGTCGCTCTGGGACAAGTACGTCTTCCAGGTGGCGGAAGCGCCGGTCGAGAGCGTTCAGCTGTTCTTCCAGCTGGGGCTTGTGGCCGTTTACGCAGGCTGCCTCGCCGTCACGGCCGCGTGGCGACGGCTGCATTGCGACGGCGCATCGGGCGCGGAGTTCGACTGGCGCTGGACGATTCCGCTCGTCGGAGTGCTGCTTGCGGCGGCTGACTGGCTGTACTTCACCGGCCTCGCGGTGCCGGGAGTGCCGATCTCGGTGGCGTCGCTGATGCGGAGGCTGTCGGTCGGACTGACGTTCGTGCTGGGTGCGGCGGCCTTCCGGGAGACGAACCTGGGGCGCAAGGCGCTTGCGCTCGGGCTCCTGCTCGCGGGCACCGCGCTTCTCTGCCTGTGATTTGGTATAATACGTGCCATGAGGATACTCTTCCTGAGCGACATACACGGCGTGCCTTCCGCGCTGGAGGCGGCGTTCGCGTCGGCGGCGACGCTCGGCTACGACAAGATCGTCCTTCTCGGCGACCTGCTTTACCACGGGCCGCGCAACGGAGTGCCAGACTTCTACGACCCGGTGCGGGTGGCTCATATGCTCAACCTGCGCAAGGAGCGGATCGTGGCCGTGCGCGGCAACTGCGACGCCGAGGTGGACCAGATGATGTTCGAATTCCCCATGATGGGCGACTACGCGGTGCTGGACGCGGGAACCGAGACGTTCTTCCTTACGCACGGCCACCTCTGGAACGAGCAGCGCCTGCCGCCAGCCGGCATCGGCACGGTGCTGGCCCACGGCCACACGCACGTGCCGGAGCTCAAGCGGCTCGACTGCGGGCTTACCGTCTTCAACCCCGGCTCCGTCGCGCTGCCGAAGGGAGGCAGCAGCCGTTCGTTCGGCTATTTCGACGGACGGGAACTCCGCCACTACACGATTTGAGGAGGCAAACATGAAACGGATTCTGCTTTTCCTGATCACGAACATCGCGGTAATGGCGATGCTGACCATCGTTGCCAACGTGCTGTGCGCAGTCATGGGCGTGCCGATGGACCAGGAATGGGCCAACCTGCTGGTCGTGGCGGCGGTCTACGGCATGGGCGGCTCGATCATATCGCTGCTGATGTCCAAGACGATGGCGAAACTCGCGTGCCGGGCGAAGACCATCGACGGCAGCGAGGGCGAGGCCGAACGCTGGCTCGTGACCACGGTCGAGGACCTGTCCAGGCGCGCCGGAGTGAAGATGCCCGAAGTGGCGATATATCCTGGCGCGGCGAACGCCTTCGCCACGGGCGCGTTCAAGAACCACGCGCTCGTAGCGGTGTCGTCGGACATCATGGGCCAGATGACTAAGGAAGAGCTGCGCGCGGTGCTCGGGCACGAGATGAGCCACGTGGCGAACGGCGACATGGTGACGCTTACGCTGGTGCAGGGAGTGCTCAACGCATTCGTCATCGTCGTCTCGCGCGTCTTGGCGTCGGTGCTCGCCGGCTCCGGCGAAGGCAGGGGCGGACGCCGCTCGAACGGCGGCGTGTATTTCCTGGCGGTGATGGTGCTGCAGATCGCACTGGGCGCGCTCGCCTCGCTGGTCGTGATGTGGTTCTCGCGCAAGCGCGAATACGCGGCGGACGCGGGGTCGGCGCGGCTGCTCGGCTCGCCGTCGCCGATGATCGCCGCCCTGCGCAGGCTCGGGAACCTGCAGCCCGGGGTGCTGCCGGACTCCCTGCGGGCGATGGGCATAGCAGGGAAGCGCAAGACGTCCGTATGGGCGACGCACCCATCGCTCGACGACCGCATCAGCGCGCTCCAGAACCTGGGCTCAGGCGTCTTCGCATAAGACGGAACGGTGCCGGGCATGGGCTGGAAGGGAATTGCGATAGGCGGGTATCTCGGCAGCCTCTTCGGCGGACCGCTCGGCGCCATCATAGGCGCGGCCCTGGGACACAACATAGAAAAGCGCGCCGCCGCCGGCTCGAGGCGGCGTCCGCGCTTCGGGCAGACATACTCGCAGAGCCAGCGTAGCCTCATCTTCTGCGCGTCCGCCGCAGCCATGCTGGCGAAGATGGCGAAGGCCGACGGGCGAGTCACCCAGGCGGAGATCGACGGCGTTGAACGCGCCTTCCGCCGGCTCGGCTTCACCGCCGCCGCGCGCGACTACGCCATAGGGGTCTTCCGGCGGGCGAAAGACGACTCGCACACCATAGGCGAATACGCAAGGGAGTTCGCCGCCGCAGTCGACTCGCTGGAAGTACGCGAGCTGTTCTACGAGATCCTGTGGGACATCGCAGGCGCAGACGGCACGTTCGGCCCGGAGGAGCTTCGCATACTGCAGCACATTCCCTCGGCGCTCGACATCCGGCCGGACTGGTACGCATACTTCGCGTCCCAACGGCTAGGAGGCGGCGGACGCGGAGCGACGGCGCGCGATCCGCTGGCGGACGCCTATTCGGTGCTCGGGGCGAAGGCGACGGACGACGCGGAAGCGCTGCGCCGGCGCTACCGCGACCTGGCGAAGAAGAACCACCCGGACGCGCTGCGGGCGCAGGGGCTGCCGGAGGAAATGGTCGGCAAGGCTACCGAACGCATGAGCCGCATCAACGCGGCATGGGCCACTATCAAGGAGGCGAGGGGAATATGAAGAAGATGATCGAGGCCATCAGGAACGCGCGGCACGTCGGCTGCCTCACCGGCGCAGGAGTTTCCACGCTGTGCGGGATTCCGGACTTCCGAGGGCCGCAGGGGCTGTACAAGCAGAAGGACGCCGAGCGGATATTCGACATCGACTGGTTCGACCGCGACCCGTCGATTTACTACCGCGGCTGCGCGGAACTTGTCTACGGCCTCGACCGGTTCGAGCCGGGTCCGGTGCACCGGGCGCTGAAGCACCTGGAGGACCTGGGCCTGCTCAAGGGCATCGCCACGCAGAACATTGACATGCTGCACCAGAAGGCCGGTTCCTCGAACGTATACGAGGTGCATGGTTCGCCGATACTGCACCACTGCCGGAAGTGCGGAGCGGAGAAGACGTTCGACGAAGTGCTCGCCATGTTGCGAGCCGCGCCAGGCGACGTGCCGCGCTGCACATGCGGCGGCGCATACAAGCCTGATATAACGTTCTTCGGCGAGGCGCTCCCAGAGGCGGCATTCGCGGCGGCGCAGTCACTGGCCATGCGAAGCGACGTTTTCCTGGTGCTGGGCACGTCGCTGACGGTCTTCCCGGCGGCGGGGCTGCCGCGCCTCGCGCTCCAAGGCGGCGCGAAGGTGTTCATCGTAAACGCACAGCCTACTTCGCTCGACCCTTTTGCGGCAGGAGTCTGCCGCGACCTTGCGGAGTTTGCGGAGGCCGTGCAGGCGATTTGACTTTACCAGTTCATTTTGGTACCATGTTGACGTTTTCTTTGGATGTTCGACCTTCCGCAAACAAAAAACAAGGAACAAAATCGATGAGCATCAGGAACATGGCTGCCGCCCTTATGACGGAACTGCGCTGACCATCAGGTAACGATCAAGATGAGGAGACGGGAATTTCTAGAACTTTCTGCAGCCGGTGTGCTTTGCAGCGGACTGGGAACTGCCCGCACCGCCAGTGTGGCAGGCGAGATTCGCGGGCAAGTCACAGCCGACGGCAAGGGGCTGGCAAGGGTCGTAGTTTCCGACGGGCTTCAGTGCGTCCGCACTGGCACTGACGGAACCTTCGCCCTGCCCCGGCGCGAAGGGGCGCGGTTCGTGGCCGTTTCACCGCCGTGCGGCTATCAGATGAAGGACTGGTACCGGCGGATCGCTCCGGCGGCCTCATACGGCTTCTCGCTCGAAAAGGCATCTGAGGGGAAGGAGAAATGCGGCTGCCGCTTCGTGCAGATTGCCGATTCCGAGATCAGCGAGGACAATGCGTACAACCGGCAGTGGATCGACGACGTCCGCCAGATCGCGCACGCGGAGCGGTGCGCGTTCATCGTCCATACCGGCGACATCTGCTATCTTGCCGGGATGCAGGCGCATGCGCAGCTGATGAACACGGAGAACATGGGCTTGCCGGTTCTCTACTGCCTAGGCAACCACGATTGCGTCGCGGGCGACTATGGCGAACAGGCGTTCGAGGGGCTTTTCGGGCCTTGCCGGTACTCGTTCAACGCTGGCGGCATCCATTTTCTCGTCGTGCCCATGACCGAAGGCTGGGACGTCAAACCGAGCTACGACGAGGACGAGCTAGCGGACTGGATCCGCGCCGACCTTGCGCCCATAAAGCCGAACCAGCCGGTGATGGCGTTCAGTCACATGCTCTTTCACGCGAAAAACGAGAGCGAGGCCGGGCTTGTAATCGGCAAGGAGCGTCCGCTCGACCTGCGTAGCGCCTGCAACTTCAGGGGATTCGTCTACGGGCACGTGCACAACACCTACACGAGCGGCAACGGCGGCGTTGCGTTCATGGCGTCATCCAACCCCAACTTCGGCGGCATAGACCATTCGCCGGAAATCGTGCGAGTCTTCGACGTGAAGCCAGACGGCGCGTTTGTTTCCGAGAACCACTACGGGCGCAACCGGCAGCGGACATGGCAGACGTCGCGCTCCGGCGCGGCATGGGAGCGGAAGCTGCCGGCGCCAGTTCTCTTCTGCACGCCTGTCGTCTCCAGCGGCAGGGTGTTCGTCGGCACGACGGACGACGAGAACCGCGGCACGGGAATGGTGGTGGCGTTCGACGCGCGGAATGGTGCGGTCGCATGGAAACGCAAGGTCGCCAACTCAATCAAGAACAGGATGGTCGTTGCGGGCGGCAACGTCATCGTGCAAGACGCAGGCGGCAGCGTCTATGCGTTTGCCGCGAACAGCGGAAAGAGCGTCTGGAAGATGCAGCTGCCGTACCATTTCCAGGTGTTGGCATCGGCGGTGACAGCATCGGAAGATGGCCGCACGGCGTACGTGGGCTACGGTTCGCGCCTGACTGCTGTCGATGCCGCGACGGGCGCGGTAAAGTGGCGCAACTCCTCATGGGAACGCGAGCCGGTTGCCGGGGCGCCGGGAATAGGCGAGGGCAAGATGGTATGGGCGGCGAACTGGGACGGGCTCGAATGCCACGACCTTGAAACCGGAGCCCGGCTTTGGCAGGCCGACGGGAAGCCTTGGCGGTTCCCCGGCGCCGACCCGCTGATTACCGACGGGAAGGCGGTAGTCGCGTGCTATTGGAACATCGGCGAAGTCGATTTGGCGACGGGACAGGTCCTGCGGAACAAGGAACTCAAGGAGGTAACGGCACTGCCGTCCGGCCCGATCCTGGCGGCGGGCGGCCACTATCTGGTGGGGTCTCTCAACGGCGGGCTGCTGTCCATCGACAGGAACACACTGGAAATCGTCTGGCGCGGAACTGCCGACATGTCGCTTCTTGGGGTCGGAGCCTACAGGAATAAAGGACGGATGGTGAACACTTCGCCCGTCCTGACGGACAATTCGACGGTTTGCGCCGCCTGCGCAGACGGCATAATCCATTTCTGGGACCTGGCGACCGGCGCGGAAAAGCGCCGCATCGCCACCGGCGCACCCTATCTCGCGGGCGTGGCGATTTCTGACGGGCGGCTCTTCGCAGCCGACATGGCTGGCATGATAAGGATGTTCCCGATATGAAAAAAATGATGTGGGGCGTACTCTTCCACCTGGGTCGAAACTTCTCGGGCGACAACCCCTTCTTCACGCAAATGGACTTCGACGAGTCGATGTGGCGAGAGGCGACGGAGCGCATCAAGGCCGGAGGAATCAACACCCTGATTCTCGATCTCAGCGAGGGCGTCAAGTATCCGTCCCATCCCGAACTGGCGATCAAGGGAAGCTGGCCGCCGGACAAGCTAAAGGGCGAGCTCGACCGAGTCAGGCAGATGGGCATCGAGGTCATACCGAAGCTTAACTTCTCGACCTGCCACGACACATGGCTCGGCGAATATTCGCGCATGGTTTCGACGAGGGAATATTACCGTGCCTGTTCGGAAATCATATCCGACGTGTTCGCGATCTTCGGCAAGCCGCGTCTCTTCCATCTCGGCTACGACGAAGAGACGGTAGACCAGCAGCGGAGCTACAAGCACGCGTGTGCGCGACAGGGCGAGCTGTGGTGGCACGACTTCCTCTTCTTCGTGAAGGAAATCGAACGCCGCGGCGCCGGGGCGTGGATATGGAGCGACTACTTCTGGGACCATGAGGACGAATTCCTGAAGCGCATGCCGCGCTCCGTGCTGCAGTCCAACTGGTACTACGGCCGCCGGTGGGAGGGGGAGCCGCCGGAGCGCCCCTACGAGGCAAAGCGGCTCGCCGCGTTCGACAAGCTTGACAGGGCCGGCTTCTACCAGGTGCCGACCGGCACGAACTGGGTGCCGCCGTATTTCCCGAAGGGAGCGAACAACGACGACAACTTCTCCGGACTCGTAAGGTACTGCCGCAAGCACATCAGCCCGAAACGGTTGAAGGGATTCGTCAACGCCTCCTGGTCGTCCATCCTGAACGAGGACAGGCGCAAGCGCGTGTTCGACGCGATCGACCAGGTCGCGGCCGAAATAAAGGAATGGTCCTCGCAGTCATGATCTACGCCGCCGCAACTCTCCTTGCCTGCCTTGCCGCGTTCGCCTACGAGCGCCGGCGGGAATGGCGCTGGCTTATGGTCGTAGCGGCAGTTCCGCTTCTCGTCGTCTCAGCAATGAGATGGAACGTCGGGACGGACTTTCGCCTAACATATCTCCCGGAATACCGTGCGCTCGAGCAGGTGCACGGCACGCGCACGCCTCCCGACAAGGTAAAGGCCTTCACCTATCTCGCCAAGCGGCATATTTTCGGCAGAACGCCGCAAACGGTCTGCAGGCACTTCAAGAAAGTGTTGCGACGTTCCGAACCCGCCTATCGGCTGCTGATGGAGGGCGCGGTGCGCAGCGGACTGGGCTTTCGGTCCGTCATAGCCGTCTGCGCCCTGATTTCCACAGCCTGCGCCTTCTTCGCCATATTCCGGTTCTGCCGATGGCCGACGCTTGCGACCTTCCTCTACGTAGCTACAGGCAGCTACTTCCTTTCGCTTAACATCATGCGGCAGCACGTGGCAATCAGCATCGGGCTGCTGGCCATAGCGTTCGTGACGGACCGAAAGCCATGGCGGTTCCTCCTGTGCGTCGCGATCGCAACGACATTCCACTACTCGGCCATCCTGCTGCTGCCGCTCTACGCGCTCTCGCGGAGGGAACTGCACCCGCGGCATTGCATCGACATCATAGCCGTGTCGATCGCGCTGTCGTTCGTCGCGGCGCCGGTTGCGCACGGCGCGTTGAGCCTGGTCGGATCGGAATACGTGAAGTACTTCTCTTCAAAGCTGGCTGCCGACGGATTCGAATGGCTGTTTTTCACGATCAACTGCTGCTTCCTGGCGATGGGGGCATGGTACTGGCGCGGAGCCGTAGCGGGGAGCAGATATTTTGCAGTGTGGTACGGAATGACCGTCATCGGCACGGCGGCACTGGCGTTCTCAGGAGCCATTCCGCTTATGAAGCGCATAAACTACTACTATGCCGCGCCGCAGTTCCTGATGCTGCCAGAGATACTGCTTGCGGAGGGGAACCTGCGCCGCCGCAGGGTGCTGACAGCTCTGGTCGTGGCGGCTTTCATAGCCGAGACTGCGGTCTCGATATATCTCTTCAACAAGAACGGAGTGCTGCCCTACCGATGGGAATCGGCAGGGTGGTAAACCTCGGCACGAAGCGCATGAACGCGGAAATCCCAGGGCTGAAGATGATCGTAGCGGCCCATAAGCCCTACGAAATGCCAGACGACCCCGCCTACCTGCCGGTGCAGGTAGGAGCAGCAGGCAAGCCACCGATAGGCTATGCGCGCGATGACGAGGGCGAGAACATCAGCACGCGCAACGCAAACTGGTGCGAGCTTACCGGGCTGTACTGGGCATGGCGCAACGTCGCGACCGATGCGATCGGGCTGGTTCACTACCGACGGCATTTCAAGGGTGCGCACGGAATCGCCACCGGAGACGAGCTCCGGGCGGTCCTGGCGCGGCACGACGTGATCCTGCCGCACAAGCGCAACTACTTCATTGAAACAACTTACTCGCACTACGCCCACGCCCACCATGCCGTGGATCTGGACGTAACGCGCCAGATTCTTGCCGAACGCCACCCGGAGTTCCTGCACTCGTTCGACGCGGCGATGCGGTCGACAAAGGGCCACCGGTTCAACATGATGGTGATGAAGCGTCCGATTCTGGACAAATACTGCACCTGGCTTTTCGACGTGCTGTTCGAGCTGGAACGCCGGCTCGACATATCGGACTATTCGCCATACGACGCCCGCGTCTTCGGCTTCGTTGCGGAACGGCTGCTGGACGTCTGGCTGGGCGAAGCGACTAGACGAATGGGGTTGCGCACGATAGACCTGCCCGCGATCCACCTGGAGTCACAGCACTGGCCGAAGAAGGCGCTTGCATTCCTGAGGCGAAAATTCTTCGCAAAGGCATGAAAGACGTTACTCAAGCGACATGACAAAAAAATGAAATCCGGGGCGCGGACCCCGGACTCATTTAAGGTTATTCAGAAAGAACTTTATGAAAACTGGGTGGCTGATTGACGGGCCTTGCAGATTGTGATACCATTTCAGGCATGAAAGCGACTACCGAACATCCATATCCGAAGAACTTTGAGGAGTTCCTTGATTGGTTCTCAACCGATCAAGACTGTGCAGATTACCT
>JAFWKK010000079.1 GCA_017514235.1 Kiritimatiellia bacterium | reverse complement strand
GTCTGCGACGAACGTTACAGTCGCCTATGCGGATGGTGCGGGCCTTGAGAACGGCGTCATCTACCGCAACGACTTCACGCACCGCGTCTCGGAATATCCGATTCCGCGTCTTGGGGAGACATACACGGCCACGCCGTACACGACCGGAAAGGCCAATCTCTTTTCCTATCTCAGCAATGGCGGGACTGCCACGGAGTATGGCTTCGACTTTTTCGGCGTTTACCGGATGCTCGATTTCTCCTGGTGGTATGCGTCGAACGTTTATGGCAACATGCCGAGCCAGGATGGTTGGTTCCAGCCCGACTGGCTATACGGAGGGGCGACAACCGACCCTACTCGTCCTCCCGTGTACCATCACCAGGCCGGCATCTTCCGGCTGAACGACGATCCCTGTTTCCGCTTCTGGTATTCAACGGCGACCGCACGCGCTGGCCTTGCCCTCCACTCTCTGCACAACGTCTTCACAAGCGGCGTGCTGCGCGTTCAGTACGACATGCGTGCTCCTCAGCGCTGGGATACCTCAAGCAGCAAGCCTGTGATCGTCTTCCCGGTGTTCGACAAGTACATGCGAAGTTCGGCGTGGAACAGCGGATCCCTCACGTGGGACTGCCTGCCCGGAGCGGCTGGTTTGCGTAGCGGTGGCGATGTAAAGCGAGCTTTCCCGCAGTATTACGATGAAGGTTTCAACCGTTCGAATCTGGGGGATACTACGCGCCAGTTAGGAAACAACTACAGCGGAAGCGGTTCCAGCGAGAAGCAGGTTCACTGGTTCCGGTTTGTGCTGGACTACAATCTTGACACCGCGCATTTCTCGGGCACGGTCAAGTCGCTTGAAGCGTTGCACGCCCTTGACGCCTACGACAGCGAGGCTCATCCAACCTTCGACACCGCCACCACAAGCGCCAAGAACAACACCATCGAAAGTTCCCTGTGGCTCGGCTGTGCTACCAACTCGACAGGTGCGCTCACGACTGACATGACGGCGCTCTGGGCGGAGAAAGGCGGCCTCTCCGGCATCGGCATCGCGGCCGGCATGACCACCACGATGGGGTTTTCTGGAGATAATGTGATCAGCAACAAGGTGTTCATCGACAATATCCGCGTAGCTTGGAAAGCGCCGGGCGCGACTGACTTCGCCGTCGCCTACGAAAACGACTTCGAGACCCGCACCTACACCACGCTCTCCGCTCCCGCGACGACCGAGTGCGCTTATTCGGCGACGACGTCCGCAGTCGACGCGTTCGACGTGTTCAACGGCTACGAGCTTCTCTCCAGCACCGGCAGCAACGTCGGGCCGGATGCACGTGTTGTCCCAAGCAGTACCGGCGCCGCTTACAGCACGACGCTTCAGCCGACAGGCATCGACGGATGGAGGCGTGTGTACAGTCCTGACGCGAACGCAATTTCCACGCCGTTTGCCTATTCTGGATATTCGGGTGGCGTGGTCGAGACGTCGATCGCTTTCTGCAACCAGCAGCGCTACGCCTGCATTGGCAATCTGATCGGCGAGAAGGTGACGACAGGCAGGGTACGCGTTTTGGCTGATGCTTACCTTCCGCTTGCGCCGGACAACGGTGCCTACAAGCTGCCGCCGGACGGCTACGGGCGCATCGGCATCGGCATAGGCACCGAGGCGATGTACACCGCCCTCCAGGCCGGTCATTCGGCGGAGGTGGCGGCGTGCTGCGGTTTTCTGCGGACGCGCGAGGAAGGCGTGACGAACGACTACGCTTATGCGGCCGGACCGGACGCGACGGTGACGCCGTCCGCGACGGCCATTGGCACGAAAGGCTCATGGTATCGCCTCGCGCTCACGGTGGACATGGATGCCCGCACCTACGACGCCTCGATCACGCCGATCGGCGCGACGACGGTAGCGGATACGGCGACGCTCGCCGAATCTCCGATCTACGCGGTTTCCGGGGTCGCCTTGGCGGCGAACATCGCGAATCTCGCGTCGTTCTACCTGTGGGGCTACGGCTATGGCGACACGGTGAAATGGAACGAGGACCGCCGTGGCGCGTTCACCAACATCCGCATCGCCAAGCTCGATTCCCAGGGCAAGGAGAGCCGCGTCCTCTATGTGAACAACTTCGACATGCGCAAGCGCGTCGCGATCGGAGAGCCGCGTGCGAGTTCGCATCTCGCCTACCACTACGACTGTCCTGACGGGGCCGACGCCTGGGTGCGCCGCAACGGCGGTGGCCAGGCGTGGGGCGGGGCGATCGGCACCGTGCGTGATGACGGCGGCAACCAGTTCCTCTCGCTGGGGCGCGAGTCGGGTGACGGCGAACGCGTCATCTACACGACCCCGCTCGACCGGATCATCAGCAACCAGACGTTTACCGTGCGCGTCGATATGCGGCCGCCGATGTCGTGGACGACCGATTCGGGCCGATTCATCTTTGGAGTCGGCAACAAAAAGATGGAGCAGAGCCAGATCTATGATTCCGACAGCGGTCGCTTCGTGCGCTTTGGGTTCTCCTGCTTTGATCCCCGCACGTCGGACGTCTGCTTCAACACCAACATCGCCTTTGTCGCATACGACGAGACAGGGTCTCGGGTCAAGCTCGCGCCAGAGACGCTGATCGACACCTCGCACTGGTACAGGTTCATTGTCAGGATCGATCCTGATGCACAGACGTACAAGGTTCGCGTTTACGATAAGGGGGAGACACATCCCGCCTTGGGCGGCGACCGTGGCACGCTCGTTGCGCAAAGCGAGGACATCCGCTTTTGCGGAGCCAAAGGTGAAGGCGCCTGCGCCCTTGACCTCTACGTGTGCGGTGCGGGAAACACCGTGGGCGAAACCGGTCTTGATCCGATGCAGGCGGCTGTCGATAACATCGAGGTGCGACTGGCCCTTGGAGCCGTCATCCTGGTTCGATGAAGGCGAAAGGTGGCGATGCGACCTTCCGCATTCGCGCCCACGCCGCGTTCGGGCACTTCAACAGCGCGATTTGGCAAATGATTCAGCCAATGAATCGGTTGAGATGACAATTGCGACTCTCAAATAGAACGTTCTTGCACGAAAAGTATAACAGACGCGCAACGCAACGGCACCGGAGATGACTGGAAGCAATCTTTTTGATAACTGGGTGGCTGATTGACGGGCCTAACATTCCGGGCCGTCCTTTCTGGGTGATGAGACATAGAACTCCTTTATTGACTTAGGGCGCATTGTCACGGCTTGCTGAATCATCCGATGAAACAACTTTCCCCTGTGCAT
>JAFWKK010000078.1 GCA_017514235.1 Kiritimatiellia bacterium | reverse complement strand
GCAATCATGCGTATAAGGCCGAATCTGGATTGCTGTTGTCAAAAGATGGGAAAACTCTTGTTGCAGTTCCCGGTGGGCTTGTGAGTGTGGCGATCCCCGCTAGCGTGACTAGCATCGAGCCTTTTGCATTCGTCAGTTGCGCCGGTCTTACGAGCGTGAGTATTCCTGACAGCGTAACGAGCATCGGGGAGCAGGCGTTCATCGGCTGCAGCGGGCTGACGAGCATTGCCATAGGCAATGGCGTGACGAGCATCGGGGATTTTGCGTTCGCTAATTGCGAGGGCTTGACTAGCGTTACGATACCGAACAGCGTGACGAGCATCGGGGAGCAGGCGTTCTACGGCTGTAGCGGGCTGACGAGCATTGCCATAGGCAATGGCGTGACGAGCATCGGGCTCAGTGCGTTCGCTAATTGCGAGGGCTTGACTAGCGTTACGATACCGAACAGCGTTACAAGCATTGGGCGCAGTGCGTTCGACTGGTGCCGCGGTCTTACGAGCGTGACTATAGGCAACAGCGTTACAAACATCGGGGAGTCTGCGTTCTTCGGCTGTGAAAGTCTTGTAAGTGTTACAATACCAAACAGTGTTACAAACATCGGGGAGTCTGCGTTCTTTGGCTGTGAAAGTCTTGTGAGCGTTACTATACCGGATAGCGTGACGAGCATCGGGCTCAGTGCGTTCGCTGATTGCGAGGGCTTGACTAGCGTTACGATACCTAACAGCGTGACGAGCATCGGGGAGCGGGCGTTCTACGGCTGCAGCGGGCTGACGAGCGTGACTATAGGCAACAGCGTGACGAACATCGGGGATTATGCGTTTTACGAATGCCGCGGACTGACGAGCATTACCTTTGGTGGTAATGCGCCGGAAATTGGTCAATATAGTTTTCATTATCTGGGTGATTGTACAGTTTATATCTGTTATGACTCCACGGGCTGGGGTGTGGACATTCCCGGGATCTGGAACGGATTGTGGATAGAGTATATGACTGTCGCTGTCACGTTTGACGCGAACGGAGGGAAGAGCGGGGAGTCGCAGAGATATGTGGAGGAAGGCAATGCGCTGGGCGCCCTGCCGATGCCGGCGAGGACTGGCTATTCGTTTGCGGGATGGTGGACGGCAAAGAGCGGTGGATCTAGAATAACTGCCAAGACGAAGGTGACCAAGGACGTAACGTACTACGCTCGGTGGACGGCGAACAAGTACAAGATCAAGTTCAACGCCAACGGCGGCGCGGGCACGATGAAGAATCTATCCGCTGCCTACGGCAAGAGCGTGAAGCTAACGGCCAACGCCTTCAAGCGTTCCAAGCACACGTTCCAAGGCTGGGCGAAGAAGATGAACGGCGAGGTCGCGTATGCGGACAGGGCGAAGGTCAAGAACCTGACGGCGACGGACGGCAAGACGGTGACTCTCTACGCCGTGTGGAAGCATAACTCGTACAAGGTGAAGTTCAACGCTAACGGTGGCACCGGCGCGGCGCAGAGCCAGACGGTCAACTGTGGCGCGAAGACCAAGCTCGCGGCAAACTCATACGTCAGGGAGGGTTTCGTGTTCGCAGGCTGGGCGAAGAAGAAGGGCGGCCCTGTCGTCTACAAGAACAAGGCGAGCGTGAAGGACCTGGCTAAGAACGGCAAGACGGTCACGCTTTACGCGGTGTGGAAGCCAGCTAAATGGGCTGTCGGAACGTTCAAGGGCGAGGGCGAGGTCGGCGGCAAGGCGGCGACCGCCACGCTTACCGTCTCGTCGTCGGGCAAGATATCCGGCAAGTTCGTGCGGACGAAGGACAAGAAAACGTACTCCTTCACGGCCGACGGGTTTGACGAATTCTCATATGGCGCTTTGCGTGCGACTACTGCGCTGAAGTACGGTTCCAAGACGTGTTCGCTCGAGATTGCCGTCGGGCAGGCGGTGCCGGACGACGGTGTCGTCGTGACGTTCGCGGAGATGGAGGCGACGGCAGGCGGCAAGACATGCGCGACGGCGTTCCTGCAGATCCGCAAGTAAGCCCCTGCCTTGGCCAACCCGACGCCTTCGGCGCGGGCGCATTTCCGCTCCGCTTTTTGCGTTAACTCCGACGGCTGGCAAAAAGCGTCATTACCATTCCGCCTTGCGTTCCACGCCATACAGCCGCGATTATGGCACTCTTCACGTTCATGCTTAGGGTCTGCCTTCGGCAGAGGAGGTCTGGAGGACGCTTCCTCCAGCTACAACAGCGTAGAAATGCGACATGTCACAGGTTGAGACGTGCGAAGCCGTGGAGCGGTAGCGAGAACAACAACCCTCGGAGTTTGTAAAAAACTGCGCAGGTGTTCGCGAGGGCTCGGAAGCCCAGGAGAAAAATGGGGGAACCGCCAAAGCCTTTGCCTGTTTGCGGGCGGGAGCTGAAAAATGGTATAATTCGGCGGTTGTGGCGGGCTGTCGCTTGCCATGCAGGAGGATATGCCGTTGAAGAACAGTTGTCGAGATGTTGCCGTGGCGCTGGCCTGCAGCGTTCTGCTGGCCGTGCCGTCCGTCGCCGAAGAGGTCGACGGGGTCGCCGCGAAGGTCGGGGCGGAGACGATCCTGCGCTCCGACGTGTACGACGAGATGCGCCGCATGGGCGAGCGCGACGATTCGCGCTATGCCGAGGTGCGCAACGAGATGATCGACCGCAAGCTCATACTGAAGGCGGCGGCGGACGCCAAGATGACGATGCAGGAGTGGGTGGTTGAGAACCGCGTCCGCGAGATCATCGGCAAGGCGTTCGGCGGCGACCGCAGCAAGCTGATCGAGACGCTGTCGCGGCAGAAGACGTCATACCCGGAATGGCATGCGCGCATGAAGGAGGACATGATCGTCGGCGCGATGCGCTGGAACGTCATCGACAAGAACGTGTCCGCCTCGCCGTCGGACGTGCGGCGCGAGTTCGAGGCGCACCCGGAGCGCTACAAGTCGGCCCACCGCGTCACGGTGTCCGTCATTCTTCTCAAGCCCGAGGAGGCCGCCCGGCGCGAAGAGATTTCGGCCGCGCTCAAGGTGAAGGACTTCGAGGAGCTCGGCGGCAAGAAGTACGAGAACGTGCGGCCGGAGGAGCAGTTCAAGCCTGAGATATGCCGCGAGATCGCGGCGATGCCCAAGGGGACCATCAGCCGCTGGATCGAGCTTGAGGGCTGGAGCTTCCTGATACGCAAGGATGCGGAAAGCGAGAGCCGCAGCCTGTCGCTGGAGGAGGCGTACGACGACGTTGAGGCTGCGGTGAAGGCCGCAGAGGCCGACCGGCTCTACAAGGCGTGGATAGAGCGCCTTCGCGCCGAGACGTACATTCGCGTTTTTTGATATAATAGGGCGGCTTTCACAAGAGGAGCAAGGAATGAGAGAATACAAGGTCGGGCTGGTCGGCGTGGGCGCCGTCGGAACCGAGATGATCAAGGTGCTGCGCGACAGGCGTTTCCCGGTCGCGGGCAAGGTGCAGGTCTTCGCGTCGCGCGAGCGCGACGAGGAGATACTTGGCGAGACGTATCACGTACTTCCGGCGACGGAGAAGAGCTTCGACGGGCTGGACATCGTGCTTTTCGCCGGCAAGACGGACGTCGCGGTGCAGCTGCGCGACGCGGTCGTGAAGGCGGGCGCGAAGATGATCGACAACTCCCGCGCCTTCCGCCAGGATCCGGACGTTCCGCTCGTGGTGCCGCAGGTGAACGAGGAGGACCTGGACTGGAACAAGGGCGTCATCGCTAACCCGAACTGCACCACGGCGATCATGCTGGAGGCCGTCGCGCCGCTTCACAAGGCGAAGAAGCTGAAGCGCGTGGTGGCGGCGACGTACCAGGCGGCGTCGGGCGCGGGTGCACCGGGCCTCGCGGAGCTTGAGGAGCAGATGAAGGAGATGGTGGAGGGCCGTCCGCTCACGGTGAAGGCGTTCCAGCACCAGCTAACGTACAACCTCATACCGCACATCGACAAGTTCGACGAGACGAACTGGTACACGCTCGAGGAGCTGAAGATGCGCAACGAGTCCCGCAAGATGCTCCATGCGCCGGACCTCATGCTCTCCTGCACGTCGGTGCGCGTGCCGATACCGCGCGCTCACTCCGAGTCGCTGAACCTGGAGTTCGAGGAGGAGATCACTCCTGAGGAGGCGCGCGAGATACTGTCGAAGGCCGAGGGCGTCCGCGTGGTGGACGATCCGCTGAACGGCCGCTACCCGATGCCTCTTGACGCGACGGCTAAGTACGACGTCCTCGCCGGGCGCATACGCCAGGACATATCGCGCAACGACCGGAAGGGCCTTGAGATGTTCGTCTCTGGCGACCAGCTCCTGCGCGGAGCGGCCCTCAACGCGGTGGAGATCGCAGAGCGGCTGGTGAGCCGCGGCCTCGTCTGACGGCGCCGTTCCGCATGTACCTGAAGCAGCTAGACGTAATCGGATTCAAGTCGTTCGCCGACAAGACCCGCCTCACCTTCGAGCCGGGGCTGACGGCGATAGTGGGGCCGAACGGCTGCGGAAAGTCCAACGTCTCGGACGCGATACGGTGGGTGCTCGGCGAGCAGAAGCCGACGGCGCTCAGGTGCTCGAAGCTCGTGGACGTGGTGTTCAACGGCACCGACACGCGCAAGCCGCTCGGCCTTGCCGAGGTGTCGATCACGTTCGCCGAGTGCGAGAAGGAGCTCGGCACCGACTACCACGAGGTGACGGTGACGCGCCGCGTATACCGCGACGGCTCCGGCGAGTACTTCATAAACAAGCAGGCGTGCCGGCTGAAGGACGTTCAGCACCTTTTCATGGGCACGGGCATCGGCACCAGCTCGTATTCGGTGATGGCGCAGGGCCAGATAGACGCGATCCTGTCGTCCCGCCCCGAGGACCGCCGCGCAGTCTTCGAGGAGGCCGCCGGCATCACCAAGTTCAAGGCCGACCGCAAGGAGGCGTTGCGCAAGATAGAGCAGACCGAGCAGAACCTGCTTCGCGAGGCGGACGTGCTGCGCGAGATGAAGCGGCAGATCGGCTCCCTGCAGCGCCAGGTCGGCAAGGCGCGCAAGTACAAGGAGCTTCGCGACAGCCTCAGGGGCGTCGACATCTTCGTGTCGAAGCGCAGGATCCACGACTACGACCTTGAGCTGGAGCAGAACGCGGCGAACCGCAACGAGATCGACAAGGCGATCGCGGAGGCGCAGGCCGCGGTGTCCGGCGCGGAGCTGCGGGCGCAGGAGCTCCACCAGAGCGTCCACGAGCTTGAGGAGCGCCTGCAGACGCTGGCGTCACGGCAGGCTGCGGCGGACAGCGAGTACCGCCGCGCGAACGAGGTCATCGGCGTCAACGCGCAGCGCGTGGCTGAGTACCGCTCGTTCGCCGAGCGCGACCGCGCCGAGATCGAGGGGGCGAAGCGCGCGCTGGACGACGTGCGCATGCAGGCCGAGTCGCTGGAGCAGAAGACGGCCCTGCTGACCGATTCCCTTGCCGCGGCGCGCGAGTCCATCGCGGAAGAGGAGGCGGCGTTCAACGCCCTGCAGGCGGAGATAGACGCGAAGCGCGAGGAAGTCGCCGCCAGGCGGCGCGAGGTCAAGGACACGACGCGCACCGGGTCGCTGGTGTCCGACAGCGAAGTGCTGCGCAACGGCGCGGTCGAGGTCTGGAAGGCCGGTACGTCCGTGACGACGATGATGAAGCGCGAGGACCTGATGGCGCTTGTCACGGCGGCCGAGGACGAGCTCCGGGAGATGGAAGTGCGCCATGTGCCGGCGTCGCAGCGCCTAACCGAGAGGCGCATCGCGGCCAGCCAGATGGAGCAGGAGCTTTCGTTCGTAGGCCAGCAGAAGGAGGCCGCGCTCGACCGGCGCGGCGAGCTGGAGCGCGCGATCGCCGGACGCGAGGAGGGGGTGCGCGGCTACGAGGATTCCATCGCCAGGCTGACCGAGGAGTCCGGCGACCTGCTGGCAGGGCTTGACGAGCTGAGGGAAAAGGCTGCCGGCTTCGTGTCGCTCATCAACGACGAGCGGGGACGCCGGGCGGAGATGCTGGAGAAGATTTCCGCCGCCGACCAGGAGGTGTCGCGCCGCCGCGCCGACCTCGACCAGGCGCGCGACTTCCGCAGCAAGCTGGAGGTCCAGGCGGCCGAGGCGACGATGCGGCGGCAGAACGTCTACGAGCACCTTCAGGACGAGTACGGGCTCTTCGCCGACGCCGTGATGCGCGAGCCCGACCCGGAGTGGCCGAACGGCGAGCCGCCGATGTCAGAGCTAGAGGGCACCGTCGCACGGCTCCAGGCCGAGATCGCCGCCCTCGGTCCCGTAAACATGGTGGCTGTGGACGAGTGCCGCGAGCTCGAGGAGCGCTATGCGCGGGAGAAGGCGCAGGAGGAGGACCTGCTGGCCGCCAAGGCGCAGATACTCGAGCTTATCACGAACCTGAACACGACGTCTTCGGACCTGTTCCGGACGACGTTCGAGCAGGCTGACAAGAACTTCCAGACGATGTTCACGCGGCTCTTCGGCGGCGGCGAGGCGAGGCTCGTGCTGATGGAGGGCGAGGAGGATCCGCTCGAGTGCGGCATCGACATAATCGCGCGTCCGCCAGGAAAGCGCCCCCAGTCGGTGACGCTCCTTTCCGGCGGAGAGCGCACGATGACGGCCGTCGCGCTGCTGTTCTCGATCTTCATGATCAAGCCGGCTCCGTTCTGCATGCTCGACGAGCTCGACGCCGCGCTCGACGACGCGAACATCGGCCGGTTCGTGGAGCAGCTCAAGGAGTTCCTGGCGCAGTCGCAGTTCCTCATCATCACGCACAACCAGCACACTATCGCGGGGAGCGACCTCGTGTACGGCGTCTCTCAGCAGGAGAAGGGCGTCTCGCGCGTCATCTCGATGAAGCTCTCCGACCTCGGCGAGAAGCGCTCCTGACGTCTGTCGCGCTGCTGCGGCAACGCTGTCAACCCATTGCTAGGCATTGTCATCGGCGGGCGGCGTTCCCGTTGACTCACTGTGTATATTGTGGTATCATACGTGCATGATTTCTTCTTTAGAGTCTTCGGGGCGGCTGCCGTTCCGCGTGGACAGGAACCTGGGCGTCGACTTGGCCGAGCAGATCGTAGGCGGCGTGTCCCTAGCCGTTGGAAGCGGCGCGCTGGCTCACGGCGCTTCGCTGCCCGGAATCCGGAAAATGGCCAAGGAGCTCTCCGTGAGCGAGATCGTAGTGCGCCGTGCGGTGAAGGAACTGTGCCGCCAGGGGGTGCTTCAGGCGCGGCCGCGGGTCGGGCTTACGGTGTGCGGCGGCGGCAGAAGGTCATGGCGCGGGGTTGTCGCAGGCATACGCCCGGCACACGACTCCGGCATGTACTACGCCAACGTGCTCGAGGGCACCATCGCCTCCGTGCTGATGAAGAACGGCTGGCTGTTCGCCAGGATGGAGTGGCCCGATTCGCCCGGCGGCGCCGGCACGGACGTCGCGGGGCTGCTGAAATGCCTCTCGCCGGAGTTGGTGGTGGCGTTGTTCCCGTCTTCCGCCTTGCTTGGTGCGCTTGACCGGTCGGGACTGCCGTTCGTCCAGGTGTGGACCAAGGCGAAGTCGCGCAAGGCTCGCATGGCCATACGGCCATGTGCTGACGCGGCGCTTTCAAAACTGGCGGCGACGTTTAAGGCGCATGGCGTACGCAAGGTGCTTTCAGTCTGCCAACACGTTAGCGGAATCGATTGCGCAACGGCGTTGAAGGCGGCAGGCTTTTCCGTCAAAAAGATGTGCATCACTCCGCTGGACGGCTACATGCAGCCGGAATGTGTGCAGCGCGCCGCGCTTGAGACGTTCGACCGTATGCTGTCAAAAGGCCCGCTTGCCGCCGATGCAGTGGTGTTCAACGACGATTACCTGACGGCAGGTGCGCTCACCGCTTTTGAACGTCATGGTGTACGAGTGCCTGAAGATATTCGTCTGGCAACGACATCCAATCGTGGCCTTGGGCCTGTCTATTTCCGGAATCTTACGCGGATAGAGGTCGATCCGTTGCGTCACGGGCAGGAGGTTGCCGACAGCTTGCTCAAGATGCTTGACGGTGAAACGTGTGCGCCGGAGCTGTCCATCGCGGCAACTTTCGAAGAGGGCGAGACGGCATGAAGAAGACAGAAAACACTTTAATAAGAAACCAACAAAGGAAATGAGGAGAAATAAAATGACAATGCGCAAGACAGTCCTGACAACTGTAGCCAGTCTAGCGGTGCTTTCCGGAAGCTTTGCCGATGGCGAAAATCCGTATGGCGATTTCGTCCATCAGCAGACGACGGATGCCGACGTATCAGAGAATTCCTTTGCCAACGGAGCGCATTGGTCTGATGGCACTGCGCCTCAACAGGGATATAAGTATTATGTACCGTCTGGAATGGTTTTCTTCACGCCAGCGGGGAATTCTCAGGATCGAACCTTTGCCGGCGATGTCCTTGCCTGTGCCGGAGACATAAAAGTCGCTGTTTCTGGCGGCCGGAAGGTCAGTTGGCCAGCGCTGTGGCTTCTTGACGGAGCAACGTACAGCTTCGGTAGTGCATGTTCAATAGGCGGATCGGTCGTGGTCAAGGCCGCCGAGGGGACGCCAGCGAAATACCTAACGTTTGTTCCGAATTCGACCGCAGCCTTTGCCTTCGACGCCTCCATAGCTTCCGAGGAGGGAACGGCGCTTGTATTCGGGCTTCGTCCAACGGAGACGGTTCCCGCTACGCCACTATCAACCGTGCGTCTCTTTGGGGATTTTTCAGAATGCCGTGGAACGCTCGCCGTTGCCGAGGGGCAGAAGCTGTCGTTTTACGTGACGGGAGGCGCGACGCTTCCGGGCACGCTGCGTGTTGATAAGGGCGGATGGTTTGTCAATCATGACGCGAGCGTTCAGAATCGGGTCGGAACACTTGAACTGTCCGACGGCGGATTCTACTCCCAGGCCATCAGCGGTGAGACCTGCCAGCCGATTGTTGTGACGGATGCATTGGCGCTTGGGCGATTCAACTTGCGGCTGACGGGTGCGGCTACACCGAATCGTACGGCAAAGCGGTATCCGATTTTCCGGCTTACTGGCGCTGCGGCCGCCAATTCTCCGGACGTAGCGAATGTGCAGCTTGAGAATGTCTTGGGGTCGGACGCATTTCCGCCTGGACAGAGGCTTGAAATCGAGAGCGATGGAGATGACAAAGTGGTTTACTTTGCATATGACGCATACGTTTCAATGTTGACGGGGAATGGCGCAGGCACGTCAAACCAGAACTCGGCATTGCAAGATGCATTCAAGGCATTCTGGTCTAACGGTCAATGCCCGACGGCGGAAACGACTGGTTGGCTGTCGATTGAAAATACATTTCTCGCCTACAACAACGACAATGGGACAAAGACGTTCGCCTATCCGCTGGCGAAGTTCCAGATCAAATCGGGTATCGATTTTTACGCGCAGTTTGATCGGTTCTCGGCGCAGGAAGTTCATTTCGCGCCAGGTTCCATCGTCATGTCATATGTTGGCAATGACAAGTATTGGGATGCTGCGGGTTCCATCGTCATTCATTCAGGAGATTCGCCCGTGACATTCAAGGCATGGGAATACAAGAAGATTCATATTGACTGTCCGCTTCGCGGGGCTGGTGATCTTGTGTTGAACGGGAATGACAACGCCCACATTTGTACGTATTATCTGGAGGGGAACAACTCTGGTTTCGGTGGCGGGTTGCGGTTCTTTTATTCGGACAGCAAGGCAGGGCCGATGAACGTGTATGCCGGAAACGCGAATGCCTTTGGCGGCCCCACGGCTTCAGGCGAGTTCCGTCCAGACGCGGTGACGCTTGGCAACCACACGCGGCTGACGTTCGAGAATTCAATGTCGATGAATGAAGCGACGCGAGGCTGGAAGGTCTCGGGGAACGCCAGTATCAACATTCCGGGCAGTCTGGCGGTTGAGATGTACAACTCAATTACTTTTGACGGAACGCTGACGAAAGAGGGCACCGGCACGCTTTGCCTTGGCGGAACGGCGCGTTTCGGGGCTGGCGAGGCGGAGAGTCTGCCGGAAAGCGACAAGAATGTTCTGGTGACTTCCAGCTCGGTGCGCCTGTTGAGCGCCGATGCGCTTAATGGCGTAAAGATCACGCTGAATCCCGGTTCTCAATTGCAGCTGGTACTGAACATCAACGATGAATTCGGCATTCGCAACACGAAGACCGATACGCCGTTTGCCATCCAGACATCCGATGGGAAGATTCCCTTCCGCTGGGCTGGCAACGCAGCCGGCATATCTCAAAAGCAAGACATCACTTTGCCAGTGTGCACGGTTCGCGATGGCGTTGCGGCAGGTCTTGTCGATATGCTTGCGATGGCCTATTCTCCGTTTAACAAACTTCGTTTCGTTGGATATGCCGTTCGTTCCAACGGCGATGGTTCATCAACGATTGTCGCCCGTTTTTGCAGACCAGGCTTTGTGCTGACGATTCAGTAAGGGGATAGTATGCTGAACAGGAAGGATTTCTTGCGCTGCATCGCCGCGTTTTTGGCGACGGTTCCGGCGGCAAGGTTGTCGGCGCGTGACGGCAAAGGTCTTGTCTGGGGCTTCATGCCACAGTTCGGCAACAACATGTGGGGCGACATGATAACGCCCCCTGAGCGAGATGGAATACAGACGCGCATTCTGACCGACGAGGAGTTTGCCGTAATCTGTTCTCCTGGATATGACACGCGAACGGCGGTGCGTTTCGACGAGGCATTATGGCGTTCGCTGTCGCAGCAGATTCGCAAGGACGGTTCAAATCTGCTGCTGATTGACCTTGGCGAGTTTGTTGTCTATCCAAGTCATCCAGAACTGGCTGTTGATGGCAGCTGGAGCGCGGAGAAAATGCAGGCAGAAGTGCGACGGCTGAAAAGCATGGGTTTTGCGGTTGTTCCAAAGCTAAACTTCTCGTGCTGTCACGATTTTTGGTTGAAGGACTATGCTCGCATGGTATCGACGGCCAAATACTATCAGGTGGTGGCTGACCTCATCCGTGACGCATACGAGATGTTTGACCATCCAGACTTCATTCATCTGGGGATGGACGAGGAGGACATCGTAGAATATCAGTCACGAAACACAACCCTTGTCCGTTTCCGTCAGGGTGACCTTTGGTGGCACGACATGCGGTACTTTGTTGATTGCGTCGAGAAACTTGATTGCAGGGCTTGGGTGTGGAGCGATTACATGCGTCGGCACCCTATGGACGAGTTTGCGCGAAAGATGCCAAAGACCGTCCTTCAGAGTCCATGGACATACCGCACGGAGAAGCCGTCTTTTGACGATCCTCTCATCAAGATATACCTGTCGTTGTGCGAGGCGGGGTATGACGTGATCCCATGCGCGTCCAACTGCTATGGCTTGAGGGAGAATTTCCCTGCAACTGCCGCGTTCTGCAAGAAGAACCTTCCGGCAGAACGTTACAAGGGTATGCTCATGGCACCTTGGGTGGAAACCCGTGCTCCATACGGAAGGTTGCTGAGAGAGGCATCGTCATTGGTCGCAGAAGCGCGGCGGCGCGTGGGCGCGGAAGGCGTTCTATGAGTTGGCTGAAAGAGATTTGCTGGATTTGTGTGGCGTTGCTGTCCGCAAGGGCGGTCATTGGCGCGGAGCTTCCAATTCTCGGTTGGTGGGGCATTCCAGAAGACAAAGCGACGATTGAGCGCTACATCGAAGCACGACAGGCCGGCTTCACAGTCCTTATGCAGGGAGCATCAAGCCCGGAAAAGACTTATGAACTTCTTGAAAGGGCACAAAGTGCAGGCATAAAGCTGTCTGTGTTCTTCCCGGAAATCGGGCATGACAACATGGAAGAAGCGATAGTAAAGCTCAAGAACCATCCTGCGCTTTTCATGTGGCACATAAAGGACGAGCCGAAGTATGCGGATTTTGCGAAGGTGGCCGAGACGATCCGCCGCATTGACGCCGTTGACGGGCGGCATCCCTGCTATGTGAACCATATCGCCGATGCGAGCGTTTCGATGGGCGTTCCTGACTACGCCGCCTACATGGAGCGTATGCTACGCGAATTCAAGCCAAAGCTCATCAGCGCCGATTTCTACCCTTGCAGGTTGGCCGATACGGCGCGTGCCGTCCCGTACCGGGATATCGGCAACGAGGTCTATGTGAGTCCAAAATGGTACCGTCAGCTTGAGTATCTTTCCGGCTTGGCGCGGCGGGAGAAACTGCCGCTCGCACTCTTTGCCTGCGATGTCGCGCATAATGTCATCGACTACGTGTATCCTGTCCCGACGGTTGCGATGCTGCGGCTCCAGATGTACTCCAATCTCGCCTACGGCGCACGGATGCTCCAGTACTTCACCTATTGGAATCCGAATTCAAACACGCCGCTGAAGTTTCACGAATCGATAATAAGGGAGGATGGCACGCGCAGTCCGGTCTATGACCGCGTCCGGCAGGTGAACCGGGAGCTTCAGGCGCGGGCGTTCGTCTTCATGGATTCGGAACTTGTTTCCGTTGAACATACGGGTGCCGAGATTCCGACCGGAACGCGGCGGCTGGAGAAACTGCCGCCCTACGTCAAGTCGCTGACGACGCCTGACGGCGGCGCGGTCGTTTCACAGTTTTCGGGGTCGAAATTTGACGCGCTCGTCGTCGTCAACCGGAGCCCTGTTAGGGAAATGCAGCTGAACATCGCGCTTGACTCGTCTGCCGTTCGGATTCTTGAAGACGGAACTAAAGTTCTGGCAGCGGCGTATGGCGGCGCCTATACGGTCTCGCCAGGTGCGGCGGAGATATTTGTCATGAGGCGTTGAGGCAGGAATCGCAAATGACTTCAAGTCAGATCCAACCAAGAAAGGGTGTTCTTGCAATGACTAAAGCAGTTCTTTCGGCTTTCGCCGTATCCTTCGTCTTGTCGGCCTGGGCGGACTTTCCGCCGGGTTCGCCCGTGCCGAAATCAATCCGCCAATGGGATCGAACATTCCAGGCTACTTTGAAGACCGGCGGGTGGACGGCGTTTTGGACGACACGGAAGCCAATGCCGTCGCGTTATCGGACGGCACGAACGTCGCCGTGCTCGTATCGTTTGATCTGGTTGAGATTAAGGGCCTTTCCACCGCATGGCGGCATCGCGCCGCCGCTGCGACCGGCCTGCCGCCGGAAGCTTTCTATTTCGCCTGTACGCATACGCACACGGGCGGAAACGTCGGCCGGGCGGCGGATTCCTACGAGATCAGCTTCGACAGCGATCCTGAATACGACAAGGCGCTGGAAGGCAAGGTCGTGGATGTCTGCCGGGCGGCGTTGGCCGACCTGAAGCCTGCGCAGCTGCTGATGGGGCGGACTTCCTGTCCGGGCGCATCTTTCATCCGCCGATACCGCATGAAGGACGGAAGCGTCACCACGAATCCAGGTGTCGGCAATCCAGACATCGTCGCACCCGTTGGACAGCCTGACGACGAGGTTCAGGTCGTGCGGCTTGTGCGTACGGACGCGCCCGAGATACTGCTAGGCAACTTCCAGACGCATCCCGACGTCATTGGTGGCACACGAATTTCCGCCGATTGGCCTGGCTTCACGCGTCGTACGTTGGAAAAGACCCTTGGTGACGGGACGAAATGCATCTTCTTCAACGGTGCGCAGGGCGACAGCAACCATATCAACGTGCGTCCGGAACCAGGTCGCGAAACCAACAAGCGCTACGAACACTCGCGGCAGATGGGGCGTATGGTGGCCGGCGCCGTCCTGGGCGTCTACGGCTTTTGCGTGCCGACGCCTGCGGGCAGGATACGTTGCGCCGTAAAGGACGTGTCCATGCCGATCAGGAAACGTTCCGCCGAAGATCTTCCGGCGGCACGGGCAGACTGGGCTCTCTACTGCGCGGGACGCGCGAACGAAATCAAGGGACACCGTTTTCGGCTTGTGGAGGCGGCGCGGATAGTGCGGCTCGAAAAGGAACCTGACGAGATTCCGTTTCCCGTGTCGGCGATCGCCGTGGGCGATGCGCTTTGCTTCACGGGTCTGCCATGCGAACCGTTCACAGAGCTGGGTCGCGTGGTGAAAAAGGCGTCGCCATTCCGCATGACGTTCTACACATGCCTGACGAACGGTTCGTATGGCTATCTGCCGACGGCCGAGGGGTGCAGCGGCGAGTCGTACGAGTCCGCTTCCACGATATTTGATCCTGCGGCGGCCGGGCGAGTCGTGCAGGCACAGATAGGCATTCTTCGCGCATTGTAGAAGCTGAAACGGCCGTCCGTCGATTTTGGCGTGTCGTCCAGGTCAAGAACCATCCTTGCCATGGTGCGGTGAAAGGCGGTTGTCGAGCATGCCGCAAACACTAGCTTCGCCGTGAGTGGGGAAATTCGCAGAGGAGATTGGGTGCCGTTATATAACGGCATGTATCGAATTGGGAATTTATGGTAAAATAACATCCAGGTGAGGTCGGGTATGGTGACTTCAGGAGAGGAACGGAAATATTTGGCAGTTGCGAATGAACTGCGCGACAACATCCTTGCTGGGCGGTATGCCCCTGGCGCGGTGTTCCCGTCCGTCAAGATGCTATGCCGTCGTTTCGGCATTTCGCACCTGACGGCCGCAAAGGTGATTGAGACGCTTAAGGGGAGGGGGCTTGTCCGTACTCGTAATGGCGTGGGCACCTTCGTGTCTCGGCGCATGAAGTCCATTGGACTCATTATTGTGTCGATGATCGGACAGATCGACATACTTCCGCCGATTGCACGTGAAATCTCTCGGCTTGCGCAGAAGAACGGAGTCGGTCTGGACTTTGCCGACATGGCAACGGATTTCTCCGAGAAGGATGATGCACTAGTCATCGAGGCTGCACACAGGATGGCGGATGCCGGTGTGTCGGGCGCAATCTTCCGTCCTGCCGATTTTGGGGCGAAAGCCGCTGCCGTGAATCGCGAAGTGCTGAACATCTTTTCAAGGGCAGGCATTCCCTTGCTGCTGCTTGATTTCGACATTGGCTTTGCGTCAAATGACCTTCGGCATGATTTTGTCGGCGTGGACAACCGAGAGGTCGGCGAGATAGCCGGTAGGCATTTGCTTGAACGCGGCATAAAGTCAGTGGCGTTTGTCGCGTGGTCGGAGATGTGCTGCAACGTTGAGCAGCGGCTGGAAGGTCTGCTGACTGCACTTGCCTGCAAGCGCAGTGTACGGTTCGTTGGACAGTATGGCATCATGGGAGACGGCGCCGCGATGGCAAAGAAGTGGAAAACGCGTCTGCCGGATGCGATCGTCTGCTCCAGCGATCTTGTCGCCGCACACGTGCTGAAGCTTCTGTCGAGGATTGGGAAGAGTTGCCCGAATGACGTTCTTCTGACCGGTGTTGACGACGTTGATTTGGCGACATTCGTCTCGCCGCCGCTCACGACCGTGCATCAGCCGTGTGAGGCGATTGCACGGGCGGCGCTGGAAACGCTTCTCTGGCGCATGGAGAACCATGCCGCCGAAACGCGCCGCATCCTAGTCGCTACTGATCTCGTCATCCGTGAATCGACAACACGGTGACGCTAAAAGTCGTCCTCTCGCCCTGCATTTTCCGTTATATAACGCTACGCCACGACGGAATTGGTTGTGATACAATTCGCGTCAGAAAGGGAATGAAGGAAATGAATAAACCACTTATGATGTTTGGCGCGGCGGCGGTAGCCTGCGGCGCATATGCTTCAAGTATAACCGTGGACCGCGTGGCGCAGCGCTGGCCGTGGAACAACAAGATCGACATCACATACACGGTGAGCGGCGGGCAGAACGTCGCCGGTGGGGTGTACGCCAGAATCGTCTTCACGGCGAGCATCGGCACGACCAACATCACCATCGATGGCGTCCATGATGTCGGCGCGAGCGCCAACGACGGAACGCACACCGTGACGTGGACGCTTCCCTCCGGCCTCAAGGCAACAGGCTGCACGATGACGGCGCAACTCCTCTCGGCAGACAACCCCAGCGGCGACGACTACATGATCGTCGATCTCGATACCGGCGTTATTACATACGAAGGGCTTCTTGCCACGCAAGACGCCTCGAATACGCGCTATAACGTGGATGCCTATAAGCAGAGCAAGATTGTCCTTCGCAAGGTGCCTGCCGGCGGTACGTATCAGACGGGCAAAAGCGGGCAGAACAGCAACACGGTCAAGCAGTGGACGACAGACAGAGACTACTACATCGGCGTGTTCGAGATTACGAAGGGCCAGTACAACAGACTTGATGGCTCAGGCAACTATTTGGATGCGAGCCCGAAGAATGGAATCTCGTGGACCGATTTTCGCGCCAGTGTCGCTCCCAACGAGAATATTCCGACAGTGGATACCAATACGGGTACGTTTCTCCAGCGGCTTAACTACAAGGTTAGCAACAGGCTTGGCTTCGACTTGCCGACGGAGGTGATGTATGAAATTGCGGCGCGTGCCGGTACGACGACGGATTACTATTGGGGCAGCAATGACATGGACTGGTCCAAAGTAGTCGGGAACACCTCGATATCCGCAGTCGGGAATCGCCCTGCGAATCCCTGGGGCCTTTACGACATGGCTGGCAACGTGTGGGATTTCTGCCTGGATGACACTTCACTTGCAAACCTTGCAGATGCTGTTGATCCCTTTACGCCGGCCCATACGGCAGGTACCGCCAGCAGGCGAGCCCGCGGCGGAGCGTACAACAACAATACAACAAACCCATTCCGCTCGTGGAATCGTGCCGAGGGCAACGCAACTTCTGCGTTTCAGTCCTATGGCTTTCGCATAGCGTACATCGTGAAGTGAGGCGGCGCAAGAAAGGAGCAATCACATGAGGCGAAGATTTCTTGTTCTCTGCGTCGCGTCCCTTGCGGGAACGTGTGCGCTCAATGCCGCCGACGGCGACCTGCTTGCGGAGGATACGACTGGTGCAGTGTTTGACGTGTACAGCGCGGACAACGCAACGTATGCGGCAAAATCCTCTGCCGAGATCGCCACGCTGCCGCGCGTGACGTGGCGCGCTGGCGAGACGGTGACGGCGGAAAAGTGGGATGGCACGGAAACCTCGCTTGCCACGTCCGCCGCGTCAGCGGGTTCGGATTCGTTCGCGCCGAATGCGGGCGGCGTCTGGATTCTCACCAACTCCAAGCAGGGCACGGCGCACATCTGCGTTCCGTGGTCTGTGTTTGGCGATTCAATGTCCTTGACAAGCGCTGCGTCGCCGGCCTACGCCGCCGACAGCCTGTTGCCGGGACCGAATCGCGCGACGTGCCGCAAGGAAGCGCTGCCCGTTGCCTACACTGGCGACAACTGGGTCGGCGACATAGCTAAGGCCGTGACACTGACGTTCACCTCGCCGACCGGCGCGACAATGATCTTGAGCCGCACGGGAACAGGGGTGACATCGTTCAATTTCAACGAAGCAGGGAACTGGACGATGCTGCTTGCAATGGCGGATGGAACGACACGCGATGCCGTCATAACGATAAACGGTGGCCTTACGCTTGTGATACGGTGATAGCCCAGTTGGCAGTTGGATGGTGGTGGAGGCGTCATGAAAGTTGTGGTTTTAGCGGCTGCTGCGGCGTGCGCGATGGGCGCGGACGCCGTTGAGATTAAGGTCGATTTTGCAAAAGAGGTCGGTCGCATCAAGCCGATGCATGCCGTTGGACAGCCGCCGCTGTTGGGCACACGCGACTACCAGCTCTTTCGTCTGTTAAAGGAGGCGGGCGTTCCGTACTCGCGGCTCCACGACCTCGGCATCAGGGCGCGGCTGGTGGATATCCCGCATTTGTTCCCCAACTTTGACGCGGACGAGAACGATCCGGCGAACTATGACTTCTACTTCACGGACAGACTGATGGAGGCGCTGATCGCCAATGGCGTGGAGCCGTGGTTCCGCCTCGGAGTTTCCATAGAGAACTATTGTCGCGAGAAGGCGTATAACATCTATCCTCCTAAAGACTATGCGAAGTGGGCGCGAATCTGCGAGCATGTGATCCGCCACTACACGGAAGGCTGGGCGGACGGCTACAAGTGGAAGATCGCCTACTGGGAAATCTGGAACGAGCCGGACAACCGGATGGACCCGATCGACAACCAGCAGTGGCGCGGAACGTTCCCGCAGTTCTGCGAACTGTACGCGGTCGCATCACGCCATCTCAAGGCGAAGTTCCCGCACCTGAAGATCGGCGGCTACGGCAGCTGTGGATACCGCCTCCTTTCCACGCCGCCCGAGCAGCGCGACACTAACATGTACCATCGAGTGCAGTGCATCTACGACTTCCTCAACTTCGCCAAAAAGGAGAAGCTTCCGCTGGACTTCTTCTCCTACCATAGCTACCTCGCGCCGAGCGACACGGTCTCGCATGTCGCCACCGCCCGCAAGGCCCTTGACGACGCCGGCTACACGCACACGGAGATGTCGCTTAATGAGTGGCTGCCCGTGCCGACGCGCAAGACCCTTGGCACGGCGAAGCAGGCGGCGGACGTGTGCGCCGAGATGCTGGGGCTTCAGGGCACCGCGCTTGACTCTGCGATGATCTACGACGCCCGCTGCAACATCGGCATCTTCTCGCCGCTCTTCAATCCGTACGACTACAGTCCGCACAAGGCGTACTATGCGTTCAGGGCGTTCAACGAGCTGTACAAGCGCGGTACCGAGGTTGCGTCGTCGTCTGACGACAGGTGGGTCACGTGGGTCGCCGCTGCACGCGGCGAGAGTGATGGCGCGGTTGTGATTGCCCACACGGGTGACGCAACCGTGCCGCTCGCGCTAGACATTGGCGGACGCAAGGTACTGGAGTGCCGGATGACTGACGAGACGCGCACGAACGCGAGCGTTTCGTTGCCGTCCGAGCTGCCTCCCCATTCGATTTTGACGGTTCTGACCGAACCGTTTGCGGCAAGATGAAGCGCGTCCTGCTGTCTGCCGCCGCCGCGCTTTGCGTGTCCGCATCGTTCGCAGAGGTGCCGCGCTTTTACCGTACCGTGCGTGACGGCGACGGACGCTGGTGGTTTGCGGGGCCGGACGGAGGCCGCTTCTTCCTTAACGGAATCGGTGTTGTCACGCACAAGGGGCACCACAGCGCGGCGCTCGGATATTCCCCCTACGAGCGAACGGTCAAGGAAAAGTATCCTACCCTCGAGGACTGGGCGACGAACACGCTTTGCCGCCTCAAGTCGTGGGGTTTCAACATGCTGTCGTCCTCGTCGACGAACCTTCTGCGGCGCGGGATGTCCCACGCCTCCGTGCTGGCCATCGGCGAGCATTTCAGCATGTCAGGGGAAGAGTACAACATCCTGCCGTGCGATGGCGGACCATGCACCGGCTTTCCCAACGTGTTCCATCCGAGATGGCTCGGATACTGCCGTCACATGGCGAGAAAGTGCGTGGAGAGCCGGGACGACCCGTGGGTTCTCGGCTGGTACATCGACAACGAGCTCGCATGGTGGGGCGACAGGCTGAAGTTCCGCTCGCCGCCGTCGCGCGGGCTGTTTGACGCATGTGCGGCAAAGCCAGAGGGACATTCCGCTCGCGCCGCGCTTGACGCTTTCCTGAAGGAGCGCGGCATCGTCTCCCCGTCGGATGCGACGGAAGATGTCGCGCGTGAATTCGTCCGCCTCGTCGCAAGGCGGTATTTCGAGAATGCGACACGCGCCATCCGAGAGGCAGATCCGAACCATCTCGTTCTCGGTTGCCGCTTCGCCGGAATGAGAACGAGCGACCGCGTCGTGTGGGAGGAGTGCGGTCGGTACTGCGACGTCGTCTCAGCGAACACGTACCCGCTCGTCGATCTCGACCGCGGCGTTGCGCTGAACGGACTGGACGCCAAGGCTCGCCAGGTCGCGGAGGAGATTGCGGAGCGGGCGGAATGGACGGACAAGCCGATAATCATAACTGAATGGTCGTTCGTCGCGCTTGATTCGGGACTTCCCTGCATGCACGGCGCCGGCGAGAGGTTCTTCACCCAGCGCGAACGGGCGGCGGCGACTTCGATCTTTGCGAAGACGCTTTACGCACTGCCGGGCTGCGCAGGGTACGTCTATTACATGTGGAGCGATCAGCCGAAAGTCGGCAAGCGCGGCGAGAAGAGCGAGAACTGCAACTACGGTCTCGTTGACGCGAACGACAACCCGTGGCCCGATCAGGTTGCCGCGCTTTCCGAGGTGCAGAACAATCCCGCGAAGTGGCGCTACGCGCCGCTACCGCAAGACAGGCCGGTTGTGAAACCGACGGCAATCGCGGTCGCAAAGGCAGCGGCAACCGACGGCACCGGCCGTGCGCCGGAGTTTTCGTGCGGCGACGATGGCACGTTTGAACTTTCCAACGGGCTTGTCCGCCTTTCAGGCCGGATCGGCGAGCCTGGCGTTTCATTGGACGGCAAGGGCACGTTCGCCGCATCAATCCGGGAATACTCGCGCGGCAGCATGTGGTGGAGCGTTGCGTCTGAGGTGACGAACGTACGCGGCAGGGTGAAAAACGGTCTTGGCGTCATTGAGGTCGTTTTTCGCGGGAAGACAAGTGCAGGCGCGTTTGAGATTGTCGATAGACTTTATCTGCCGCAGGGTCGCCCGTTCTTTTTGGCGGAACTGCGCGACATCATGAACCGAGGCAGCAAGGCGCTTCCTGTGGATGCGGCGTTCTTTCGTCTTCTGCCACTTGAAGTCAATGAGGTAGCCGTGGCAAAAGGCGACGCCGACCTGGAGCCGCCGAAAGACGGCCAACCAACACCCATACCGCCTCAACTGTGGAGGCCGTGGCGCACGGGGGCGTGGGTTCTGCCGGATGGAACATGCCTTGCGCTCGCCGCGCCGCGCCTAGCCGAAGTTGACATACGTTTCTACAAAGACAGCAGTCTTCATTCAGACGCGGTATGGCATTGCCCGTATAAGACACTATCGCCGGGCGAGACATTTCGACCGGAGTCTCGGCCGTTCGTGTTGGGCGGCAGGTGCGTCGGCGCGACGGCGCTTGACGGCTTGTTTTCTGAATTCAGTTCAGCAAGGAAATAAACAAATGAGGTTATGGAAGCGCTCGATGGCCGGGAAGACGCTGGTGTCGATGGTTACGATGCTGGCAACGTTTGGTGTAACGGCGAAAGTAGAGATTGCCGGACCGTTCGCAGACGGAGCCGTGCTACAGCGCGGAATGAAAGTGCCGGTCTGGGGGACGGCCGAACCGGAAGAGAATGTGACGGTTTCGTTCGCTGGACAACGCATGTCCGCCAAGGCGGACGAGGAGGGCTTATGGCGGGTGGATCTTGCTCCGCTCGAAGCCAGTGCCGAAGGGCGGACGCTGACGGTAACCGGCGACAAGTCAGAATCTTTCACCGAAGCCAAGGACGTGCTTGTTGGCGAAGTGTGGTTCTGTTCTGGCCAGAGCAACGTTGGGGTTCCGATTGTTGGCGGGAATCCGCGCTTTCGTGACGGCAAGGGGTTTATGCGGGCGCAGATGACCATGAAACCGCGCGTGCGTTTCTGCAACCAATGTGACTGGAAGACAAGCCCTGAACCAAAGCGAACGTGCCCGCGCAAGCCGGAATGGAAAACGTTCACGCCTGAAAACCTCTGCGAAGATTCGTCGTTTTCCGCTGTGGGCGTATATTTTGCACTTGAGCTTCATAATGCGCTTGACGTTCCGATAGGCATCGTCGGCGCGTACTGGGGCGGGACGCGAATCGAACCGTGGATTCCGAAGAGTGGGTTTGAATCCGTTCCGGAAACTCGCCGGTACGCCGAAGAAAAAGTGCTTTCCGCTGAAGAATACGAAGCAATGCCAAAAGAGAGGCGTACGCATTCGCGCATACAGGATCAGCCGCGTGTGCTCTGGAACGAGATGGTCGCGCCTTGGACTCCCTACGCAATGCGCGGGTTCATCTGGTATCAGGGATGCGCAAATTCCGGCGAAGGGCTAAGATATTCAAAGAAGATGCATGCGCTATACAATGGCTGGGCAAAGGAGTTTGAGAACCCCGGTCTGCGCATCAGGTTTGTGCAGCTTGCGCCGTGGTGGTCAACCGGCATTGCAGCGATTCAAATGGGGCAGGCAAAGTTTGCCGCCGAAGAGCCGAATGCGAAGATGGCCGTCATCAATGACAAGGGCAACGTAAACGACATACATCCAAATGACAAGGAGACCGTTGGCCAGCGTCTCGCGCTTCTTGCACTCAAATACGATTACGGATTCGACAGCCTCAAGGCCGATTCTCCAACTGTCAGGACGGCGCGTGTCGATGGCGGGAATGTCGTCGTGGAGCTGGATCACGCGCAGTCGCTGTACATCTACAATCCAGACAAGTCGCTCAAGGCCGGTCTCGAGATATGTGGCGCGGACGGCGAATGGAAACCTGGCGAGATACGGAATCTGTCGGGCACGCAAGGGGATATCGACGGCGTGCGGCTCGTCGTTGGCGCTGATGGCGTGCCGGCGCCGAGGAAACTGCGCTACCTTCATTCGCGCCCGTGGTTCGGCTGCATCTACAACGAGGCGAATCTTCCGCTGGGAGCATTCGAAGTGGAGGCGAAACCGGATGCCGCCGGCCCAGTACGCGGCGACGGGATGATTCCGTTCCTTGCGATTACGGGCAAGCCCACTGAGGCAGAGGTGCGTGCCAAGGTGGCCGCCATCCATGCGCATGGCATCGAATCTTTCCTCATCTATGCGCGGAGCGGACTCGAACTGGAGTACATGGGCGAAGAATGGCTGAAGCTTAACGAGTGGTTCTGCGACGAAGCCGAGAAGTGCGGCATGAAGGTGTGGCTGTACGACGAGTACAACTGGCCTAGCGGCACCTGCAAGGGACGTGTGCCGAACGAGAACGACGCCTGGCGATATGCGGAATACGGCGTCTACCGCAACCCTGACGGTACATATCGCTGGACAAGTGCGCTCGCGCCGGCCGGATGGGTGAACGTGTGCGAACCCGATGCGGTGGCTCGCTTCATCGAACTGACGCACGAAGTCTATGCAAAGCGCCTCTCGCGTTGGTTTGCAAACAAGACGATTCTCGGCATCTTCACGGATGAGCCCGGTCACCCCACCAGCGTCACGTTCCCCGACGGCAAGCCGCTTGTCTCGTTTCGCAAGTATTCGGGATTGGATGACGAATACCGTGCTGCAACTGGACGAGAACTCAAGGGCGACGTTGAGAAATGGCTTGAGACGAAGAAGGGCGACGTCTGGTCCGCCTGTCTGGGACTCATGGGCAAGCGCTTCCGCTCTGCATACTTCGACCAGTTGCGCAAATGGTGCGACGCGCACGGCATACTTCTCACCGGCCACATGATTTGCGAGAATGACATCTACGGATCGGTTCGCTACAACGGGAACCCGATTCTCTGCCTGCGCGGCGAGTCGCTTCCGGGCATGGACGAGATCAGCACGGCATACGGCGTAGATGCTCGCCCGCCCATCGAATGGGTCACGTACAACGTGGCGCGTCAGGCAGTTCTGCATCGCGGCAACGGCGGGCTTGCCGAGCTTTTCGCGTGCGGGCCGGCGGACCACGTTCCGGCCACGATGCGATTCGTGATGTGGATGTGCGCGTTGCACGGCATCGACCACTATATTTCCTGCATGGATGTGATGGACGAGAAGGGGCTTGTAGAGAAGCACGGCTATCTTGCGCCACTGGGACCCATACACCCGTGGTATGAAAAGTACGCGTGCGTCTTCGCCGACGAGTCCCGCATTGCCGCCGCCTGGGCGCGGAAGACCGTCGCGGAACGCGAGGTGGCTGTGCGCTACCCGAACCGCACGGCGGCGCAGCTGGCCTTTTGTGGGCGGACGAAAGCCACGCCAGGGCCCAACCTCTACGGACTGCTTCAGACGCTGGAACAGAACCAGTTCACATGCCGTCTGGTCGATGAGGACGAGACAACAGATATCCCGCTCGTGTTCTCGTGCGGTGCGGACGGTCGTTTTGCGGAGGAACGCACTGGCAAGGCAGATTTGACCGCAGCTGACGCGCTCGCGCTTTGCCGCAAACGCCTCACCCCTACTTTCTGTGTTCTGGAGCAGGACGGCACGTTGGCCACAGACTTGCTCACACGCACGTTCTCGGACGGCTCGTCCGCCGTGCTCAACCTTCGGGCGTTCTCCGATCGTGTGCTTCTCGCGGAACGTGACGGCAAGCGAACGTCATTCGGCCTGCCCGCACGTGGTATCGTGCGCTTTGACTCCGGTACGCTGCCGGAAGTTCCGAAGCTTCCGACCGCCGTTCGGTCGCTCGCGGACGTGGAATGGGAACTTTCGCTCAGTGCGCCAAACATCCGACGCGTCAACTTCGATGAGGCGAAGCAAGGCTCGCTAACGGTCGCCTCGCCGTTGAAGAACGTTCGGATAGTGACGCGCGAATGCGCGATGAGCTATGCCGTAACCGGTTCGGGGCGTCCCATCGGACTTAACGAGCAACCTGCAAAAGGCGACACGGTGATTCGCCACGTCGCAGAGCCGTATGCGTTCGAGATGGACGGAGTAAAGGTGGAGGCAACCGAGCCATGTTCTTCGCTGCGTCCGTGCTGCAATCCGCTCTATCGACAGACTGCGCCGTTTGATCTTTTGGCGGGGGAACATCGGTTTGCGATCGTATCGGGCGAGGCCGACAGCAACTTCTTCCTTCCGGCATTTTTCGTGACAGGCGACTTCGTAGTATTCAACGGCGTTCTCATGGCGCGTCCGCAGAAAAAGGTGAAGATGGGGTCTCTTGCGTCCAATGGCCTTGGGGATTTCACAGGAACGGCCACGTGGTCGGCCGAGGTGACCGTGCCGACAAGCGCCAAGGTCCGCCTGCGGCTGGCGACAGGCGGCCGCGTGACGCGTGTCGTGCTTGCGGGGCGCGACCTGGGCGTACGCGCCTGGGCGCCGTTTGAATGGGAGATTCAGGACGACCTCGTGGGGAAGGCCGGACGGCTTGAAATCGCCGTCAGCACATCCGTGCAGCCGATGCTTGGCGACGTGGATGCCGGGAAGTGGGATATGCGCTTCTGGAATGCCGTTAACGGACCCGACGGCCCATGTGGTCTTCTCGCCGCTGATTGGATAGAGAGCCGTGAATGACGCGACGGCTTGGCGGGTTCAGAACTTCAGCAGCTGGCGGTGCATGGCGATGCCGACGGCCTCGGCGCGGGATGAGACGCCCAGCTTGGTGAATATCGTCTGGAGATGCTTCTTGACTCCCGTCAGCGATATGTCGAACTGGCGGGCGATGTCCTGGTTGGAGAACCCTCGCCTGACCATGTCCAGTATCTCCAGCTGGCGGTCGGTCAGCTTTGCGGACGAGAACACCTCCTGCAGGTTCTTCTCGATGCCGTCCGGAATGATCCGTCCGCCGGCCGCGACGGTGCGCACGGCGTCAAGTATGCTTTCCGCCGCCGCGTCTTTCGTAAGCACGCCGAGCGCGCCGTGCCGGATCGCGTACGCACACTCCGCGGAAGTGCCGTAAGACGTCAGTATGAGTATGCGCGTTTCCGGATGTTCCGCTAGTATGCGCTTGGTGGCCTCTGCGCCGGAAAGCGCCGGCATCATGAGATCCATGATGACGACGTCGGGGTGAGTCTCTGCGACGAGCTTCACGGCTGCTTCGCCGTTCCTCGCCTCTCCCACGACTGCCATTCCAGGATCGCTTCCGATGAGCGTGGCGAGCCCCATGCGCATGACGGAATGGTCGTCGGCGAGCAGAATCCTGATCGGTTTCAAGGCGTCCCTCCCTTTGCGTTGAGCGTGACGACTGCGTAAGTCCCCTTGCCCGGCGAGGAGTCTATCTGGAAGTCGCCTCCTATGCGCTGTACGCGGTCGCGTATGCCGTCAAGGCCGAAGTGCCCCTCGCGCGGCCCTGGAGAAGCGGCGGGGTCGAAACCGGTCCCGTTGTCGCGCACGGAGAACCTGAGCGTTTCGCCGTCAATGCTGCCTGCGACATGGATGCGCGTAGCCCGTCCGTGCCGGACGGCGTTAGAGACGAGTTCGCGGACGATGCAGAGGATTGCGTGCGCGGTAGAGTCGGTCATGCGTGCGCGCGGCACGCTGAACCGCACGGCGATCTCGGCGGCGGCATGGAGCTGGTCGAGCGTCGCGCGGATCGCCTCGGAGAAGTCGCGTCTCTCCAGCATGTCGCTGCGGAGGTCGAAGAGGCAATGCTTGAGTTCCGTGCGGCATGAGTTCAGGATGCGTTCGGTAGTCTGCAGCTGCCTGCCGGCGGAGGCGTCGCCGGTGTCGACGGCGCGACGCGCCGTGCCCACGAGGCATGCGACCGCCGCCAGGTTCTGCGACAAGGCGTCATGCAGCTCGACGGCGAGCCGCGTACGCTCGCCGACCTTGAGCTGCGAAACGGTGCGGGCGATCTGCTCCTTGATCAGTTCTCGGCTCCTGCGGTTGACGAGGCCGTTGAGCGCCCGGTTCCAGACGATCACGCCGATCAGGAACGCCAGCAGGATCACGACTGCGGCGGAGAGCCGCCCGACGGTCAGCAAAGGCGGTCCGCTGACGATGCGCACGTCGTCAGGCGAACGGATGACGAGGACCATTCCCTTGACCTGGGGGACAACGGCATTAGGCCTCCAGCTGTCCGTCTCCACGATGCAGATGCCGGTGGCCTCGACCGTGCAGCCTTCCTTGAGACGATCGGCGACCGTGGGACAGGCGCTGACGTCGATCGGCAGGGTGAACCCGCCGGCATCGCGCAGGTTGACGCGGCCATCGGCAGACGGCAAATCTGCGACAGTCCCAGAAAGGCGGATGACGCGTCCGTACTGCGAGACATCGAAGCGCCTCCGCGATCCGTCGGAAAGAAGGCTTGCAATGCTTGTTGAAAAGGCTTCTTCGCTGGGTACGGGAACCGTTTCGGAGCGCACGACTCGCGCATCGATCAGGTTGACGTGGAACAGGTCGGTGTCGGGGAATCCGATGGCGCATACGTGTGTGCCGACCGTTGGCGGATTGCGGTGCCGCACGAGCGAGACGGTCACGTAGCGCTCGTCATCCGTCCTGACGAGAAACGTGTCGCCGTGCCAGACTGCCGTGACGATGCCGGCCACGCGGCGCAGGTCAGTTGCGACGATTACCGCGGGGTCCATGTGTGAAACGTCTTCAAGGGGCGGCACGTCGCAGGTTTCGTCATCCGCACTGCGCAGGGTTTCTATTTCTGCCGCGCCTTGGATATAGACGGTGTTTCCGCTGAAGAGGCGGCGACCGCCTTGGTGGAGCATGAACGTCCCGGTGACGCGCACCTCTGCGCCAAGGAGACGGTCGAGACAGTCAGCTGCCAAGTCCGCCGCCGGGATGGAGGCGTGAAGCGTGACGCTCCCGCGCCTGAGGACGAGGTGGTGGAATCGCGGGTCGATTTCGTCGTGGAAGGCGTTGATTACGATGCCGCGCGTCCGAATCGTCCTGTACGTCAGCTTGCTGCGGTCAGTGGAATTGAAGTCTCGCAGGTCCACATCTACCGGCGGCGGCGGTTCAGCGCGGCCCAAGAGGACGAAGTCGTCGACTTCAGCGGTGCGGTTGCCGACGAAGTTCGGCACGCTGTGTCCGCGCGCTTCGATCATGTCGCCTGGCGAAACGCGTCGCTCGTCGGAAAGCTTCAGCCAGACGGCGCCAGACTCGTCCTTAAGGATAAAGCTGTCTATCGCAATCCATGACGTGACCGTGCCGCGCAGGACGAATCGGTAGTCGTTCGTCTCGGCGGGCCGTTCGGCATACGCGCGGGTCTCAGCCGCCGTTCGCAGCACGGGGCAGTCCGCCGCGCCGCAGGCCGCGGCAGCAAGGATCAGAAGGACGCACACAGTGCCCGTATTATACCATTTGCCGCGTGGAAATGCGGTTTCGGCGTACTATACTTTGGTGTATCTTCACGAAGAAGGTGCGCTCAAGTATAATATGAGCGAAAGTTTTTCGCAAACGACAGACGAATGGAGCTGAGATGAAGAACGAAAAAATGTCCGTGGCGTCGCGAATGCACCTTGCCCTCGCATGCGCCGCGGCGGTTGGCTTCGGCCTGGCCGCATGGACGCGGGCGGACGGTGGCGCTTCGCAGACGGAAGTCTACGACGGCCTCGCCGATACGCCCGGCACGCCGGGATTCTGGAACACGAGCGGCTATTCCGGGTCGCTGAACTCCATCGGTACGGCGGACTGCGGAACGGTCGTGCTGGGCTCTGGATCGGCATCGGATGTGTCCGCAACTACGGGCGTGAAGGGCTTCGAGCCGTTCAGCGCATATGCGCTGGAATCGCCCGCACGCGGACTCGACTCGCGTGAACCGCGCGGAGTCATAATCCAGATATACTGACAGCAACCACTTATTCGAAAGGAAAGAACGCCATGAACATGTCAAAGATCCTGCTGCCGCTCGCCGCCGTCTGCGTACAGACGGTCTGGGCTGCCCCCGTCGTTACCGACATGACCTTCGACCAGCACCCGCATACCCGCCTCGTCACCGTTACGTACCGTATCGACGAGCCGGCCATCGTCACGGTCGACATACAGACGAACAGGGGCGACGGCGTGTTCGCCTCGATAGGCACGGCGAACCTTACCGGCTTCGTCGGCGAGGTGAACAAGCTCGTCACGAACGTGAACGAGGATGTCACCATGACCTGGCGTCCTGATCTCCATTGGAACCAGGGCTCGCGCATCACGGGCGACAACGTCAAGGCCGTCGTCACCGCCTGGGCGACCAACGCGCCGCCGGACTACATGGTCATCAACCTCATCGACCGCGACGAGGTGCGCTACTATGTCGCCGCGGACGCGATGCCGTATCCCGTAACCGACGACAGGTACAAGACCGACTACCTGGTGATGCGCCGCATCCACGCCGCCGGCATCCCCTGGCGCATGGGATCGACCGCTGCCGAGCATTACAACAGGCAGGCCGACGAGAATCCGCATGTCGTCACTCTCACGGATGACTACTACATCGGGATCTTCGAGTTCACCATCGGCCAGTGGCTTCAATTGGGCGTGACCTCGACAACCGGTGTGGCCGCTACCGGCGTCGGAGGTGCGGCCTGGGGAAATGCATTGAAGCCCTGCACGCAGGCAGACTACAAATGCCTGCGCGGCGCAACGGACGGCAGTTTCGGCTGGCCCGACACGGGACATCAGGTGAAGCCCGGCTCGGCAATCGCCGACATGCGCGCCAAGCTGGGGATCGAGGTCGATCTCCCGACCGAGGCGCAGTGGGAGTACGCCTGCCGCGCAGGTACGACCACGCCTGTTTACAGCCGCCAATTCGACGAGGCATTTATTGCCTCGACAGCCGCATACAAAGGGAACACCGTTGGATGGGACAGCCATGACGCCGGATCGTTTGCACCAAATCCGTGGGGCCTTTACGATATGTACGGCAGTCAGATGGAGCAATGCCTGGATGCCTACGATGCCAGCATATCGCTCGCTGATCTTCCGTCGATCGATCCCGTAGGCGTGCCCAAGACCGGAACATCCGATACAACCTCTATCCGTGTCCTTCGTGGCAACGCATGGAATGACGTTTGGTACAAGCAAACCTCCACATTCCGGGGGCACTACAATGAGACGATTCGCTACATCTCGATCGGTTTCCGCATTGTGGCGCCCTGCGCCGCTCCGTACAAGGCGAAGTAAAGAAGGGAGCCCGGCATGAAATCAGCGTTCCGGATTGCGGCGTCGTACTGTTGCCTGGCCGCCGTGTCTTCGGCGGCGGGAGCGACGGTCTCCGGCGTGGGCTTTTCGCAGGACCCGTTGAGCGGAAAGGCCACCGTCACCTACAGCATCGACGAGCCGGCTATCATTACCGTTGATGTCCGCACGAACCGCGGCGACGGCGTGTATGCGTCCATCGGCGCGGACAAGTTGCGCTTGATCTGTGGCGAAGTGAACAAGCTAGTCACCAATGTGAACGCATCCGTTTCGGCCACGTTGCCGCTCGATTCGTCGATGCCGGCGCAGGCCGTCGGCGCGGCGCGCGTCGTCGTCTCCGCATGGGCGACAAATGCTCCGCCGGACTACATGGCGATCAACATGATCGACACCGATGTGGTGCGCTACTACGTTTCGGCCGATGCGTTTCCAGTGCCGGTCACCAGCGACATGTACAAGACGGAATGGCTCGTGATGCGGCGCATACCGGCGGCCGGCGTTCGCTGGCACATGGGCTACCCTAACCAGAACGACCATGTCGTCACCCTGTCGGCGGACTATTACATGGGCATCTATGAGTTTACCGTCGGGCAGTGGATACGATGCGGTCTTGTACGAATCTCAGACACGCACGTCCTCGCCAATGAACTGCTCCCAGTGTCTTCCACCAAATATGAGTTCCTGCGCGGAACCGTCGGCGAAGGCATCAACTGGCCGATGACCGGGCACAATGTCCTGAGCGGTTCTCCCATCGACGTATTCCGTACGAGATTTGGCATCGAAGCCGATCTCCCGACCGAAGCGCAATGGGAATACGCCTGTCGTGCAGGAACGGGGACTGAGACGTACAACGGGTGCGCCAATTCGCCGGAACTTGCCGCGACAAACGGATGGTTCGGTCTTCGCGCATGGAATCAAATGGGGGCCGTAGGGCATTTCGCGCCGAATCCATGGGGACTTTACGACATGTACGGCGGAATGTTGGAGTGGTGCCTTGATTGGTATGACGCGAACGCCGATTTGGGCCAGCTGGAAACGACCGATCCCAAGGGAGTGACTTCCTCTCCGAACGACAAGCGCGTGCAGCGGAGCAGCGGATGGAATGATGTCTATACGCGCCTGTATTCGAATTTCCGCTCCAATTTGGCGCCCGGAACTGCCTACGCTACGGTCGGCTTCCGGCTGGTCGCGCCGTGCCGTGCGCCAGCGAAGGCTAAATGAGCGAGCCGCATATAGCGCTGGCGCTGATGCTTTGCGCGGTGGCGGCCTCCGCTGCGACAGTTGAAGAGCCTGAGGTTTCGGTCAAGTGGATCTGCCCCCGCGAGACGTTCGCGGCGGGAATGGGCAAGCCCCGCTACTATCGGCGCACATTCGATGTGTCGCCGGGCCTTCAAAAGGCTGTCGCCCGGTGGTGGCTTGATGACGGCGGCGAGATATTCCTAGACGGGCAGCCGGTCTCAGGAAGGCGCGGCTCCCGCATAGGCGACCCTGCAGACTTTACGGCGAAGCTTGCTGCGCCGGGGCGGCATTGCCTTGCCGTCCGCAACGCAAACCTCGCCGGCAAGGGCGGAGTGTGCCTTGCGCTGGAGCTGGCGTACGCGGACGGCTCCACGGATCATGTCCATACCGACGGTTCCTGGCGTTGCGCAACGGATGCCGCCGACGGATGGGAAAAGGCGGACTTCGACGATTCGACATGGGACGCCGCAAAGGTTCACGACGACATAGCCGCAGGACCGTGGAGCGCACGCGCCGACATGACGCTTTTCCTGCCGCAGGGCGAGCGAGACGCCGTGACGCGGTTCCGCGAGATGCGAGACGCCCGCCTGAAGTCCGTGCTTGCGGAGATGGAAAAGGAGCCGAAGCCCAAGTGCCGCGTCGGCTATGACAGGGGCAAGGCGTTCTTCGACATCGGGGGGAAACGGTTCGAATCTACGTTCTACAACGCTTCCGAGTCATGGCATGACGACAACCGCAAGCTGCGCCGGCAGGCGGCGTATTTCCGTGATGCAGGCGTCCATTTGTTTGGACTTGGGCTCGACCTTGAGACGGCCTGGCGGCCTGACGGAACGGTTGACGTGACGTTCGCCGAAGAGGCGATGCGTTCGGCGCTGGCGATCGATCCGGAAGCGAGATTCTTCGTATGCCTTTCCGCTGTCCTTCCGCCAAGGTGGTGGGCGGTGTCGCATCCCGACGAGCTGGTCGGCTACATCGGCGCGAAAGCGGACATCAACCAGCGCGCGTGCCTGAAGAACTGCGCGGCGCCGTCTGCGGCTTCGAAAGCGTGGCGGCGAGATTTCGAGAAATGCCTGCGCGATGCCGTGGCGCAGTTCGAAGGCGGCGTGCTCTCAAGGCGCATCTTCGCGTATCGCGTCGACTGGGGAATCAACCACGAGTGGCACTACTACGGAATGCGCGGACTGATGCCCGACAACGGCAAGGCCATGACAAGCGCATTTCGCGGATGGCTGAAGAAGGCATACGACGATGACGCGGCGGCCTTGCGCACGGCATGGAATGACAGCTCCGTGACGTTTGAGACTGCGGTCACTCCGTCCGCCGCAGACAGGTTGCGCAAGTCCGCCGGGCGTTTCAGGGATCCGGTCAGGGAGCGCAGCGTCATAGACTACGAGCGCTGTCATGCCCGGCTTCTCAGAAGCCTTCTTCTTGGCTGCAACAAGGCCGTCAAGGAAGCTTGCGGCGGAAGGGCTCTCGTCGGAAACTACTGCGGGTACTACTTCGGCGTGCCGGAGACCGCCGAGGGCTGGCATCTGGAAAACGACGCCATCCTCGATTCCCAATACGTCGACTTTCAGTGCTCGCCGTCGATATATGGCGCGGAGTCCAGGCGGCGCGGCTGCGGACAATACGCCCGCTGCCTGCTTGAGGGGCTGAGGAGCAGGGGGAAGCTCGCCATAATCGAGGCCGACAATTCGACCGTTGTCTCAGAATCGCCGTACTGCCGCTATTCCGATTCGACGGAGGCGGACATCGCCTTGCTTGCGCGGGATTTCGCGCAGTCGCTTTGCTGGGGGTGCGGCTATTGGTATTTCGACTTCGGGCAGGGTTGGTACGCAGACGCCGCGTTCAAGGACTTCTTCGCCAGGATATATCCGATTCGCCGCCGCAGCGACGATTGCCGTAGCGTGTCGGAGGTCCTTATCGTCGGCGACTATGAAAGCGTGATGTTCACCCACGCCGAATATCCGCCGCTCAAGGAAAATCTCGCCATGACGGACTTGGCGAACGCCCTGTGCTGTGCGGGCGCCCCGTTCGACTCCGCCTCTGTTGACGATGTCGCGAACGGGCGGACGAAGGAGTACAAGGCGTACATATTCCCGAATCTGCATTATGCGACGGACGAGAAGCGCGATGCCGTGCTGCGCTTACGCCGTCAGGGCGCGAAGATGGCGTGGATAGGCGCGGCAGGCGCCGTCGGGCCGGATGGCGCCGTTTCCAGAGGGATCGCCGAGCCTGGAGATGCGGCGTTCGACACGGCCCCGACGCGTGCGCAGCTGCGTGGCTTCCTTTCCGGTGCGGGCGTGCATTTCTACAATGACGACGCCGATGCGGCGGTCTACGCCAACGCTTCCTATGTTGCACTTCACAACGCCCGCGCCGGACGGAGGACGATTCGCCTGCAGCATGCTGCGCGAGTGACGGAGCTCTACCCCGAGCATCGCCTTGTGTCGGCCGGCTGCTCGGAATTCTCGTTTGACGCGCGTGGCCCCGCCACCACCATTTTCCTTGTCGAGAAATGAACGCCAGGCACATATTGATCTTCGTAATTGCAGCGGTCGGCTTTCGTTGCCAGAGCCCTGCGGCGGTTCAGCGCATTTTCAGGCAGCCATCGTACACGCGCGGCAATGCGGGGCTTACGGTGCGCTATGAGATCGAGCATGCATCCTGGATTGCGCATCCGTCGGCGCGAGATGACGGCGGCGGACTGTTCGTCAAGTATCGTCGTAGGTTTCACGTGGAGGACAACGCGCCATTTGAGATTGATGTGTCAGGTGACGGACGTTTTGCACTTCTGCTTGACGGCGAGGTTGTCTCCAGAGGTCCGCATCGCGGTCTGACGGAGAACTGGCAGTTCCAGTCGTACAGGCTGTCGCTCGAAGCGGGAGAACATCTGTTTGAGGCCGTTGTGTGGAGCGGTGGAGAAAAGGCTCCACGCGCCCAGCTTGAGCATCGTCCCGGTTTTGTCCTGAAGGCAAGCGGCGTGTACGACGGCCGGCTGACGACAGGCAAGGCGGCATGGGATGTCGGGATCATTCGCGGAACTCGGTTTGCGGGGCAGGGCAGGAGCGGCGCTTTCGGGACGGGATGGGAGACTCGTGCTGTCGGTACTGGGCTGCTTGACGAAGAGCCGACGGAATGGACGGCGGCAAGTGTCAGCGAAGTGCCGCAGGGGGAAAGCGTAGCCGGCGGGGTGCGGCGCAGGGGTCGGCTGCTGTATCCGTCTCAGCTGCCGGACCAGCTGAACAGCGCGATACGTCCCGGCGAAGTCGTTGACGGCGGGCAGTTGTGCGGCGTAGTCCCGAAGAAGACCAAGAGGAGGGTGCTCTGGGACCTTGGAGACTACTACTGCGCGTATCCGGTATTGAAGGTGTCCGGCGGCGCAGGGGCGACGGTCCGGTGGGGGTGGGCGGAGTCGCTGCGAGAGGCGGACGGCGCCAAGGGAAACCGCAACGAATGGCGAGGCAAGAGGTTCAATGGGTTCGGCGACAGGTTCACGTGCGACGGACGGGGCGACGCCACGTTCACCGCGCCATGGATGCGGTGCGGACGCTGGTGCGAGCTTTTGGTGGAGACGGCGGACGAACCGCTTGAGATAAAGGACGTGTTCATTGAGGAGACACGCTATCCGCTGGGGAGGGAGTGGTCGTTCGAGTGCTCCGATCCGTCTGTGGGCGAGGTGCTGGCGATATGCCGCCGCGGCATGGAGGAATGTACGCACGAGATGCTGTTCGACTGTCCGTTCTACGAGCAGCAGATGTATCCCGGCGACGGACGCGTGGAGCTTCAGGTTCTTGAAGCGGGCTATCGAGATCGGCGGATTGTGCAGCGCGTCGTCGAGCTGTTTGACTTCGCCCGACGCAATGACGGGTTCGTGCCGATGAATTTCCCGTGTTGGCTGCAGCAGGAGTCTGGCACGTACACGATGTGCTATGCCATGATGTACGGCGACCTTGCCAAGTGGGGCGTGGATGCCAAGTGGCTTTCTGCGCGTCTGCCGGGGCTGCGGCATACGATGAGTGCGTTGCAGCGCCATGAGAACGGCGACGGTCTGCTGATTGATCTGCCTGGATGGCCATTTGTGGACTGGGTGCCTGAATGGAATCACGGCGAGGCGCCTGATGGACGGGCGGCGGGGCGAGCGAACTCGATCCATTCGCTGTTCTGGGTCTTGACCATGCAGAGTGCCGCCTTGACGGAACGGCGGTGTGGCGACGACGCGCAAGCTGACTACTGGCTTGGCCGTGCCCAGCGTACATTCGATGCTGTGCGCAAGCGGTTCTGGGATGAGGGACGCGGACTCTTCGCCGACGACCTTGCGCACTCGAAATGGTCCGAGCACGCCCAGTCGCTCGCGATGGCGACGGGACTGATGAGGGCGGACGAGGAGGAACGCGCTTTCGAAGGCCTGCTGACGTCGCAGGATCTCGCACGTGCGACAGTGTATTTCTCCCACTATCTTTTCGGTGCGTATTTCCGTCACAGGCGCGGCGATCTCTTTCTCAAGAAGCTGGACCTGTGGCGCGACTACGTGCGGCTCGGACTGAAGACGCCGTTGGAAAGTCCCGGGGCGAATGCGCGTAGCGACTGCCATGCGTGGGGCGCGCATCCGATCTACCACGCGCTTGCCGGCCTTGCCGGAATCCGGCCTGCTGCGTTGGGTTACTCCAAGGTGATGGTCGCGCCATGCCCTGGCGGACTTTCGTTCATACGTGCGCGTGCGCCGCACCAGAAGGGCAGCGTCACCGTCGGCCTGAGCTTTGACGGGGCAGGCGCGGCTGCTGGAACGGTCACGTTGCCGGAGGGCGTTGAAGGCGTGTTCCGGTGGAACGGCACGGAAAAGCCGCTTGCGCCGGGCGTCAACACGATTGACGCACGGTGACATTCCGATTGTCGCCCCTTCCTTTGTTCAGGGGCTGTCAATGCGCGCGAGGTCGCGTGAAACTCTACTTACTTCTTCGCCGCTGGCACGAGCGCCGGGCGGCCGCGCCACGTCTCCGGCACATCATACCCGAGAAGCGAGGCGACGGTCGGCGCGGTGTCCGCAAGAAGCACCGGCTCGCGCAGACGCCAGCCGTTGCGCACGCACGGTCCGCTCACGAGGAACGGAATCTCGAAACACTCGAGGTTGGCCATGCCGTGCTTCTTTCCGAGGCCGCCATGATCCGCCACGAGCACAATCGCCGTGTCGTTGAGCATGCCGAGCTCTTCAAGCCCCTTGACGAGGAGGCCGATGTTCTTGTCGACGTTGATGCAGGCGTTGGTATATTCGGGCGTGCCCCAGCCGACCTTGTGGCCATAGCAGTCGGGCAGGTGCTGGTAGAGGAACGTCAGCTTGGAGTTGTGGGCCTTCAGTTGCGCGAGGCAGTCGGCCAGCGCGTCGTCGTCGCGCTGCTCCAGCGACCCTTCGCTGAAGTACCGCACATAGGAGACCTCGTTCGTTGCGTGGACGAACCCGATGCCGTCCCAATTGTAGAGCGAAACCGTGTAGGCCGAGGGGTCCTGCTTGCGGATCTCGTGGAAGATGCACGGTGGGATGCCCTTGTCGGTCACCTCGAACGCAGGCACGTCGGGCTTGCGGCTGTTCCAGTTGCGGTATCCGTGTATCTCGACTACGGTGCCGAACATCGCCGTAGCCCAGTTGATGCCCGAGGAAGTCGGGTAGTTGTCGCGACCGACGGCGTAATGGCCCTCGTCCCGGAGCTTGGATAGATTGGGCATGACACTCCACGGAATCCAGCGCGCTCCCATTCCGTCGACGCCTACGAGCACGACGCGCTTCGCCGGAGCCGCCGCCTTGCGGCATCCGCACTTGTCGCAGCAGCCGACCATCGCGGCTGCCGTCAATGCAACCGCCAGGCCCAAGAAACGTTTTGCCATATCTTTTTTTTCCTTTCGTTTGTTCAGTCCACGGCAGTAGCATACCATAAACCTCCCGCCGCAACAACGAGAATTTTGCGCGGCTATGACCTTGGGCAACCGGAAATGAAGCGCAAGACATGGATCATATACCAGCCAAGATACAACCCGAAGCCAACAGATCCTTTTGTTCCCTCTGGCATCATCGGTCCCGTCCGCCTTAAGTCGTCAAGACCTGATTGTTGATTGTTAAAAGATCAGTTCCGACATGGCAATTTCCCGGTGCGCCGGGTTCTTGTGGCGATTGGGTGTGACTTGGAGGTCAAGCACAGGCTTTTGAGAGAGTACACCAAAGTGTAGTATCTCGCCGGCGTTGCAAATGATATAATGCATTGCACGATGACAACAGCTGAACCTATGAGCATGATGGTAAAATCAACCTTCACCCGTGCATCAGTTGCCTTCTGCCTTGCGGCGATTAGCATGCTGCCGGCGTCGGCGGACGACGTGGTGTTCGAGAACAAGCGGATGACATTGCGCATCGGCGAGAATGCCTGCGCGAAATCGCTCGTTGTAAAGGCAACCGGCGAAGAGTGTTTGCAATCTGGCGCGGCTGTTCCGCTTTTTGCGTCCGCGCAGATAAGGCCGTTCAACAACCAGACGAAGCTCATCCATCCCAGCAAGCGAATGACGTATCGCGCCAACAGGCTCCGCCGCGATGGAGACAAATTGGTTGTCGGCTTCGAGCTGGCGCCTTACGAGGCCATTGTCAAGGTTGATTGCCGCGACGACTACATGGTCTTCACGCTTGAGGATTTCATCTCGGACACCGTGCAGGAGCGGCAGTACAGGCGGCTTGTGATGGACGTGCCGCCCGTCGCCGGCTTTCGCATCATGCAGCTGCCCGTGGCGGAACGTCGCAATTTCGGCGACTGGGTGAACGCCGCATGGGATGACAAGGCGGCGGTTGCGGTGATGTCTGTCGATCCCTTTTCCGAAGTCGACCATGAAGATTGCGCTGGCGGCAGGGTGCTGACCGCAGACCTGCAGCGTGGCATGAAACTGCGCGGCGGCTCGGCGGCGATCGTCGCGGGGGCTGGCCGGGAGGCGTTTCTGGACGCCGTGGACAGGCTGGAGGCGGACTACGCACTGCCGCGTGGAGTCGCTGCGCGCCGGTCACCGATCATAAACGCATCCATCTGCTGGAGCGACACGCTCTATCCCGGCAACGTGGATCAGCACATCGAGCTGGCGAAGAGAGGCGGATTCCGTTTGATGCTCATCTACTACACCAAGTTCACCGACGACTATGGCTGGGCCACGATCGGCGACTACCGTCCCAACAAGAAGCTCTATCCCCGCGGCTATGACGACATACGGGACATGCTGGGCAAGATAAGGGCGGCTGGCATCAAGCCGGGCCTTCACCTGCTGCAGACGCACATCGGGCTGCGGAGCCGCTACGTGACGCCCGTCGCCGACCCGCGCCTGAACCACACGCGCACGTTCACGCTGTCGGCGCCGCTCCCCTGCGGCACGAACGAATGCGAGATCGCCGTCGAGGAGAACCCGGTGGATTCGCCGCGCCATCCGAAATGCAGGGTGCTTCAGTTCGGCGGCGAGCTGCTGCACTACGCGGACTACACGACGGAACCGCCATACAGGTTCACGGGGTGCACGCGCGGACATTGTGCAACGCGTCCGCAGGAGCATCCGCGCGGCCAGGTAGGCGGGGTGCTGGATGTCAGCGAGTTTGCCGCCTTCAGCTGCTACATCAACCAGCAGACGTCCCTTCAGGACGAAGTCGCGGAGAAGATCGCGAGGCTCTACGACTGTGGCTTCGAGTTCTGCTACATGGATGGGTCCGAGGGAGTCAACCCGCCGTGCGGCGTGAACGTATCGTACGCGCAGTGGCGCGTCGCCCGCAAGTTCGCCACGCCGCCGATATTCACCGAGGGCGCGGCGAAGTCGCACTTCGGCTGGCATCTGCAGGCCGGTGCAAACGCGTTCGACGTGTTTCCTCCGGAGATGTTCAAGGCGAAGATTGTCGAATACCCGCAGGCGAGCGCCCCGCTGATGCGCCGCAACTTCACGCGGCTTGATTTCGGCTGGTGGGACGTAACGCTGCCTGGCACGAAGCCGATAAACAGGGACTACGTGAGCGAAACAGGCGTCCAGCCTGACATGTGGGAGTGGGGGACGAGCCGCGCCGCCGCATGGGACTGTCCGGCGGCGATCCATCTGAACCCGGGCCATTTCTTCAAGCATCCGCGAGCTGATGACTTGCTGGAGGTCATGCGCAGGTGGGAGGACGTCCGCGCAAGGAACTGGCTCACGGCAGAGCAGAAGGAGGCGTTGAAGTCGCCAACGCAAGAACATCATCTTCTCGTCAACGGGAAAGGCGAGTATGAGCTTGTGCCGGTTCGTGAGATTCGCGGTGTTGCGGGCGGGTGCGTGTCGGCTTTTCTCTTTTCACGGAATGGGCGGCGTGTCGTTATGATGTGGCACAACACAGGGAAGGGGCGCATATCGTTTCCGTCCGGCTTCACTTTCACGCTCCGCAAAGAGCCGGATGGAGAGCCGCTGGCGGCGGAGAATGGCGCATTCGACATATCCGGGCGGGTTTACATAGACACGGACGCCTCGGATGATGTCGTCGGCGCGGTCCTCTCGGAAGCCTCGCTGGCGGCATCGCTATAGCGTTTATAGGGCGTGTCATGAAGATGTCCAGAATTGCCTTTCCGGTCCTGCTCTGTCTCGCGTCGGTTCGCATGCTGCCGGCGTCGGACGTGTCGCTTGATGTCGATACCGGCAACGCGCTGCATCTGGTCCATGATGCACGTTCGCCTGTCGTTGCGGTTGTTTCCAACGCATCTTCTTCGGCGCAGGCTGTCGGAGGGCGGCTAGAGGTGCGGGACTGGAAGGGGCGCGGCTTCACCGTGCCCGTGGCCGACACCTTGCCGCCGGGCATGGCCGGCCGATATCCTCTGCCGGGGCCGCTCCCCGCAAAGGGCTTCTACTGGATACGTCTTTTTGAAGGAAGTTCGGACAGGCCTGCCGCCTCGACAAGCTTTGCGTTCGTGGAACGGCACGAGGTTACGCCTCTCTTGTCCAAGCCGAAATTCCGTTTCGGCTTCACCGACCATCCGCTGTACTACGCTCATGAGGAACGGCGTCTCTTGTACGATGCGTTTGTGGCGTCTGGCGCGAAACTTGCCCGTGTCGGTCTTGCAGGGTTCGGCGACGTGATGTCCGGCGGCGAGGGCTGCTTTGACTGGCGCGAGTCAGACGAGGGCATAGAGGCGTTCCGCAGCCGTGGAATATCGGTTAATGCCACGATTTACGGCAGGGTGCCGCGCTGGGCGGCCGAGTCAAACCGTGTGGCAAACTGCATTCGCGACAAGGTTGAATGGGCGATAGGCTGCATGCCGCCCAGGGAAGGGTTGTTCAGGGACTATTGTCGGGCTCTTGCCGCGCGCTACGGCACGCAGATAGACTACTATGAGATAGGCAATGAATTCGACATGGTGCCGCGCTGGATACTGCCGCCCGGCGTGGCGTTGCGCCTCCAGCGAGAAGCGTGGGAGGGCATAAAGGAATCGTGCCCTGCGGCATGCGTCACCACCTGCGGATGGGCGGTGGGAGGTTCGGACGACTACTTTCACAAGGGCAAGCGCCTTCCAAACCTCGGCATAATGGAGGAGTTTCTTGAAAAGGGACAGGGTTGGTTCGACGTCTTGCCGGTGCATCTGCACGGCTCTTTCGACAATTACGAATCGAGACTCAATTCCAAGTTCTTCCCTTTGCTGAAGCGCTACGGCGTCAAGCAGCCGTGGTATTCGAACGAGACGGCCGACCATGCGTCAGGCGGGCGCGAAGTGCCGGTCGCGATCGACGTGTGGCGGAAGATTCTGTACGCATGGGCGCACGGAAGCACGGATTACACCTGGTACAACCTGCGCGCGAAATCTGGACGCGCAGGCGCCGGGGTGGAATGGGCTTATGGCGTAATGACGCATGACTGGCATCCTATGCCGGCGTTCGCCTCGTTCTGCGCCTTGGCGGCCATATTCAACGGACTAGACTTCGAATGTGCCCACGCCGACGGAGACGAGATGAAGGTATATCGCTTTAGGGGAGGGGACAAGATCGTTCTTGTCGGCTGGACCGCTGGCGGCGCACATGCGGCAGTGCACTTGGCCACCGATGCGCACGAAGCCGAACTGTTCGATGTGATGGGGCGGAGAATGCCGTTGACGGCGGCGGACGGCAAGTTCGAGTGGGATGTGTCCGCGGAACCTTCTGCGCTTGTGCTTTCGGCGGTAACGCAGCTGAAAGTGGACTGTCGGCTCTCTTCAGGCTCGTGTTCAGAACCTCACTTCGCCACTGATGCCGGCAACGCACTTTGCCGCGAAACCGCTCGAATGATGACCTTCAACATATGGGGCGATTACTTCGGCAATCCGCCGAACGAGCGGGAAGATGGCGTTGCGGATGCCATCGTGTCCGCCAGGCCGGATATAATCGCATTGCAGGAGGTGACTCCAAACTGGTGGAGGTCTGCGTTGTTCCCTAAGTTGGACAAAGCCGGATATGCCGTGATCAAGGGAAACGAAGCCGAGGCGTTCAAGGCGGCATGCGCCGGCGGAATCGCCCCTGACCGCTTGCGCAACCATGTGCCGCTCCTTTACAGGAAAGAAAGGTACAGGCTTGTCGATTGCGGGTTTGACGTGTTTCATGCGCGGCTGGAATACAACAAGGGCCTGACGTGGGCCGTCCTTGAGGACAGGAACACTGGCGGACTCGTCGTTGCCGCATCGACGCATTTCTGGTGGCAGGCCAACGGGCGCGAGTCTGATGCAATAAGGGAGCAGAACGCGCAGATGCTGATATGGCGAATCCGCTCGATAAAGTGGAAATACGGCGACGTCCCCGTCGTCGTCGGAGGGGATTTGAATTCCAAGCCGGGAAGCTGGGCGTACGAGATGCTGGAAAAGGAAGGGTTCGTCACGGCGGCCGAAGCGGCGGACGACGCGTCGAAGATTTCATCCCACCACGGCAATCCCAGGCGTGACGACCAGGGGCGTTATCGCGGAACCTTGCGTGAAAAAGACAACACTTCCGCCACTTCGATCGACCATGTGCTGGTTGGAACGAATCGCGTCCATGCGCTCCGCCATGCGGTGGTTACGGAACAGGGCGTCCTCGACGTCTCGGATCATTCGCCGGTCGTAGTCGATTTTGAGGCGAAGCCCGCGAAATAAGGGTGGACGCTCTCAGGCGTCCTTCAGTTCAAAGCCGTAGACGTTCGTCTTTCGGAGCTTGAAGCCCAGCGACCGGTAAAGTTCATTCGCGACTGTCCGCGAAGGCCGCGACGTCAGTTCCACGTGCTTTACGTTCATTGCTCGCAGCGCTTCAATGGCCTTGGTCATCAGCTTTCGCCCGAGGCCCTTGCCGCGATGCCTTTCGTCCACGACTACGTCCTCGATGCGGCAATGGTTCCCGGTAGGGGTCGCGAAGCAGGCGACGGAGACGCTGGCGATGATTCTGGCCTTGTGCCGCATCACGAATATGGAAGTCGTGCCGCGCTGCATGGACCGGCGCAGCGACTCGACGTCAAACGCCGATTCGTCCGAAAGTTGCATGGACAGTTCAAGGAGGGACGCCGCGTCGGCATTGGAAATGTCCGACAGTCGCTCCAGCTGCCCGCTCCGCCTTGGCGCGGAAGCCGCAGCTCCAGACATTGCGGCGCGTTGCTCCCGTCGCCAGTTTTCCGGCGTAATGCCGAAGGTTTCCCTGAAGAGCTTTGTCGCATAGGCGACATTCCCGAAGCCGGAGCGCCTGAACGCGTCCTTTATCTGAACCTCTGAGTTCGCCAGCAGCTGTTTCACGCTTTCCAGCTTGCGGTCCGTTATGCTTTCGGCAACGGACCTGGATTCATACTGCTTGAAGCGAAGGTCAAGAAGCCTGCGGGATATCTTGAGATGCCTGGCGACGTCGTCGGGGGTTATGCCGTTCACGGCTTCGGAGCTGATGAAGGAGACTGCGCGCTTGATTAGGCTGGAAGCAGGCGAAGTCGGATGCGTGGAGCCACGTTCCGTTATTCCGAGAATCGGGCATTTGATGTTGCGCGGATGGTTTCGCGCATTGCCGTTGACAAGCGCATCCAGCATCCTTGCGGCATGCTCGCCCATTCCTTCGGCGTCCGTCCTGATGCTGGTTAGGGTAGGGACGGTATGTTCACAGATGAGGTCGTCGTCATCGACGCCTAGGATCGAAACGTCATCTGGAACCTGAAGCCTCGCCTTGTGCGCCGCATGAATGACGTCGGCGCCTCTTCCGTCCCAGGCGGCGAAGATGGCGGCGGGCTTGGGCAGCTTCGCAAGGAACTCGGAGAGAGTCGCAGCGTCCTGTTCGGAGGAGCGGTACGTGATGCAGCACCTGCCCGCCGACTTCAAGGCGGCTGCAAAGGATTCTCCGCGGAGCAGGCTCCAGTTGCGTCCGCGCGTGTCGGAGACGAAGGCGTACGACCGGAAGTCGCCGAGCGAAAGGAAATATTCCGCCGCCGAACGTCCGATGCCCTCGTTGTCGTTCAGCACGAACCCGCACTTGCTGGAGCGTGCGGACAGTTCTGACTCAGTCATCCCTATGCCGACGAAAGGTATGCCGGACGCGCTGATGGCGCTTAATGCCTGCTTTGAATATGGTATGCCGGAGATTATTCCGTCCGGTCGCTCGTCCGGGTTCTCGGTGAGCAGCTGCTTGCAGAGGATGTCCTCGTTGGGAATGATCCTGACGTCCCACGCGTTCGACGCCCCGACGTGCCGGAATATCCCCATCATGCGCTTGCGGTGCGATGCCGTTTCAAGCCTCAGGTGGATGGCGATGGTTTTCATGGGTGGAATTATAACAAAGTTCGTCTCGCCGCAGCGTCGCTTGCCATATAAGCAAAGAAACTCTTGCCGAATAACAATAGCGCGGTTTGCTATAATGCGCGTACATGAAAAGCGATGTGTCTCAGCGGCGTCTGTATTCCCTCGACGTGCTTCGGGGGTTGGACATGATGTTTTTGACGGTGGTCGGGCCTCTTCTCTGGGCGGTGCATGCGGTATGGGGCCTTCCTGACGGCGTGCTGTTTCAGCTGACGCACCCATGGGAGGGCTTCACATGCTGGGACATCATCATGCCGATGTTCCTGTTCATGTGCGGCGCGGCGATTCCGCTTTCCCTGGAACGCCGGATCGAGCAGGCGGGCGGCTCCCCCGACCGCGCCTACTGGAAGCATGTGATCTGCCGCGTGGCCATGCTGTGGGTGCTGGGCATGCTGGTGCAGGGCCATCTCGCCTCGCTGGACGCGCTTGAGATCAGGCCCTACAACAACACCCTGCAGACGATCGCCCTCGGCTATCTTGCCTGCGCCATGGCGATCTGCGTGAAGTCAATGAAGTTCCGAATCGCGATTCCCGTTGCCTGCTTCGCAGCATACGGGTTGCTGGTACATTTCCTCGGCGACTATTCGATGCAGGACAATTTCGCGTATCGCTTCGAGAATGCGGTCTTGTCGGCGGTGCTGCCGGCAGGCTCGAAGGCGATCCACGAAATCGGCGAGCTGGGCTATCTGCCGGACGTTTCGGAGAAAGGGGAGATCTGCTACACCTGGATCCTCACCTCTCCGATGTTCGTGTTCATGACGTTCTGCGGATACTTCGCCACCAAGATCCTCCAGGCTGGCGCCGAGCCGCGGCGGAAGGCCGTTCGGCTTGCCGTTTACGGCGCGTCGTTGCTTGCGCTCGGCTGGATCTTGACTTTCGCTGGCGTTCGGACGGTTAAGCACATCTTCACCGTGTCCTTCACGGCACAGGCGATGGGCTGGTGCGTGCTGCTGCTGGACGCGCTCTACGTGCTGACGGACATCTTCGGCGTCCGCCGCGGCTTTGGACTGCCGGTTCTCTTCGGGCAGTTTGCGCTGACCGCATATCTGATGGAGGAGTTCTTCAAGCCGGTGACGGTCAAGTTCGCAGAGATACTTACGCCCGGGTTCCCCCACCTGCTCGGCACTGACCGCTACCAGCCGCTCATCGTCGCCGTCGTGGTGGTGCTTGAGATAGTGGCGGTGCTGTCAATTCGAAGAAAGATCAAGCAGAGATGAAAAGGACTACCCTAACTGCATTTGCAGCTGCCTTCGTGTCGGTCGCGCAGGCCGAGCCGACCGAGGTTCTTTTCAACTTCGACACGGAGGACTTCACGTCGCCGATTTCTGCCGATGGCGTCCTAGAACTGGCGCGGCTCTTCACCGAAGAGGGCGTGACGGCGCATTTCGTGACCGTAGGCTACATGGCGCGAGCGTTCGTCCAGCGAGGCCGGTGGGACGTCATCGAGGCGCTGAAGCCGCACCTCCGGCTGAACCACACCATTTCGCACAGCGTCCACCCCAACCTCCTTGAGATATCCGATGTCGAGGATTTCGATGCCGCCTACGACGCGGTGCTGGCGCGCGAGGCTGAATCCATCGGCATGGTCGAGGCGGCGACCGGCGTGGACCGCGTCTGGGGCTCGGTGCCACCCGGCAACAGCGATTCCTACGTGGCTTTTTATGTCTATGCCCGGCTTGGTCTTCCGTTTTACTGCGGCGCATGGTTCGCGGAAGAGACGCCTGGCGAAGACGTGTGGTTCTGCAACCTGCGCCATATCCCTTACGGGCTTACGTGGGAGGAGTTCATCGAGAGAGGGGCGAAATACGACCCCGACGACTTTCTCAACCGTCTTGCGAAGACGAAGCGCTCGATCGTCTATTGCCACCCGAACAAGGTGCACGCGCGCGAGTTCTGGGACGAACTCAACTTCAAGGGCGAGAACCGCCACAAGTGGGGAGAGTGGGAGATTTCGCCGCAGAGGCCGCCGGAGGAGGTTGAGACCTATCTCGGACGCATTCGCGAGCTGGTGCGCCGCATCAAGGGCGATCCGCGCTTCCGCATCACGACGCTTCCGGAGATCGATGCCACGCGCAAGCCGCGCCGTGCGATGACGCGCAGCGACGTGCCGACGGTAAGGGCGGCGCTCGCCGCATCGTTCGGACCCGTGCGCGAGCCGGGCTCGTGGTCGCTCTCCGATTGCTTCGTCGCCGCTGTCCGTTTCCTGCGCGGCGAAGAGAGCTGCATGCCGGGTATGGCGTATGGGTTCCTCGAAAAGCCGCGCGGAGTCGCCACGCCGGTCAGGGTCTCTCGCCGAGACCTTGTGGCGGCGGCAAATGACATGGACATTTCGCGCTTCCTGCCGGTCTCCATTCGCGTCGGTGAGATAGAGATCGGCCCTGCCGATTTCCTGTTCGCGGCATTGGAGACCCTTGAAACCGGGGCGGACGAAGTCACGGTCGCGCCGCGCGAGCAGCTTGGGGGCTTTGGCCCGTTCCCGTTTCTGGCGAAGATGTGCTACGCCGGCACATGGCTCCATTCGCCGGAGTTCAAGGACAAGTATCTGTCCGACCGCATGAGGTGGCAGATCTGGACATTGCGCTACGAATGATTATGCTTGCAACGCTTGCCCTTGCCTGTTTCGCTGTTGCCGCGCCGAAAGCGGAGGTGCTCTGGACGCGGACGATTGCCGACGAGGGCGGACGCTATGCCGGCTGGCCTACGCTGAAGCGGCTTAGGAACGGTGAGCTGCGCGTCGTCTATTCGGGCGACCGCGATGCTCACATATGCCCGTGGGGAAAGGTGCGCATGATCAGGTCGGCGGACAACGGCGAGACTTGGTCCAAGCCCGAGACGGTCTATGACTGCGCCATCGACGACCGGGACGCGGCCCTGCTGGAACTAAAGGACGGCGCCCAGCTCGTATTCTGGTTCACCGATGTTGACTTTGGCGATCCGAAATACGCCTCCAGCGAGCGCTACCAGAAGTACTGGAACAAGCTCGACAAGAATGCCGTCAGGCGAATGCTGGGGTCGTTTTGCGTCCGTTCGACAGACGGAGGCAAGACCTGGTCCGCTCCGGTGCGCCTTCCGGCGATGACGCCGCACGGACCAACCTTGCTCCGCGACGGACGGATACTTATGGTCGGGATGCAGAGCCGATACACCCGTGGACATCTTGTCGGCGACGAGGCGGAGAATGACGAGCCGCAGCACAAGAAGATAGTCGTCTGCGAGTCGAGTGACGGCGGACGCAGCTGGCAGACGGTCGCACACATCTCTCCAGACGGCTGGGACCGATGGAACATTGCCGAGCCGACCGTATATGAGGCGAAGGACGGGACGCTTCATGCGTACTTCCGCTATCACAAGGGGCTTGCGCATCTGCTTTATGCGGAGTCGAGAGACGGAGGACGCACCTGGTCGCGGCTCAAGGAGACGGACGTGGACGGCTATCCGCCGCATGTTTTGCGACTGCGCGATGGGCGCGTGCTGCTGACGTATGCCCGTCGCAAGGAGGGCCGCATGGGCGAGTTCGCCGTCATGAGCAGCGATGACGGCCGTACATGGGACGTGGCGAACGAGCTTGTCATTCAGCGCGACGACAATCCCGATCTTGGCTACGCCACGACTGCAGAACTCGACGACGGCGCGCTGCTGACGGTCTTCTACCGTCATTTCGGTCTGCATGCGCCGGCGGTGATACAGGCTGTCAAGTGGCGGCTCGGGACCAAGCCGGATCGCGTCACCGAGGTTGCGGTCCGTAGCGCGTCGATGAAGAAGGACGTGCCGACCACGGTCATGCTTCCGAGCGACTACGCGACTTCCGGGGATCGGCGTTATCCAGTGGTCTATATGCTGCATGGCGCCGGCAACGATCAGCGCACGTATGCCTGCGGGCCGATCCTGTCGCTTGCCGACCGCATCGGCGCCATTGTCGTGTGCCCTTACGGCGACGCGAGCTGGTGGATCGATTCGCCGCGAATGCCGTGGATGCGCTACGAGACGTTCGTCGCGAAGGAGCTTGTTCCGTATGTCGACGGGCATTACCGCACGATTGCAGACCGTCGCGGGCGCGCCATAGCCGGGCATTCCATGGGCGGACACGGGGCATGCTTCGTCGGATTTGGGCACACTGATATTTTTGGTGCCGTAGGTAATGTGATGGGCGGCGTTGACCTGCGTCCGTTTTCCACGCGGAAGGATTTAGTGAAGTTGCTGGGCGATTCAGCTGCGTACCCTGACGACTGGCGGCGCTTCTCGGCGGTCTCGCGCGCGGCAAAGTTGCGCAACGGCGAGGTGCAGCTCACCACCGTCATCGGCACTGGCGACTTCTTCTTTGGCGTCAACCGGGCGTTACACGACCTTCTGTCTTCCAACCGAGTCGCCCACGTGCATCAGGAGGTCCGCGGCATCGACGAGGAACATTCCTCACATACGCGCACGTTTGCCTACGAGGCGATGAAGACGGTGTTCGCCCGTTTTGAGGAGTACTTCAAGCATGGAAAGGAATAAGCAAGACAAGATGGAGACGAGCAGGAGAGATTTCATTGCTGGGGCTGCCGTGCTTGGCGCGGGGGCGGCGTATGGCGTACAGGCCGGCACGGTCGGACGAACGCTTGCCTTCCCGACCTACACTGGCAAGGAGTTTCAGGGCATGGACGGCGTCTATGCCGCTCTTTTCACGCCGTTCGGCAAAGACGGTTCTCTCAACGAGGAAATGGTCGAGAGGGAGATCGATTACGGTCTAAGGAACGGCTTGAGGGGCTTCTACCTGACTGGCGGAACCGGAGAGGGCCTTAACATGACCTTTGACGAACGGGTTCGCGTTTATCGTCGCGCGGTGAAGGCGGCGAACGGCCGCGCGAAGCTGATTGCGCACGTCGGTTGCATTAACTCCGACGAGGCGGCGAAGCTTGCGCGTGCGGCGGCAGAGGCTGGTTGCGACTGGGTGTCGAGTGTTCCGCCCGTCTATTTCGGCGGGAAGTTCGAGGATGCGTACCGTCATTATTCGATCATTTCGTCCGCAACCGATTTGCCGTTCCTGATCTATTCGATCGGTGGCAGCCAGGTTAACCCTGACCGTGACGCAAAGCTCTTCGACATACCCAACGTGAAGGGCATGAAATATACGGGAACTGACTTCTACGCCGTCCAGCGTCTGAAGCGGCGCATCGGCAAGGAGGCGCTGTTCCTCTCCGGCAGCGACCAGCATTTCGTTGCGGCGCTTTCCTTCGGCAATGTCTTCTCCGGCTCCATCGGCACTGTGCAGAATGTGGTGCCGGCGCACTTTGTCAGGATATATGAGGCGATGCGCCAGAACCGATGGAACGAGGCAGCGGCCTGGCAGGAGGAGACGAATCGCATCGTGGAGTTCGTCTGCCACAGCCACCCCAACGCCAGCTTCCGCAAGGGCATGATGCGCTACATCGGGCTGGACTGCGGCTCGTTCCGCCCGCCCGAACAGCCGTTGACTGAAAAGGAATATGAGGAACTTGTACGCGAGGCCGATGCTTTCGGACTCGTCCGTCGCAACCTGGCAATCATAACATGAAACGATCGATCTTTCTTTTTGCCATGTTGACTCTCTTGACGGCAACCGCCGCCAGGGTGGACGTGTCCGCATTGGCGTTCGACGCGCGCGGATGGAAGCTTGATTCGCAGTTCGCCGACGTCATGGGCTCCCCATATCTGCTGGCGCACGGGTGTGGTGTCCGTGTCCTGGATGCCCGAGCATCGGTGGATATTCCTGCCTCTGGGGAATGGCGCGTGTGGGTTCGCAACAGACAATGGGTGAAGGGGGCAGGATTATTCAAGGTTGCGGTCAATGGTCGCGAGCTGGATCATATGTTCGGCGCCGGGAGGAGCGACTGGTTCTGGGAGGACGGCGGAACGGTAGCGCTTGAGAAGGGCATTGCCGTTCTTTCGCTTGCGGACAAGGACGGATTTGACGGACGCTGTGCCGGCATCGTGCTGACGAATGACGGAACCGTTCCGGAAGGGCCACTTGTGCCGCCGGACGAGGTTGCCGAGACCATAGTTTCTGACTTCACGGTGGTTGGCGGCGGAATGCCGGGCACATGCGCGGCGGTTGCGGCGGCACGACATGGTCTCAAGGTCGTGCTTGTTCAGGATCGTCCGGTGTTGGGCGGCAACGCCTCTGCCGAGATTCGTGTCTGGTGCGCAGGCGAGGCGCGATATCCGCTTGTTCGCGAATTGCGCAGCGTCTTTCTCAACCGCGACGTCAACATGCCTCTCTGCGACGTGCGCCGGATGCGGATTGTTGAGGATGAGACGAACCTGACGGTTCGGCTTCTGACCCGTGCCGTCGGGGTAGAGCGGAGGCCGGACGGAACCATCGCCGCCGTCAAGGCGCTTGACCTTCGCCGCAACCGGATGGTCAGGTTCGAGTCTCCGCTCTTCTGCGATGCGACAGGTGATGGGTGGATTGGTTATTGGGCCGGAGCAGATTGGCGTATGGGTCGAGAGGCGAAGGCGGAGCATGGCGAAAGCTTCGCGCCTGAGAAGGCCGACGCCGACACCCTCGGCGCTTCGATCATGTGGACGAGCGCAGAGGCGAACGCGCCAGTCCCGTTCGCCGCGCCGTGGGCGGAGCCGTTCGCGCAGGGCGAGACGGCGGTCAACGGCGAGTGGAACTGGGAGTACGGCATCCATCGTGACATGATTTCTGAAGGCGAGCATATCCGTGACAGGCTGCTGCTGGCCATCTACGGCGCGTTCTCCCGCGCGAAGCGCCTGCCGGAAAACACCAACCGCATGCTGAACTTCTGTCCGTTCCTGCTAGGCAAGCGCGAATCGCGCCGTCTGTTGGGCGACTGGATCTATTCGGAGAAGGATGTGACGGAGAAGCGTCTCTTCGAGGACTCGATCGCGTCCGGTTCATGGAGCGTGGATCTCCATTACGACGACTGCAAGCCCGGTGTTGATTTCCTCACGACCTGTCGCCAGCCGCATTACGGCCGCTACTGGATTCCCTATCGGTCGATCTATTCGCGCAACGTCGGCAATCTGTTCATGGTCGGCCGCTGCTTCAGCTGCACGCATGTCGGCTTGGGCGGCCCGCGTGTGATCAACACCCTGTCGCAGCTCGGCGTCGCAGCCGGTGAAGCGGCTGCGATGTGCCGCCGGCTTGGCGAGACGCCGCGCGGCATCTTCGCGCATGGACACGTCCGCGAACTTCAGGCCCTGCTCGGAGGCGGTTTCCCCGGCGTGCCGGACGCAAGAGAGGCCGGCTGGCGCATCGTTGACGACGAGTCTGAGGGCGTGACGTTCGGCAAGGGATGGGTCATTGGCCACAATCCAAACGGCGAACAGGTGGGAGATGTTTCGCATTTCCCCAAGGGCAGCGGCAACTGGAGCCCTGATCACAAGCCCAACAGGGACGTTGGCGATGTCGTCTATCCGCTGCCGGTCGAGACGCCGGGGAAGTACGTGCTGATGGGTCGCGTGCCTTATTTCTACAAGACGCATCCTGGATCTTCGACTGCGATGGCCGTTTTCTCATCGGGGAAGGACACGGCATTCGCCGTTGATCAGGGCATTGCCACCGGGAGCTGGCGGAAGCTTGGCGAATTCGACCTTGAGCCCGGTGCGACGCTGCGTATCGTAGGCTCGCGTTCGCACGGAACGGTGGCGGCGGATGGATTTGCGATTTTCAACGCAACAAATGAAACTACAGGAGTGAACAAATGAAAAGAACGGTCATTCCCATAATGGCGGCCTTGGCCGCATGTTCCGCAGCTGTTGCGGATGGCGTCCTGACGATAGACGCCCCTACGGAAGACATCACCTTCACCGACAACGTCGCGCTGGCACGGGCGTCGAAGGTGGTGAAGACGGGTGCCTACAAGGCGACGATCAAGTACGGTACGGCAACATCTTCGTTCGCCGGCGAGATCGAGGTACAGCAAGGCACGCTCGCCGCCCAGTATTTGCAGAACTTCGGTACGCCGACGAAGATCACGGTGTCATCCGGTGCGACATTGGATTTGACGTCAGAAAGCACTGGAGCCGGGAACATCGCCTCTACGCCGATCTTCATCGCCGGTACTGGTGTAAAAGGCGGCGGCGCGATCCGCCGCACCGGCGGAGGCCCAATCAATTCGCTGCTCGGCAATGTGACGCTTACCGCCGATGCCTCAATCTGCAACTCTGTTCAAATCGGCTGCCCAGACAGCAGCGCAAGCACCTTCAATCTCGAAGGGCACACGTTGACGATCAACGCTGGCATTAGCGGCCAGAATTCCGTATTCTACTGGCCGAGAGGTCAGTTCAAGAAAAACGGTTCGACAGACGATCCGGGGCATATCGTTGTCGAGGGCGGAACCTTCTACCCGCGCTACAATGCGATGGGGGGCGGTTCGACGAACAATACGCTTACGCTGAAGGACTGCTTGAGTTCCAAGGGCTATGCCAAGCCGATTCTGCGCCTGCGCAACACAGACACGCATATACAATGGAAACTCATTGTGGACGGAGACAGTTCGGCGTACATCGAGGACGACGAATCAGGTTCGTCGGATGTTCAGAACGTGTGGGCAGGTCCGGTGGAACTGCACAAGCAGCTGACCGTCACTCCGAAACAGAACGGTTCGCACCTGACGCTTGCCGGAAACGTGACGGGGCGCAATGCCATCGCGAACGCGCAGTTCGCTAACAATGGGCTTCTTACTCTGAAAGGCACCAACGAGTTGTTGAAGATCACGAGCAGAAGCGGACGCACCGTGTTCGACGGTGGCAAGACGATTGCCAGCGGCGCGATCGACGCGACTGCGGGCAGCATCACGTTTAAGGATACCGAAGTCGTATGGGATGCCCCGACAGGGCTCTATGCGGCGGGCGAAAAGAGCTGGCCGGCGGATGTCGCCTTTGAGAACACGTTTGCCTCATGCGACACAAATGCCGAGGGCGGTGCGAGTTGCCGTTTCTATCTTGGCAGTGACATATCGGCGAACCACTCCAAGTATGGACGCTTGACTGTGAATGGAGGATCGGTCGTCTCGAACATTTCAATGGCTGTCGGTCACTCTGGATATGGTGCGCTTGTCATCGCTGGTGCCAATTGCTACTATCCTATCTACAACTACAACTTTGATTCTCTCGGTTACAATTCGGGTGCCTACGGATATGTGTCGGTGTCGAACGGGAAACTGAAGGTTGATGGATCGAAAATTGCAGACAATTCGATCAGGTCGTTCTGGGGCTATCAGGGCACGGCGACGCTTGCCGTCCGTGCAGGGGGCGAAGTCGAGTTTGTTGGTACGCCGTCGCAATCGGCCACGCATGTGGAATTTGCCGCCGTAACGGGCGGTCGGTTCTCCGCCTGTCTCTCAGACGGCGCGAAGATGGAGGCGTTGCAGACGCTGGACTTCGGACGCAATGCCGTCCGCAACCAAGCCGGCGCGGCGGACGTCACGCTTATGGGGACTGGGACGGTTCTCCATGTCGGCAAGTACATGCGTGTGTTCTGGACGAACGCCGGAGGCGACTTCACTTTGAACATAAACGACGGTGCGATGCTTTCCTCTCCGAACCTCTACCGTCTCGACGGCGGTGACGGGTGCCAGATGAAGGTGAACCTGAATGGCGGCATTATCCGCAAGCTTTCTGCGACCCCCTGGTTTGCCAACGGTACGGCCTGGAACGACACGTCCCGACAGCCGACACGCGTTACCGTTTACGAAAAAGGGTTTACCGTCGATACATCGAGCCTGTCCGCGGATGTCAACATGGAATACGCTTTCCAGTCGCCAGGAGCGGGCAAGCGAATCAAGTCGATTGTGCTACCGATGTCAGATGCTGCCTATGCGGCTGACGTGTTCATGGGGCCGCCGACGGTCACGATTTCCGGCTCTGGCGAAGGTGCAACGGCGTTTGTAGATTATGATGACGTGGGGCATACCAATCGAGGGGTGGTCGTCACGTGTCCTGGCTGGGGATATGGCAACGACACCGTGGTTACGATCGAGTCCGGAAATCGCCAGGGCGCCTACACCTGCCCCGTTGAGCTTGAGGATCAGCCTGAAACCGGTTGGACGGGCTTCCGCAAGGTTGGTGCGCCACGACTTAACATGTACGGCGCAAATACGTATCGCGGCGATACGGAAGTTGTGGAAGGCATCCTGTCCTTCTTGAATCCGCAGGCGCCCCAGTGCGGCATGCCGCAAGGAAGCGGCATCATTCTCCACAAAGGTGCGATGATTTCATTCAACACGGCCAGTGTGGCTGTCACCGTGCCGTTCATCCGCGGCTGCGGTACGACGTCATTTGGCTACTATACCGTCACCAACGCCGTTGAGTGCTTCGCGACGGATCTCTTGGCCGGCGACCATCTCACGGTCAACCAACGGATGACATTGGGAGAGTACGCGGTCGTCAAGGTGCTTGGCGCAGCGGCGCTCGCGGCATCGGACGAGACAAGGTTCACGGTTGCGGAGGTCAAGACCAACGGCGGGCTTCTCTACTCGTCTGAGACTCCGCGGCTTGTCTTTGTCGACAACGGCGTAGAGACGGAGCCGCAGGAATGGTATGCCGCGGTGAAGGGGAACACGTTGCAGCTGCGCAAGCGCATAGGCGCCGTATTGATCGTTCGGTAGGTCGCGTTGAACATGCGCATGTTGTTTGCCCTGTTGGCTGCTGTGATGTCGGCAGCCGTGGCGCTTGGCGAGCGCGGCGGCCAGCTGCCGTTACGCGAAACGCGGATCTGCCGCGGCGAGTCGGCGGCCGTCTCTCCCGACGGCGGCTCCATCGCGTTCATGCGCCTTGAGGGACATCGTTTCTGCGTATTGGTACGCGATCTGCGGACCGGATCGGAAACTGCTGTTCCATCTGGCCCTGGACAGGCGATCATGCCGCGTTGGCGAAAAGACGGAGCGATCGTCTTCACGGCGGCGAACGAGACGAAGAGTGCTTTTGCGGCGCGGAACGACCAGACCGGATGGAACCTCCACCTGTTCCGCGACGGGCAGATCGAAAAGCTGACGTCGGGCCGTATCCGCGAAACCTGCGCGTCTTTTGCTCCAGACGGTTCGCTCTACTTCGTGGCCGACGTGACTGACGGCAAGGACATCCCGAGCATCGTCCGCATTGGCGTTGACGGCAGACGCGAGACGGCGGTTACACTTCCCGAAACGCCCTGTATGTTCGGCGATCCGTCCGTCTCGCCGGATGGTCGGCTGCTTCTGCGCGCCGAGGCAGAGCAGTACAACCAACCTTGGCGCATTGTCGTTTCGCCGGTGACCAACTGTGCCGGGCGTACATATCTTACGCCGAAGACGATGCCGGCCTATGCGCCGACGTGGAGCCCGGGCGGGAAATACATTGCGTTTACGGGATGCCAGGAGGGCGATGGCGGCTGGCACGTCTATCTGATGCCGGCGAACGGCGGATCGATGAAGCGACTTGCGAAGGGGAGAAATCCATCCTTCGCCCCGGATTGTCGGGCGGTTTTCTATGACCGCGATAGTGAGATCTTTATGTCTCTGCTCGACAGCGCGTTCGGCGAACACGCCCTGCCGGAAGCTGAAGACGCACCTGAAAAGCGTTTGGGTGATGTGGAGATTATCCAAAAAAATCCCCAGCCCTCCAAAACTCCAAAACTCCCCGCAGCGAAAGCAACGACGTTTGAGAAGATCGCCTTTGTGGACGGCAGCGACTATCCGCACGTCTTCGACATCGAGAATGCCGCCGGAACGGAGCGGATCGTAGACCGCGTGCTTGAGACCGGGGCGGATGTGATCCTCTGGCGTACCCATTCGGGGGCGATGCCGCGATATGTGAGTGCGCAGGAGGACCTTGACCGCATGGTGTGGCCAGTTGACAAGAGACGCTCGAGCCGCAGTACCGAGGTCAACGGGTGGGTGACGCTTTGGGGCAACAACCCCGACCAGCTGCAGGTCGTGAGTGATGTCTGCTCGAAGCGTCCGCAGGTGCGCAAATGGGGACTTCACATGCTGCTGGAGGAGGCGCACTGGCAGTTCATGTACCTGGGTGCGTGGAACCTTGAGCACCCGCAGTTCTGGTGCCGCAAGCGAGACGGTACCGTGCAGATGTACCACGGCTCGTTTGCCTATCCGGAAGTGTTGAAGCATCGCCTGTCCATAGTGAAGGAGCTGATCGGTTACGGCCCCGACATGATTTACGTCGACACCTGCCGGAACGGCGGGTACTTTCTCGCTAACGAGTACGTGAAGCCCTACCTTGACCGTTGGGCGAAGCTGTATCCAGGCGAGTCCGTGCCGTCTGACTCAAGCGACCCGCGGTGGGTGGCCATCGCATCGGAAGGCCGCTACAACTACTTCAAGGGAATCCGGCGGCTGATCGACGCGTCCGGGCGGAGGATCCCTCTGCTTGTCGGCGTTGATTCCGTCAACGGCACGGATACGGACCGCACAACAACCTCTGTCGGGGTTGACTGGCGGCGCTATGTGAACGAAGGCATCGTCGACGGAGTGGTAGTCGCGTCGATCGCAGTCGATCCGGTGGATGCCCTCGGCAGTATGGAGCGCTACTTCCGCCGGGTGATGGATTTCGTGAACGGGCGCTGCAATGTGTATTTCCCGATCATGGCGTATAACTTCTCTAAGCAGCGACCGGGATACGGGCAGATATCGAAGTGGGCCGGCGTGAGCGTTGCGGAGGGACTGCGGCTCCAGATGGAGATCGCCGTACGCTGCGGCGCGGCCGGCATCGTGATGGAATGCGTCGATCCTGACAACTATCCCGAATGTGACCAGAAGGTGATACGGGATTTTGTGGCGACGGCAAATGGAGAAAGAAAATGAAGGAACGGGAATTGCGGTGCCTGTACATGCAGCTCGGCCAGCACATGTGGCGCGGGCCGATGGATACGTTTGGCGGCAAGGTGCGCGGCGACGAGCGCATGCCTTACGACGACGGTGCGCGCTGGGTCGTCGAGCACTGGAACCGGCTGCATTTTGACGACGGCTCCTGGCGGCGCATCACGGCCTATGCCGCCAAGCATGGCTTCAACATGATCCAGCTCGACCTCGCCGAGGGCGTGAGATATCCAAGCCACCCGGAGCTTGCGGTTGATGATTCGTGGTCGCCTGACAGGGTGCGTGACGAGGTCCGCCGCCTTGAGGAGATGGGCATCGAGCTGATGCCGTCATTGAATTTCTCAGCTGCGCACGACATCTGGCTTGGAGAGTATTCTCGAATGCTCTCCACCGCGGAGTATTACCGGACCTGCTCGGAAATTATCGCTGACGTCTGCGAGATGTTCGGTACGCCTAAGCTCTTCAGCATCGGCTATGACGAGGAGTCGCCGCGCCTTCAGCGCAACCAGAACTTCTGCGTGTGCCGTCAGGGCGAGCTGTGGTGGCACGACCTGCTCTGGTTCGTCTCGCAGGTCGAGCGGCATGGGGTGCGCGCGCAAATGGCTGCGGACTACGCATGGGCGCATAAGGACGAGTATCTGAAGAAGGCTCCGCGGTCGGTCTTGCAGACGAACTGGTACTACGGCAAGGAGTTTGATCCTGCGAAGATGAAACATCCCGAAGAGCTGCTCACCTACGACGAACTTGATAAGGCGGGGTTCGACCAGTTCCCCGGCTGCAGCAACCATGCCTGGGCCACGAACATCGGCGATACCGTCCGCTACTGCCGCAAGCACATCGATCCGGACCGACTGAAAGGCTTTCAGGTTTCGATCTGGCGCTACACGACGCCTGAACACGACCAGAGGCACCTTGACGCCATCGACCAGCTTGCCGCCGCCGTATGACCGTCTCTCCGTGAATTTGCGCAGGGCGGCCGACGCGCTAGGCTTCGCCCGTATGTCGGAATGATTCCGGCTTCCTGCCTTCGTATTTCAGGAATACGCGGCGGAAGTAGCTTGCCGACGAGAAGCCGACGGCTTTCGCTATGGCGGCGAGAGGCTTGTCCGTGTCCACGAGCATCGCCTTGGCGTTCCTTATCCTGAAGCGCACGAGATACTCGTTCGGCGTCAGCCCGGTGTGCCGCTTGAAGAGGTTGAAGAACTGCGTCCTGCCGTACCCCATGTGCAGCACGAGCGCGTCTAGCGTCATCTTTTGCGAATAATGCGATTCAAGGAACTTCACCGCTTCATCCATCATCTGTGGCTGGGGTGCGGCGAACGGCTTGGAAAGCGTCTCCGCCACATGGAACAGGACGGTGCAGCACAACGCACGGAGAAGACCACGTTCCGGCGACGAGATCGAGTCCTGACGGATGAGCCTGACCAGTTCCTTGACTGACGACTGGAGTTTCGCGCTCAAACGGAACGAGCGAGCCGCCATCTTCGCCAGCGTGGCATGGAACGACTTGAAGTCCGCCGGCGAGAACACCGCATAGCGGCGCTTGGGCGACATGGAGCGGGAGATGTGCAGCCCAAGGCGTTCGCATGGTGCGTCCGTCCCGTCCTTGAGGACATGGACGGTATTCGCCGGCATTACCACTCCGCTGCCTTCGTGGATCGTCACGTTCCCGTGACCGTCCACCTTGTATGTCATGGTGCCCCTCAGGCAGAAGATCAGCTCGATATGCGAATGCATGTGCGGGTGCATGTGCATTGCCTTTGTCGTCATCCAGTCCGTTATTCCCGAAAGCCATCCCAGGCCTATGTCTGCTTGGCCGATATTGTGGCTGACGTTTGCGTACCCGTCGTTTTCCATGGGGAGTATTATACAATATCGAGCGTGAAAATTGTTCAATGGATGATTTTATGCCGGGGATGTGGCATAATATGCTGCGTGAAGAAGGAAGAAAGAGAGCTGAGGCCTCTCCGTGGGGTCATACCTCCCATGGTCACTCCGCTTACGCCGGAGCGCAAATTGGACGCGGGAGGGCTGGAGCGGCTTGTCGCGCACATACTCGGCGGCGGCGTCCACGGCCTGTTCGCTTTGGGCACGACTGGCGAAGCGCCGGATCTTCCCTACGACGTGAGGCGCGAGCTTGTCGAGCGGACCTGCGCCCTTGTGGCGGGGCGCGTCCCCGTGCTTGTCGGCATCACCGACACGGTGTCGTCCGAGTCCCTGTGCATGGGCGAGTTTGCGCGTTCGTGCGGTGCGTCTGCGCTTGTCGCCGCGCCGCCGTACTATTTCGCCGCCGGGCAGCCGGAGTTGCTGGCCTACTACCGCAGGCTTGCGGATGAACTGCCGCTGCCGCTCTTCCTGTACAACATGCCGTCCCAGGTAAAGGTGATGATCGAGGTCAAGACCGTGGTGGAACTCTCGCGCCATCCGAACATCGCGGGGCTGAAGGATTCGTCAGGCAACATCGGCTACTTCAATGCCTGCCTGCATGCGCTGAAGGATCGTCCCGGCTTTTCGATTCTCATGGGCCCCGAGGAGGCTATGGGCGAAGCCGTGCTGATGGGGGCTTCCGGCGGCGTAGCGGGTGGCGCCAACATCTTCCCCCGCCTGTTCGCCGATCTCTATGACGCCGCAATTGCGATGGACGTCCCGCGCGTAAGGGCGCTTCAGGATCGGGTGATGCTGGCCTCTTCGCTGCTCTATGGCATAGGCCATCACAACTCCAGTTTCGTCAAGGGCGTCAAGTGCGCCATCTCGCTGATGGGCATCTGTTCCGATGCGCTGGCGGAACCGCGCGAACCTTTCAACGCCGGGGATCGGGCGAAAATCCGTGCAGGCCTTGTAAGACTGGGGGTGCTGGCGCGATGAGGACGATCGATCTTTTCATTCTTGCCGCCTACCTTGCTGGGGTGACCGCCTTCGGCTGCTCGTTTTACTTCAGGAAGAGCGCGAAAGGCACCGATGGCTTCGTCTCCGGGGGCGGGCGCGTCCCTAGCTGGGCGATCAGCCTTTCGATCTTCGCGACTTACGTGTCGTCCATATCATTTCTCGCCCTGCCGGCGAAGGCGTTTGCGTCGAACTGGAACGCGCTCGTGCTCTCCTTCACCGTTCCGCTTGCGGCGATTGTGGCTGCGGTGGCGTTCGTGCCGCTTTACAGGAACCTGAACTCGGTTTCGGCATATGCATTCCTTGAGAAACGCTTCGGGCCGTGGGCGCGCATGTACGGCAGCGCTTGCTTCCTCGTGATGCAGACGGCGCGTTCGGGCGTCATCCTCTACCTTCTGGCGATCCTGCTCAAGACGCTCTTCGGCTGGCCAGTGCCGGCGATCATCCTTGGCGTGGGGCTCGCTACTTGCGTTTACTCCATGTTGGGCGGCGTTCTGGCGGTGATATGGACGGACGCGATACAGTCGATCGTGCTGATCGCTGGGACGCTGCTCTGCATCGGCGTCCTCTTGTTCACCATGCCGGACGGCCTTGCGTCGGCGGCATCGCGCATCTGGGCGGACGGCAAGGTTTCGCTCGGATCGTTCTCCCTTTCCGACTGGGCTGGCGAGACGTTCTGGGTCACGTTCTTCTATGCGGTCTTCATCAATCTCCAGAACCTCGGCATCGACCAGAGCTTCACGCAGCGCTACATATCCGCAAAGGACGGCCGTGCCGCCGCGAAGTCGGTCTGCTTCGGATGCTTCCTGTACCTGCCGGTCACGTTCTGCTTCGTCGCCATAGGAACGCTGCTCTGGGCGTACTACACGGGAAAGCCCGGTTCGCTGCCGGACGAGGTCGCGGCCGTGACGGACTCCGTGTTCCCGTATTTCATAGTCCACTCCCTGCCGCCCGGCGTGACCGGGCTTCTGGTCGCGGCGATCGCGGCGGCTGCGATGAGCACCATTTCCACGACGCTAAATTCCGGCGCTACGGTGATCATGGAGGACTGGTTCCGCCGCTATGTCCGGCGCGATGCGTCAGAAAGGACTTGCGTGACGGTGCTGCGCGCGTCCACGGTCGCCCTTGGGATTGCCTCGGTCGCGATAGCGTTTGCAGTCATCGGCGTTGAGTCCGCGCTCTCGACGTGGTGGATGCTGCAGAGTGTGCTTTCCGGCGGAATGCTGGGGCTGTTCCTGCTCGGGTGGGCTTCTCGGCGCGTGAGCCCGTCGCAGGCCGGCGTTGCGACGATCCTGGGGATGGCGACGGTCGCGTGGGTGGTGTTCTTCCAGAAGTCGTTCCACCCGAATCTCTCGATCGTCTTCGGTACGAGCGTCCTTCTGCTTTCGGGATTCGCCCTTTCGCGCCTGGGCAAAGAAAAATATTGCGCATGATTACAGGGAATGACAGCGGGTTTCTCGGCATAGAGCTCGGCTCGACGCGCATCAAGGCTGGCGTGATCGACGGTTCGGGCGCGGTGTTGGCGAAGGGCGCGTTCGCATGGGAGAACAGGCCGCTTGCGGACAATGTGTGGTCCTACGGCCTGGCCGACGCATCTTGTCGGGGCATCTCCGTCACGGTTGCACGATCTGCTTTCTGATGGCGAGGGCGATGGCCTCGGCGCGGTTGACGACGCCGAGCTTCGCGAAGAGCGAGGTGATGTGGAACTTCACGCCGTCGGGGGTGATGCCGAGCATCTTCGCCATGTCGGCGTTGGTGAGTCCGCGGGTCATGGCTTCGAGGATGTCGCGCTGGCGGTCGGAGAGGTCCGGAATCGGCGGATCCTCCTTCAGCATCTTTTGCACTTCTGGCGCGATGTGGGTTTCACCGGCGGCGATGGCGCGGATCGCTTCGATGACCTCGGCGCAGTCGGCGTTCTTGAGGAGCGCACCGTCGGCGCCGGCCTCGAGGGCGCGGGAAATGCCGTCAGAGGTGCTGAAGGTGGTGAGCAAGACGACGCGCGTCGACGGGTTCGCCCGACGGATCGCTGCCGTCGCCTCCGCGCCGTCCATCTTCGGCATCACGAGATCCATGAGGACGACGTCGGGTTGCGTCTCGGCGGCAAGGCGGACGGCCGCCTCGCCGTCGTCCGCCTCGCCGACGACGGCGACATCCCGTTCCGACTCGAGCAGCGAGACGAACCCCATCCGCACGACGGCGTGGTCATCGGCGATCAGTACGCGTATCTTCTTCAAGACAGCACCTCGTTTTCGTTTGATGTCATGCCGTCTTCAGCGCGACGGAGATTTTGGCGCCGCGGCCGGGGACGGAGTCTATGGAGAGGCTGCCTCCGGCGCGGGCGACGCGCTCGCGGATGCCGGCGAGACCGAAGTGTCCCTCGGCGAGGCCGGGGAGGGCGGCGGGGTCGAAGCCGCAGCCGTCGTCCTTGACCGAGAAGAGCAGCCGGTCGCCGTCGAGCGTGCCGGCGATGTGGATCGCCTTCGCCTGTCAGTGGCGGACGGCGTTGGTGGCGAGTTCGCGCACGATGCGCATGAGCGCGTGGGCGGTGTCGTCTGATATCTCCGCGCGCGGCACGTTGAAGCGGACGGTCAGCGCGGCGTCGCCGACGAAGGGGCTGTCCCCAAACTTTTTGTCCCCAAACTTTTACAGAAGCGAAGCCATGTAGAGCGGAAGGTAGGCGATGCCGTTATCAATCTTCAAGTCGCGATCCCAGAGAAGGCACGGCTCGCCCATCCAGTCCGAATACTTCGCCTTGAACTTGTCCAAAGACCGGTGCGTCACGTTCTTTCCGCTTTTGACTTCAATTGCAACAACGTTGTTCTTCTTCGCCAGCTTCGACTTGGAGACGAGAAAGTCTATCTCCATACGGTCTTTGCGGTCGGTCGGGCTGGAGCGGGAGAAGAAATACAGTTTCCGCCCCGATGCGGCAAGCATCTGCGCTACGACATTTTCGGTCAGCATTCCCTTGTTCAGGGCTATGTCGTCGAATAGCAAACGGTTGTGTATGTCTTCGGACATAAGTTCGTTCTCGTCAAAAGCATGGCTGATGAGTAGCCCGGTGTCGCCAAAGTAGCACTTGACGGTCGAATGGTCGAGGCTCATCCGCAACCCGACATTTGGCTCCGTCGCATTGTAGGCAACGTTGACGACCTTGGCGTCCTTAAGCCAAAAGATGGGATCCTGATAGTCGCGCATCCGCGCCTCAGGTTCAATCTCCGAAAGCACCACTTTCTTCTCGTGCTCCTGCAACTGCGACGGCACGAAATCGTACAAAGCCTCAACTCGCTCGGCGAGTGCTCCGGCATGCTCCCTGATGCCCTTGCGATACAGCGACAGGATCTTGCGCTTCTCGCGGTCAACCGCCTTGAAATCATCCGTCGCAATGTACTTCTTCACCGCCTGTGGCATTCCCCCGACGATCACGTACTCCCGGAAAGCATCCATGGCAACGCGATGCAGAGAACCCATTGGCACTCGCTTCGCATAACATTCCCTGATCATGTCCATTAGCGTCTCGTTGCCCTTCGCCCACAAGAACTCCTCGAAGTCCATCGGATACATGTCAATGTCAATCTCCTCGGAGGGGATTAGTATGTCTTTGACGTTCTCGTGAATAGAAACGAGGGATCCTGTCTCGATGAAATCATACCTGCCATCCGCCACCAGCTTCTTGATTGCCTCACGGGCGCGCGGGAACTTCTGCACTTCGTCGAAGATGAACAGCGTCTCGCGTTCGTAGAATTTTTTGCCAAAGATTGCGGACAGTCGTTTGAAGAACTCCTTTGTGTCGGCGAGGTAGGTCATGAATGTGTCCGTGATGCGCACATCGTCCTTTGCCGTCGCAAAGTCAATCATCACGTAGTTACGATATTCCCGCTTGGCGAACTTCTCGACAATGAAGCTCTTGCCAACCCGCCGCGCTCCGTTAACTAGCACTGCCGATGTCCCATGATCAAGCCTCTTCCACTCAAGAAGTTTATCGTACACTTTTCGCTTCATTTCCTTGATTATCACCCTTTTTATCTTTTGCGGTGAAAATTATATCACAATCTGTCATATTTTTCAATGCGACTTTTGCACGGATTGTCAATTTTTAATTGTAACTTTTGCACCGATTGTCAATTTTTGAGGATTCACTCCGACTAAATTCGGAACTTTAGGCGCACCTCGAATATGTCAAGGGCTAGACCCTGACGGTGGAGTTTGCGTTTGGTGCGGTCGAGGTCGCAAGCAGGCTTACGACGGTGACTCCTACACTTGAAAACGGGCATGCCCATGTCGCCGCAAGCCGCGTGATGTCATCTTGCCCAGCGGCGCCCCCCCCCGTCCTTCGACGGGGGATTTATGATATAACACGCGGCGTTGGAGGGATTGGCATGAGCATAATGATAGATTTGCCGCCTGCGATGGCACAGGAAGCGCGAGACTATGCGGCCGTTCAGGGGGCTACGCTTGAACGGATGTTGCTTGATTGCATCAAGGCCGTCGTGATCGGACAGGTCATTTGACGGGATCCTTCTGCCGAAGGAGACGGTAGACGGAGCTGACGGCGGAATAGCCGAACTGCGCGGCGAGAAGCTTCGGCGAAAGCGGTCGGACCCCCTCCGCCTTCTGGGCGGCGGTGCGGCGCTCATCGCGGATGCGCTCGAGGATTGACTGCCCCGTTGCCGCGCGAAAGCGGATCTCAGCCATTCGCCGCGAGCAGGGGAAGGTGGCGGCCACCTCGCGCGCGGTGATGCCCTCGCAGACCCGCGTGCGGATCGCTTCGCAGGCGGCGGCGGCGACGGCGTCGAATTTCTGGAAGCGTTGCGTCGAGGCGCGGCGGACTATCCCCATCGGCTGGACGGAAAGCAGACGGCGCGGCAACCGTGGATTGCCGATGCGGGATTCGATGAGGTCGAGATAGAATGCCCGGGAGAAATTCCCTTCGCAATTGATGCTGGTAAGGGTCGGCCGCGTCATTTCGCAGATGCCCGTGTTGTTGTCGACGCCGACGATGGCGACTTCGTCCGGTATGGAGAGTCCGGCGTGCGTGCAGGCGTGGACGACCTGCTCCGCGACTGTGTCGCATGCGGCGAACACGCCGATCGGACGTGGCAGGGCGGTCAGGGCGCGTCCGAGCGAAGTCTGGATTCGGACGGCGCTGCGTGTATGCGGATGACGGACGACGGAGCAGCTCTGTCCGTTCATCTTCAGTGCGTGGATGAACGCGGTACGCCGGGCGGAATCCCAATGCTCCGCTGCAGGGGCGGGTACATAGACAAACGATGCGCAGCCCAGCGGCAGGAGCTCCCTGGCGGCGAGTTCGGCGATGGCGTTCTCGTCGTACGCCCCCCAGTCGGCATTGCGCGGGAGCTTCGCGGGATCGCGGTGGAGGAAGATTGTAGGGATGCCGTTGAAAAGGCGTGCGGAGAGGCGATCGTTGTTGACGATGCAGCCGTCTGGCTTCCAGAACCGGAGCAGTTCCGCCGCCTCCGCATCCGTTGTTGCGGAGTCGATTGCCTGCACGTAGCATTTTGTCGACAGCGGTGCGAGCAACTGTATCGAATCCGTTATCCGTTGCCGCGGTCGTTTGAAGAAGAGAATCGTTTTCATGTGCCCATTATAGCACAATTGGGTGCGACTGCTTCTGTTATTTCGCATAATGCGAAATAACAACTTCTCAAAATGCAACGCCTTTGCGGGGGGGATGTGGTATAATAAACGCATTTAAAGTAGTGGGGAACTATCCCGAACATGAAAGGATGCACCAAAATGTCAGGCATAACACCATCGGGACTCGAACGGTTGCTGTTCGTCTGCGCGGTTGCCGCAGCCATCCACGGCGCGGCGCGGGCCGATGACGCTTGGACGGAGCGCCTGCCGGTGCAGGACACCTATGTCGACTCTGCCGCTGCTCGCCAGAACATTGCGTATGGCGACTCGAAAGGCATCACCATCGGCAACGGACGCGAAGGCTGCCTGATGTTCGACGTCTCCGATCTTGCGAACGTCACCGCCGCGAAGTTCAGGTTTTACGTGTCGCAGTGCGGCACCACATCGGGCGCGAAATGGCCAGTTTACTTCCAGGTCATGCGCAACGATCGTTGGAACGAAAATACACTCACGTGGAACTCGCTGCCCGATGAGTTCCGCACCGTGCCGGCCGCTGTCGTCGCGACGAACGACGCGACGATTGCGGGAACGGTCGTCATCCCCGCCGGCTCGCAGGGCACATGGCAGGAGGTCGATCTCACCGAGGCGGTGAAGGCGGCGGCTGTGCGGACGGGGCGCTTGGCGCTCCACGCCGTCACCATGTGGGATTCCGACGAGGGCGGCGATACCACTCCATTGGGATTGCACTCCAAGGATGCGGCGGATTCATCGCTGCGTCCCAGGCTGATGTTCCAGGGCGCAACGACAGCGAACCCGGACACGCTGACACTGATTCCGACGGAGGATACGTTCATCAACTGTGCTGGTAGCACCGCAGACACAGCCTATGGCGGCAGCACCAGCATTTTCGTCCAGCAAAACTTCCGAGAGGGATTCTTCAAGTTCGACCTTTCCGGCATCGGTGCGCAATCCGTGGATTCGGCAGTCTTCCTGATGCGAATGTCCCCAACGCAGCCGAACCACACACCCGGCAGCCAGGTGCAATTCCAGTTGATGGACAAAGACTCCTGGAGCGGATCAACCCTCACTTGGAACAACGCATCTACGCAGGCGGGCGTCACGCCCGGAGCGGCATGGTCTGCTGAAACGCCGGCGAACGCCGTGCGCATCCCCTCCGTCTACACCAACCGATTCTGCACCGTCGATCTGGCTCCGCTTGTCAACCAAACTCTGTCCGCCGGCAAGACGACGATGTCCATCCACATCACGATGAACCAATCTGGAAACGCGAAGTGCTTTTTCCCCCTTTCCAAGGAACACCCGGACGAGTGGTGTCACCCGCGCCTTTTGATTACGCCGACTGTTGACGCCGCGCTGGTGACACGCAAGCCCGTCCAGGAAACGTTCATCAGCAACGGCTCGAAGGATAAAACTTACTACAACGGGCAGTGGACCAACATCGTCCAGATTGGATGCAGCGGCTCCAGCGTGCAGTACGCGACGATGCTCTTTGACGTGAACGGTCTTGAAAACGCGCCGTTCGTGCGCTTCCGCGTCAAGAACGACGGCACCATCAAGGCGGACGGCGGAGCCCTGCGCGTCGCGGCGTGGACGACCGGCAGATGGAACGAGACGAACTTCACCTGGAACACGGCCAGTCCGACGTTCCCGCAACCGGCGGCCATCACGGCGGCAACGACGATTGACGGGGAGGTTGCGACTTTCCGACTGGAACAGAACAAGAGCGCGTCGCGGTATTTCGAAGCAGACGTCACCGCCGCTGCGCGTGCCGCCGCCGCAGAAGGCAAGATGCTGACGCTCGGACTCTTCTCCAACAAGGCCTGGCACAACTTCTACAAAGGCGCAGACGCCGCCAGACCGGCGGAACTTGTCTTCCCTGACCCCGATGCGCGATTCGGCGCGCGCGTCGTCGCATCCCTCGACACGAGCGGCGAATCGCCCGCGCTGCGCCTCACGTGGTCGCCGTCTGACTTGAGCGGCGCGACCTACACCGTGCGCCGCCGCGACGGAGAAGGATGGGCGGCCGTCGCGAACGGCATTTCCGAGGCGACATGCCTTGACGCGACCGCAGAGCCGAACGTCGAATACGAGTACGAAATCACCGCAACGCTGTCGGACACTTCGACCGCAAGCGTCACGAAGGCGGTGACGCTCGATGCCCGGATGACGCTTTTCGCCTGCGCCGACACCTACGTGCAGAACGGCAGCAATGGCGACACGAAACACGGAACTGAGGCCTCCATCGTCGAAAAGTACGTCTCCAGCGAAGGTTCAGGCGGCGTGCGTGAAGGCCTTATCCGATTCGACCTTTCCCGCGTGCCGGCGAGGATCTCCTCCGCAACGCTTCATCTGACGGTGACTGGCGACGACGGGGACTGCGTCAGCGGCTCCCGGCTCTATGTGCTCAAGTGCCCAGACCGCGAGTGGACCGATGCGAACGCACCGACGTGGAACGACATGTTCGGAAACCAGTGGGCGACGCCGCTGGCGCGCGAAAGTCATCCCGATCCCGTGCGCGAGTCGGAACCTCTGCTGGGCACGTACATCATCTCCGGCACCGACCGGTTCACGGCGGGCAAGGATATTGCGTTTGACATCAGCGCCGCCGTCCGAGAGGCGCTTGCCGCCAACGAGACGCACCTGACGCTCCACACCGCGACAAGGAACAGCAACGACAACTGGAACTTCGGTTTCGTCACCCGCGAACGTGCACAAGGCCCGTCTCTGGCCCCGCATATCGAGTTCGTCCTGAAGAGCTGGGTGCGGAAGGGCACGGTCATCTACATTCGGTAGTCATTGTCATGACAGGCATTGTTATGAAGAGCAGAAAAGGATTCCTTTGCGCGGCGAGCGCGGTCGCCGCGTTGGCCATCACGGCCGCGCCGGACTGGGCGGCCCTGAACGAACAGGCGCGGCGCGAGAGCTTGACGGTCGTGCATCCCGGCGTGCCCGGCAAGACGCCGTTCTGGAACATCAAGTCGAAGGCGTTCATCCATCCGCCCGCGTTCGACTTCAAGGCTGTGGAGGGCGCGGCGAAGTACCGCTTCACCGTCACCGAAAAGGCGGGCGGCAAGACGCACGTCTTCACGGCGGACAACCCGTGGGCGGCACTGACGCCGGTGTGGGGCGACATCCCGCCGGGGTACGTGAGCGTGAAGGCCGTCGGCGTCGACGCGAACGGCCGCGAGCTGGGCGAGGCGGGAACGCGCGAAACCTATCGCGCCGCGTTCTTCAAGGGGCCCTATCCGAGCGGAACTGGCGACTACGCGGACGCGGCGCGGCGCGTGTATGCGGCGGTTTACAACATGCCGCAGGTGCAGGGGTGGAAGACGAGCGATGATCCGCCTAAGGGTTACGACCTCTACTGCTATCCGGCGAAAATCCTCAGCTCGATGATCCGCGCGCTCTGCCGCCACGCCAAGGCATCGAACGGGCAAGCTGCCCGTTCTACAATGGGCATGCCTTGCAGTAGAGCGGGCGGCTCGCCCGTTCACGACGATGCCCTTGCCATCGCGCGCAAGATGGCCGACTGGCTCATTTCGCACAGCCAGCCGGAGGGCGCGCCTCTTGCGCATTTTCCGCCGACGTACTGGGGTGACCGCCGCGACGTCGCCGTCAAGAATGCGGGGCAGAACATGCTTGGCTATCCGGCACACGCGGCGAACGCATACTTTGATCTCGCGGAGGCGACGGGCGAGGCGAAGTACCGCGACGCCGCGATTGCCATCGCCCGTACGTACATGAAACGACAGGGCGAGGACGGCACATGGCCGCTCAAGGTTCTGGAGAAGGACGGCTCGCCCGTCCGCGCCAACCGGCTTGTGCCGAACCGCTATCTGCTCGGGATGTTCGACAGGGTGTTCGCGGCGACTGGCGACGCGGCGTTTTCGGCGGCGCGCGACCGTGCGTTCGCATACGTGCTGGACGGCCCGGCGAAGACGTGGAACTGGGACGGACAGTTCGAGGACATGGATCCGATGCCGCCGTACAGAAACCTCCAGAAGGGAGTTGCAGTCGATACTGCCCTGCGCCTCTTCGCTATGGGGCGCAAGGCCGAGGCATGCGAGATGGTGGACTGGTGCGAAGACCAGTTTGTCGTGTGGAGCGATCCGATCCACAACATGGACTGGAAGAACTGGAAGATGCCGACGGCGCTTGAGCAGTACGACTACTACACGCCGATTGACGCGTCGATGGGTGACATGATTGGCGCGTTCGCTGCTGCGTACAAGGCTACGGGGGACAGGCTCTACCTTGAAAAGGCCAAGGCTCTCGCCGATAACGTCACGCGGCACCAGCGCGCGGACGGCACGATCCCCACCTACTTCGATTCGCGCAAGGGCAGCGACTGGGTGAACTGCATGGTGTATGTGGCCGACAGGCTGGAGGCGCTCGACGACGAGCTCCAGCGGTGCGTCGAGGTGGGGCGGCCCCTGCGTTCCCCGGCATCGGACCTTGTCATCGCCGAGCGCGGCAGGGCGCCGAAATACGACATCGTGATCCCGGCGAAGCCAACCGTCTGGCAACGCCATGCCGCGAGCGAACTGCGGAAATGGACGAAGGAACTCACCGGCGTCGAGCTGGCGATCTGCGAGGGCAAGGGCGAGGCGCCGTGCCACGTGCGGCTGATCGAGCCCGAGCCGCATCTCGCGCTCGGCGACGAGGGCTTCAACCTGCGCACGGAGAAGTCGGACGTGGTGGTGCGCGGCGGGCGGCGCGGGATGCTCTACGGCGTAAACGAGTTGCTCGAGACCTATGGCGGCATCGGGTGGTTCAGCCCCTGGCGGACGGTTGTGCCCAAGACCGGCGTGCTGAAGGTTCCCGATTCGCTCTACGACACGCAGCGGCCCGCGTTCGAGATGCGCTATACCGACTTCTACTGGTGCGGCGACAACGACTGGAGCGGACAGAACGTGGAGCCCAAGCGCGAGTTCTTCGTGCACTGCCGCCAGAACGGCGCGTTCAAGATCCGGCTGCAGGAGAAGTACGGCGGCTTCGCCGACGCGGGGCTGTTCGTGGGCGGCGCGGGGCTGTGCCACACCTTCCTCCGGCTTGTGCCGCCCGAGAAGTACTTCAAGGACCACCCCGAGTACTACAGCGAGATCGGCGGGGTGAGGCGCAACGGCGAGACGCAGCTCTGCCTCACCAATCCGGATGTTCTCGAGATCATGGTCTCCAATCTCGTGGTCAAGATCGACGCCGATCCCCAGGCGAAGTTCTACGGGGTGAGCCAGGCCGACTGGGAGAACTACTGCACGTGCGCCAAATGCCGCGCCATCGACGAGGAAGAGGGTTCGCACGCCGGTACGCTCATCCGGTTCGTCAACGCCGTCGCCGAGCGCATCGAGAAGATCCGCCCGGGCCTCACCTGCGAGACGCTCGCCTACCAGTACACGCGCAAGCCGCCGAAAAAGACGCGTCCTGCGAAGAACGTGGCGATCTGCTTCTGCAACATCGAGTGCGACCACTCGCTTCCGCTCTCCGCTGCCGGGACGGCGACGAATGCGGCGTTCCTTGACGACTTCGTGGCGTGGAGCGCCCTCACCGACAACCTCTACTTCTGGGACTACATCACCAACTTCCGCTGGTCGTTCCACGCCTTCCCCAACCTCAACTCGATGCAGCAGAACGTGAAGTTCTTCCGCGATCACGGCGTGAGATGGCTGTTCGAGGAGGGCACGTGCATGCACGCCGACTTCTTCGCGCTCAAGTGCTGGCTCGTCTCCAAGTGGATGTGGAACCCCGACCTTCCGGCAGAGCCGCTCCTGCAGCGCTTCTTCGAGGGCTACTATGGCCCGGCCGCGCCGTACGCCCGCGCCGTCTCGGACAAGTTTACCCTCGCCCTTGCGAACGCGCCCATCAACCCTCGTCGCCTGGGCATTTTCGAGAACGACCGTCCCAACGTCTACACCGACAGCCTGCTGAACGAAGCGCTCGCGCTCTGGCGCGAAGGCGAGCGGGCGGCGAAGGACGACCCCGGTGCCCTCGCGAACGTGCAGTCCGGCAAGGCGGGCACGATCGCGACCATCCTCGACCGGGCCGCCGCCACCTCGAAGAACGTCTGGGTGACCCGACACCCCGAAAAATTCGACACCTTCGAAAAGGTGTCCGGCCTTTATGCGGAGATGCTCGACTGGATCGCCAGGGAACAGCGCCTCCACCCCAAGACCGGCATCGCCTTTGGCTACACCAACCCCACCAGCACCTGGCGGCACGCCTCCCGGTCGCGGCGTCCGGCCAAGGGGAGCGACTGCGCGTTCGCCGGTCCGGACGACGTGCTCGTCAGCCATCCGGGCAGCTGGGGAAGACTTGTGGACGATCCGGCGGCAACCGGCGGACGGGCGGCGATGGCGCTGCCCGTGCAGCCACGGCCCTGCATTACGCTCTTCTTCAACAACGTCGCCTACGATCCGGGCGTCGACTACCGGGTGCGCGCGCACGTGCGCGTCGAGAAGGTGCCGGGCGGCAAGGGCGAGGCGTTCCAGGCGCTCGTGAACGTCGTGGACGGCAAGCCCAAGCTGGACATAGGGCCCAAGGCGGAAGACATCCGCTCCGAGGGCTACGAGTGGTACGACCTCGGCACGTTCCGCCCCGCGCCGGGCGACATGTTCGAGTTCGGCAGCGGACGCTTCACCAACGGCGGCGGCCATGGTGCCGTCAAGGCGGTCTACCTCGACCGCATCGAAATCTCACGCGTCGGCAAGTGAGAGGTTTGAGAGATTTGCGTCATGCGCAAATGCTTGTAATAGGAAATGCTGAAAATGAAATGTGCGATAATCGCTGCCGTCATGATGATGGCAGCATCAGTCGCGGCGGAGCCGTTCAATGTGCTGGTTCCTGTCGATTGGTCGGCCGAGCCGCCGGAGAAGCATGTGATGGAACTGAGGCGCATGCACGACGCGTTCGGTCTCAGGAAGTTCGTCCTCATCGCGCCCTGGAACAAGCGGTTTGCGTGCGAGGCGGACGTGGCGGCATACGCGCAGACGGGGCGTGACATCGCCTACGCGAAAAAGGCTCTTGCCGATCTCAAGGACGTGGAGATCGGATGGTGGCTTGCGCCGTCCATAGGATCTTCCCGCGATTTCCCCGGGCAGCGGATGATGGACTGCGACGGCAACGTGACGTTCGCCTCATGTCCGTTGTCGCGCGAGTTCGCCGCCGCGCTTTGCGCTCGCGTCGAGGCGTGCGTGCGCGAGGCGCGGCCGGCCGTTGTTTTCGTGGAGGACGACTACACCCTTGCGAATCACGGCGGCATGAACCGCATGAAGGGCTGCTTCTGTCCGCTGCACCTCGCCGAATTTGCCCGACGAACAGGCCGCAGCCTGTCGGCGAAGGAAATCGCCGCGCTGTTCCTCGCACCGACTGACGAGAACGCCGCGGCGCGGCGGGCGTTCGCGGAACTTTCGCGCGACTCGCTTGCGCAGCTTGCCGCCGAAATCCGCAAGACCATCGACAAGATCGATCCGTCGATCCGCGTATGCATCTGCCAGAGCGGGTTCGTGGATGTCGACGGAGCTTCCACGGAGGCGGTGGCGCGGGCGTTTGCCGGAAAGACGCGACCGATGATCCGCATCTGCGGGGCGGGCTACTTCGAGGAGACGCCGGCAAAGATTCCTCGGATCGTGGCCCACGCGATATGGAGCGCACAGCACTTCGGGCCGGACATCGAAATGATCCACGAGACCGATCCCTATCCCCACACGCGTTTCTACAACTCGTCGCTCTTTCTCGTCTCCGAACTTGCGGGCGCAGTCATGGGCGGCGCGCGCGGGACGTACTACTACTGCACCCAGTACAACGACGATCCGATGGGCGATCCCGGCTATGCGCTGCGGCTCAAGGAATACATGAAGCAGTTCGAGATCGTGCGCGACATGCGTGCTGCGATGAAACCCTGCGGCATAAACGTGGTTTACGATCCTGCCGAGGTTTACATGTATCGCGTGTCGGAGAAGGGCGGTCGTTCGTTCGGAACGCTTCCCGGCGGCGCTCATTTCGTTTCGAAGTTCGGTTTTCCGATGCAGACCACGCCCGATGCGGCGGCGAGCGTCCTCTTCGGGACTGCCCCCAATGGACTTTCGGACGCGGCCATTGGCCAGCTGCTCGAAGGCGGGGTGCTGATAGATGCGGAGGCGGCGGTGCTGCTCACCAAGCGGGGATTTGCCGGTCTTATGGGCTGCACGGCGGAAGAGATGCCTGAGGACATGCTTCATGCCTGCGAAAAGATACTGCCCGCCGCCGGATGCAAAATGCGCGGCAAGAGGCTGTACAATCGCAAGATCGCATCAAAGCCGATTATCGGCTGGACGCCCGAGAAGAGCGTGATCGCGCTCCTGAAGCCCGCTCCGGGGGCGGAGGAATGGTCGGCACTCTTCTCCCTGCACGGTGAAAAGGTTGCGCCCGCGACATTGGTGTTCCGCAATGCGAAAGGCGGCACGGTAGCCGTGATCAACCGTTCGATTGATGTCTCCCAAGACCATCCGTCGCTTTATTCCGAACGCAAGCAGGAGCTGTTCATGAACCTGTTCGACCGTCTTTCAGGCGGCACGCTGGACGTCTGCGCCCCGTTTACGCCGTCCACTTGGGTTCTTGCGGCCAAGAACGACACGGGACTTCTGGTGATGGTCGAAAACCTTGCGGGCGAACCGCGCGACGACATCGCGCTCAAGTTCTCAAGCGAGTGGCAGGGATCGCCGATGGAGGTGTTGCGCGAGAATGGCAGCTGGGAACGGATAGCCACGGCTTCGGGGCGGACGCTTCTGCCAAAGGCCGAGGTGATGCCTGCGACACCTGTGTTCTTCCGAGTTGCAGCTTCGTGCCGCAAAGGCATTGCGCATGATTACAGGGAATGACAGCATGTTTCTCGGCATAGAGCTCGGCTCGACGCGCATCAAGGCCGTCGTGATCGACGGTTCGGGTGCGGTGCTGGCGAAGGGTGCGTTCGCATGGGAGAACAGTCCGCTTGGGGACAACGTGTGGTCCTACGGCCTGGCCGACGCGCGCGCCGGCCTCGCCGCCGCCTATGCCGCCTGCGCCGACGATTATGCCGCTAGGCGTGGCGAGCGCCCTTCGCGCTTCGACGCGATCGGCATCTCCGCCATGATGCACGGCTATCTTGTGTTCGACGGCGACGGCCGGCAACTCGCCCCGTTCCGGACGTGGCGCTCGACCAATGCCGCGAAGGCCGGAGCGGCGCTGTCGTCCCTGTTCGGCATTCATCTGCCCAACCGTTGGCCCGTAGCGCAGCTATACCAGTCCGTCCTCGACGGCGAAGAGCACGTGCGCCGCATCGCATTCCAGACGACGCTTGCGGGCTATGTGCATTTCCTCCTGACGGGGCGCAGGGCGCTGGGCTTGAACGATGCCTCCGGAATGTTTCCGCTTGACGCGAACTCACAGGCATACGATGCGCGTCTTGTCGGACTGTTCAGGGAAAAGACAGGCTTGGACGTGACGGCATTCTTCCCCGACGTGCTTCCGGCGGGTGCGGACGCGGGCTGCCTCACCGAGGAAGGCGCGCGGCTCCTCGACCCGTCCGGGACGCTTCAGCCCGGCATCCCGCTCTGCCCGCCGGAGGGTGACGTCGGCACTGGCCTTGTGGCGACGGGCGCCATACGTCCCGGCATGGGGAGCGCGTCAGTCGGCACGAGCGTGTTCGCAACGGTCGTGCTCGACCAGCCCATCGCAAAGACCAACCCCCACATAGACTTCGCCTCGACGCCGGCCGGCGACGACGTGGCGATGGTCCACAGCAACAACGGCTGCGGCGAGCTGGACAAGTGGGTCGCGCTTTTCGGCGGCGACTACGGGGCGCTTCTCAGGGAGGCGATGGAGAAGAGCGATCCGGACTGCGGCGGCGTCCGCGCGACCAACTGGATTGCCGCCGAGCCGATACTCGGCGTGGATGCTCCCGCCCCGTGCCTCTCTCATGCGCCTGACGCGCGTCTCACCCGCGCCAACATTGTGCGTGCGCAGCTGAACGCCATATTCGTGGCGATCGCGGAGGGCGTGAGACTGCTTGAGGCGCAGGGCGTCCGCATGACGCGTTTCGTCGGCCATGGCGGACTCTTCAAGACGCCGGGCGTCGCGCAGAAGGCAATGTCGGAAGCGATCGGCGTTCCCGTCGACTGCCCGGCCGAGGCCGGCGAGGGCGGCGCGTGGGGCATCGCCGCGCTGGCCGCCTACCGGGCACACGTCCTCGCCGGCGGCGCCCTGCCGCTCGTGGACTTTCTCGAAACAATCCATCGCTGACAGGGAGAGCCGAAATGAACACGGTCTGGGCAAGCCATCCGTTCCCGGAGGTAGGCGTTTGCCCGATCATCGACGGATGTCGGCGCGGCATCCGCGAATCGCTTGAGGCGCCGACGATGGATGCCGATCCGCAGATTCCGAAGGCCGTGTGAGGTTTTAACGGCACGGAGCGTCCAGGAGCCGTCTATCTCGCCTGCATACTTGCCGGTTACGCCCAGCGCGGGATACGGCCCGCTCTACTGGCCGTTTCTGTTAAAGCCAGAAATCGTGGTCGCAAGATGACATGAAACCTTGCCGTTGATAAAATAGTTCACTGGACGATTGTGTCACGCTGATGTGGTAAAATACTGCTAAAAGCAACATGGAGATGAAAAGAATGAGAGCTGCCAGCGCGTTTCCGTTTCTGTTGTTCGTTTTTTCGCTGTCCGCCTGCGGACTTGAGGACGGTGTGCTTTTCCGGGCCGATTTCGACCGTTTCATGACCACCGCGGCAGACCGGAACGGAGCCGTGGAGGCCTGCGACGGAATCACGAAAGACCTTCAGCTCCGGATGCATCCCGGGATGGACGACAAGGGCAATTCGCTTACGCTCGGAACCGAGGAATGGGTGTCGTGGCCGTTGAAGGGGCATGTCCGGCCGGACCGCGGCACCGTCAGCTTCTGGGTGAAGCCCTGCAACTACACAATCGGCGACGCCAAGTTCTTTCAGCCTTATCTTGTTATGAAAGGAAAGAACTTCTCGTTCTACATCTACAAGTATTACGTCTGGGGAAACCGGATCTGCGCCTTCTACACCCCGGACCTCTCGCAGAAAAAGCAAAGGTATTACGTCTGCGGCGAGGCGAACTGGCGCGAGGACCAATGGCATCGCATCGATTTCGCGTGGGATCCGAACGGATGCGGGCTCTACATCGACGGCAAGGAGCCGAATCCAGTGCCCGACTATCCCCCGGTCATAGAGATGGACAGCCCTCCCCCGTTCCCGAAATCTTTTGAGGACGGCATCATCACCGTTGACAACCCGAAGGACTGGCCGTATCTCGACAAGTCGCGCACGACGGCTTTCGACGACATCGAGATACGCGACTACCGCATGACTGAAAAGGAAATCCTCGCGGCTTGCGCCAGGAAACGTCCCGACCTGGTGAAGGGCTATAGCGTTTCGGAGTTGAAGCGCGATCCGGTGAAACTTAAATACGAGTGCGATCCCGGAACGAAAACGCTCGCGGTTCGGCTTGATTTCGCGGCTGTCAGGCTGCCGATGACTAACGATTACCCAGTACGGCTCGTGTTGACAGACAAGGCCGACGGCGCAGTCATCGCGTCCGCAGACGTCGTCTTCCCCGAGCCCGACAGCAAGGTCGACTTCGTCCTCGGCGACAGCGTGAAGGAAAATCATGACTATGAGCTTGCTTCGGAAATCAAGGGGACGGAGTATCGGTCGGCCGCGCTTTTCAGGGTGCCGGACATGGGATTTCTCAAGCAGCGCATCGGGCTCGATCACTCCGTGCCGTCGCCATGGACGCCGCTTGAGCAGGATGCCGACGATCCGCTTGTCTTCAGGGTCCTCGACCGCACGTACGAGTTCCATGACGGCGTGATGCCGACACGGGTCGTGTCCCGCGGCAAGGAGCTCCTTGTCCAGCCGCCGTGCCTCGAGCTCAACGGGGAGAAGGTCGCATGGAGGAACACGCGCGTCGGCGAGCAGCATCCGGACTGGGCGCGCATCCTCGCCGAGGCGACGGTCGGAGGTTTTAGGCTCCGTGCCCGCGGACGGCTCTGGTTCGACGGGTTCGTCGAATTCGGCTTTGACGTCGAGGGTGCGTCCACAGGCGACACGGTCATCCGGTCGATGAAGCTCAAGTACTCGACGCCCACCGAGCAGGCGAAGTTCCTGTTCCTGCCGATGCCGAAGTCATGGAAGGGCGACCGGTACGACTGCCGGCTGGGCTTCGACTTCGACAGCTATTCGCTCGTCTGGACGGTCGGCACGGAAGTGGGGCTGGCGTGGTACCGCGAGAACGACGCGAACTGGGTCGAGAACGGAACGGCGGACAACGTCCATCTCGTCCGAGGCGACAAGGAGACGTCGGTCGAGATAGACATCATAGCGAAGGAGACGACGCTCCCCGCCGGCAGTTCGGCGCGGTACCTCATGGGCTTCGAGGCGACGCCGCCGAAGCGCGCCGGTACTGTTCACAGGGAGAAGATATTGGGAGAAGGGAACAAGGAGTACAACTGGACGTGGAGCGGCTGGAGAGTCGCCGCCGGAAGAGATGCTGAAGACGGAATGCTCTACTGGACGTCGCTCGTGCCCGCCCATCCAGAGAAGTTCGGAAAGTTTCTTGAAAGACTGAAGAGTCAGGGTCGTGTTGACACGCCGTACTCGATGCCGATGCACATTTGCCCCCTCGGCCGCGAATGGGACTACTTCTATCCGACCTGGGCTCGGCACCCGGCCGCCCGATGGGACTTTACCGAGCCGACCGTCAACGTCAAGACCCGCGTAATGCAGTGTTGCGGCAACACGGGTGCGGCCGACTGGCAGCTGGCGAACGTCAAGAAGCTCTTCGAGGCATATCCGCTCCTCCGCGGAATCTACCTCGACTGCTACAACGTCGAGTTCTGCGACAACGAGCGGCATGGCCACGGCGGCACGGACGCCTTCGGCAAGCACTACGTCAATTCGCTGGCTTTGTCGCACCGCTCGTTCACCATCCGGCTGGTGAAGCTCTGCCAGCAGTACGGCAAGTGGTTCTTCGTGCACGCGCATTCAAAGTACTTTCCTTTCGTCCATTTGCTCTCGGGCGGCATTGGGCCTGGCGAGGAGCAGGCGTATCCGTACTTCGCCAATCCTCGTTACCACTTTCAGGAGGGGATTTCTGAGGAGGAGTACCAGCACAACTACAACTGCGTGATACACGGCTGTGGAGTCTATGCCGTTCCGCAGAACGTCCGCGCCCGCACTCTCGTCCGGGAGACCGTGGACAAGGACTTCGACGCCTACCTCAGCAGAAAGGCGATCCTCGGAGCCATGCCCATGTCTTCGCTCGTCTACGACTTCCAGTGCCTTGGGCTCTTTCACGAGTTCAGCGAGCCGTGGGACGAGCTGCAGGCCCGCCTCAAGCCGCTCAACATGGGTGCGGCGGAGTTCCACGCCTACTGGATCGACCCGCATGCCGAGGCGGCGAAGGGCATTCGCACCGCGCTCTACACCTGGAAAGCCGGCGAGGGACCGTATCCGTTCCTCCTTGTCGCGGCGAACTTCTCGCGCGAACCGCTTGCGACGGCCCTTAGGCTCGACTGGACAAAGACCGGCGTGGCGCCGGCGAAGCTGAAGGATCTCATGACGGACAAGGTCTATTCGCCCGACGAGCTCGCCGCATACGCGCTGCCGTCGCACGAATTCATGCTGATGGTTCCGGTGAAATGACTTGTCGCGATCAACGACCAAAGGAAAGGAATGGCGCAATGACCAGCAAGATGATGACGATGATGTCGGCCGCAACTGCGGTTGCGTCGGCATTCGCACTGGACTTCACCTGGCTTACGACGGCCGGCAGCGGCAACTACTGGAACAACACAAGTGTCTGGCGCGTCGACGGTGCCGTTCCGGAAAGGACTCCGGACCGCGCAGAAGACAGCGCCTACATTTCGTACGGCGGCAACAGTTTGGCCCGAAGCGCCTATGTCATCAATTTCCCCAGCTCGGGCTACTACGCATCTGCCCCGGTTCACGAACTGGAGTTCGGTTCGCTTGCCTGCGACGACGGTCTTCATCCGCTGCTTACGCTTTACACCGTTTCGGACGGATATTCGGGATTCGGACAGACGATCACCGTCTCGGACCCGAACGGTTTCGGCGGATTCTGGACGTCCACGGCCGGACGCGGCAAGCTCGTGCTTGAGGCGGCGTCGCTGCATTCTCCTTTCGTCAAGTACTTTGACACGTGGGGGTATATGGCCATCGACGTGCCGGAGCCGGGAATCGCGGCGGAAGTCGGCTCGCTCGTCCGCTCCGGAGCCCTGAGAAAGATGGGTACCGGCAAGCTTACGGTCGACAACGCCGCCGGGGCCGATTCGCGGATTTACGTTGATGACGGCACGCTTGTCCTTAAAGGCGTCGACGAGGCCGCCCTCGAACCGGCGCTGCCAGACGGCTCGGTCCTGCACTTGGATGCGACGAAGATATCTGGAACCGACACCCGGGAGGAGACTTATGGCCCGGGCAATAAGCGCACGGCGGTCACGGCCTGGCGCGACTGCGACGGCAACAACGTCTATTGCTACGTTCCAAGCTCGCCGCGGACCGGGGACGGCTACGTCGGTTCAGCCCGTGCGCCATATCTTGCCTCCGTTACGAGCACGACAGGGCTGCCGCTGCTTGACTTCGGGCTGCCGGCGACATGCGCGACCGAAGACTCGCCCTCGAATTGCTTTTTCCAGGTCAGCACGACCATCATGGCCAAGGAAATCTTTTACGTCGCCCAAAACACAGTGCCCGTCGGAGACGCGGCAGAGTCTTCCGGATCGCTTCTCGGCGGAATCTGGGGTCCGGACGTTTACCTGCAGGGGGGCGGTCGCACTGCGGTCTTTGGCTGGTATTGCTCCGATGCGGCGATGCGGGCCGATATTACGGTCAACGGTTGCCCTGGCTCGAACCGAAAGATATTCCCGACGCGCTTCAACGGGGAGGATCTTGGCTCGCTGTCAGTCGTCAGTGTCAAGTTGTCGTCGGCACAGGAATTCAAAACGATCGCCAGCGAACGCGAGATGGTCAACGGCACAGGCGGCTGGCGCGTGGGCGAGATACTCGTATACAACCGCGACCTGACGGACGACGAGCGCGCGGAGGCGGTCAGGTTCCTCATGAAGAAATGGCATCGTGACTATGTGGACAAGGATGTCGGAGAGCTGGTCGTACATGCCGACACGGCGACGGTCGAAGTGCCGGCGGGCCGCGTCGCGCGCGTCGGCAGCCTCTCCGCGCATGGCTGCGGAAAGATCGTCAAGGATGGCGCCGGTACGCTCCTCGTGGACGGCATCGCGCAGACGAATCTCGTCGTCGAGGTCCGCGGCGGTAAGGTCGAGCGCGTCGGTTCGGCGATTGCCACGAATGCACCGGCTGCGTCCCCGATGCTCTGGCTTGACGCGACAGCGACTTCGTCGTTCGTCTGTGACGGCGGCGGCAGCGACACCTCCAAGATCGTCCGCTGGAACGACCGCCGTGGCGCCAGCGACTATTATGCCGAGATTCCGGCGGTTGACGCGGGAACGCTTTACCATACCAGCGCCAGGACCGCCGGACACTTCCCGTCGCTCATTGCAGGGCAGACGCCGACAGACCTTGATTCCGTGTCGTTCGGATACGTAAACAAGGGCAATGCGTCATGGATGTGGCTTCAGCCGCGCGATCAGGTCGATTCCTATGCGGCGTTTGTCGTCTATCGCGTGAACACCAATCCGAATGACCACAATTATTGCCTTGGTTCCTCCAATGCGGAACTGGTCCATGGTTCAGGCCAGTTTCTCGGCTTGGCCTATGCGCATCCAAATTCCCGGATGGCGCGCTGGGCGCTGGATGGGCGGGTGCTCGATCCGTGGTTCGCCGATTTCGACGGATCCTTCAACACCCTCGATTGGCGGGTGCAGTCCTATTCAGGCTCACTCGGCAAGATTCGCGGCGACCTGCTGGCGAACCTGGCACTTGACAATCCGAACGATCCTTATTCCGGAAACATCGATCTTGCCGAAGTGATTCTCTACGACCGTCCGCTGACGCTGGACGAAGTCCGCAAGACCGAAGCATACCTGATGGCTAAGTGGCTGGGCAAGCCCCATCCCGAAGCCGAGTCGCAAGTCGACGAGTATCGCTTTGCCGACGACGTGGAGGCGTCGGTGGGCAATCCCGTCGCGGGAACGACCAATGTCATTCCAAGGGTGTCGGGCAGCAACGGCTCCATGTCGGCGGCAGGCGCCGGCGCGGTGGTTGTGTCCGAAACGGACGGAGCGGTGGCCACAAACGACGTGACGGTCGCCGGAGGGGCGCTGGCCATCACCTATCCGCATGGCGAAATTGAGGTAGATGATGCGGGATGCGCACTTCATTTCGACGCTTCGGATCTTTCGTCATTCACATTCGACATCGTCAACAATGGCGACGGTTCTGCAACGACAAATGTCCTTGTCTGGGATTCCCAGAACTCCGCGAATCTCTGGTTCAAGAGCGACAAGTATGTCAACCGTGCGCGCAGCGAGGCTCATGTTCAGGCGCATCCGACGTTTGCGGCGGCGGCAATGCCGAACGGCAGGGTGGTCTCCGTTGTGGACTTCGGTTCCCGCAATGCGGCGGATGCTGCCGCCATGACGATATATATTGGTCCTCAGCCGGACCAGTTCGCGTCGTTGAAGGAGATATTCGTCGTTTGTGCCGATCAGCGCGCATTAGGCGCAGATGGAGCAGATGACTATGGCGACTTTGTCTCAAGCTCTTATGATTACCACTTCTTACGCACTGGTGGCTGCGGACTTCTCAATCGAAATGCAGCCGACCTTGCGAGCAACAAGGACATGATCAGCGTGGACGGGGTGGCAAAGGCTAACACCGATGTCTTGCCTAAGGGGTTCCATGTCCTGTCCTATCGACCTGTTGTCAGTGGCGTGTTTGGCTGTCTATGCGCAGACCGTGCCTCTTCTGCCGGCGGCGGAAAGGTTGCAGAAATCCTGGCGTTCAACGACGTCCTGTCCGACGAACGGCGCGAGGGCATCATCGCGGCGTTGAAGGAGAAGTGGCTCCAGCGCGCCGATCCGTCAACGGCGGTTCGTTCGATAACGCTCAATGGCGGAGCCGCATTCGACGCCGGATCCGACATGAAGGTTGTCGCCGGCGCCATTGCCGTTGACGGTGCCGCCTCCTTGACATGCGCTTCACTTGAAGTCGTGGACGCAGGTTCACTCGCGGTCGGCGTTTCGGAGGGCGGCGCGGTGTCTTCCCTTGCCGTGTCTGGGGCTGTGGATTTCGGCGGCGCGGTGACTGTCTCGTTTGCGTTGGACGACGTCCGTGCGCTTCAGCTTGGCGTGTACACGCTGGTTTCGGCATCAACCCTCGGCGACGTTGACTTCACTGGCTGGACGGTCGGCGACGGGGCGCTCCTTGCGCGGCGGAACGTCCGCTTCTTCCGCGACGGGAACAACGTCAAGGTTGAAGTGTCCAGGAAGGGCCTCGCGATTATCGTTCAATGAAAAAGATGATTCTCCTTGCCGCTTTTGCGGCTTCGCTTGCGCGGGCGGAATACGCGTCGGATATCCAGGAATTCTGCTCGCCGTTCGTCGACGGGCAGGTCCATGCCTCTACGGTCCTTCCCCTCAAGGGCCAGGGCGAGTATCTCGTCTGCTGGTTCCAGGGAACGAAGGAAGGCAATCCTGATGTCGCTGTCTGGGGTTCGCGGCGCATCGGCGGGACATGGGAGAATGCGCGCCAAATCGCCAAGGTGCGCGACGTAGCGCATTGGAACCCAGTCCTGTTTCGCGGCAGGGACGGGCGGATCGTTCTCTTCTTCAAGGTCGGGAAGCCCATTGGCGACTGGCAGACGTATGTCACCGAAAGCCGGGACGAGGGCCAGACCTGGAGTTCGCCTAAGGAACTAGTCCCCGGCGACGTCTCCGGCGGACGCGGTCCGGTAAAGAACAAGTGCCTGCGGCTGAAGTCGGGACGCCTTCTCGCGCCCGCCTCTCGCGAGCGCGGCCCGTGGCGGGCGTTCGTGGACATTTCCGATGACGACGGGCGCACCTGGCGGGCCGCGCCGGAGATGCGCGTCCCAGACCTGAAGCTGAAGACCGGCAAGCCCTTCGGGGTGATCCAGCCGACGCTGTGGCAGTCGGCGGACGGACGCGTGCACGCATTCCTCCGCTCGAACGCCGGGCGGATATTCCGAAGCGACTCCTCCGACGACGGCGAGACGTGGAGCGAAGTGGCGGACACGGGGCTTCCCAACAACAATTCCGGCATCGATCTCGTGCGAGCCTCCGATGGAAGGCTTTACATGGCGATGAACGTCTCTGACGTCGACTGGGGGCCGCGCACCAGGCTTGACCTCAGGGTCTCGGCAGACGACGGCGCCACATGGAAGCCGTTCCGCACGCTCATCAGCCGCGTTCCCGGGCGGAACGCCTGGGACGGCGACGAGTATTCCTATCCCGCGATAATAGAGCCTCGGCCGGGAATCGTCGCGATCACCTACACGTTCAACCGTAAGACGATCCGATTCGTCGAGATTGAGACGCGCGATGACACCGATTTCATACAGGCGCTCCTTGACAAGGGGGGCGAAGTCGATCTGCCCGAGCGAGAGTATGTCATCTCGCGCAAGCTCATGTTCAAGTCCGACACCTCGTTGAAGCTGGCGAAGGGCGCGCGCATACGGCTGGCGCTCGGTTCCGACTGCGCCATGGCGGGGAATGCAGACATTGTGCGCGGCAACGAGAACATCACCGTCGACGGCGGCGTTTGGGACATGGTTAACGTCGTCCAGTCGCCGAATCCGATGCTGAACGCCTACGCGAATCCGCCGCTGCCGCCGGACACCCGGCCCGGATACGTGGCGGACCGGTTCCTCGGCAATGCGTTTTTCTTCGTGAACGTGAAGAATTTCCGGTTCCGCAACCTAACGGTCCGCAATCCGGTGACTTACGCCTGCCAGCTCGCCAAGGTGAGCGATTTTGCCGTTGAGAATATTGTCTTCGACTATACTACGGAGAATCCTGCGAAGGGCAACATGGACGGCATCCATCTCGACGGCGGGTGCCATCACGGCGTCATACGGAACGTTCGCGGCACCTGCTGGGACGACACGGTCGCCCTGAACGCGAACGACGGTGTGTGCGCGATCCACCAGGGACCGATCACCGACATCGAAATCGACGGCATTTACGCCGAGTACGGCCACAGCGCGGTCCGTATGCTCTCCGCCGGCGAGCCTGTCGAGCGTGTCAGCATTAAGAACGTGAAAGGATCGTTCTTCTGTTATGGCATCGGCTTCACACATTATTTTCCCGAGCGCCGCGCGGTCGGCGTCTTCAGGGACATTGACATATCTCACGTGAGGATGTACAAGGCCGAGCCGCCGATGGATCCGCCGCTGCCGATGCCATACCAGCGCCATGTGCCGCTTTTCTTCTATGACGAGAACGTTCATCTAGAGAACGTGAAGGTTTCCGACTTCGACCTTGCGCCGCGCCTGCCTTGGTCCGGCAGGAAACTCCCGCCCGGATCGATCCTGGCGGAGGGATGGCTCAAAAGGCAGCTGGAGCTCCAGCGCGACGGGCTCACCGGCCATGCCGAGGAGCTTTACGAGGACATCGGCCTGTCCGACTGGCTTACTGGCAGGAACCGCGGCGGCCAGCATGCGTGGGAGCGCGGACCTTACTACGCCCGCGGACTTCTTTCGCTCGCGTTCGCGCTTGATGACGAACGGCTGAAGGCGAAGTCGAAACGCTGGGTGGATGCAATCCTCTCATCGCAACGTCCGAACGGGGACTTCGGCCCCAAGAACGACAACTGGTGGGCGAACATGCTCGCACTGCAGATTGTTCGCGACTGGTACATGACGAGTCTCGACCGCCGCGTGCTTCCGTTCTTGAGGCGTTATTTCGAATATCAGGCCAAGCGCCTGCCGGAGCATCCGCTCGTCGCCGATTCCCCTTGGGCAGTGGCGCGTGCGGGAGATGAGATTGAGGTCGTAATGTGGCTTCACGATAACCAGCCGTCCGACAGGCTCGTATCTCTTATGAAGCTTCTTTTCGAGCAGGGCGCGGATTGGACGGCATATTATCGCACGGGCGACGAGGGGGGGCTCCTTGATGCCGACGGCTATCAGTCCCATATAGTCAACTTCATGCAGGGTCTCAAGACTCCGGCACTCCGGTTCCGGCTGTTAGGGGAAAAAGCCGATGCCGAGGCCTATTCGTCTGTGTTCGATCCGAAGAGCTGGGCCATGCAGGCGTTTGGCCGGCCCGACCGTATGCTGAACGGCTCCGAACCGCTTTCGCCTTTGGACGGAACTGAGCTCTGTGCGATTACCGAACGCATTCTTTCGTGCCGCGAGGTGGTGTCCGCGACAGGCAACGCCGATGCGATGGACGACCTGGAGACGGTTGCCTACAACACACTGCCGTCGACGTTGTCTGCAGACGGGAAGGGCATGCGTTATTACAACCGTCTCAATCAGTCGCAATGCTCGCTTGACGAGAAGCTTGGGTATGAGTGTAATTCGACCGGCGACTCCGTCTGCCCGGGCCCCGATTCCGGCTTCGCCTGCTGCCGCTCGAATTTCCATGCGGCGCTTCCGAAATTCGTCGAGTCGATGTGGATGGAGCTGATGTGGGGCGGCTATATGGCCTGTGCGTATGGCGACTGTCTTTTAAGGACGCCGGAGATGACGATTCGGGAAAGCGGGTCGTATCCAAGGGGCAACAAGGTGAAATTCGAGTTCCTTGACGTAGTCCACGGCGATTGGTGGCCGATTGTCCTTCGCAAGCCGCGCGGCTGCAGGTCTGTGGCGGCAAGGCTGAACGGGAAACCGGTGAAATGGCCGAACGGCGGATGTTTCAATGGCCCTTGGCGCAAAGGCGACGTTATCGAACTTGAATTCGACATGCCGGTGCGCGAATGGACCGGGCCGCGCGACGAGAAGTCTTATTTGCGCGGACCGCTTCTGTATTCGTTGCCGATCCAGACGACTGAGATTCCGCATCCGGGGAAGGGGATCCGCAAGGATTTCCCAAAGGTCGAGCTCAAGCCCCGGTCGGAATGCGATTTTGCGGTCAAGGATGGCGCTCGCGTGGTCGGCGACGGAGTCATCGAAGTGGGCGGCTGCCGTCTTGTCCCTGTTGCTGACACCCAGTTGAGACGCTCTGTCCATCCGTTCCCGGAGGGCGAGACGCCATGAACGCTAAGGCGGTAGGCCGGCTGGCGCCGTCGCCGACCGGCGCGTTGCACCTCGGCAACGTCCGCACCTTCATGATCGCCTGGCTGCGCGCGCGTTCGGCCGGCGGACGCGTCATCTTGAGGATCGAGGACCTGGACCACCCTCGCGACAAGCCGGGTGCGGCGGCGCAGGCGATAGAAGACCTGCGCTGGCTTGGCTTCGACTGGGACGAGGAGTATGTACAGAGCGAGCGCATCTGTCTCTATAGGGACGCGCTGAATCGGCTGCTGGCGGCAGGCCTGGCCTACCCGTGCGTCTGTTCGCGGCGGGACGTCGCGGCCGCGCAGTCCGCTCCGCACGCAGGCGAACAGCTCCGCTACCCGGGAACCTGCCGCGGGCGCTTTGCGTCATGGGCCGACGCTGCGGAGGCGAAGGGCGGTGCGCCGTGCTGGCGCTTCAAGACCCCTCCGGACGCTGTCGTGACATTCGACGACGAGTTCGCCGGGCCCTTTTCGCAAGACGTCGCCTCCGCGCTCGGCGACTTTCCGCTTGCCCGCGACGAGAACGGCGCCGGGTACACGCTTGCGGTCGTCGTGGACGACGCCGCGATGGGCGTGACCGAGGTAGTGCGTGGCGACGACCTGCTGCCGGCGACGCCGGCGCAGATGCTCGTGCAGCGCGCGCTCGGCCTGCCTGAGCCGGCGTACTGTCACGTGCCGCTCGTGGTCGGTCCGGACGGGCTACGCCTCGCCAAACGTCACGGTGACACGCGCATCGCTACATTCCGCCGCGAAGGCATGCTTCCGGAGTCGGTTATAGGGCGCCTTGCCGCCACCTGCGGCTGGGCGGAGCCTGGCGAACAGGTCGCACTTTCCGACCTTCTGCCGCGCTTTGATTTAGCCACTGTTCCTCATGCGCCAATTATGGTATAATCCCCTCCGTTTCGATTTTCAACATGGAGGGAAAAATGGCCGATACGGGAACGCTGGCGGACCAGCTGGGCAAATGCGCCGACGCGCATGATTTCGAGGGTGCGTTCGGTCTTGTGCGGGAGAACCTGGCGGAGCTTGCGAAGAGCCAGACGCCTGCTAACATTCGCGACGCGCTGAAGAAGACTACGACGGACAGGCTCGTCTTGTCGTTCATAGACGGCGCGGACTTCGGGGGGCGTCCGCTTGCGGAGTCAGTCATGAGGCTTGAGAAGCTCCTTTCGTTCCAGCAGGGCACGCTGGTCCTCAGCAGGGCCTGGGGGCTCGGCAAGGTCCAGAAGCTCGACTACTTCTACAGGCGCATCACTGTCGACTTCAAGACGAGGAAGGGCCACCAGTTCACTTACGACGCGGCGGCCGACATGCTCGACCAGGCGCCCGAAAAGCACATCCTCGTGCTGCGCGAGCGCGATCCTGCCGCTTTCGAGCAGATGCTGAAGGATCGCCCCGGCGATTTCCTCAAGGAGGTGCTGTCGAGCTACGGCGATATGCCGATTGCGCGGCTGGAGGATGTCTGCGCCCAGAACGGCTTCGTCAAGACCGTCGCCTGGAAGGCGTTCTGGGACCGCGCGAGGGCCGACTTGCGACAGGACAAGTGCGTCGAGATTCCAGCGAAGCGTGCGGAGCCGATTCGCCTGAAGGCGTCAGCCGAGAACTATGGCGACGGCTGGTTCACTGCGTTCGCCCACGAGACCGATCCGAAGAGGATCCTTGCGTCTGTGCGGGAGTTTGTTGCGCAGGGCAAGTTCAAGGCGGCCGACGATGCCGTGCGGGCAAAGATCGGGGAGAGGCTCGTCTTCGCAGTCACGGCGGCGCGCAAGGTCGACGACGCGCTCTACGCGCGCCTCGCGTGCGAAGTCTCAGCACTGGGGTTCGCGAACCCGCCGGCGGACGAGATGCGCGCCTACCTCTGGGAGCGCAAGCGCTACATCAAGGCGGCTGCCGCGCTGCCGGCGCGTGAAGTCGGCGCGATGATCGCGTTCCTTGCGTCGGACAGCGACGCGAAGGCGCGCCTCTGCCAGGCGCTTCCAGAACTCTGCTTCACGGCAGTCGCGGAGGTCGTCGCGCAGTTCGGAGCCGATCCTGCGTGCCGTGCGGCCGTCGGCGAGATGATGCGCCAGCCCAAGGCGCCGCCAACGCTGACCACGCTCCTCGTGGGACGGTACGAGCAGTTCCGCGACTGGGCGGAGCTGCCGCCGCTCATCACGCTTCTTGCCCACGCGATCGCGCTCGGCGAAGGTCGCCAGAGCGGAGAGACGCTCAAGATGCAGAACCTCGTGCGCCGTCTCTTCGGCGACAGGGCTTGGCTGGAGAAGGTGTTCGGCTGGCTTTCGCCGGGCGACCAGGCGCTGTTCTTCGAGCGCTTCCAGGCATCGATCGCATGGGATCCGTCGACTCACCACGCGACGGTCATACGCATGACAAAGATCGTCCCGACGCTTGAGTCTCACGTTGTCAAGGCGGAGACGAAGCGCGAATACGCCCGCATCACCTCCTATCGCAGCTTCGGGCTGAAGAAGGCGGAGTACCTCAAGCTCATCAACGAGGAGATGCCTGCGAACGTCAAGCGCATCGAGTTCGCGAAGAGCTACGGAGACCTCTCCGAGAATGCCGAGTACCAGTATGCGAAGGACGAGCAGCGCGCCCTGATGCAGAAGCAGACGCTGATGCAGGCCGACCTGGAGGCCGTAAAGCCCGGCGACTTCGCCGACGCCACGACCGACGAGGTCATGCCCGGCGTCACCGTGGTGGTCGCGACCAAGGACGGCGAGAAGACGTGGTCTGTCCTTGGCGAGTGGGACAATGACCCCGACAGGGGCATCCTGTCGTCTAAGACGCGCGTGGCGCAGAACATGCTGGGCAAGAAGGTTGGCGATGACTTCGAGCTGCCTGACGCGGACGGCGGAATCTCGTTCGCGACCATCCGCGAGATCAGGCCTCTCGGCGACGATATCCGGGAATGGATGAAGCTTCCGCCCGGAATGGAGATATGAAAGGGGGAACGGCCATGTCCACGAAAAAGACTGCTGCCAAGAAGAACGTTACGAAGAAGCCTGCCGCGAAGAAGCCGGTTGCGAAGATGGCGGCTCTGGCAAAAAAGCCGGCGGCGAAGAAGCCTGCAGCGAAGAAACCGGCGGCCAAGGCTCCGCCCGCCAAGGCCGAGTCTGCCGAGCCTGCGGTCAAGCGCGTGCCGCCGCGCATAATCCGGAAGGTCCCGGCCTCCGCGATGAAACCGCAGGAGGAGGATTTCGAGCCGATCGACACCGAGAAGGCGGTCGCGTTCGCGGCGTCCATCGCCGCCGAGATGAAGCGTTCGGCCGCGCAGAGCGCAAAGGCCGACGAGCTGGAGAACCAGGCGGTCCGCCTTTCGCGGCGCCCGACGACGCGCGCCCAGGGCAAGGAAACCGTGCAGTTTTCCGCCGTCGACCTGCGCGATTTCCGCCGCCGTCTCCTTGAGGCGCGCACGCGCGCCACGAGCGGCGTCGACGCGATGCGGGCGACAGGGTTCAACGAGTCCGAGGACCACGAGGCCGACGGCGGAGACGGCACCAACCAGACGCTTCGCCTTCAGGCGCTCGGCCAGATGGGCAACATCAACCGCACCATCCAGCAGATCGACGAGGCGCTTCACCGCATAGACGACGGCACGTACGGCGTATGCACCGTTTGCGGCCAGCTGATCCGCAAGCCGCGGCTCCTGAACCAGCCGTTCGTGCTGACCTGCATGGAGTGTCAGCGCGAGATGGAGCGCACGACGAAGTGAAGCGGCTGCTCATCACGGTCGCGGTCGTCCTGAACCTCGTTCTGGCGGACGCGGTCGTGAAGGAGCTCGCATGCGGGTTGCTTGGGCCGGCAGCGGAGTCCGGTCCGCGTGTGGTTTGCGTGATTCCCGGCCTGTTCAACCTGGCCTATGTCGAGAACCGTGGCTGCGCCTGGGGCATGTTTCAGGGAAGCGTGTGGCCGCTTGCTGCGTTCGGCGCCGCCGCGCTCGCCCTGCTTGTCTGGAAGCGGCGCTCGTTCTTCGGGCCCGGACGTCTTGCCGCAGTCGCCGAACCGCTGCTTTTCGCCGGCATCGTCGGCAACCTGATCGACCGGGTCTTCCGCGGTTACGTGGTGGACATGTTCGACTTCCACTGGGGACCGCACCACTTCCCCTGCTTCAACGTCGCCGACTCGCTGATATGCGTGTCCGTCGGGTTGTTGATCCTTTCGTCGTTCATGGCGCCTGGCAGGAAGCAAGGCGCCTGACGGCGCGGAGGGCGCATGGCGGGCGGAATCACAGAATCGGCCATCGATGAGATCAAGGCGCGAATCGACCTCGCCGACCTGATAGCCTCCTACGGCGTGCAGGTCAAGTCTGCAGGCTCCTCCAAGAAGGCGTGCTGCCCGTTCCACCACGAGAAGACCCCCAGCTTCAGCATCAACGAGTCAAGGGGCTTCTACCACTGCTTCGGCTGCGGCGAGAGCGGTGACGCGATAAAGTTCGTCCAGAAGATGGAAGGCCTCACTTTCGTGGAGGCCGTGAAAAAACTGGCTGACCAGTGCGGCGTCAAGCTGGAGTCACGCGAAGACCCGGCGGCCGGGCGCCGCGCCCGGCTGTATGCGTTGATGGCTGAGCTCGCCCAGTTCTACCACCGCTGTCTCCTTCGCGCCAAGGAGGGCGAGGCCGCCCGCGAGTACCTGCGTGGACGCGACCTTGGCGAGAAGATTCAGGCCGACTACCTGATTGGCTATGCGCCGAACGGCGCCGCCACGATGCTGAAATGGGCTGAAAAGTACCGCTACTCCCCGGCGGAGCTGGAGGAGGCAGGCGTCATGCGCGCGCCTACGCGTCCCGGTGACTATGGCTACCACCGCTTCGGCGGACGCCTGATGTTCACGATCCGCGACAGGCAGGGACGCGTCGTCGGCTTCTCCGGACGCCAGCTCGTCGCCTCGAAGAACTCCGGCAAGTACGTCAACTCCCCCGAGACCCCCATCTTCAGGAAGTCGAACGTCCTCTACGGATTCGATACTGCCGCGCGTGCGATCGGCAAGGCTCCGCATCACGAGGTGATAGTGTGCGAGGGGCAGATCGACTGCATACGACTCCAGACGAGCGGCTTCCCCAACGCCGTTGCCGGTCAGGGCACGGCATTCACCGAAGAGCACGTCCGAATGATCTCCCGCCTGGCCGAGCAGGTTGCGCTCGTCTACGACGATGATGCCGCCGGGCACAAGGCCACCGTCAGGTCCGCACGCCTTTGCCTGGCCGCCGGGCTGCCGGTGCGCGTCGTGTCGCTGCCGGGCGGCGACGACCCTGACTCATTCCTCCGGGCGCATCCGGCCGAGGAGTTTCGCGCCATGCTCGACGACGCGGAGTCCATAATGTCCTTTCAGGTGCGCACGGCCCGCTCCGCCGAGCGCGATCCGACGTCTGTCGATGCCGTCGGCCGCATCTGCCGCGAACTGCTCGACACAGTTGCATCATGCCCGAACGCAGTCCTTCGCGCAGGCATGCTTGCCGAGGCCTCCCGCCTGACTGGTTTGCCCGCCGCCGCGCTCAATTCGGAGCTTGAAAAGACGCTTGAGAATAATGCGGCGGCCCAGAAACGCCGTACGCAACAGCCGCAGGAACCGGCGGACATGCATGGCGATACGGAACTTCAGGAGGAGCCTCCCGTGCCGATTGTCGGGGAGGACGCTGCCGTCGCCGCTCCGCCGCCTGGCGAAATGGCGTTCTGTGCCTTCCTCCTGGAGAACGAGCAGGACAAGACGCTGGACGGCATGGTCGGCGAGTTCCTTCCGCCACCCGTGTTTGTCTCCGATTTTATAGTGCGCTTCGTCTCGGCTTGGCGGGCGGGAGTCTCCGACGGGGCAGACCATCTTCGGGCGTTGGCCGACGGACTTTCCGCTCGCGAGCGCACGTGGTTCGACAGGATTCTCCTTGAGGGTGGCAAGGCCCAGGCAAGCGAACTGAGCGCCGTCGACAACCTGAAGAACTTCATCCGCTCGCTCTGGATCGCCTCGCTTCTCCGCCGTCGCGGAGGCTTGCCGGCCACCGGCGACACGGCTTCGGAAATGGAGCGGTTGCGGCTTTCCGTCGCGGCGAAGCGCCTTGCCGCCGTAAAGTGGCATTCCGTCAAGGACATGATTCACGAGGAGCTTCGCCAGTGGAACGGCTGACCCAGGATTCGCCGCGAATCCGCGTCGCCCTCACGGGCAACGTGGCCCTTGAGCTGATTGCGCCGTATTTCCGCGAGGCCGGCTACGATGTCCATGGCCCCGACTCGCCGCCGCTCGACGAGTTCCGTCCCGACTTCGTCTATGACGTGACGGCTCATGACGCCGTCCTCTCCGGCGAAGTTCCCGGTTTCTTCGACCCGCGCCTCGCCAAGCTGTCCGGCTGCCCGTACTCGCTCGATGGAATCCGCGCCATCGTGGATGAGTTTGCGTGGGAGCGCCTTCGTGCGCCCAAGAAGATTCTCGCCGTCGATGCGGACAACACGCTGTGGCGCGGAATACTGTCGGAGGACGGACGCGACGCGCTTGTGCCATACGCCGATTTCCAGCAAGGGCTAAAGGAGCTGCGCGATGACGGAGCGGCGCTTGTGCTTCTCTCGAAGAACGATCCGTTCGAGCTCGACTGGTTCACCGTTTGCCGCGTCAACTGGGCGCCAAAGGCCGGGAACCTGCTGGACGCATGCCGCGAACTGAACCTTTCGCCTGATGCGGCGGTCTTCGTGGATGACAATCCGTTCGAGCGCGCCCAGATGGCGGCGCACCTGCCGGAGGTAGCTGTGGCGCCGTTCCCGGCCGACCTGACGCGGCCCCGGCAGTTCCTTCGTCGGCTTAGGGAATATTTCTTCTCCGGCATGGGAACGACGGACGAGGACCGTCTGCGTGCCGCCGACTATGCGCGTCCGCGCCCTCCGCTGCGCCAGTTTGCGACTGCTGACGACTATCTCGACGATCTGGCGCTCTGGGTGCGTCCCTCGCTTGCCTCGGAGGCTGACCTTGACCGCCTCGCCCAGATGGCAGGCAAGACCAACCAGTTCAACGCCACGACGATCCGACGTACGCGCGAGGACTTCGCCTCGCTCATTGCGCGTCCTGACCGGAGCGTGTTCGTCTTCCGTGCAGGCGACCGCTTTGGCGAGCAGGGGTTGGTCTGCTACGTCGTCGCCGACCTGGCAACGCGCCGCCTGACCGACTTCGTGATGAGCTGCCGGGCGATGGGCCGCACGCTTGAGCACTTCGCCTATGCATATGTGTCGGAGCGGCTAGGCTATGCGCCTGAGATCGATTTCGCGCCGACGGCGAAGAATGCGCCGTTCGCCGAGTTTCGCTGCGCCCTTGCAGCCGGCACTGCCGGCCGTACCCACTTTAGGGAAGCGATTGGGCAACCGTAGGGCTCGCCGCACTTTTCGCAGATTTTTGCTATACTATATGTCCGACAGAGGGGCAGGGACACATGGCAGACAAGATCAGTTTCGAGGCACCCCGTGGCATGCGGGACTTCTATCCGGCGGACATGGCGTGGCGCAACCGGGTGTTCGGCGCGTTTCGTGCGGCGGCAGACGCCGCTGGTTTCGAGCCTTACGACGCCTGCGTCGTGGAGAGCTATGAGCTGCTGGCGCGCAAGGCTGGAGAAGAGGTAGGAGAGCAGATATACCATTTCTTCGACAAGTCCGACCGACACCTTGCGCTTCGGGCGGAGATGACGCCTACGCTTGCCAGGATGGTCGCGCAACGCCAGAAGGAGCTTCCATTCCCGTTGAAGTGGACGACGATCGCCCAGTGCTTCCGCTACGAGCGCATGACGAAAGGCCGCAAGCGCGAGCACTACCAGTGGAATGTGGACATCATCGGCGAGGAGTCTATCCTTGCCGAGGCGGAGGTGATTGGCGCGGCCGTGGACGCCCTCAGGCGCATGGGCCTTTCCGACAGCGACTTCCGCGTGCGCGTATCGTCGCGCCGCTTCCTCGGCGAGCTGCTTGCCGGGAGCGGCATCGCGCCAGAGCGCCATGCGCAGGTCTTCCTCGCGCTGGACAAGCGCGGCAAGATGCCGGACTCCGAGATCGCAGCGATGCTCCGCGACGGCGGTCTCTCGGATGCGGAGACGCAGGCGGCCTTCGCCGTGATGGACACACGCGACTGCTCCGGTTGCCCGGAGCTCGTGGAGCTTTTCCGCCTTGCGGAGGTCGCCGGTTTCGCCGACGTGCTACAGTTCGACATCTCGGTGATACGTGGTCTCGCCTACTACACCGGCATCGTCTTCGAGTGCTTCGACACGGCTGGCGAGTTCCGCGCGATCTTCGGCGGCGGGCGGTACGACAACCTGCTGACCACCATCGGCGGAGAGCCTGCGACTGCCGTAGGCCTCGGCTTCGGCGACGTCGTGGTGACCGAGCTGCTGAAGGCTCGCCTTGGAGCTGACGCCGCAAAGGCGCGCGCCGGCGTCGCAGTCGGCTTCATGTTCTCGGAACAGCGCGACGCCGTACTCGCCCTCGCGACGCGCCTCAGGCGCAGCGGCGAAAGGGCCGATCTTTCGCTCAGGAGCATGAAGCCCAAGAAGTTTTTCGCGCATGCTTCGGAAAGCGGCGCGGCGAAGGCGGTGTTCCTTGGGCCGGACGATGTCGCGCGTGGCGCCGCCAGGATGAAGGACCTTGATACGCGAACGGAGACGGAGGTATGCCTGAACTGAAGGACGTACGCACCAGCCTGGAGGTCGGTTTCCCCGAAGACGGGCTGCCCCCGCGCTACGCGCGTCTCCGCGGCCGTGCGTGGCGGGCGATAGGGAACCTAACCGAATTCCCGTTCGAGGACGAGCAGTTCGAAGTAGTCATCATGGATGGCGGCGCGGTCTCGCGCGCCTCGGTGCGGGAGGCCCACCGTGTGCTGAAGCCGGAGGGCCGGCTCTTCTTCACCGTCCCGCAGCGGACGAACAAGCAGGAGGGCCTCGCCCTCCCCGAAATCTATTCGATGGTGCGCGACGGCTTCAACATCGTCGAGGTGGAGCGTCCGGCCTGGTGGCGCTTCGGCTTCGGCGGCCGCACGCTTTCGATATGCGCCCTTAAGAAGAACTGGCGGACGCTAAACAACCGGTTCCGTCCCTACGCATGACGATTCTCGCCTCCATTTCGCTGCTCTTCGCGATGACGTCCGCAGACGCTGTGGCGACGGTGCTCAACTCGCCGTCGGCCTCCGGGGCAAAGACGTTCGCGGCTGCCAGGAAGATGGTCGAGCGAGATGCCGCAGCGGGACGTCCTCTCCAGCAGTTCGTGATTGGGGTGACGACGGACGATAAGGCGCTCGCCGCCCGGTACCTTGCCGCGTCCCGTGGCCGCATCAGGGCCCTTGCTGAGCAGAGGGACAATCCGCTGGCGTGGTACCTGCTGTCGCTTGAGGCCAATGACTTCCGGATGCTTCGCCGTGCGGCTGATGGCGGCAACGTGCAGGCGCTAAACGCCCTTGGGTCGCTGGCCACGCATGAGGCGCTGAACGCCAGGGGCTCCATCGACACCAACAAGCTCCAGCGGGTGCTTGAGCGCAGCTACGGCTACTTCAGCAGGGCGGCGGCCCAGCGCGACCCGAACGGATTCGTCAACCTCGGCGCCTGCTACCTGCAGGGACTGGGCTGCAAGCAGGACATGGAGATGGCCTTCCAATGCTATCGGTCCGCCGCCGAGGCCGGGCACCCGGAGGCGATGGACAATCTCTCGGCGATGTACCAGTTTGGGCACGGAGTGAAGAAGGACATGGAGCTTTCCCTCTTCTGGGGAATGCGCGGGCGCGCCGCCAGAGGCGACGAGGCGGCGGCGAAATGGCTGAGGGAGCGCAAATGAAGATTATGATGATAGGCGATGTCGTCGGCAACCCTGGCCGGCGGATGCTGAAGCGCGAGCTTGCCAAGGCGCGCGCCGAGCATGGCGTCGGTGCTGTGGTCGTGAACGCCGAGAACTGCGCTGCCGGCAGCGGCATCACCGCCGCGCTCGCGCAGGAGATCTTCGAGGCCGGGGCCGACGCCATCACGCTGGGTGACCACACGTGGGGGCAGAAGGAGTTTGCCGGCCAGATCGGCGGCATCGAGAACCTCGTTCGTCCGGTGAACTTTCCGTCCGAATGCCCGGGCCGCGGCTGGTGCATCGTAACGATGCCCACGTTCCGCTTCGCCGTCGTGAACGTCGAGGGGCGCGTGTTCATGAGCCCTGCGGACTGTCCCTTCAAGGCGATGGACCGCACTCTCGCCGAAATCCCCAAGGATGTGCCGGTCTTCGTGGACTTCCATGCCGAGGCCACGAGCGAGAAGATCACGATGGCCCATTATCTCGACGGGCGCGTCACCGCCGTTGTCGGCACGCACACGCATGTGCAGACGTCGGACGCTATGCTGCTGCCGAAGGGAACGGCGTATGTAACCGACCTCGGCATGACCGGACCTTACGTCTCGTCGATCGGGCGCGACCTGAAGCCTGTCATGCGGAAGTTCGTAACCGGAATGCCGGCGCGCTTCGAGGTGGCGGACGGGCCGTGCACGATGGAAGGCGCGGTCATAGAGTTCGATCCGACGACGGGCAAGGCGTCGTCCATAGCCGCGTTCAGGATCCGTGAGTAGCCCGTTTCAGCTCCATCTTTCGCGCTTCTGCGACGAGTGCCTTGGAGTACGGGTGGGATGGCCCGGCGAAGAATGACGCTGGGTCGTCGGACGTCTCGATGACCGTTCCGTCCTTCATGACTGCGAGCTTCGTCGCCATCTGCGACACGACGCCGAGGTCGTGCGTTATGAGCAGTATCGCAGAATTTGCCCTGTGCAGGCGTTTCATGAGCTTAAGTATCTGCGCCTGCATCGTTACGTCGAGCGCGGTGGTGGGCTCGTCGGCGATGAGGAGGTCCGGTCCGAGCATCAGTCCCATCGCGATCATCACGCGCTGCTGCATTCCGCCGGAAAGCTCGTGCGGGTATGCCCTTGCGCGCACCGCAGGGTCCGGTATGCCGACCCTTCCGAGCCAGTCGAGCGCACGTTCGCGGGCGGTTTGCCGCGAGATGTCCTCGTGCAGCAGCACCGTTTCCACGAGCTGGTCCGCGATGCGGTGCAGAGGCGAAAGCGAACCCATCGGATCCTGGAAGATCACGCCGATCTTGCGTCCGCGCAAGCCGCGCAGCTCCCGCAGCGGCATGGAGAGCGTGTCGGAGCCGTCAAGGAGTATGCGGCCCTTGGGCCAGAACGCCGGCGGGCTGGGCAGGAGTCGCGGCACCGACATGGCGACCGAGCTTTTCCCAGAGCCTGACTCCCCTATGATGCCGAGGACCTCGCCTCGGTCGAGCGCCAGGCTTACGTCGCGCGCCGCGCGCACCACGTCTCCTTCCTCGTTCCGGAAGGACACGTCCAGGTTATCTATTTCCAGCAGCACGGATTCCTTGCTTTCCCGATGCCCGCCGCCAGTACGGCGGCGCCTGTCGTTCCATTCATGGCATTTCTATGGTCTTGAGGAAGTTTCACTCCGGAGCATTATCCCAAAGATTGAGTCCGAAGTCAACTGCCACAATGCCAGCGACGTTCCGAATCGCGTCCAACACGTCACCTGTCTATATAGCTGTTGCGGACGTGAATGAGTTTATGATAACTGGGTGGCTGATTGACGGGCCTAACATTCCGGGCCGTCCTTTCTGGGTGATGAGACATAGAACTCCTTTATTGACTTAGGGCGCATTGTCACGGCTTGCTGAATCATCCGATGAAACAACTTTCCCCTGTGCAT
>JAFWKK010000077.1 GCA_017514235.1 Kiritimatiellia bacterium | reverse complement strand
TGCGCGCCGGCCGCGACATCCCCGGCGGCTGCAACCTGCGCAAGCCCGATCCCGGCGGCACGCCGAACGTGGCCACCTTCACCTTTGCGAAGCCGTTCCCGCTCTCCGGCATCCGGCTGTCGCTCCATACGCCGGAGCGCCATGAGACGACGCATGTGGAGACCGAGGTCTCTGAGGACGGCAGGACGTTCCGTCCGCCCGTGCGGCACCGCGTCCATTTCTCCATCTATGGCGACAAGGACAACCGCGACGTGTTCCTCCCCTGTCCGCTCGCCAACGCCCGTGCCGTGCGTGTGCGGTTCGACATCTCGCGCACCTGGCACAAGCTCTGGAACCTGCGCCCCGTGGCCACGGCGGGCATCCCCGACTTCAAGGCCAAAACCTTCGGCATCCGGAGCGACATCCCCGACACGCCGTACGAGGTGCGGGCGGACCAGGTCATCCCGCGCGACGGCATTCTCGACTTGACGGACCGGATGAAGCCGGATGGTGCGCTAGACTGGCAGGCGCCGGCGGGCGACTGGGTCGTCTTCCGCTTCGCCTACGCCGCGAACGGCACCTTCCCGCGACCGGCGAGCAAAGGCGGCGCCGGGCTGGAGGTGGACAAGCTTTCGGCGCCCGCCGTCGAACGGTTCTTCGACGGCTACGTGGGGCGCGCCCTGCGGCTCTTCGGCCCCCGCAAGCCGTTCCCGGAAACCGGGTTCAACAGTGCGCTCATCGACAGCTTCGAGGTCGGTTGCCAGAACTGGACCGACGGCTTCGAGCGGATTTTCCGCGCGCGCAGAGGCTACGACATCGTTCCATATCTGCCGGTTCTCGCCGGCCGCATCGTCGACGGGCGGGATGAGACCGAGCGCGTGCTGGCGGATTTCCGCCGCGTCATCTCCGATCTTTTCGTCGAATGCTATGCGGAGACCTTTGCGCGGCTCTGCCACGAGAACGGACTCTTCTTCTCGCTGGAAGGCTACGGCAATGCGCCGTGTGACGATCTGAAGTACGCGCGCGCCGCTGACTTCACGATGGGCGAGTTCTGGGAGTCCAGCGACCTGCGGCTCGGCAATGCGCATTTCGGCGGCAGTATCGCCAACGTCTGGGGCGGCGGCCGCATCGCCTCTGCCGAGGCGTTCACAAGCGGCCCGACCGCGCGCTGGCGGAAGGATCCTGCCGCTCTCAAGGCGCAGGGTGACCGCGTGTGGTGCGCCGGCATCAACCAGATTGTGTACCATTCTTATCCGCACCAGCCGTGGCTGAATCCCGCTGCCGAGCCTGGCATGACGATGGGCCCCTACGGGACGCAGTTGGGACGCACCGTCACCTGGTGGGAGCAGAGCGGCACCTGGCATGGCTATCAGGCGCGTTGCCAGTTCCTGCTCCAGCAGGGCGTGATCGCCGGCGACGTGCTGATCTACAACGGCGACGAGGCGCCGAACTATGGAGTAGATGTGCGCCGCTGGCACGACTATGCGGGTGTGCGGCTCGCGCCAGCCGGCTACCGGTGGGACGTGTGCGGGGCGGACGCCGTCGCGCAGATGCGCGTGGCGGATGGCGCGATTGCCGTGCCGAGCGGCGCGCGCTATGGACTGCTCTTCCTGCCCAAGAGCGTCCGGCGGCTTTCCCCGGCGGCGCTCGCCGATCTTGAACGGCTTGCGGCGGCCGGCGCGCCCATCGCCGCCGAAGGGGGTGCGCCCCGAATCTTGGGAAGGGATGAACGCACCTGTTCCGCGGCGGCCTTCGATGCGCGGGCAGCGGCCCTGTGGCACCGCTTGATCCCGTTAGACTGCGCGGCTGCGCTCAAGGCCATGAAGCGTCCGCCGGATTTCGTCTGCCTCACGCCTGCGTTTGCGGACGACATCCGCTGGATTCACCGCATCGTCGCCGACGGCAGCGACCTCTATTTCGTGGCGCTCCCCAACAAGGAGCCGGCGACGGTCGAGGTGTCGTTCCGCGTGTCGGGGCGTACGCCGGAGCTGTGGAATCCCGAGACCGGCGAGCGGACGCGCTGCTACACGTTCCGCGAGGAGGACGGGCGCACGGTCCTGCCGCTCACCTTCGACCCGTCGGGTGCGACGTTCGTGGTGTTCCGTCCTGAGCCGACCCCCGGCCTTGCTCCGGCACCGACGCTCCGTACGCTGGCGGCGGAGAAGGTCGAGGGACCGTGGGAGGTGGCGTTCCTGGACGGACGCGGTGCGCCCGAAAAGGCAACGTTCAATGCGCTCGTCTCGTGGACGGACCGTCCGGAGCCGGGCATCCGGCACTATTCGGGGAGCGCTCTCTACCGGAAGCGGATCGCCGTGCCGGCGGCGGCGCGCGTGATGCTCGATCTCGGCGTGGTGAAGAATCTGGTAGACGTGAAAGTGAACGGCGTCACCTACCCGACGCTCTGGAAGCCGCCGTTTACCATAGATGTCACCGACGCCGTGAAGGGGCAGACGACAGCGGAAATCGAGCTGAAGGTGACGAATCTCTGGCCGAACCGCCTCATCGGCGATGATGCGCTCCCGCCCGACGCCGACTATGCCCAGGACGGCGGCATCAAGGCCATCCCTGATTGGGTCTGGCAGGGGAAGGCCTGCCCCTCAGGACGGCACACTTTCGCCACATGGCGCCACTGGAAAAAGGACGAGCCGCTGCTGCCCTCCGGCCTGATCGGCCCGGTGTGGGTCAAAGCGTGCGAATTTTCGGAAAAGGCGGAAACGGCCAGATAGAAGATGGTCTTATGCGATTGTCAAAATAGGAAGCGAGCGAATGAAAGTAAGAACAGCGATCATGGTGGGAGTCGCCTTTGCCGGTGCGGCGCAGGCGTGGCAGGTGCCGAGCTGGGATGCCCGGCTGACGGAGCCTTGCGCGGTCCAGCCCTGGATCGGAAAGACATGGAGTGGCCATGTGCAGGGAATGTGCGCGACCTCCAACGCCCTCTACTTCGCTTACCACAATCAGATCGTCAAGACCGACTGGTACGGACGTTTCCTGGGCCGCGTGGAGGTGGAGCGGCATACCGGCGACATCTGCTGGTGGAACGGGCATCTCTACACCGTGGTTTCCGTAGCCGGTAAAAGACCGCGGCCGCAGGGCGAGCCAAAGGTCAACGGTGCCATCCAGGAGTTTGACGAGAACCTGACGTTACTGCGCGAAGTGACGTGGACGGACAATGACCATGGGGGCGATGGCATCACCTGTCTGGACGGCGTGATCTACGTGGGCATGAGCGCCCTCTCCAAGCCTGCCATCCCCAACCGCGGTTTCTGGATCGGCAAGTACGATGCGCGGACGCTCACGCCGCTCTGCAAGCCGTTCGCCGTCGATCCCGGCTATGAGCACAGCTGCGGACCGCAGAACATCACCACGGACGGAAAGTACATCTATGTCGGCCTCTACAGTCTCGACGAGACGGCCAAGACGCCATGCTTCATCGTGTTTGAGAAGGATTCCTTCAAGCGGGTCGGACAGCATGTGTTCGGCTGGCGGCAGGGCGTGGATGTGGTGCCTGGCGGCAAGGATGGCGCGGTGCGGTTCATCTACTGCACCACGGTCAACTGGATGTCCGCCAAGATCAAGCCAACGCTTCCGGTGATGGCGCTTCTGCAGTTCGCGGAGCTGAAGGACGGAAAGATCGAGGACATCACGCGCCACTGCATCTTCCCCAAACCGCTCGACCGATAAAGGCAATCTGCCGGTACGCATCGACTCACGACAAGAGCATACGTCCTGGCTGTTCTACCTTGGTGACGACGCTGACGACATGCTGGCCGGTGAAGTGGCCGTCCCGTGACGGCATTGGAAACATAAAGGAGTCGCATGAGAAACATAATGACTGCGAAAATGTCCGTTCGCCGTTCCTCTTTGTGCTATAATGAACATAGTTTTGCAACTCAAAAGAACACGAAGGATGCATAGCATGACGCTTCACTTTCTCGGTGCGCTTTTCACAGCCGCTGTCGTCCTGCCCGCCCAGGCGGTGCATGATCCGGCGGTTCTTGTTCCTGCCGACGCTCCGTCGGCCGTGCGCATTGCGGCGGATGAGTTCCAGAAGTACTGGGGGCAGATCACCGGACGGCGGATAACGGTTGCCTCACGGCCGGCGAAGGACGCCGTCTGCGTGCGGATCGGCTTCCCGGCGGACGATCCGCTGTTCGCCGGGGAGACGGACGCCTACGTTGTGAAAAGCGTCGGAGACGGCTTGGAGATTACGGGAAAGAACCCCCGCTCCGTGCTCTACGGCACGTATGAGTTCTTCCGCCAGCGCTGCGGATGCCGCTGGTTCTGGGACGGTGACGTGGTGCCTAAGGCGGAGAGCATCGACCTTTCGGGCGTGGACATACGCGAGAAGTCGCAGTTCCTCTACCGTGGTTGCCAGTATTTTTCCCACCGCGGGCTCACGCGATTCCATGCCGAGACGTGGGGCTGGGCGGATTGGCGCAAGGAACTGGACTGGTGCGTCAAGAATCGCCTCAACTTGTTCATGCTTCATTTCGGGAAGGAGGATCTATTCCAGCTGGCGTATCCGGACATCGTGCCATATCCCGATCCTGCCGTCACCGAGCCGTGCGACGCCATGGGCGAGTTCCTGCAGGAAGGGTACAACCAGCGCACGTCCTTCTGGAGCATGGAGTACAGGAACCTGTTGCGCCACTGCATCCTGGACTATGCGCGAGAGCGGGGGATGATCCATCCCGAGAAGATCGGGCCGATGACGCACTGGTTCGCCCGCACGCCGCCGGAGTTTCTTAAGGCGAAGAAGCCGGAATTCACGCCGCAGGTGTACAAGAACTATGGCGAGCCTTCCGGCCTCGTGTGGGACGTGCGCCAGCAGAAATGGATTGACGAATACTGGAACCTCACCGAAGCCGCCGTGGCGGAGTACGGAGAGCCGGGGATGTTTTTCAACATGGGCTTCGACGAGCGCACGGTGTATTCGAACCGGGCGGACAACGTGGCGCTCAAGATCGACATCATGAAGCGCTACAACGACGAGTCGCACCGGCGGCGTCCGGACGCTCCCGTCATCATGGAGGGCTGGGACTTCTTCCTTACCTGGCAGCCGGACGAGGTTAAGCAGCTCCTAAAGGCGCTAGATCCCAGCTTCGCGATCGTCTGGGACTTCACTGCGGATGACGCTGTTGGCTTCGTGCGCCGCCCAGGCATTCCGCTGCACAACGTCTTCACCGGCTGGGGCGTGACGAACGCATTCCCGTACTCCTTCGGCGTCACCCTCGCGCACAACCGCGGCATGGACATACGAGGACAGTACGAGACGATCCGCGAACGCGAGAGGGCCATTGTGGGAGATCCGATGTGCAAGGCCTACATCATCTGGCCCGAGACGTCCCATTCCGACATCTTTGCCTGGCGGTATTTTACCGAGAACTGCTGGCGGCTTTCGCCGCAGCCGACGGATGTCCTTCTGGACGAATTCTGCCGTGACCGCTATGGCGCGCAGGCGGCGGCGTTCGGGGCCGCCTGGCGGAAGGTCATGCCGATGTCGCAGCTATGGGACTGGGCCCGCAGCTGTTCGGACATCATCGGCTGGAATGCGCCTCGCCATCTCAACGAGTCAAAGCGCTGGCTGAAAACTAAGACGCCTGATGCGATCGCCGATGCTCCGGCAGTCTTTGCCGAGCTCGCCAAGATTGACTGGAACGGCACATTCGTGCGGCGCGATGCGCTCGACATCGCCCGCACGGCATTCGACCGATCCGTGTGGTTCGCCTACGAGGAGCTGCTGCGTGCCTATCACCAAGCCGCCGCCGGCCAAGCGACCGCAGCTGACGTCAAGGCGAAGGCCGGCCGGTGCGTGGAGCTCGTGCGACTCTTCGCAGAGACCCTTGAGCTGCATCCGGACTTCTCCCTTTCCGAATCGATGGACCACATCGTGTCCGTGGAGAAGGTGCGCAATCCGGCGTTCGAGCATGTCTTTTTCGAAAACTCGGCCTGCCGGTACTGCCTGTCGCACCAGGCTGAATATGCGAAGGGCTGGTACGTGCCGTCTACCGAAGAGCTGGCGGCGCTCCTTGTGTCGCGCGCGGAGGCGCGGGATTTCTCGCCGTTGCCGCCGTTTCCCGACTATCGCGCCAAGTTGCGAGCTCTCCCGCACCCGATCCGCGCCTTTTCGCCCGATCCATCGCGTCGCACGCCGGAAAACTTCCGGCGGCTCATGCTGATGGCGGCCGATGCACTGGGACGTTGAATCTAAAGAATCGTCTGCCATGTTGAAGTCTCCCGTTGACATTGCGATAGTCGTTGCGTTCCTGATGTCGGTCATCGGCATCGGGATCGCCGGGATGCGACGCTCCGGGAAGAGCGCGGAGTCGTTCTTCCTTTCGGGGCGCAGCATGCCGTGGTGGCTTCTGGGCGTGTCGATGGTCGCCTGCACGTTCTCGTGCGACACTCCGAACCTGATCACGGACATCGTCCGCAACCACGGCGTATCAGGCAACTGGGTGTGGTGGGCTTTTCTCCTGACTGGCATGCTCACGGCGTTCGTCTATGCCAAGCTGTGGCGCAGGTCCGGGCTGAACACGGATCTTGGCTTCTACGAACTGCGCTACTCGGGCAGGCCGGCCCGCATCCTGCGCGGCTTCCGGGCCCTCTACCTCGGGGTGTTCTTCAACGCTGTGCTGATGGGGTCGTCGTCCATCGCGGCAGTTAAGATCGGCGCTGTGTTCTTCGGGCTTTCGCCGCTCGCTTCGCTATTGATCGCCATGGCAATCGTCGGCTTGTACGCCGTCCTGGGCGGGCTGACCGGCTCCATCTGGGCTGACTTCTACCAGTACGTCGTTGCCATGACTGGTGCGCTGGCGGTTGCCTGGTTTGCTGTCGACGCCTGTGGCGACGGCGGAACCGGCGGCACCCTTGCCGGGCTTTTCTCGAACGCCGCGGTGAACGCGAGACTGTCGCTTGTTCCGCCGACGTCCGGTCCTGGCTGGCGTTCCACGTTGATGACGGTCATGGTGTTGCCCCTTGCGGTGCAGTGGTGGGCGACGTGGTATCCCGGAGCGGAGCCGGGCGGCGGCGGCTTCGTAGCGCAGAGAATGCTTGCCGCCAAGAACGAGCGGCATGCCGCCGGCGCGACGCTCTTCTTCAACTTCCTGCACTACGCGCTCCGCACCTGGCCGTGGCTCGTTGTAGCCCTGGCGTCGCTTGTCGTGTTCCCCGACCTTGAATCGATGAGGCAGGCGTTCCCAGCCGTCACCGACCAATATCTCAAGCACGACCTCGCGTATCCGGCAATGGTGGCGATGCTGCCCAAGGGCTGGCTCGGGCTCGTCGTCGCGTCGCTGCTCGCGGCATACATGTCGACGATCGCGACGCAGCTCAACTGGGGCGCGTCGTACGTGGTGCAGGACTTCTACATCCCGTTCGTAAACCCGAAGTCTTCGCCCAAGAGGCAGGTTCTCGTCGGACGGCTGACGATGGTGTCGCTCGCCGTGCTCGGAATTCTTGTGACGCTTGTTCTCGAACATTCGAAAGGCGTATTCGACCTGATGCTCCAGATCGGCGCGGGGACTGGGCTTCTGTACCTCCTCAGGTGGTTCTGGCGGCGAATCAACAGCTGGAGCGAGATAAGCGCGATGGTCGTTTCGTTCGCCGTCGCCTGCTTCTTCCAGTGGGGAGCGAAACCGTTGGGCATTGAGGCATGGCTGTCGTCCTGCTGGCGCGTGGAGTGGTTCGATCTCACGGCGTGGAAGCTTCTGATCGGAGTCGCCGTCACAACGGCATGCTGGCTTGCGGCGACGTTTGCGACGCCGTGCGAGCCGGACGAGAAGATCGCGGCGTTCAAGGCGAAGGTGTCCGGACCGAAGGGAGAGCTGGCGCAAGGGATACTTTGCGCGGCGTTTGGGTGCGTGGCGGTCTGGAGCTGCCTCTTCGGCACGGGCTGGCTGCTGTACGGATACGGGGGCAAGGCGGAACTCGTCTGCCGCGGATGGATCGCACAGGGTGTCGCCGCGGCGGCGGTCGCCGCGCTCCTGTGGCTTGTCGGAAGGAAAAATCTCAAGGAGGAAGCAAATGGGTAGGCTGGAGGGAAAGACTGCGCTCGTAACAGGTGGAGCGCAGGGCATCGGCTTTGCTGGAGCGAAGCTCTTTGCCGAGGAAGGCGCGAAGGTGTTCATTGCGGACATCAACGCCGAGAAGGGCGAGAAGTCCGCGGCGGAGATCGGCGCGACGTTCGTCAGGTGCGACGTGTCGAGGGCGGCGGACGTCCAGGCTGCCGTCGCGGCGTGCGGCACGGTGAACGTGCTTTACAACAACGCCGGGATATTCTGGACCGGACACGACGGAAAGATCACCGACATCTCCGAAGATGACTGGGATCGCGTAATCGCCATTAACCTGAAGAGCGTGTATCTCTTTACGAAATACGCGATTCCGACGATGATCAAGGCGGGCGGCGGATCGATCGTCAACACTGGCTCGTCGGCGGCGCAGATCGGCATCCCCGACTGTGACGCCTATACGGCGACGAAGGGCGCTATCGTGCAGCTGACGAAGTCGCTCGCCGTTGAGTACGGACGCTACGGCGTCCGTACGAACTGCATATCGCCAGCGGCGATCATGACGCCGATGATGCGCCAGTCAAACCCTGAGAACTCCACATTCGACGAGGAGCGGTTCCTCAAGCTGCGTACTCCGCTCCGCCGCTATGGCACGCCGGAGGAGATCGCAAAGATCGCGCTTTTCCTGGCGTCGGACGAATCGAGCTATCTCAACGGGGCGATCATCGTCGCCGACGGCGGCATAACCGTAAACGGCGACCTATCGAAGATCGACACGGACTAGCCGGCCTCTTGCAGGCAAGGATTCCAAATCTGTAAATGGAGGGTTCCCGTTTTTTCTGGCATGAGAGCAGCTGCAACCCTATAAACAAAGGGTGAAGTGACGTTTTCCGTTTTACGGCAATGGAACTCAAGGCGCGAAGGATTTTTTCAATGATGGATGTACTAAGAAAACGAGCGGGATGCCTTTTCTTTGGCACGTTTACTGTCGTTGGCATTTTGATGGCAATCTTATTTCCGGCGGGCAGAGATGCTTTTGTGGCATATTCACATTCGTTATCTGTGAAAGGACAAATGTTCGCAATGATGATGGCCAAGAACGACAGGCTGCACAAAGCAGGCGAGAATTACATAAATCCTGATTCATTCTCAAATTCATGTGAATTCTTGACGAGCCTTTGCAAGACTTATGAACTAGATTCCGAATGCGCATGTTCACTTACGAATGCCTTTCGCTCGTGGAATGTTGCCGTATGTGACTTAGATATGTGCGGTGCATCTTTTCCGTTGTTAATTTCCTCCAACATCGACCTCGAGAACATGGATGTTGTCCGCTTGACTGCGAATGAACTACTGCCAATATGCAAGGATTCTTATGCGTCAGAGCCAAGGTTGAACGGTAAAGGAATTGTGGTTATTCGTAAAAATGGAACAAGTTCAATCATAAAGGCGAAGCATTGTACGCTTACTAGAATTATTGGTGATGATGCAAAACCACAGAAATCGTTTATCTGACTCCGCGAGGAAAGGCTGTCGTTTGTTTTGGCGACTTGTGACTTCATGTTCGCTCTGCCTCATTCATATGCACAAGTTACTACATTATGAGCCAATAGTTTTATAGTGTTGATGGTGATGTTTACAATGTTGCTTCTATTCCACTGGGCTGATGCACCCCGCCAATACGCTACGGTTGCGGATAGCACTTGTCAACTTGTTTCATGTTTTCTCATGCTTTCGCGCCGCATGTCCGCTCCGATTTTGGTATAATCTTATCCGATGAAACGCTTTGACTATATAGGGCTTGGGCTCTGCTCGAACGACCGCCTCGCGGTGCTGCCATTCATGCCCATGGATGCCAAGGCAAAGACACTTTCCAAAATACGCATAACTGCAAAACACAAGGAGGCAACATGTTCAAGATCGGATACCTGCCGCTGAGCAAGGTCAACTGGACGAACGACACGCTTGAGGCCGCTCGTGCGGACGCAATCAGGTTCCTGGAGAAGCTCCCCGACGTGGAGGTCGTCGCCCCGGACCACATGCTTGCGCTTGAAGGCGAGGCTATCGAGGTCCTCGACCAGTGGGAGAAGGACCGTCCCGACCTGATCGTGGCGCACTTCCTCACGTTTTCGCTTGGCGTTGTGCCGCCCATGTTCGCGCAACGCCTCAAGGTGCCGATCCTCCTCTGGTCGCAGCCCGAGCCTGACCCGAAGGGCGGACGCCTGCAGAACAACTCCTTCTGCGCGGCGAACATGAACGCGCACCACATGTGGCGGCTCGGCATACCGTACTTCTACGTCCATGCGCAGGCCGGGACGAAGGAAGCCGAGGATGGCCTCATGAAGCAGATTCGCGTCGCCCAGGCGATGAAGGCGCTCGGACGCATGCGCATCGGCCTTATCGGAGGGCGCGTCCCGGGGTTCTTCACGAGCTGCGTGGACGAGATGATGCTGCGCCGCACGCTCGGACCCGAGGTGAAGATCATTACGGAACACGAGCTCTTCACCGTCGCGCAGAACCTGACCGCCGACGAGGTCGCGAAAGGCATGGCCATAATCGACGGCGACCTGAAGACGCACCCGACGGACGGCCCCAGGGGAAACCAGAAGGAGAAGTCAGCCCGTCTCATCGCGGCGGTGATGAAGCTGAAGGAGAAGTTTTTCGTAGACACGTTTGCGATGCGCTGCTGGCCGGAGGTCATTCTCAACGAGTTCTACGGCATTGCCGTCTGCTCCACGCTCGGCCATCTCACGAACCACGGCTGTCTCACGGCGTGCGAGGGCGACGTCTACGGCGCGGTGATGATGCGCATTGGCCAGATAATCTCGGGCGACCTGCCGTTCTTCTGTGACCTCATCATTTGCGAAGGCGACCACGGGACGGTATGGCACTGCGGCGCGGCGCCGTGCGGGCTCTGCAAGCAGGGCTATCAGCCCGAGCTGCACAGTTCCGCGACCGTTGAGGGCGGCGGGGTGAAGGGTTGCACGGGCGAGTTCCCGCTGAAGCCCGGACGGGTCACGCTCGCGCGCCTGGGCGAGACGCGCGACGGAAGGGGCTTCCGCATGCTCGTTTGCCCCGGCACGGGAATCGATACTGACCTCTTTGTGCGCGGCACGCCGCTCAACGTCAGGTTCGACGCCGGCTGCGAGGCCGTCCGCCGCGAGGTCATGGAGAACGGCTGGGAGCATCACTATGCGCTGATGTACGGCGACCGCGTCGAGGAGCTGACCGCTTTCTGCAGGAACATGAACATCGAGATGCACCTGGTGAAGTGACGGGCCCGGCTTCGGACAGTCCTCAGGCGGGCGAGAATTATGGTATAATAGAGTCCCGTTATGTGGAACTATTCGGAGAAGGTGATGGACCACTTCCGCAACCCTCGGAACGTGGGCAAGATAGAGAACCCTGACGGGACGGCGACGGTCGGCTCCCTCGCATGCGGCGACGCACTGCAGTTCCAGTTCCGTCTGGGGGAGGACGGCAGGATCGCCGAGGCTAAATTCCAGACGTTTGGCTGCGCCAGCGCGATAGCGTCCAGCTCCGCGCTAACCGAGATGGTGATCGGCAAGACGCTTGAGGAGGCGAAGCGGATAACGAACAAGGACATCGCCGACTACCTCGGCGGGCTGCCGCCGCAGAAGATGCATTGCAGCGTCATGGGGCGCGAGGCGATGGAGGCGGCGATCAAGAACTACGAAACCGGCGAGAACGCCGACCGCAACCTTGAGGACAACACGCTCTGCACGTGCTACGGAGTCTCCGAAAACGAGATCAGGCGCGTTATAACCGAGAATCAGCTGACGACCGTCGAGGAGGTCACGAACTTCACGAAGGCCGGCGGAGGCTGCGGCAAGTGCCGTCCGAAGATAGAAGCGATCCTGAAGGAGCTCGGGCGATGAAAGCGGGATTCGACAACGAGAAGTACCTGAAGGAGCAGTCGGAGGAGATCCGGCGCCGCGCCGGCAAGTACGGCCGTCTCTACCTTGAGTTCGGCGGCAAGCTGATGAACGACTTCCACGCGGCGCGCTGCCTGCCGGGCTACGACCCGAACGTGAAACTCCGCCTCCTTCAGACGCTGAAGGACCAGGCCGAGGTGATCCTCTGCCTCTTCGCCGGCGACATTGAGCGCAAGAAGATGCGCGCCGACTTCGGCATCTCATACGCCGACGACGCGCTGAAGCTGATAGACGACCTCCGCAGCCTCGGTCTTCTCGTGAGAGGCGTCGTCATAACGCGCTACCAGGAGCAGCATGCCGTGAAGCAGTTCCGCGCCAAGCTCGAGCGGCGCGGCGTCAGGGTCTACTATCACTACAAGACTGCGGGCTATCCGGCCGACGTCGATACGATCGTATCCGACATGGGCTACGGCAAGAACGAGTACGTGAAGACCGAGAGGCCGATCGTCGTGGTCACCGCGCCGGGTCCGGGCTCCGGCAAGTTCGCCACGTGCCTTGCGCAGATCTACCACGAGTACCGCATGGGCAACTTCGCCGGCTACGCGAAGTTCGAGTCCTTCCCAGTGTGGAACCTGCCGCTCGACCATCCGCTTAACATCGCCTACGAGGCCGCGACGATCGACCTCAACGACCGCAACATGCTCGACCCCTACCACAAGGAGGCGTACGGCAAGGACGCCGTCAACTACAACCGAGACGTGGACGCCTTCCCGCTTCTGGTGGCGATATGGCAGAAGATGACCAAGGGGGCGTGCCCGTACCGTTCCCCGACGGACATGGGCGTAAACCGCATAGGCTTCGGCATAATCGACGACGAGGTCGTGCGCAACGCCTCCAAGCAGGAGATAATCCGCAGGTTCCTGCGCTACCAGTGCGCATTCGCCGAGGGCGCCACCGACCGCTCGATGGTGGAGCGGGCGAAGGAGCTGATGGATTCGCTCGGGCTACGTGCAGAGGACCGCGTCGTCGTAGAGGCGGCGCGGCGTACCGCAGAGGCGGCCCGCCTGCAGGGCAAGGGGAAGGCCGGCGGGAAGATCGTGTCGGGCGCGGCGATCCAGCTGCGCGACGGGCGCATCGTCACCGGCAGGAACTCGGACGAGATGCATGCCGCCGCCGCAATGGTGATGAATGCGGTCAAGACGCTCTCCGGCATTCCGTCGCAGATTCCGCTCATCGGGCCGAACGTCATACAGTCCATCGCCCACATGAAGCAGGACATACTGAAGGTCGGCTACACCTCTCTCAACCTTGACGAGGCCCTTATAGGACTTGCGATATCTTCGACCACCAATCCCGCGGCGCAGATTGCGCTTGAGAAGCTGAACGAGTTGCGCAGCTGCGAAGTACACATGACGCACATCGTCACGCCGGGCGACGAGGCCGGCCTGAGGCGCCTCGGCTGCCGGTTCACTTCCGATCCGTACTATGCGTCCAATGCGCTCTTCATGGGCGAAAACTGACGCGGCCCCTGCGGCATCGCTGCGCGACATGAAGCGGATTCACCTGATCGGGATCGGCGGAGTGGGCATGGCCGGTCTCGCCGTCCTGCTGAAGGCGCGCGGACATGACGTTTCCGGTTGCGACCTTGCCGCAACGCCGCGCACGCGATGGCTGGAGCGACTTGGCATTAACGTTTCGGTCGGGCATGACGCCTCGCATGTCAAGGGCGTCGACGAGGTGATAGTGACGCCAGCCGTTTCTGCTGATGAGCCGGAGCGCCGCGCCGCATCGCGCATGCGCCTTCGCGGCGATGTGCTGGCCGAGATAGTTTCCGAGGCGGATTCCATCGCCGTCTGCGGTTCGCACGGCAAGACAACTACCGCGACCTGGACTGCGAAGCTGCTTCAGGCGCTCGGCGAAGATCCGTCATGGGCCATTGGCGGCGAAACAGGCTCCTTCCCGGTCGCTGGCATCGGGCGCGGACCGCTCGTCGTTGAGGCCGACGAGTCGGACGGAACGCTTTCCCGCTACCGCGCCGGACTTCTCGTGGTGACCAACTGCGAATACGACCATCCGGACCACTTCAAGACCAAGGCCGACTATGTTGCCTGCTACGACGCCGCGCGGCGACAGGCGCGGGACGTGATCGAGAGCGAAAGCCTGGCCCCTCTCCCGGAACTCTCCGTCGCGCTAGATCCGCTCCCCCCGCACAACAGGCGGAACGCACGTGCTGCGGCTGAAGTAGCGTTGCGGCGAGGACACTCGGCTGCGGACATAGCGGCGGTCTTGCCGTCCATAGTGGCCGAACTCCCCGACAGGCGCTTTCAGCGCCTGTCCGAAGGCGTGTATACGGACTATGCGCACCACCCGACGGAGATGAGGTGCGCTGTGCAGATGGCGCGGCAAGCGTGCCGAGGCAGGCTGCGGGTCCTTTTCCAGCCGCATCGCTATTCGCGAACGAAAGCGTTGCTTGCCGATTTCCCGTCCGCGCTGGAGGCGGCGGACGAAACGGTGCTTTGTCCGACGTACCCGGCGTTCGAACAGCCTGTCGAGGGCGGCGACATTGCGGACATTTACGCCGTCTGCCGTGCAGCCGGGATGAACGTCAGGCTCGCCCGCAGCTGCGAAGAGGCATGGACCCATGCGGTGCGCACGGCAAGGCCGGGCGACGTCACGCTTGTTCTTGGCGCGGGCGACATCGTTTCGAAGCTGCACGAGCTGCCGCCGAGGCGAATATGGATCGGCGGCGGCTTCAATACATGGAAAACAGACCTCGACCTTGGCATCGAGTACCGTAAGACGGAAGGGCCTGCGGCCCGGTCCGGCTCGTCGCTCGGCATTCCGTGGATGGTTGGGATACCTGGCACGGTTGGCGGCTGGGTGAAGATGAATGCAGGCGCGTTCGGACATTCGATCTCCGAGGTCGTTGCACGCGTCAAGGTGGACGGCTCGTGGATCGCGGCTTCCGGCTGCGGCTTCGCCTACAGGCATTCGAATCTCAAAGGCGAGATACAAGATGTCGAATGGGACGAGGAGAAGCTGGCGGCGGCCAGGACGCAGGGCAGCGCGGCAGACTATCTTGCGCGCCGGCGGAAGTTCCCGCCGGGAACGTTCGGAAGCGTCTTCAAGAATCCGCCGGGGGATTATGCAGGGAGGCTTTTGGAAGAGGTTGGCGCTAAGGAGATGCGTGTCGGCGGAGCGTACGTATGGGAAGGGCACGCAAACGTCGTCGTGCGCGGCGAAGACGCAACGTCATCGGACTTCCTGGCTCTTGTGCGGCTCATGCGCAACCGCGTATTCTTTCGCCTTGGCGTCATGCTTGAGCCCGAAGTGACCGGAATACTGTGATTCAATGTGTATGACAGGGTAAATATGATATAATTTTCGCCAACATGAAAACATACCGCATACTTGTCATCAATCCGGGGTCGACTTCGACGAAAGTGAGCCTTTTCGAGAACGAGGTGTCCGTATTTGAGAAAAGCCTTTTCCACGATGCGTCGGTTCTCCTTGCCTTTCCGCACGTGAACGACCAGGTGCCGTTCCGCAAGAGCGTAATTCTCGACATGCTCAAGGCTGAAAACGTAGATCCAGCGTCGATTGACGCGTTCGTCGGGCGCGGCGGCAGCGCCTGTACGCAGCCGGGCGGCATAACGGCAATAGACCAGAAGCTCTACGATGACACGGTTGCCGCTGTCGGCGGGTCGGAACACCCGGCCAAGCTTGGCGTCATGCTGGCATGGATGTTCGCATTGGAATACGACCGGCCGGCGTATACGCTCAATCCGACGAATGTGGACGAATACGGCGACTATGCGCGGCTCACCGGCATCAAGGGCATCTACCGAGTGTCGCATTCGCATGTCCTCAACCAGAAGGCCGTGGCAGAGCACCATGCCGCGAAGATCGGCCGCAGCTACGAGGAATGCAACTTCATCGTCGCGCACATCGACGGAGGCATAACCGTGTCCGCCCATGACCACGGGCGCATGGTGGACGGCAACATGGGCGCGGACGGCGAAGGCGCGTTCACCCCGACGCGCATTGGCTCGGTGCCGGTGCTGCAGCTTCTTGACTACATTGAATCCCATTCCGTCGCCGACGTTCGCCTGCGGTGTTCGCGCGCCGGCGGATTCGTCGATCTCTTCGGCACTTCCAACTCCGACACGATCCACGCGCTCGTCGAGAAGGGCGACCGAAAGGCTTCGCTCGTGTGGAACACGATGATCTACCAGGTCTGCAAGATGATCGGAGAGATGTCGGCCGTCCTCTGCGGCAAGGTTGACGCAATCCTTCTCACCGGCGGGCTCGTGCGTTTCGCCGACATCATCGAGGGCGTCAAGACTCGATGCGGTTTTATCGCTCCCGTCAGCGTATATCCTGGCGAGATGGAGCAGGAGGCCCTTGCGCTCCCCGCGCTCAAGGCGTTGCGAGGCGAGGTAAAGCCGCGCGCTTACAGCGGGCGGAACGTCTGGAACGGTTTCGGCGACATAGGGCTGTAATCGTGGTGCGTGCGGCTCGGATTTGATAACCGTGCGCAATATGATATAATTGCCGCGTATCATGAAAAGGTCGTTTTTTTCTTCTGGTGACGGGTCTGTGGCGCGCAGGTATGCGTTTGCACGGGGTAGGCAGGTGTCGGCGATGCTGTTCGTCTACGCCATATTCTACGTGTGCCGTCTCGCTTTTTCGGCATCGAAGAAGGGCATGATCGAGCAGGGCGCGTACACGCCGGCCGAAATCGGCTACATAGGCTCGGCGATGCTATTCGCTTACGCGATCGGCAAGATTATCAACGGGTTCATAGCCGACCGCGTGAACGTCAAGAAGTACATCATGCTGGGGCTGTTCGTCTCTGCCCTGGCCAACCTGCTGGTCGGCTTCCATCTGCCAGCCCTGATGCTTGCGGTCGTGTGGTTCGTGAACGGCTTCGCGCAGTCTTCCGGGGCGCCTTGCTGCGTAGTGGCGCTGTCGCGCTGGTGGCCGAGGGAGAGGCGCGGCACGTACTACGGCATATGGAGCTGCTCCAACAACCTAGGAGAAGTGCTGGCCTATGTCATCTCGGCTGGGATTGTCGTATGGGTCGGGAAATGCTTTGGACCCGACCTCGCGTGGCGGAGCTGTTTCTGGGGCGCTACGGCCTTCGCCCTGGTCGGCATCACCGCCGCATGGCTTTTCTTCGGCAACTCGCCGGAGGACGAAGGCCTGCCGCCCGTGCCCGTGGCTGAGAAGGAAGCGACAGTCGATACGTCCGGCGGGCAGCGGATCGCGCTTATGTCCTCTGCCGTGTGGCTGGTCGCGCTTGCAGGCGGATTCTTTGCCGCGAGCCGCTACGCCATCATCGACTGGGGAATGTTCTTCCTCCAGGTCAAGAAGGGTTACACGGAAGCCGGCGCAGCCACGATCATATCAATCAATTCGATTGTCGGAGCCGTTTCGTCGGCTTTTTCCGGAATCGTGACGGACGTATTCTTCAAGTCTCGCAGGAAAGGCCTGGCGATTGCGGCTGGAATCCTGAACATAGTCGCGCTTTCGCTCTTCATGCTCGTGCCCGGCTGCCATGTGTGGCTTGACGTGACTGCAATGGTCATGTTCGGGCTTGCGGTCGGAATCCTTCTTACCTTCCTGGGCGGACTGATGGCAGTGGACTATGTGCCGAAATGCGCGGCTGGAGCGGCGCTTGGCATTGCAGGAATGGGCAGTTACATCGGTGCAGGGCTGCAGTCCGTCATTTCTGGCTACCTGATCGAACGTGCGGAGGACGGCACTGCGACGCTCCTCGGTCATACGTTTGCAGGAGGATGGACGCTTGACTACCTTGCAGTGTTCTGGATTGCAATGGCCGTGTTTTCGGTCGTGTGCTCCATGTTGGCAGGAGGCCGCAAAAGGTGATTGGGAAATGAGGAAGGCAGTTGTGGTTTTGTCTGTTTTGCTTTCGGCCGCCCTGTTGCATGCGGGGTACGCCTCAACGGAGAATGCAGTTGCCGAGGCTACGTTGTCGCGGACCGACTTCCGCATACGTGATCCGTTCGTGCTGGCTGACGGCGGCCTCTATTATCTTTACGAGTCGAAGCCGTGGGACGGCGGCCGCGGCGTATTCGTGCGTATCAGCGCCGACCTGGATCATTGGACGGAAAAGCGGCAGGCAATGCGCGTTGCAGATGATCTGCCGGTAAGGAAGGTATGGGCGCCCGAAGTCCACAAATACGATGGCGCCTACTTTCTCTTCGTGACCCTGACGATGGAGAAGGGAGCCTATCCCATTGCGAAGCTTGTCGAAGGACGGGAGGATTTCGTCGAGCCGCGCGGCACCTGGGTGTACAGGTCTGACAGCCCGACGGGACCGTTCGTTCCCGTGAAGAACGGGCCTGTTCCGCCTCAGGACTGGATGACGCTTGACGGCACTCTCTACGTTGAGGACGGCCAGCCCTACATGGTCTTCTGCCACGAATGGTGCCAGACTAAGGACGGACGCATGTGCTATGCTCCGCTGTCGCCGGATTTCGCCTCGTTCACCGCTCCCCCGGTCACCATGTTCAAGGCGTCCGAGGCGATGTCAGGGGCTGGTAACATTACGGACGGGCCGTACCTCTACCGCTCTCCGAAAAACGATGCGCTTTACATGATCTGGTCGAACACGGTGGAGCGCAACGGTAAGAAGGACTACTGCGTGTTCGTGCGCAAGTCGCCAGGCGGCAATCTTGCCGGGCCATGGTCCGGAGACGAACTCCTGTTTGCCGAGAATGGCGGGCACGGCATGATCTTCAGGACGTTCGACGGACGCCTGATGCTGACGCTGCACCAGCCGAACTCCACGCCCGACGAACGCATGGTGCTTTTCGAGCTTGAGGATACGGGCTCGACGTTGCGCATCAAGAACGGCATCGAGCCGCTTGTCACGTGCGAAGACTGGCGCGGATGGTCACATTCGGTCCAGACCGTGTCGGATGGCGGACGCAACATGGTCACGATCCGCCTTTCGTCGCCGACAAACGCCGCGCCGCCGCAGTTTGGCGTTCAGCTCCGCGTTCCAGGCACGGGGGTGCAGAACGTCTGGACGACCGATTTCCTTGCGAGCGACGGACAGCATCTTTGGCCGCAGCTCTGGTGGGAAGACCGTTCTACATATGAATCGCAGCTTGCCGCGAACGTGCCCATCGCCGTCGGTTACAATTCCACTGGAGTCTCGCCGGTCGCGCTCGCCTGCTCCGAGGCCTCCAATCTTCTCAAGTTCGGTCTTTACGCCGATGACCGCACATGCGAGATTGTGGGAAGGTGCGAGTTCTTCCTTCAGCCTGTCGCGGCGATGCGGGAGTATTCGGCGACCGTTCTTCTCGATCGGCGCGGACGCGATTTCGTCGAAACGGCGCGCACCTGTTCGGAATGGGTGGCGGAGCAGAACGGCTTCGCTCCAGCGAGCGTTCCGGAAGCGGCATACGAGCCTCTCTATTCCACGTGGTACGCCTGGCTGCAGGACGTTCACGCCGAGGAGCTTGAGAATGAAGCGCGCCTTGCCGCTGCGCTTGGAATGAAGACGATGATCCTGGACGACGGCTGGCACAAGGAGAAAAGCGCATCCTTCTTCTCGGCGACGGGCGACTGGATGCCTGTAGCGTCCCGCTTCCCCGACTTCAAGGCACATGTCGACGCAGTGCATCGGGCTGGGTTGAAGTATATGCTGTGGCTGTCGGTTCCGTATGTCGGAGACGAATCGAAGGCGTGGGAACGGTTCAAGGACAAGCTTCTTTACGTGCACGGAAAGACGTCGCCCGGGCGTGTCGGAATACTTGACCCACGGTTCCCGGAAGTGCGCGAGTACCTGATACGGACTTACGAGCGGGTTGTCGGCGAGTGGGGCTTCGACGGCGCAAAGCTGGACTTTATCGACCAGTTCAAGCTGATCGGAGCCGATCCTGCGCTTAAGGACGGCTATGCCGGGCGCGACTATCGGTCCGTTCCGGAAGCAGTGAACCGACTCATGAAGGACGTGTTGGGGCGTTTGAAACGCATCAAGCCGGATGTGCTCGTGGAGTTCCGTCAGGCGTACATGGGGCCTGCGATCCTGCAATACGGGAACATGATGCGCGCAGCGGACTGTCCCGCGGACCCTTGCGCCAACAGGAAACGCATCTGCGACTTGCGGCTTACTTCGGGGAAGACGGCGGTCCATTCAGACATGCTCGTGTGGAGCCGCGACGAGACGCCCGAAGGCGCGGCGTTGCCGATCCTGAACGCCCTGTTTTCGACCGTCCAGTATTCTATGGTGCTGGCGAAACTGCCGCCGGCCCACGCGGAGGTGGTTCGCCATTGGATCGATTTCACGCGTTCGCACCGCGAGGCGCTCTTGAAAGGGGCGTTCCGTCCGCACCATCCTGAAAACGGATATACCTGGATCGAGGGCGAGAGCGGGTCCGAACGGGTAGTGACCGTCCATGGAGCGGAGGTTTGCGTGCCGGTCAATGCAACGGCGAGGCCGTCGTACGTGGTGAACGCGACAGGAGGCGCCGGAGTGCTGGTGGAGCTTGCCGTTCCGTGCAAGGTCGAGCTGTTCGACGTCTTAGGCAGACGGGACGGGACGTCCGAATGTCCCGCCGGGTTCCATCGCGTTCCTGTCAAGGCGTCAGGCTATGCGCGACTTGCTGCATTACGAGCCGGTCCGTAGGAAGGGATGAAATGAGAGAGGGAAAGCTTCTTGCTCTGGTGTCGCTCGGTTGCGCGAAGAACGCCGTAGACCTGCAGGCGCGTGCCGGAAATCTCATCCGTCAGGGGTGGACCTTGTCGCCAGACCCGAATCGCGCGGACGCGGTGATAGTCAACACTTGCGCCTTCATTGCCGCCGCACGCGAGGAGGCCGAGGCGGAGATTCGCCGTGCCGTGGCGCTGAAGGCCAAAGGCAACTACAAACGGGTAATCGTAGCGGGTTGCTATCCGCAGCGCTTCCCGGGCGCGGCGGCGGCATTCCCGGGCGTCGACGAATGGCTCGGCGTTCCGAACGGATGGGCCGAACCGAAGGTGCCGGGACTGCGCCTTACCGGCAAGGCGTTTGCTTACCTTAAGATAGCAGAGGGCTGCTCCCACCGCTGCGCCTACTGCGCCATACCGTCCATACGAGGACGTTTCAGGTCGCGTCCCATGCGTTCAATCCTGCGCGAGGCGCGTGCGCTTGTGGCAAGCGGCTGCCGCGAACTCGACATTGTCGCGCAGGATCCGATGCTGTGGCGCGAGGGAAAGCTTCGCCTGCCCGACCTCCTGCGTCGGATAGACCGCATGCCCGGCGACTTCTGGGTGCGCGTGCTGTATTCATATCCAAACGAGATAACTGAGGATTTCATTGCCTGGATGCTGACAAGTCCGCATGCGGTGCGCTACATTGACGTGCCGATACAGCATACCGTGCCGGAGGTGCTTGTCCGCATGAACCGCCGCCGTGCGGTCGACGCGTCGCTAGAGGCGGCAGGGGTCCTTCGCGAGGCGGTGCCGGGCGTCACCCTGCGCACGACCGTAATGACAGGATTTCCCGGCGAGACCGAGAAGAGGTTCCGTCAGATGCTGGCTGACCTGAGGCGCATGCAGTTCGACCATCTTGGCGCATTCGCTTATTCTCCGGAAACGGGAACCCCTGGGGCGTCGATGCGGGGGCGTCCGTCGGCGGCCGTTGCCCGCGAGCGGGAGCGTCTTGTGATGGAGCAGCAGGCTGCCATGTGGAAGCTGAAGGCGAAACGGCTTGTTGGGGGCGTCTTCCGTGCGCTGGTGGTTGCGTCGGGCGTGGCGCGGCTTGAATCCCAGGCACCGGACGTTGATGGCGTCGTCTACCTTGATGGCGCGGTGTCAGCGGCACCGGTCGGCGAGTTTGTCCAGGTGCGTCTCATCCGCAGCCGAGGCTTCGATTTCGTGGCTGTTGCGGCGGAGTAGCCGTAACGCCTGAGAATATGTTATAATACCTGGAAATTTTAGAAAGGAAACACAGAAAATGAAGGCACCCAAGAAGGGCATCAAATGGGAAGAGCTGGGTTTTGGCTTTTCCGACGTAAACTGTCATCTTCGCATGACGTGGAAGAACGGAAAGTGGTCGAAGCCCAAGTTCGTGAAAGAACCTTGGATAAGCATGCACATCGGGGCGGCCTGCCTGCACTACGGGCAGGAATGCTTCGAGGGCATCAAGGCGTTCCGCCAGGAGAGCGGGAAGATCGCTATCTTCCGTCCCGACGAGAACGCGAAGCGCATGTTCAGGACTGCGCAGCGCACATGCATGCCGCCGATTCCGGTAGAAACGTTCCTTGATTGCTGCAGGGCAGTCGTGAAGAAGAACGCCGAGTACGTTCCGCCGTACGGCACGGGCGGGTCAATGTACCTGCGTCCTCTCCTGATCGGCACGGGCCCCCAGATTGGCGTCGCGCCGGCGAAGGAATACACGTTCATGATCATGGTGATGCCTGTCGGCGCCTACTACAAGGGCGGCATCAAGCCTGTCCGCGCGGTAATCTTCGACGAATGGGACCGCGCCGCGCCGCACGGCATGGGTGACGTCAAGGTCGGCGGCAACTATGCCGCCGGCATCTTCGCGCATGAGAAGGCGAAGAAGGAGGGCTGGCCGGTCGAGCTTTACCTCGACGCCAAGACGCACAGGTACATCGAGGAGTTCGCGACGTCAAATTTCGCCGGAATCACCAAGGACGGCGCATACGTCACTCCCGACTCATGCTCGGTGCTTCCGTCCGTAACGAACATGTCCCTCAAGCAGTGCGCCAGGGATCTTGGCATCAAGGTGGAATGCCGCCAGATTCCGTATTCGGAGCTTAAGAGGTTCAAGGCCGTCGCTGCGCTTGGCACTGCCGTGGTGATCACGCCCGTCTGGGAGATCACGCGCGGCAAGGAAGTCATCAGGATTTCCGATCCGGACGTCGTGCATCCGACGCTGCAGAAACTCTATGACACCGTCCAGGGCATCCAGTACGGACGTCTTGAAGACAAGCACGGATGGTGCTTCGAAGTGAAATAGTAAGGCGGATACTCGAGGCCCGCGACATTTCCGCCGCGGACCTCGAATCGTTTCTCAATCCGTCGCTTCGGAACCTTGCTCCGCCGGAGGGCTTGCCGGGCCTGGTTGCTGCGGCCGACGTCGTGCTCGATGCCGTCGCCGCCAGGAAGAAGGCAGTGATCTTCGGCGACTACGACTGCGACGGGGTCTGCGCCACTGCGATTCTCGTCAAGACGCTTTCGGCGCTCGGCGCAGACGTTGAGCCGTTCCTTCCCGACCGCCGTTCCGAAGGCTACGGCATGAGCGACGAAGCAGTGGCCCGCATGCTACGCGAATGCCCCGAAGTCGGGCTTGTCATAACGGTGGACAACGGTATAAACTCGGTCCGACAGGTCGGAGACCTCCGCTCCCGCGGCATCGGCGTAGTGATAACCGACCACCATCTTCCGGGCGAAGAAACGCCGGAGGCCGACGCTCTTGTAGACCCGAAGGTTGCGGCGCCCGAGGAGTTCGCGAACCTTTGCGGCGCAGGCGTCGCATTCCTGCTGGCGAACCGTCTCGTATCCGAATCAAGGCGCCGCGGCGCATACGACGGGCCTAGCATAGGTGGCGCGCTTCTTGTCCTGGCAGGGCTGGCCACGGTGACGGACCTCATGACGCTTCTCGGGCAGAACCGTATTCTCGTTGCGGAGGCGTTGCGTCGATTCCCAGTCCTTGCGCCGATCGGACTGCGAGAACTTCATTTGCGTGCCGCGCGCAGCGGCGGCGACCGACTTACATCAAAGGACTTCGCATTCCTGCTGGGGCCGCGCATCAACGCGGCAGGACGCATGGCGTCAGGCATGGAGGCCCTTGAACTGGTTCTCTCCGACGATCGGGAGATCACCCGCGAACTGGCCAGGATCGTCGACGGCTACAACGTCATGCGCAAGTCCGTCGAGCAGAAGATGACCGACGAGGCGATGAGCAAGATCGTGCCTGGCGCTCCTGCTCAGGTCATCGACCTGCCGGGAGGGCATCCGGGCGTCGTCGGCATAGTCGCCGCGCGCGTGCTGGAGCATCTTGGCGACGAGGGGCCGGTCTGCATAATTGCGGACGGACACGGCTCCGCCCGCGCACCGGACTGGCTGAACGTTCGCGAGGCTTTCGTCGCTTGCGCCGAGACGCTTTCCTCGTTCGGCGGGCATGCTGCCGCGGCGGGGTTTGCGGTGAAGGAAGGCAGGCTGGATGACTTCCGGCGGCTCCTTTGCGAATATTGCGCGACACACCGGAGCGAGCGTGCTTCCACGGAGCGCACTGTCGATGCCTGGATCGACGTTTCCGACATAACGCTTGAACTTGCCGACGATCTTGCGTTGCTTGAGCCGTTCGGCGAAGGGAACCAGGAGCCTGTGTTCGGGTTGCGAGACGTTTTCTTCTCGGACGTAAGGCCCTTGGGCGTCGACGGACGTCACCTGGCTGCTTCTTTGCGCGGTTCCGGCCTGCGGCTAGTGTTCTGGAACAGGGGCGATCTGGTCGAACCGCTTCGGGCCGCCGGTGCATCGCCGCATACGATACTGTTCCGCATCGTTGCTTCCGGCTATGGCGAACGCCATGTTGAACTCCGCCTTGTTTCTGTAGACTAAATGCAATTCTCAAATCAGAACGGTAAATTCGTCGAAAGCGTTCGCTCTCGGCATACGGCTCTTGAATTGACATGACCTCCAACACCATAAACAACGACGTAACTATGCCGGGAGGGGCGTCAGGAACGCTCCTTGCCGGGCGCTATCGCATCGTGAAGCAGCTTGGCCAGGGCGGAATGGGCCCTGTCTGGCATGCCGAGGACACGCAGCTTGACAACAAGCGGTTTGTCATGAAGAAGCCGGAGGACCGACCGCCAACATGTACAGACATGCTGGGCGGCGAGCATCATCCTCCGCAAAAAGAGACGGCAACGCAGGTTGAAACTACGACAGGGCTCGTTGCCGCCAGTACCGGAACTGCAAACAGGTCCGTTCACAACAAAGTCCAACTTTGGGAGGGTGGCCCGTACTGGGCCGACACGAACATCGGCGCGGAGAAGCCTGAAGATTACGGCTTCTACTTCTGGTGGGGTGACACGGTCGGTTACAAGCGCGAGGGCGATGTCTGGGTTGCGAGCGACGGTTCTTCTTCGGACTTTGAGTTCGATAAGAAACATACGCCGACTTGTGGCAAAAGCCTGTCCGCCTTGAAGAGTGAGGGTTGGGTCATTGGAGGTGAAGAAAGACAGTCTTTGCTAGAAAAGTTATTTGGGATTAGAGTTAGAGAAGACAGTGTGCTGACCACGAAGCATGACGCGGCGCAGGTACATTGGGGCGGGGAATGGCGCATACCGACGAATCAGGAACTGAAAGACCTCTGCAACAAGTGCGACTGGACCTGGACGACAATGAACGGCGTGAATGGGTATGTTGTCCGCGGCAGAGGTAATTATGCTTCCGCCAGCATCTTCCTTCCCTGTGCAGGCTACGGCCCCGGAGCGTCGCTCGGCCATGCCGGTTCGACTGGCGCCTACTGGGCGTCAGTTCCGCACTCGGACTACAGCGACTCCGAGGCGTGGGACCTCGGCTTCAATTCGGGCAGCCACTCCGTTAGCTACTACTACCGCTTCTACGGGCAGTCTGTTCGCCCTGTCCAAGGATTCACCAAATAGCGAGCGAAGGGAGCGCATCCAATTCTTCAATTCTTTCATGATGACCCACAGGATCACAAGCAACGGCGCGACGATGCCTGTGGTCGCGGAGGTGGAGCTCGGACGCATCGACAGGTTCGAACTGCTGCGCTAGCTAGGGATAGGATGGCGCTTGTCGCCGTCAGCTTTTAGGCGCGTCTGCGACTTCGCTGCCGGTGCCGCGAATCTTGATGTGGAGTTCGCGCAACTGCTGCTCGGTCACGTAGTTCGGCGCGCCCATCAGGAGGTCCTGCGCCTTCTGGTTCATCGGGAAGGCGATCACTTCGCGGATGTTCGGCGTGTCGGTGAGGAGCATCACCATGCGGTCGACGCCTGGCGCGATTCCGCCGTGCGGCGGAGCCCCGAACTGGAACGCGCGGTGCAGGGCGCCGAACTTCTTCTCCACGTCGTCCTTCGCGTAGCCGGCGATCTCGAACGCCTTGTACATGACCTCGACCTGATGATTGCGGATCGCGCCGGACGAAAGCTCGATGCCGTTACATACGACGTCGTACTGGTAAGCCTCGATCGTGAGCGGATCCTTCGTGTTCAGCGCCTCCAGCCCGCCTTGCGGCATTGAGAAGGGGTTGTGCGAGAAGATGATCTTGCCGGTCTCGGGGTCGCGCTCGAAGAACGGGAAGTCGACGATCCAGCAGAACTTGTAGCACTTCTTCTCGCGGACGTCGTTCGTCATGTGGTCGGCTATGTCGGTACGCACGAGACCAGAAAGCCTGTGACACTCGTCCGTAGGCGCGGCCATGAAGAAGAGTGCGTCGCCAGGCTCCATTCCAGAAAGCCTCTTCATCTCTTCGAGCTGGTCGGCGGAGAGGAACTTTGCAATCGGGCCCTTCAGATCTCCTTCCTTGGTCCAGCTGATGTAACCGAGGCCCTTGCCGCCGTTCTCCTTGACGAACGCCTCGCGCTTGTCGAACCACGTGCGCGTTTCGACGCCGACGATGCCCTTGACGAGGAGCCCCTTGACGAGGCCCCCGTTAGCAACGCAGGCGGCGAACGCCTTGAAGTCGGCCTTCGCGAAGAAGTCCGACATGTCGATCCACTTGAGGGGATTGCGAAGGTCGGGCTTGTCGGTTCCGTAGGTCATCATCGCGTCGCGGTACTTGATGCGCGGCCACGGCGTGTCGTTGCACTCCCAGTCGGAGAACTTCCGGAACGTCGCCGAGACCACGTCTTCCACGACTGCGAATATCTCGTCTTGCGTGACGTAAGACATCTCGATGTCCATCTGGTAGAACTCGCCGGGCGAGCGGTCGGCGCGGGCGGCCTCGTCGCGGAAGCAAGGCGCGATCTGGAAGTACTTGTCGAAGCCTGAGACCATCAGGAGCTGCTTGAACATCTGCGGAGCCTGCGGAAGAGCGTAGAACATTCCGCGGTGGATCCGGCTCGGCACGAGGTAGTCGCGCGCACCTTCAGGCGAAGAGGCCGTAAGTATCGGCGTCTGGAACTCGTTGAAGCCTTTCTCCCACATCTTCTCGCGCAGGAAGCGAATCACCTGCGAACGGAGGATGATGTTCCTGTGCAGCTTCTCGCGGCGCAGGTCGAGGAAGCGGTACTGGAGCCTCACGTCTTCGCTTTCGTCAGCCTTTTCGTCAGGAACGTATATGGGCGTCACCTTCGAGGCGGACTCCATCGTAAGCTCGTTGGCCTCGATCTCGATTTCGCCCGTCGGCAGCTCCGGGTTGATGGTGTCCGGAGTCCTCAGCTTGACTTCGCCTGTCACGGTGATCACGCTTTCGAGGTGGGCCTTCTCAACCAGGCCGAAGAAGCTTCGCGAGGGGTGTACTACTATCTGCGTGAGGCCGTAGTGGTCGCGAAGGTCCACGAAGAGGATGCCGCCATGGTCACGGAGGCGGAACATCCAGCCTGACAGGCGGACGGTTTTGCCCGCGTCGGAGGCGCGGAGCTCGTTGCATGTGTGCGTGCGATAGGGATGCATTGTCTTTTCTCCAGAAAATTTCTGTATAGTATACCAAAAACATGGGCGTTTGTGGGGCTGAGGATGTGCTATAATACATAAACATGAGCATCATGCATAGTACTGGACATTGTGCCGCCGCGTCGGTCACGCTCTTCGCCGGACATTACGGCAGCGGGAAGACGAACGTAGCCGTCAACTACGCCCGTTGGCTGCGCCGCGCCGGAGAAGAGGTTGCCGTTGCCGACCTTGACATCGTGAACCCGTACTTTCGCACGAAGGACTCAGCCAAGGCGCTGGCCGAGGAGGGCATTCGCCTCGTGGTTTCGGATTACGCGAACACCAATGTCGATTTCCCGGCGCTGCCCAAGGAGATTTACTCTCTCGTTGCGCCGCCGGAGGCCGGGAACAGTTCCACCCGCGTCGTCATTGACGTAGGCGGCGACGACCGCGGCGCGCTGGCGCTCGGGCGGTACGTCGACGACATCCGCGCTGGCGGAAACTATGAGATGCTTGCGGTCCTTAACGCGAACAGGCCGCTCACCCGCACTCCGCAGGACGCGGTCGAGGTCATTCGCGAAATCGAGGTCGCCTGCCGCCTGCCGTTCACGGGCCTTGTGAACAACACGAATCTAGGGCAGAAGACGACTCCCGAAGACGTGATTGCGTCGCTTCCCTATGCTGGCGCGGTGGCCGCAGCGACGGGCCTTCCGATTCGCTTCACCTGCGCCGCAGCGCCGGTCGCCGCCGTGTTGGAGGGAAGGGTGGAGAATCTCTTCCCCCTCGACATCCAGCGTCTCTACTACATGACGTGAGGGAGCGAGACGAGCGCAAGGCCCCGTTCGCACGCCGCGTCCCCCTTGCGGAAACCGGGTCGGTTTGATAGACTATCGGCACAATGCCATGAAAACTTATCTCGCAATAGACATAGGCGCCTCTAGCGGACGGCACATGCTGGGCCGAGTGGAGGACGGGAAGATCGTGCTCGAAGAGGCATTCCGCTTCGAAAATTCGCAGGTGGTGCGCAACGGTCACGACTGCTGGGACATCGACGCGCTCGTGGATTCGGTCAAGGCCGGAATCGACGCCGCGATGGCGAAGAGCCAGATCGACTCCATCGGCATCGACACATGGGGCGTGGACTTCGTCCTCCTGGACGAGAACGGCGAACGTTGCAGCGACGCCGTAGCGTACCGCGACAAGCGCACCACGGGCGCAGACGTCGAGATCGAGCGGGACGTAATCTCCTTTGCCGACCTCTACGCCAGGGCCGGCATACAGAAGACACCCTTCAACACGATATATCAGCTGTGGGCTCTCAAGAAGGAGCACCCCGAACAGCTGGAAAAGGCGGCGCGTTTCCTGACGGTCCCCGAATACATCAACTACCGGCTTACCGGCAACATAGTGCATGAGTACACAGACTCCTCGACCACGTCTCTCCTTGACGCAGCGAAGAAGGACTGGGACTTTGACCTCATCGGGCGGTTAGGGCTGCCGCGGCGAATCTTTGGCAAGCTGGAGATGCCTGGAGCGACGGTCGGCGAATACAAGGGCGTGAAGGTAGTGCTGCCGGCCATGCACGACACCGGCAGCGCCTATCTGGCAGTGCCGGCGAGGGACGACCGCGCCGTCTACATATCAAGCGGCACGTGGTCGCTTCTGGGCGTGGAGAACGACGCGCCTGTCACGAGCGAGGTCGCGCAGCTTGCGAACTTCACCAACGAAGGCGGAGCATGGGGCCGGTACCGCTTCCTAAAGAACATAATGGGCCTTTGGATGATCCAGTCGATCAGGCGTGAGCTAAACGGGGAAACCTACGTGGAGGGACGTGCTTCGGACGCGACGCGCGAGGCGCTGACGCAGATACGCGACTATGAGAAGGGGCGTCGTTACTCGTTCGCCGACCTTGAGATGTCAGCGCGCGGCGCCACCGACTACCAGGTTACGATAGACGTGAACGAAAGCCGGTTCCTGAATCCGGACTCGATGACGGGCGAAGTGATCAGCGCGGCATCCGCAGAGGGGCGTCCGCCGGCGACGGTGGGCGAACTCATGCAGTGCGTATACAAGTCGCTGGCGGAATGCTATGCCGACGCCATCAGGAACCTGTCCGAGATCACGGGCAAGGCGTATACGTCGGTGAACATCGTCGGCGGAGGCTCGAAGGACCTCTATCTCAATGCTCTCACCGCCGATGCGACCGGCCTTGAGGTGTTCGCCGGGCCTACGGAGGGCACGGCGATCGGCAACCTGATCGTGCAGATGATCGCCGCCGAAGAATTCAAGGACCTCGCCGAGGCCCGCAAGGCGATAGTGCGTTAGTTAGGAAGGAACTTATGGACAAGAAGCTCTACATCAATCCGCCGCTGGTAAACAGGACCTACGACTGGAAAAACGGTCCGCAACCGAAGACCCGCAAGGCTCTCGACGCATTCTTCCGCTCGCCGGCGATACGCAAGGTGAAGCAGGCCATGTGCGAGATGGGCCGGCGCATCTACGCGCGCGGCTACACCGACGGCAACGGAGGAAACCTTTCGGTGCGCGTCGGCGAGGATCTCGTGCTTTGCAGCCCCACGCTCTGCTGCAAGGGCTACATGGAGGAGCGTGACATCTGTCTCGTTGACATGAACGCCGGACAGCTCTGCGGCTACCGTCCGCGCACCTCCGAAGTGAAGGTGCACATCGCGATGATGAAAGCCGCCGGGTGGAGCGCGTGCATACACTGCCATCCGCCGCACTGCAACGCATTCCTTTTCGCCGGGCAGGTTCCGCCGAACGGCATTAATCCGGAAGCCGACATCTTCCTGAGCCAGATACCGCTTGCACCCTATGCGACGCCCGGTTCCGACGAGGTTGCAGCGTCGGTGGCGGAAGCGTCGAAGAAGTCCAACGTCGTCTTCATGGAGAACCACGGCATCGTCTGCGGCGCCAGGGACATAGAGGAAGCCGAGTGGTTGGCCGAGAACGCCGATTCCTTCTGCCAGGTGCTGCTGCTCGCCGCAGGCCACGGCGCGAAGCTGAACCAGGTCGGTCCGAATGGAGTAAGGGACTTCCTGAGCATACGCAAGGCGATGGGGTTGCCCGTTGACGATAAGGCGCCGCTCTACAACACGCATCGGTTCAACGGATACAAGATGGGCGTGTCGTCCAAGTAGCAGGGGCATCCTGCGGCGTGTCGCGACGTGTGGGACATTTTGTCGCGACATTTTGTCACACTTCATGGGCTCAAGGGCGTGCCGACCCGGTTTCCGGCCGTTGGCACGCCTTCTGCTGCCTTATGGGTGCTGCCGATGGTCGGCGGAGAAAGTTGAGAAGAAAGACATGGCAAAAGTACTTGGAATCGATCTGGGAACGACGAACAGCTGCATGGCCGTCATGGAGGGCGGCGAGGCTACGGTGATTCCCAACAAGGAGGGGGCTCGCACCACGCCTTCGATAGTGGCTTTCACCAAGACGGGCGAGATCCTTGTCGGGCAGGCTGCCAAAAGGCAGGCGGTGACGAACCCGAAGTCCACCATTTATTCCATCAAGCGTTTCATCGGCCGCCGGTTTGCGGAGATGACCGACGAGATCAAGATGGTTCCCTACGAGGTCGTGGAGGCGCCGAACGGCGACGCGGCGGTGAAGGTGAACGGCAAGGTGTACACGGCGCAGGAGATTTCCGCGATGGTCCTGCGCAAGCTCAAGGAAGACGCGGAGGCGTTCCTTGGCGAGAATGTCACCGAGGCCGTGATCACGGTGCCTGCGTACTTCAACGACCAGCAGCGCCAGGCGACGAAAGACGCGGGCAAGATCGCAGGCCTTGACGTGAAGCGCATCGTTAACGAGCCCACGGCGGCGTCGCTGGCCTACGGTCTCGACAAGAAGAAGAACGAGAAGATCGCGGTCTACGACTTCGGCGGCGGCACGTTCGACATCTCGGTGCTTGACATCGGCGACGGCGTCTTCGAGGTGAAGGCGACGAACGGCGACACGCACCTTGGCGGCGACGACCTCGACCAGGCGATAATGAAGTGGATGATAGATGACTTCAAGGCGCAGCAGGGCATCGACCTCTCGAACGACATGATGGCGTTGCAGCGCCTCAAGGAAGAGGCGGAGAAGGCAAAGTGCGCGCTTTCGTCGGCGACGACCTACGACATCAACCTGCCGTTCATCACGGCCGACGCGACCGGTCCGAAGCACCTGGCTACCACGCTCACAAAGTCGAAGCTCGAGACGCTTACGATGGATCTCGTGAACCGTACGAGCGATCCGTGCCGCAAGTGCATGGCAGACGCGGACCTTTCGACCGTTGACGAGGTGGTGCTCGTCGGCGGGCAGACGCGCATGCCGCTCATCCAGGAGAAGGCGAAGTCGCTGTTCGGCAAGGAGCCGCACAAGGGCGTCAACCCCGACGAGGTCGTGGCGATGGGCGCTGCGATCCAGGGCGGGATCTTGAAGGGCGAGGTGAAGGACGTCCTGCTTCTCGACGTCACCCCGCTCACGCTCGGCATCGAGACGCTTGGCGGCGTGCTGACGCCTCTCATCGAGCGCAACACGACGATCCCGACAAAGAAGTCGCAGGTGTTCTCTACGGCCGCGGACAACCAGCCGGCGGTGACCATCGCGATCTTCCAGGGCGACCGCAAGATGGCAAGGGACAACAAGTCTCTCGGCAACTTCAACCTCGACGGGATTCCGCCGGCTCCGCGCGGCGTGCCGCAGATCGAAGTCACGTTCGACATCGACGCCAACGGCATCTTGAACGTCTCGGCGAAAGACCTGGGCACTCAGAAGGAGCAGAAGATCACGATCACCGCCGCAGGCGGCCTCTCGAAGGAAGAGATCGAGAAGATGCGCAAGGATGCCGAGGCCCATGCGGCGGAGGACGAGAAGCGGCATGCCGAAGTGGAGGAGCGCAACAAGGCCGACGGGCTCGCGTTCCAGGTCGAGAAGACTCTCAAGGAGTCGGGCGACAAGATATCGGCCGACAAGAAGGCTCCGGTCGAGGCCGCGCTCAAGGCGCTCAAGGACGAGCTCGCGAAGAACCCGCCGGCGCCGATAGCCGACATCAAGGCAAAGCAGGAAGCCCTCATGAAGGCGATGGAGCCCGTCGCGCAGGAGATGTACGCGTCGGCGCAGGCCGCGCAGGGCGCGGCTGGCACGCCGCCGCCCGGAAACGCCGGACAGTCAGGAAATCCCGGAAGTTCCGGCTCGTCCGGGAAGCCCGACGACGTCGTTGACGCGGACTTCACGATGAAATGACGGATTTGTCGAGAGCGGTCGAAAGCAATCGATGGCGATCGACGGCAATCGGAACAACAAAGGAGAAACACAAAGATGAACATCAGACCACTGGGTGATCGCGTTCTCATCGAACCGATCGAGGAGAAGGAGCAGAAGATCGGCGGGATCATCATCCCCGACTCTGCCAAGGAGAAGCCGATGCAGGGCAAGGTGCTCGCGGTCGGCAAGAAGCTCGACAAGGACGGCAAGGCGATACCCTTCGACGTCAAGAAGGGCGACACGGTGCTGCTACCGAAATACGGCGGCACGGAGGTCAAGCTGGGCGAGAAGAAGCTTCAGCTCGTGAGGGAGGAAGACCTCCTCGGAGTCGTCGAGAAGTAAAACAATCCCGGAAGATCCGTGGAACGCTTGAAAGGAAACTGAAAAATGGCAAAGCAAATCAAGTTCGACGCCGAAGCGCGTCAGAAGATCCTGGCCGGCGTCGAGAAGCTCTCGAATGCGGTCACCAGCACGCTCGGCCCGTCCGGCCGCAACGTGATCCTGGACAAGAAGTTCGGCTCGCCGCAGATTACCAAGGACGGCGTCACCGTCGCCAAGGAGATCGAACTGCCCGACCCGTTCGAGAACATGGGCGCGCAGATGGTGAAGGAAGTGGCGTCGAAGACGAACGACGTGGCCGGCGACGGCACAACGACGGCTACGCTTCTCGCCGAGTCGATCTACCGCGAGGGCCTGAAGAACCTCACCGCCGGCGCCAACGCGATGGCGCTGAAGGCCGGCATCGACAAGGCGACCGCTGCCGTCGTGGAGGCGATCGCCAAGCAGTCGAAGAAGGTGAAGACCGCCGACGAGATCGCGCAAGTCGCGACGCTTTCGGCGAACGGCGACGAGGAGATCGGCAAGATGATCTCCGAGGCGATGGACAAGGTCGGCAAGGAAGGCACGATCACGGTCGAGGAGGCCAAGACGCTCGACAGCTCGCTTGACGTCGTCGAGGGCATGCAGTTCGACAAGGGCTACCTCTCGCCGTACTTCGTGACGTCGCCGGACAACATGGAGTGCGAGCTCGAGGATCCGTTCATCCTGCTCTTCGAGAAGAAGATCTCAAACCTGCAGGACCTGCTTCCGCTGCTGCAGGCGGTCGCCAAGTCGGGCCGTCCGCTCATGATCATTGCCGAGGACGTCGAGGGCGAGGCCCTTGCAACGCTCGTTGTCAACAAGCTGCGCGGCACGTTCTCCGTCTGCGCCGTCAAGGCTCCGGGCTTCGGCGACCGCCGCAAGGCGATCCTCGAGGACATCGCGATCCTTACGGGCGGCAGGCTGATCAGCGAGGACATCGGCGTCAAGCTTGAGAACGTCGGCGTTGAAATGCTCGGCCGCGCGAAGAAGGTGGTCGTCGACAAGGACAACACCACCATCGTCGAGGGCCTCGGCAAGTCGGGCGACATCAAGGCCCGCGTCGAGCAGATCAAGAAGCAGATCGAGGAGACGACCTCCGACTACGACCGCGAGAAGCTCCAGGAGCGCCTGGCGAAGCTCGCCGGCGGCGTCGCGCTCATCAAGGTGGGCGCTGCGACCGAGGCGGCCATGAAGGAGAAGAAGGACCGCGTTGACGACGCGCTTCATGCGACGCGCGCGGCTGTCGAGGAGGGCATCGTTCCCGGCGGCGGCGTCGCCTACCTGCGCGCCCAGAAGGCCATCGACGCGCTCAAGCTCGACGGAGACGAGAACGTCGGCGCGGCGATCATCGCCCGTGCGATCGAGGCTCCTCTCAGGAAGCTCGTCAGCAACGCCGGGCAGGAGGCTGCGCTCGTCGTGGCCAACGTCAAGAAGGCGTCGGGCACGAACGGCTACAACGTCCGCACGGGCGAGTACGCCGACCTGCTGAAGGCGGGCGTCGTCGATCCGGCGAAGGTCGTGCGTTCGGCGCTGCAGAACGCGGCGTCCATCGCGGGCCTCCTGCTCACGACCGACTGCATGGTCACGGACATCCCCGAGAAGAAGGATGCCTGCGGCTGCGGCGGCCACGGGGGCCAGCCCGGCATGGACGGCATGATGTAAGCTTCGGCTTCTGCATCACGCAAAGCGAGGGCGCGCGGGCATCCGCGCGCCCTTCGTTTTGCAGTTGTAGCTTCACGCAGAATTATGGTATAATCCGCACCAACGAAAAGAAACGAAACAGGAAAAGAAAGAAAATGAGCGAAAGCAAAAAATACGTATACTTCTTCGGCGCAGGACAGACCGAAGGAAACGCGAACATGCGCGAGCTGCTGGGCGGCAAGGGCGCGAACCTCGCCGAGATGGCCGGCCTCGGGCTCCCGGTGCC
>JAFWKK010000076.1 GCA_017514235.1 Kiritimatiellia bacterium | reverse complement strand
GGGCGAGACGGTTCCGAAGACCGACGCGAGATGCCGCGTCGGCAGGACCTACCAGGACTACCTGTCGTTCCTGGGGCTCAACTTCGGCGTGCAGCCCGTGGAGATCGACACGGTCATAGGCTCCGTCGGGGGCAAGGTGCTGTACACGATGATGTTCCCCTGCGGGCTGATGCTCGCCTTCCTGAGGGACGCGAGGACCTCGCAGACGACGACGCGGACATTCAACATGCTCCAGGGCCTCGCGGGGCTCGAGTTCTTCATGAAGCTCTTTCCCGCCGTCCTTGCCGACAACGGGCCGGAGTTCTCGAACCCGAAGGCGGTCGAATTCTACCGTCCCGACCCGAAGCACAACCCGACGAGGCTCGAGCGCCGCACGTGGATGTTCTTCTGCGACCCGTACCGCTCGACGCAGAAGCCGCACGTGGAGAACAACCACCTGCTGGTGCGCCGCGTCATGCCCAAGGGCGCGTCGTTCGACCGCCTCAGGCAGGAGCACGTCGACCGGATGATCTCCCATGTCAACAGCTATCCGCGCCAGTCGCTCGGAGGAAGATCGCCCTACGACGAGTTCGTGCCCTTCTACGGGGAGAGGGGCCGCGAGTTCCTCGAGAGGCTGAACATCCGCAGGGTCGGCGCCGACTTCGTGACGCTCGACCCCTCGCTGCTGGGGCCGGAGTTCAAGCGCGAGGCGGACAACGCCATGCTCAGACGAAAGGGAGTCGAGGAATGAGCGGACCGAAACGCGGGCAGCGCCCCGCACATGAAAACTAAGCCCCCTTGCGAGGGCTTAGAAACACTACCCGTGATTGCCCACGGTGCCGCAAGTGCCAAAGCAGCCACGGGAGCGGGAGCATTATACCAAAACGCCGCGATCCCGGACGAAAAAACCCTTACGCCCTCACTGCGCCCGCTCTGAGCCTGAAACTTGCAAAAGCAAACGCAACTTCAACGGCAGAAATGGCACTGACGCTGCATGGCCTTGCCTAAACTTTCGTTTACTTTTTCAATCGTCAGATTTTCGCAAGCCAGGGAACCCCCGCTAAGTCCTCAGGTAGATTTGCCGCCTGCAGAAGAACAGCAGAATCAGCCTCATCCATTGTCCCCGTTCTTTGACTCCCGAACCTTCTTCAATGCGCAGAAAGAGTTTGTGGCGGAGGAGGATCGGCAGCACTTGCCGGCGGCACCTTATAGAAGATGCGGCCCGTTTCCTTCAGCGCGAAGTGCCCGCCGGCATACCGCAGCACATGCACGCAGCAGTTCCGCTGTATCGGCTTTTTCGCATCCGCAGACGTGCCCTCCCCAGCGAATTCCCTAACGAGCGACTTCAGCACAAGCGAATGCGCCACGCAAAGCACTCGCTCCGCCTTGCCGTCAAGCGGACGCACCTCGTTCTCCAGGAAGTCGCGCAGCCGCGCCCCGACATCGGCGAACGTTTCCGCCCCGACACCCTGCGGCACGTAGCGTTCCGGATCCTCAAAGAAGAACCGCAGGTTCTCATCCGGATACTCGCCCTTGGCGTAGCGCATGCCCTCGTAGCGGCCGAAGCACATCTCGCGCAGACGGACGTCATCAACCGGCGCAGGCCCTACGCCAGTTGCGGACAGTATCTCCGCCGTGTGGCGTGCCCGCACGTACGGGCTGGTGTAGATGCGGTCAAAGCGGATTCCGGCGGCTGACATTCCCTTTGCCGTCTCCTCCGCCATGAGCTCGCCCTCGCGGGTCAGGTCCGTATATGAAATCGATCCCTGAAGAATGCCTGCCCGGTTCCAGGTCGTCTCACCGTGCCGGAGGAAGTAGATGTCTAAGTCCGCCCAAGCCGCAAGCTGCGCCAGCAATGCGGCGAACAGGAGCGCAACGGATATGCGACGCTTCACTCACCCTCCAACGCATCAGCGAACTGGTCGATGCCAGCGCAATTCAGCCTGAACGCCCATTCGTCCTGGCACTCCAGCCACGATGCCATCAGGAACCCCTTCAGATACTCCGGCGAAACGCTGGCGCGGCACAATTTCATGATTTCCCCTTTCCACCCTCTCTTCCTTCTCCCCCAACCCCTAACCACTAAACCCTCAGGAAAATCTTGTGGCGGTAGAGAAACAGCAGCACGAGCCACCGCAAAAGGACCGCTCCGACGGCAAGAAGCAGTGCGCCCCATGCCTCGGGGAGCAGTCCCGCCGTACCGCCGAACACCTTCTTGCTGAACGTAGCGAAGCTCCACGCCCACTGAAGCACGTAGATCGTGAGCGCGTTCATTCCGATCACCTTGAAGAAGAACGCCCACTTCCGCCATCCGCGCACGTCAATCATCCAGTAGAACGCACCCATCAGGGCGAAGGAGATGCTGCCTGCAAGCAAAATGTAGCCGGGATTCCACATGGACTTTATGCACGGGCAACCTGTCAGGTATGCAAGCCATGCTCCCGCGCCCAGCGCCGCCGACCAGACGAACAGGCGCACCGTCTTGCGTTCGCCGGAAATGGCGTCATCCTTCAGCAGCTGACCGGCGAACACGCCGAGATAGGCGGACGATATGCAGCCGAACGCCTGGAAGAATCCCTCAGGGCCCCACTTGTCGGGAACGCGTCCGCCCAGCCATTTGTCAAAGACCGCCTGGAAACAGCCGGCGCCCCAAGGATCCTGCCCCGGCGAGAAGACAAACGGCAGGAACTGCTGCGCCGCCCAATAGCCGAAGAAGCAGAATGCCGCGAACGCCCAGTTTCCCTTCTTGCTGAAGCAGAGCGTGCCAAGCGCGGCAACGCCCCAGCCGAATCCGATGCGACCGAGGATTGAATTGAACCTCACGTGCGCAAAGTCGAAGCTCAAAAGGCCGAAAAGCGTCGCGCCCAGCACGAACAGGATTGCGAAACGCCGGAGAATCCCCAATGCGATGCGCGAATCCGACATTCCGCGCGAGCGGCGGCTGGACAGCGAGAACGGCCAGGAAGCGCCCGCCAGGAACAGGAAGAGCGCGAAGATGAGATCGAGGAAATGAAATCCCGCCCAATCGACATGCTCCATCTGCACGGCAAGCCAGTTGTCCGGGCTGCCGTAGATGAGCTTGCCCAGCGCGATCAGCACTGCGGCACCGCCGGTGATGAAGAACATGTCGAACCCGCGCAGTGCGTCTAATGACTCCAATCGCTTGTTTTCCATGCCGTTATTTCTCCATAGCGGCGGCGAGCTGGTCCATTCCGGCGCAGTTGAACTTGAACGCCCACTCGCTCTTGCATTCCGCCCAGGACGCCATCATGAAGCCCTTCAGGCGCTCGGCGGAAATGTTCGCGCGGCAGAACTTAACCACCTCGTCCGCACAGTCGGAGTTCTCCGTTCTTCCGGACGCCTTCAGCTTCGGCGACAGCCAGTTCGACGGGCACGGCACTTGGTCGAACCCCGCCTTGTCAAGGTCTGCGAACAGGCGTAGCTTCGGCTTGAACCAGTCGATCATGCTGTCGAGGTCGTAGCCCTGCGCGTCCTCGTTGTAGTACCAGTTGCTCTGCAGGACGCTCTTCGGGCACTTCTCCGCGAACCCCTCGTGGTGCCATCCGTAGTCGCTGAATATCCACGCTCGGGAGCCGAGCTTCTCCACGCCCCGCACGAACCACAGGAGGTCGTTCCACCACATCTCGTTCTGCCGCACGCACACAACCAGACGCCCCTTCTGGTTGTTCGGCGTCTCCTCGTCGAACCCGAGGTGAATGAAGCGAGGGCATTCGAAGATCTCCGACACGTCCTTGAGCACGTCCGCGCAAACGCGATAGTACGGTCTCGTGGACAGCATGCGGCCGTACTCCTTGAGCCACATGTGGTGAGACGCAGAGAAGTTGAGCTTGGGAATCGGCTCAAGGCCCATCTTGCGGAGCCGGCGCACCTCGGCGCGCATCCGGTCCGCGCTCCAGCTCCCCTTCACCGCCAGCTCGGGATGGCTCGGATAGGACAGGAACTCGCCAAGGTCCATCACCACCATGTTGAAGCCACGCTTCTTCGCATGGTCGATGGTGCGGTTCCAGACGTCTTCGGAGAAGCATATCTCGTCGTTCGTGTATCGCTTGCCCTCGACCTTTGGCTCGTTCGGCGCGCGCCACTCGCCCCACATGTTCATGCCCATGTGCAGCAGCACGGCGCGTATCTCGGCCGGGCTTTTCGCAAACGACGGCTTGGCCGCAGCAAGTGCAGCCACGCCACCCAGGAATTCTTTTCTCGTCATGATTCTTCGTCCTTTCTAGCGATTCGCGACGGCCGGGCGACCGCGCCAGCATTCGGGAACCTGGTAGCCGAGGATCTCGGCGATGGTCGGGGCCGTGTCCGCGAGCAGAACGGGCTCGCGCAGCCGCATTCCCTTCACGGGCGGACCCGAGACGAGGAACGGTATCTCGAAGCAGTTCAAGTTCGCCATGCCGTGCTTCTTTCCCTCTCCGCCATGGTCCGCCACAAGCATGATCACGGTGTCGTCCCACATGCCTGCCTTCTTGATGCCATCCACGATGCGCCCGATGCCCTCGTCGACCCGCTCGCATGCGTTTGTGAACTCCGGCGTTCCCCATCCGTACTTGTGCCCGAAAGAATCAGGCTGCCCGTTGTAGAAGAGAATCATCTTCGGCCTCTTGGCAAGCTCCTTCACTCCCTCCTCGACAACACCGGCGTCACGCGACGGATAGGCATCGCCGCCCGCTCCGCCGAAATGCTTCACGAAGCTCAACGCGTTCGTGTTATGGCAGAAGCCCAAGCCGTCCCACGCATAGAGGCTGGCCGTATAGGCGGACGGGTCCTGCCGCCTGATCTCGCTGAATATGCACGGCAGCCTGTCGCCGTCAAGAGCTGACGGCGGCGGCGCGGGGTCCGGCTTGCGGCTGTTCCATTCGCGGTAGCCGTGGACCTCGACCACCGTACCATAGAACACCGTCGCCCAGTTGATCGCGGACGACGTGGGAAAGTTGTCGCGCCCCACCGCATACAGGCCGTTCTTGCGCAGTTCCGACAGGTTAGGCATGCGATTCCACGGTATCCACCGTGCGCCGAAGCCGTCCACGCCGATCAGCACCACGTGCTTTGCGATGGGCTCCTTTTTCGCCTCGCCCCCCTGCTCGCATGCGCAACCGCACAACGCGGCAGCAGCCAATGCAAACGCCAGTTTCTTCATTTCCCGTCAACCTCCGTCTTGTATTGCCTGAGCATCATTGAATCCCATCCCACGGCCCACATGCGTCATGCCCTTTCGGAACCAGCATGCAAGGCTGCGAGAAGGACTCTTCGCCGCTTTCGGACAGCGACTGTATTTTACCAAAAACAAAGCCTGTGCACATGCGCAAATTGCCAAAATTTTAACTTACGTGCGAAACGAACGCGCCAACGTGAGGCACCAGACACGCCTGGCCCCTGCGCCCTTCAGCGTGGCCGCGCATTCCGAGAGCGTAGAGCCGGTCGTCATGATGTCGTCGACGACAAGGACCGTCGGGGACTTCGCTGACGTTCGACTGGCGGCGACGCGGTGCCGGCACGTGAACGTGCCGACGACGTTCTTTCGGCGCTCCTCCTCGGTCAGCCCGCCCTGTCGCTTCGGCGAACCGACGCGTCGCAGGGTTCGCGCGTCATACGGCAGCCTGAGGCGCTTGGCGAGGACACGCCCGAGATAGGCGCACTGGTTGTAGCCGCGGTCGATCCGATGCCAGAGCGTGGACGGCATCGGCATGACAACGTCGATCTCTCCGACGCGGAACCGCGTGCGCGCGGCAGCCTCCAGCCAGTCGGCGAAGTCGGCGCGCAGCCAGAGATGGTTGCGGAACTTGAATGCGTTCACCATGTCCCGCGCCACGCCGTCGAACCGAAGTGCGCTGACGGCACGGTCGAATGCCGGGCGTCGCGCGCGGCAGTCTTCGCAAAGGAACTCCCCGTCGAGACCGACCGCATCGCGTCCGCACCGGCGGCAACAGCCGTCCGTCGGAACGAACGGCAAGCGGTTCAGGCAATCGGCGCAGACATGACGGCCCGGTCTGTCGGACGGCTGCCCGCAGATTTCGCAGGGCCGCGGCCACAGGGCGTCCAGGAGCTCAGCGAGCAAGAAGATTTCCCGGATAATCGCCGGCGGCGACGAGCTTTGCGATCTCAGCCGCCACGAACGGCTTGTCCTCGCGGTAGGTCACGCCGAACCAGCGCGAATCTGTCGGCAGCACGCGGCAGTCCGCCCGCCCCTCCTTGATCAGCTCGTCTACGACGAACGGAATGTACCATTCGCTCTTCGGCAGGGTTCCGTTCTTGGCTAGCCATTCGGGGAACAGCCGCTCCAGCTCGCCGAACAGCTCCGGCGTGAAGCCCCAGAGGTTCATGGAGACGCGGGCGTCAAGCGGCACGGTCACGGGCGCATCGGGGTTCTCGCGGTTCTCCGCCGCGTCTCCGGCGCGCACGAGCTTGGTCATCTCGACGACGCCGCGGAGCGAACCGTCGTCCGCCACGTCGCAGATGCCGCGCGCGACAGACCCGTTCTCGGACAGCGTGAGGTCGAGCCTGTAGCCGACCATCGCGAAGTGCATCGGCGTTGCGGCCGCCAGGAACGCCCCGAGCTTCGCGAAGGCGTCGCGCCCATAGAAGTCGTCCGCGTTGATCACGGCGAAAGGCTCGTTCACCGCCGAACGCGCGGCGCGGGTCGCGTGCGCCGTGCCCCACGGCTTCGAGCGCCCTTCCGGCACCGAGTACGGGGCGGGCAGGTCGGCGATGTCCTGAAAGCAGTATTCGACCGGCACCATGCCCTCGTACTTCGACCCCACCTTCTCGCGGAACTCGGCCTCGAAATCGCGGCGGATGACGAACACGACCTTGCCGAACCCGCCGCGCACCGCATCGAACACGGAGTAGTCGAGCAGGGCTTCGCCGGACGGGCCGACGGGATCCACCTGCTTCAGCCCGCCGTAACGCGAGCCCATCCCGGCCGCAAGCACGACGAGCGCCGGCTTCATCTCAGCTCACCTCCTTGATGACCGACGTGCAGGCCTTGATGACGCCGGCTACGTTGGCCAGGTTAGAAGGTATTATCATCGTGTTGTTCGTCTTGGCGAGGTTGCCGAACTGGGTGAGGTACTGCTGGGCGAGCTGCATGTTCACGGACTCCAGGCCGCCCTTGTCCCTGATCGCCTCCGCGACCTTGCGTATGCCGGCAGCCTGGGCCGCGGCTACGAGCAGTATCTCCTTGGCGCGGCCTTCGGCCTCGTTGATCTTGCGCTGGCGCTCGCCTTCGGAAAGGGCCACCGCCTGCTGGCGCTCGCCCTCGGCGCGGTTGATCTTCGCCTGGCGCTCGCCCTCGGACTCCGCGATCATCGCGCGCTTTTCGCGCTCAGCGCGCATCTGCTTCTCCATCGCGTCCCGGATCGACTGCGGCGGCGTGATGTTCTTGATCTCGTAGCGCGTCACCTTGATGCCCCACGGGTCGCTCGCCTTGTCCACGGCCGACACGATCGCCTGGTTGATGGCCGTGCGCTCCTCGAAGCTGCGGTCGAGGTCGAGCTTGCCCATTTCCGAACGCATCGTGGTCTGGGCGAGCTGGGTCGTCGCGAAAAGATAGTTGCCGATGCCGTAGCTCGCCTTCGCCGCGTCCATCACCTGCATGTAGAGGATTCCGTCGACGGAGACGGCTATGTTGTCCTTGGTGATGCACTCCTGCGGCGGCACGTCTATCGCCTGCTCCTTCAGCGTGTGCTTGTAGGCGATGTGGTCGAAGAACGGTATCAGTATGTGGAAGCCGGCGTCCAGCGTGCAACGGTACTTGCCAAGCCGCTCCACGATGTATGCCGTCTTCTGCGGCACTATGACCGCCGTCTTTACGATTGCGATCAGGACGATCATCGCCACGATCGCGAAGAACACGAGACCTCCGCTCATTACTTTACCTCCTTTACCTTCATTGTAAGGTTGTTTTGCGAAATCACCTCTACCGTCGCCCCCGCCGCGACGGGCTCGTCCGCCGAAGCCGTCCACTCGGCGTCGCCGATCACGACCCGCCCGGCGAGCGGAGGCGAAATCGCCTCCGTCACCTTGCCGATGCGGCCGACGTACTCGTTGTCGAAGTCAGTCTTCGCCTCGACCTTGCCGCCCAGGAACGTGTTGCGAAGCCAGCGGCGGAGGACCAGCAGGTATACGATGGAGAAAGCGGAAAACGCCGCCAGCTGCCAGGTGAAGGCGAACGCCTCGCCGAAGGCGAACCGGCACAGGCCCACGGTAGCAGCCGAGAGCCCGAAGAAGAAAATCACGAACCCCGGCGCGAGAAGCTCCAGAAGCATCAGGAACGCCCCGAAGTACATCCACATCCATGCACAACCGCTCATGTCAACAATATTATACCATAAATCGCGGCGGCGTGACATCCCGCCCAGGACCCTGACAGCACGCTCATTGAATGATCAGAACCATGCCTGCCGAAACCGGCCGCACGTACAGGACGCCGTCCCGCACCGAAGTCTCGCATCGGTTTAGTGCGCCGCAGTTCTTCGCACGGATCAATTGGGGAACGTCAATCGTTCCCGATGCCGCAAGAACCGGATACCAGTCGTAATCCGGCGTTGCTCCCGGCGCAAGGTTGAAGTCGATTGCCGTGCTCCGGGAAAGATTAACGTTGCCGCAAACCGACAGTACCGAGCCGATGCCCGAGAGCTTCAAGGCGCCAGACACGGCGACCGAATCGGCCACGACGGCGCCGCTCGCCGCAACTTCAGCGAGCGACAGGTCCGCGCCCGAGGCGTCCAGCACCGCGCCGTTGGCCACGGCAACGGACGCGGAGAGCGCAGCAGCGCTTTCGGCGGCAAGCGTGCCTTCCTCGACAGCCGTCTGGCCTGTGAAGGTGTTTGCGCCTGTCAGGGAAAGGGTTCCCGCGCCGCGCTTCGTGAGGCCGCCGTCGGCGGTGCCGCCAAGCACCGGATCGGTTAGGAGGCTCTGCGCAATCGTGTACGTCGCTCCGGCGGGCATGTTCGCCGTGGAGATCACCGCGCCGCCCGCCGAGACATAGACCTTGTTCGGGCACTCCATTGTGCGGTTCGCCGCCTTCGCGCCGTATGGGGCGTAGACACCGCCGTTGAAAACAACCTGCGGCGTTGTCGCCGAGGTGGCGGTCATCATTATGTTCTCCGCCTTCAGGACGCCGCCGTTGAGCCAGATGCCGAACTTTGTGTTATAGGCCTGGTTGCCGGGATTCTGCGCATTGCGCGACATGTCGATGACGCCCTTCACGTCCACCTCGCCTCCGTTCAGCACGATGGAGCCGGGAGCCGTAAAGGCACCTTGCGTGTTGTCGTAGAGCAGATAGAACTTGCCGCCGACAGCGACGCGCCCTGCGTTCACCGTGAGGCGCGAATACAGGTTGTCGCCGTTCCTCGAACGGTTGAAGCCAAGGCGAACGTCTCCGGCGACATCCAGAAGACCGCCGTTCACCGTCGCCTCGCAGCCAAAGCGGCAATCGGAATCGTTGTTGCCTGTCATGCCGGGACGATAGATTGAATAGAACAGCGGCGTGGTGATCGAGCCACCGTTCAGCGTGAGGAATCCCTTGTGCCAGTTGTCCTTGTCCACGCCCGGCGCGGGATTGTAGCCGAGGTAGAGCCCTTCCGATGCCGTGATGTTCCCGGAAATCGTCAGCGAAGTCTCGCAGACGGGATCGGCCTCGCCGTTCCACGCTCCACCGACGACGATGCTGCCGACGGCGGCATCCGAAGAGACAGTGAGCGGAGTGGGATACGATGTGGAGCCCGTGACGACGATGTCGTTGGCGATTGTGACGACGAGAGCCTTGCAGCCGGCATAGTCACCGGCGGCGAGCATAACCTCTTCGGCGGAAAGCGTCGCACCTGCTGGTGCGTTCGCGGGGAGCCGGAAGAGCGACGGATCGACGCTGCACGACGCCTGATAGACGAGCGCGGTGTACGTGCCGGACGAGAGGGTGGAATCCACGCTCCAGCCTGGCGTAACTGAAAACTCCACCGGCGAGAGGATGGAGAGCGTGTCGGTGACGACTACGCCGTAACCAGTCGTGCTGTTCGAGCAGTCGAAGACCACCGCCTTCGTAGCACCCGCTTCGCCAAACGTGAGGTCGCCAATCTGGATGGCATTTGTATTGTAGGGACGGAAGCGCGAACCGGGCTGGAGCGTGAGGGTCTGCCCTTCAAGACCGCTGGTGGTTGCGGCGACGATGGCGCCGTCTTCCGCCAGAATGCCGCCGGTGAGCGTGGAGCCGTTGAATCGTCCGCCGAAGCAGACAAGCGCCCTGTCATCGACCGTCGCCTTCACCGTGATGCCGCCGTCCGTGCCCGCGCAGCTCGGGTCGTGGTTGACGTTGCCCTGAAGAGTGCTGCGCACCCAGATGTCGTATCCGGCGGGACGCGACCATTTGGACAGGTCAATCACCATGCCGTTCTCACCGACGAGAGCGGTCTGGTAGTTGAGGAGATAGCGCAGACCACTGGCGGCATCGTCCTCGAACGCGACGGGCTGGATCGTACCGCCGTTGAAGTGGAACATGGGCGTCCCTGTTGCCTCGTTCATGGCCGCGCCGGAACTGACGCCATGAATCTGGTTTACGACAAGCGTTCCGCCTTCGTTGAGGTAAAGGTGGAACGAGTTCCCGCTTGCGTTAACAGGGCGGATGTTGTCGCCGGAAGCGTCGAGCGTACCGCCGTTGTTGATGGTGATAGATCCGCCAGTTGTCGTGCCATTGATGGGCGAAGCGGCAAGCGTCGCGCCGCTGCCGATAGTGATGTCGCCGCTGACGGTGAGCGTTCCGCCAAGCGCCGTATCATCGGAAACGGCGAATGTGCCAGAAGGAGCTGCGGCGATTGTCATTGAGAGCGTCGCAGTGTCGCCGCTCGTCGCTACCGAGAACGTGTAGGACTTGCCGCTCGTCGCCGTCGCGCACGACCATGAGACGGCGCGAAGCGCATCGGCGTAGGACGCGGGGACCTTCAGGATTTCGTAGGTTCCGTCCGTGTTCTTTGCGGAACTCGTCGGAGATGTGGCGTTGTAGAACCCGATTTTAGCGCGCGAAGGAAGCGTGACATTGCCAGTGACAGAGAGCGACTTCGCATTCGACCCCGTTCCGATGATCGCGCCCGCTTGAAGGACGAGGGAAGATACCGATTTGTCCGTGTTTCCGATGTGAAGCCTGCTACCCGACGCAATGGTGACGGCGGAGCCAGACGGTATCGTGCCGTTGTTCGGAAGGAAGAGCGCGGCGCCGTTCTTGATGACGGTAGGTCCGGCGTAGGACTGTGCAACGTAGTAGGCCCAGTTGCCGCCGTCGAAGACGACGCCTTTCGGCGCAGAGCCGTCGCCGACATCGGCTGTCATTTCCTTGTAGATCTGCGCGAACTTCGTCGTCTTCCCGCCGTCCTTGAATGTTGCGCCTCCCGGCCCCACTGAAACAGAAAGGCTGGCGCTGTCCTGTATCCACTTGTAATAATCGGCACTAATGGACGGCGCGCCGTCATTGCGCAGGATGCTGCCGTTGATGGAGAGCGTCGCCGAGCCATTGGCGTTGGCGTAGATGTTGGTGAATCCGAGAGTGCCGCCGTCCGTGACGGAAATCGCGGCCGTCGAACCACCACTTGACGCATAGATGCGCTTTGCAGCGAATATGCCGCCATCGCGAACCGAAAGCGTAAGCGAATTGCCGTTCTGGTAGGAATAGACGTTTGCAGCGTTCTGGAAGACCGCGCCGCCGGAAATGTCGATTGTCGCCGACGCGCCGGTCGCGCCGAATCCCACAACGACGTTCCTGCCGTTGGCGTCGAACGTGCCGCCAGTCATCGCGAAGGACGATGTCGCGTCGTTGCCGTAGGCGAGTTGGACGTTGTTCGCGTCCATAGTGACAGCGCCGCCTGACTGCGAGTAGGCGGATGTGCCCGTCATGTAAAGATGCTGCGAGAACGCAGTCATTCCACTGGCGATTCCGAGTGTGCCGTCCGCGATAGTGATCTTGCCGCCGAACGCATTGTTGCCCGAGATGGCAAAGCCATTTGGCGCCTCGATTGTGAAATCGCCCGTTCCAGTTATGTCGCCGCCGAAGGTTCCGGTGCCGCGCAGTGTGCCGCCGGAGACGGTGAACGTGCCCGTTCCGACCGGCGAAGGCCCACCCGCCGGAATGTTGCCGGAGATTACGAGCGCGCCGCCGGAAAGCGTGGTACCACCAGTGTGCAGGTTGGAGTTATTGAGCCTCACCGTTCCGGGACCGGCGACCTCGACCGCAGTATCGCCTGTGAACAGCGCGAGAACGTTTGTCGCGACACCCTCCGGCGGGGCCAAGGTCACCGTCTCGGCAACAGCGTCTGCCGCAAACAATGCAAGGGCAAATATGAACACGAGGAGTTTTGCAGCCAACTTCACGTTAGACCTCCAATTTCTTTGTGCAGACATTATAACAAATCTTCCATCGCCAATGCAACGCCGATGGACGCCCCGTCGCCGACTCTGTGGCTTCCCGACGCGTAAAATTTGATACAATACACGGCAGTGAAATTCGACCTGCACATACACTCATGCCTCAGCCCGTGCGCCAGCCTTGAAATGGCACCGTCGGAAATCGTCAGCCGCGCCGCAATCGCCGGCATGGACGGAATCGCGCTCACCGACCACCAGTCCGCCCGCAATGTGCCAGCGATAGCCGAATGCGCCCGCCGCGCCGGGCTCAAGTGCCTCTTCGGCCTTGAGGTGCAGACAGCGGAGGAAGTGCACACGCTTGCAATTTTCGACACCCCGGAGCAGGCCCTTGCCATGACAGACTGGGTGTACGCCGCCCTGCCGAAGCGCGTCAACGACCCTGACACCTTCGGCGACCAGCCGGTCGTTACGGCCGACAACGACATCGTCGAGATGGAATGGCGGATCCTGGCGATGGGATGCAGGCGCAACATTCCGGAGACTTCCGAGAAGACGCGGGAGCTCGGCGGGCTCTACATCGCAGCCCACATCGACCGGCCCAACTACTCCGTCGTCTCCGGCCTCGGCGCGGTGCCAGAAGGATGCTTCGACGCAGTCGAGCTTTCACGCACGGCGGACGAGACGGCGTGGCTGCCAAGGTCCGGAGGGCTCGCCGCAGTGCGCTCGTCCGACGCTCACAACCCTGAAGACGTCGCACGCGTCTGGACCGAGGCCGACATCTCAGATTTCTCCGTCTCCGCCTTGAAGCAGGCCTTCGCCTCCCGCGCGACACGCCTCTCGCCGCGCCTCACCAGCTTCTAGACTTCATGAACCCACAGGACGCAAAAGCAATGAGCATAACCGAACTTGCCGAGAAAGTCGGCGGAACCGTCGTCGTTGACAAGCCGGGCGCAGCCATCCGGTCCGCCTACGCCAGCGACCTTCTGTCAGACGTCATGGGGCACTGCGGCGAGGAATCGGTGCTGGTGACGATACAGAACCACCTGAACACCATCGCCGTCTGCACGCTCGACGGCATAGAGGCGATCGTCATCTGCCACGACCGGCCGGTGCCGGACGACATGAAGGCTGCGGCGGAACGCGAGGAAGTCGCAATCGTAACGACGCCCCTCTCGCAGTTCGAGGCGTCCGTAGCCCTCTCCTCGCTGCCCCCATCACGCAAGTGACCGGGCGGCGTCACCCTAGTGGATGTTGCCGCGCGCCGGGTGCGACTTGGCCTTGGGCTTCTCCAGCTTCAGGAACGTCGCGAACTTCAGCGCCTCGGCCGGAATCTCGTCGCCAGTCGTGTCTGGCATGTCCTTGAGGTCCGGGGCTTCCGCGTGAGTGTGGTGGAAGCGGGTCTTTGGATTGACCATCTGCCGCAACGCATCGCGCAACGCACCTATGCCGTCGCGCGTCTCGCACGATATCTGAATCGGTTCCGTACCTGTCTCGGCCATGAAACGCGGCAGGTTGGCCTTCCCCTCCTCGGTGTCCATCTTGTTGGCGACGACCAGCGAAGGCCGTTCCGCCAAGTCTGCGGAATAGTCGCCGATCTCCTTCTTCAGGACGGCGTAGTCGCTCCACGGCTCGCGGTTGTCCGTGCCCGCCATGTCAATCACATAGACCAGGGCGCGCGCCCGCTCCAGGTGGCGCAGGAAGGCGAGCCCCAGCCCGACGCCCGACGCAGCCCCCTCGATGATGCCGGGAACGTCTGCCACACGGATCTTGGCGTAGTCGTCGTAGACGACCGTGCCGACGACCGGGTTTATGGTAGTGAACGGATAGCTGGCTATCTTCGGACGCGCCGACGACAGCACGGCGAGCAGAGAGCTCTTGCCTGCGTTCGGAAAGCCGAGCAGCCCGACGTCGGCGATCGTCTTCAGCTCAAGGCGCAGGCGGCGTTCCTCGGCCTCGCCGCCTGGCGTGTGCTCTGTCGGAGCCTGGTTGACAGAGCTCTTGAAGTGCACGTTGCCGTAGCCGCCTGCGCCGCCCTTTGCGACTATCGCGGACTGCCCCGGCTCAACGAGGTCGGCGACGAGCAGTCCCGTGTCAACCTCGTAGACTTCGGTGCCCAGCGGCACCGGCACGACGCAGTCCTTGCCGCGCTTGCCGAACATGCGCTGTGACTGCCCGCCGCCGCCGTCCTGCGCGAAGCACTTCGGGTCGTAGTAGAGCGACAGCAGGGAGTTGACGTGCTCCGACGCCTTGAAGACGACGTCTCCGCCGCGTCCGCCGTCGCCGCCGTCAGGCCCGCCGAACTCCACCAGCGCCTCGCGCCTGAACGAAGTCGCCCCGTCGCCGCCCTTTCCGGAGCGGACGAGAACCTGGACCTGATCGACGAACATCTTTGCTTTCATTGCACCTCCGGCTTGGAATGCACCCCGCTGCGACGCACGACGCCCTCGCGGGGCTCGGCCGACTCCGGTATCACAAGCGGCGCAAGCGGCGAATCGTCCGCCGGCAGAGACTTCCACGCCGCCGAGTGGATCGGCAGCCCCTGCTCGCGGAACATCGTCTCGAACTCTGTCCACACCTCGGGCGGACGCGGCATCGGCCCGACCTCCTCGAAACGCGCGTCGGCGGCGAAGCACTCTCGGACCGCCTCGAAGTATTCGCGGTGGTCCGTGGCGAACTCGACCTTGCCGCCGACCTCAAGCCGCTTCCAGAGCGCGTTGAGGAAGAGCGGGCCGAACAACCGGTGCGACTGGTGCTTCCGCTTGGGCCACGGGTCTGGAAAGAACACGTAGACGCGCCGCGCGTGGTGCGCCGGCAGAAGGTAGTGGAAAGTGTAGAGCGCCTCCAGGCGCAGAACCTTCGCGTTTGCGATTCCCTCGCGCCTGCACTTCCCGTCGAAGAGCCGCACGCGCTCCAGCATGCGCTCGATGCCAAGGAAGTCGCAGTCGGGATTGGCCTTCGCCCGCGCCGTCAGGAAGCGTCCCTTGCCGCAACCCACCTCGACCTCAAGCGGACGGGAGAGGTCGAAATCGATCGGACGCGTGACATCGGCCAGCCTGAGTATGGAATCCCCGGCGTTCACTTGGTCCAGAGCTTCTCAAGGGCGTAGTATGCCCTGGCCTCGGCCGAGAAGACATGAACGACGACGTTGATGTAGTCGGCCACTATCCAGCCGGAATCCGGATCGCCTGAGACGCGATACGCCTTGGGCAGCGTGCGGACGAGCGCTTTCAGGTGCGGCGCGGCCGCGCCCGTCGCCACCACGAAGAAGTCGGTGAAGCCGGATATCCCGCGCACGTCGTATACCTTCACGTCGATCGCCTTGGCGTCGGTCAGCTTCGCCGCCATGTCATTCGCCTGTTCCTCTGCCGTCATTCCCTTACCTCCGGTTTCAACCGCCGACCCTTCACGCTCACCGCACGAGCGGACGGTCGAGCATCCGTTCGTAGAGATTGATGTATTCCTTGGCGCACTCGCCGTGGTTGAAGCGGCGCAGCGACTCGCACATGATGCGCGAAATCTCACGCTCCCGGACGCCAGCGTCCAGACGGTAGAAGGCCATCGCCTGGTCCATCGCCCAGAAGAGTCCAGGGGAATCGTAGGTGTCGAAGACAAAGCCATTGCCGCGCGAGGCGCCGCAGTCAAGCTGCTCCACCGTATCGTGGAGCCCGCCAGTGTTGTGCGCGACCGCGAGCGAACCGTAGATCGGAGCCTGCATCTGCGGCAGGCCGCACGGCTCGAAGAGGGACGGCATAAGCGTGAAGTCGCTTGCCGCGAACCCGAGCTGCGAAAGGCGCCCGTCGAAGTCATGCACCGCCAGCCGTCCGTAAAGGCCGTGGAACGCCTGAATGTCGCGGAACGGCTGCTGGAACGGGCCATTGGCGACGATCGCGATCTGTGCGCCGTCGGCGGCGTACTTCTCGAGGAAGCGGTACGTTATGTCGGTAAGGAGCTGCGGGCCCTTCTGCACCGGGTCGAGCCTGCTCGGCCAGAAGAACAAGGGCGCGTCGGGGTTCTCCTCGAGCCCTAGCGCGTGCTGAAGCGCAAGCTTGTTGCGGCGCTTCCCCTCGCGGTGGTCCGCCGGACCGTACCGGAACGGTATCTTCTCGTCCGTCACGGGGTTGTCTGCGGAATCCGGCGCATTGAGTATGCCGGCCGCGCAGCCCGCGTTGAACTTGTTGCGTATCTCGCTCCTTATGGAGTCTGGTATGAAGGAGTGCCAGCCGTTGACGATCTCGCGCAGGAACGTGGGGCTGACGGTGTTGATGAAGTGCGCCCCGAACACGCCGGACGCCTGCAGGTCCACGGGGTTGCGGTTGCGGCTCTCCTCGTAGTTGTACGGAGGGTAGCCGTAGTAGAGGTTCTGCCAGAACTCCGCCGCGTCGATCCCCGCGTCCTCGATGGCGGAAAGCGTGAGCTTCTGCGTGTGAATGTTGTGTACGGTGAAGAGGCACGGGATGCCCTCTCGGCGGGCCGCGGCCGGCACGAGCCCCGTCATCCAGTCGTTGCAGTGGATGAGGTCTGGCTGCACGTGCGGAATGATGTTGTTGATCACCTCGCGCTGGAACGCCAGCGCCAGCTTTATGTTGCCGTCCCCGCGCGAATACACCGTGTCGCGGTAGTAGAAGCAGCGGTCTTCGGCAAGGTGTATCCGCTCGTCCGGCAGGTGGCTCTTGTACTTGCGCAGCTCCGCCGCCACGAGCTGCGCGGTCTCCACGTGGAACATGCGGCGGTAGTGCGGCAGGGCCACGTGGACGTCGGCGCCCAGCTCGTGCAGGGCCTGCACGAGCGACGCCGAGACGTCCGCCATGCCGCCGGCCTTGGCCGACATGCGCCCGGCCAGGTTGCCCATGCCCTCCGGCAGATACGTGATCTCCGGGGTGACGATAAGTATTCGCGGGTTCTTAGCTTTAGTCTTCGCCATGTGTCCGAGCCTTTCCGCAATTCTCCGCCTAGAGGCTGGCTAGCAGTCCTCCGCAGAGCACGAGGCGACGCTCGCGGTCAGAAAGCGCCGTCTTGAGCGCGACGTCGCCCTTCGCCGTCCTGACCGTCAGCCGACCGTCGCCCTCGACCGCCGCGCGCACGCCCTTCAGCTCAAGGGCGTCGCCCTTGGCAATCTTGTCGTAGTCCTCCGGGTTCTCGAACGTAAACGGCACGATTCCGAAATTGATGAGGTTCGCGCGGTGAATGCGCTCTATGGACTTTGCAATCACGGCCTTGACGCCAAGGTACATCGGGCACAGCGCCGCATGTTCGCGGCTCGAGCCCTGCCCGTAGCTCTCGCCTGCCACGATCACGTTCGCGAGTCCCTTCGCCTTGTTCGCAAGGCAGTTGTCGTGGAACGCCGCGTCGCACGGCTCGAACACGAACTTCGCGTACTGCGGCACGTTCGAGCGGAACTTCAGCCGTGCGCCCGCAGGCATGATATGGTCCGTCGTGATCTTGTCGCCGACCTTGATGGCGCACACGGCCTTCAGGTCCGCCGCAAGCGGCACGCCCTTCGGCACGGGCGCGATGTTCGGCCCGCGGACGATTTCCGCACCTTTGACGCCCTTCCCCGCCGTGGCGCGGTAAAGGAACATCGAGTCGTCCACTGGAAAGCGCCTCGGCGCCGGCACCGCCGCGACCGGTCTCTTGGTGGGCAGCTCGACCTTGCCGGTCAGCGCGGACGCGGCGGCCGTCTCCGGCGAGACGAGATAGACCTGCGCCGACTTCGTGCCGCTGCGCCCCTCGAAGTTGCGGTTGTTCGTGCGCAGCGAAACCGCCCCCGTGCGCGGCGACATGTGCGCGCCGATGCAGAATCCGCAGGCGTTCTCCAGCATGCGGCACCCTGCCGCATGGAGTATCGCGAGAGAACCGTCCTTCGCCAGCATGTTGACGACCTGGCGAGAACCGCACGCGATGCCGACCTCCACGTCGTCAGCAACGTGCTTTCCCTTCAGGTACAGCGCCACCGTGCGTATGTCGCGGTACGACGAGTTCGTGCAGGAGCCAATCAGTATCTGGTTGACCTTCGCGCCCTTCATCGACCTGACCGTCACCACGTTCCCGGGACTGTGCGGCGCGGCCATCATCGGCTCTACCTTTGCGAGGTCGATCTCGAAGACGTCGTCGTACTTCGCGCCGCGGTCTGGCAGTATCTCCGTGAAGTCCTTCGCCCTGCCCTGCGCCACGAGAAACTGGCGCGTCACCGCGTCGGACGGAAACACGCTCGTCGTTACGCCAAGCTCCGCGCCCATGTTGGCGATGGTCGCACGCGAAGGCACGTCCAGCGTCTTAACGCCAGGCCCCGCGTACTCGAATATCCAGCCCACGTTCCCCTTCGTGCCGAACTTCTCCAGCACCTTCAGGATCACGTCCTTCGCGCTGACGCCCCTGCGCAGCCTGCCCTTGAGGACTATCGCGCGCACCTTCGGCGTCGGGATGTGAAAGGCTCCGCCGGCCATCGCCACGGCTATGTCGATGCCGCCCGCGCCGATCGCGATCTGGCCTATGCCGCCGCCGGTGGGCGTGTGCGAGTCGGAGCCAAGCAGCGTCGTGCCAGGTCTCCCGAAGCGCTCAAGGTGCAGCTGGTGGCATATGCCGTTGCCGCACTTGGAATAGACGACGCCGTACTTCTTCGCGACGGACTGGAGGAAGTCGTGATCGTCGGCGTTCTCAAAGCCGATCTGCACGGTGTTGTGGTCAACGTACGAGACGGACACCTCCGTCTTCACCCTGGCGACGCCCATGGACTCGAACTGCAGGTAAGCCATCGTGCCCGTGGCGTCCTGCGTCAGCGTCTGGTCTATCCTGATGCCGATCTCCGCGTCCTTCGCGGGGTCGCCCTCGACGAGATGGGCGGCCAGTATCTTCTGTGCGACGTTCTTCGCTTCTATACTCATGCCGCATAGTATACCATAATTTTCACTACTTCTTCGGAATTATGCGGATGCGGTCGATCCCGAGCGCGGCGCCTGTCATCAGGTTCACTTCCAGCTCAAGGCGTCCGTCAAGGAAGTCCTCGCGGACCACCGGCAGCGAGACGCCGGCCTTGGCGTCCTTCGCTTCGGTGAACGGAACCTCGAACACGCGCCCCTCCAGAAGCCCGCGCCCCGACGTAAGGCCCTTCTGCGGCTGATGGAAATCTATCACCACGTCGCCCGTCGTCGGCGGCACCCCGCGAATCTCCATCTTGAACACGCGCCCCGTCCAGTTGGTCGAGACGTCATAGACCGCACCCGAAAGGTCAGGCGCCTTCGCCGCGACAAACTCCTCGTCGAGCCAGCTTTCCTCCATGCGAACGGTGCCGGGCGCGGGGGCACCGGCGAGATACGCGCAAACGCTAGCCCGCAGCCGCTTCGATTCCGGCGTGTCTGCGATCAGGTCGTAGCCGCAGACAAAGAGCCTCCCCTTGCCGACAAGCACCTCGAACATCGTCGCAGCGAAGTCGGAAAAGTGGAAGTCGTTCACGGACAGCCCTATGGGCCGGAACGCCTCCGGCATGCCCTTGAGCGCATGTATCGTCGCCCCCTGCGAAAGGGAATACCACTGCCAGTCGGTGAAATCGTCAGTCACGAACCCGGACAGCGCCGGGTGCTTCACGTCAAACCACGTGCCGAGCGCGGCTGCCGTAGTGTTCGCCACGGGGAACCAGCGGGCGCTCCAGTAGACGGACTTGAACTGTCCCTTGGCCGACTTGAAGCTCGTTCCAGAATACAGGACCGTGCGTCCCTCCGCCAACGCGGCCTTCGCCTCCGCCAGATAGGCAGTCTCCACCACGCCGTCGGGCATGGCGCAACGCTCCTCCTTCGGATACACCCAGAAGTTCCATTCGTTGGAACCGAACCGCAGCGTCTGGCGTTTCGACGTCATCGAGTCGGTCAGCACGCATTCGACCGTCCCTGCGGACTTCACCTCGCCCGGGGCTATCGCCTCGGCAAGCCTGACCTCGCCCTTCTCGCCGCACAGCTCGTACGGAAACGCCGTGCCCGCCTCCAGCGGCCTTTCGGTGAGGTTTCGAATCTCAAGGTTGGCGCGGTACGTCTCGCCAGCCACATACGTAAAGCGAGGGAAACGCGCCAAGTAGCAAACCGGACCCCACACCGTCGAAAACGGGGAAAGGCCCTTGAACCCCTTCTTGAGCGCATAGAACGGGTCGCGCCAGCCTACGAGCGCCTCCGCCTGCCCGGTGTAGTCCTGCACCTCCAGCAGCTGAAGCCCCGCGCACGACGGCGTGCGCAAGAAGCTTTCGACCTCCTCCTTGTAGATGAGCCGGTTCAGCTTCGCCGACGCGGCATGGTACTCGTTCTGGAACCTGAGCGCGTTCTTCTTCGCCGCAGTGTCGCGGTGGCGCGTCAGGTTCCAGGGACGCATCGTGCCGGTGAACGGAGCGAACAGGTCGTCCCATATCGGATAGACCGGCCACTGCCCGATTTCGTGCGCGACAGTCGGAATCGTCGCGGTGGAGTAGATGTCCTCGTAGTCCCAGTCTGTATGCGGGAACAGCTTCTCGCGGGCAAGGCCCTTCCCCGGCACTACGTGCGAGAGCGAAAAGTCGTCAGCCTTGGTCAGCTTTCGCGCCGACGAAGCGTAGCACAGCGCGCGCGGATCGTACTTCTTGTGCTCGGCGACCCACTTGCCCATCGTCTCGAAGTTGGAATTGCCCAGCTCGTTGCCGATCGTCAGCGAGAAGAACGACGGCGAATTGCCGTAGGCGTCGGCTATCGCCTTCAGCTCCCGCTGCACAAACCCGTCCACCGGCTTGCCGTTCCCCACCTCGTCGCCCGCGCTCATCCACCCGTCCGTCCAGATGCCGGCCTCGGGATGAAGTATGATTCCAAGCTCGTCCGCGGCCGCGAACGCGGCATCCGGCGGACACCACGTGTGGAAGCGCACCGCGTTCACCCCGTCCTCTTCCTTGAGCATGCGGAACACGCGCAGCCACTCGCCCTTCTCCATCCACGGAACGCCGTCCTTCGCGAAGTTGGCGTTCTCCACATTGCCGCGCGTGAAAATCTTCACGCCGTTCAGCGTAAGCAGGCGACCGGCGGTGCCGACGGTACGGAAGCCGAACCGAATGCGATGGGTGAAGCCGGCCTTCGCGTCCTTCAGCACGAGCGTATAAAGCTTCGGATGGAACTCGTTCCAGCGTATCGGCGTCTCCTTCAGCGTCAGCTCCAGCATCTTGAATCCGTCGCGGTACGGCGAGACCGTCTCCGCCACGGACTCCACGGACAGCCCTTCCACGGCTACGGTATCCAGCGTGGCGAAGAAACCCTCGGGCACTTCCGCACGCAATCCGCCCTCCGCAGACGCAAATACGCGAGTCGAGCGCAGCGGATGCGCGCGGCGCAGCCCGATGCGCCCCAGGACGCCGTTCCACACCGCCTGCATGTTCGGGCCGTATGCGTGCGACTGCCGGGAGAAATTGTAGCGGCAGGAGTTGTCGACGACAATCTTGAGCTCGTGTTTCCCGGGCGTAAGCCGACCCTGAGGAATCGCATAGACGTGCGGCGTGGCGAGCGAGTCGCAGGCACCCAGGCTCACGCCGTCCCAGAACGCCTCGCTCGCCCACATCACGCGCTCAAGGAACAGCTCAAGCGGACGGCGGCGGTCAGCGGCCGACAGCTCGACCGTGCGCGTCCAGGTCGCCTTGCCGACGTACTGCCATTCCTGCACCAGCGCCTCGGACTGCGGCAGGTCCATCGTCGTCTTGAAATCTTGCTCCGTCCAACGCTTTCCGAGATGCGCCGCCGCCAGCGTGCCAGGCAGGGTCGCCTCGCCGGCGAACCCCTCCCCCTCGACATGCCAGGGCCCGGCCAGCGAACGGCCGGCCTCCGACTTGGCGGGCGCAGTTGCGGATGCCGTCAGGCATGAGGACGCCAACAGGCAGGAAACTATAAGACGCTTGGTTTTCATATGTCTCTTTCAGATCCTGGAGATGAAGTCGGCGATGAACTCCGCCATTCTCGGCTTTGCCGCCTCGCCTGCCGCAATTACTTCCTCATGGCCGAGCGCACGGCGCGAGATGCCGGCTGCGAGGTTGGAGACGAGCGAGAGCCCGGCGACTTTGATTCCGCAGGCATGGGCGAAGACGGCCTCGGGCACGGTGGACATGCCGACGACGTCTGCACCCTGCGCCTTGTATGACTGTATCTCGGCCGGCGTCTCGTAACACGGCCCGGACGTGTAGGCGTAGACGCCGTCCATCACGCGCAAGCCAAGCCGATTCGCGCTGGCGTGAAGTAGTTCCGCGAGGCGTTTCTCGTAGACCTCGGTCATGTCAGGAAAACGCTCGCCCCATTCCTCGACGTGCGGCCCGACGAGCGGGTTGTTGCCGACCATATTGATGTGATCCCGGATTATGACGAAATCGCCGGGACGAAGCGCGGGATTGATTCCGCCGGACGCATTGGTGAGCAGCACCCGCTGGCAACCCATGCGCCGCAATATCTCCACCGGCAGCACGACAGGCTCCCACCCCACTCCCTCATAGTAGTGGCGGCGTCCGCACCATGCGGCTATCAGCTTGCCTCCGCGGCGGTAGAGCATGAACTCGCCGCTATGCCCCTTTACGGTTGATGACCCTAGGCCGGGAATGTCGGCATAGCGGATTCGCACGATCACCTCGTCCGTCTCCAGCGACGCGCCCCAGCCGCTGCCAAGCAGTATGCCAAGGTCGGGCGGAGTCTTGAAGCAGGCGTCCGGCAGATAGCCGGCGGCCTCGTCGAAACATTTCATCTGCATGGCCAGCACCTCCATTTCGTTCCTTGGTGCCTTGTATTATACCACATATTCGCAAATCTGCATGAACAGCTGAGCCACCATCTTGCCTTGATATCATAATTATGATAAAATACGCTCAATCAAAAACAACAAATGGGAACATAAATGATTGCGACACAAAGCACCGATACGGACATTAGGCCGATTTCCGACCTCCGCAACAAGTTTGCTGAGATTGCCGACTACGTGCAGGGAGGCAACACCATCATATTCACTCGCAACGGATATGGATGCATGGTGACCATGAGTTTCGACGCCTACAAACATCTCAACGATCCTGTCATTGGCGAGCTAAACAGAGCTGATGCGCTTTGCGAAGGTGACGCGCGACACTACACACGCGCACAATCGCTTAAGATTCTCAAGGAGCGCCGCGATGCTCGGAGAAAAGTACACGCTTGACATCCGCCCGACGTTCATCGAAGAACTTGATCGCGCCGCTGCATACATCGAACTTCATCTGCACAACCAGATGGCGGCCGACAAGCTTGTCGTCGATGTGTACAACGCGATCGACAGAACACTCGATCATCCGCTCGTCACTGCGCCATGTTATCGTCCGCCTGACGTTAACCATCCCTACTATGCGATTCATGTCGGAAACTATACGATCTATTACATTGTTCACGACCATGTGATGGAAGTGCGATGGTTCCGCTATTCGCGGAGCGTCAGAAGCCTGTCGCCAAACCCTGCCTACGACACCTCCAGCCCATACGAAGAATGAACTAGCAGGCCCACAATTTGCAAATTGTGTGCCTGCTCGACAGCGTCACGCCGCCTTCACGCGCTCGACATTATTCTACGGCATCTCGACCGTGACGCGGAAGAAGTGATGGAGGGAATTGGTCGGATATTGCCAGCTGCCGCCGTTCTCCAACGTCTCACTGCCGTAGATCTTGTACGTGCGCACGACGCCGTTTGTGTTGAGGTCTGGTTTCCATGTGACGATGGGAGTGTCGTCCTGCATTTCGATTCTTGCCGTAAACCTTGCCGCCTCGTTCGTCGGACTGATTCCCGCGACAAAGCATTCCCACACCTTGTTGTGCCCATTCGCCGCCGTCGCATTCGCCGCAGCTTCGTAGTCACCACCGTACTCCGAAAGGAGCGTTGGACATTCCGTATCAAGATACGAATATGGCACAGGCTCTGGCGTCGTGGTCGTATGGTCAGACACGCCGCCTTCCGGCATCCATGACACCTGATCAAGATAGGCGCAGTCGGAAATCGCCGCGACAGTCCCGGCGTTCCAGAACTCAAAGCGGACTGTATGTCCACCGTCGCCCACAATATCGGTGGACGCAGACAACCAATCCGAAACGGAATCAAGCGACTCGACAAGCGACCCGTCAACGAACACGTCCACTCCAGCGCAGTCTACTGTGTCGAGCTTCCACCACCAAGACAGCGTTCCGGGACCGATTACGGAAGTGGAAAGAGTGCTGACGTCATCGCCCGTCACTTCGCCGCTCCGCACGGCGGACTGACCGTCGTGCGACACATCGCCCTGCGGAATCCAGTTTGCCTCGCCTCCCGCCGTCCATGACAGCCGTCCGCTGTTCAGGGCAGTTTCGTACGTGTATTCGGCCACGGTCAGCACGATGGAGCGCGGCGCGGTTATTGGAACCGTTATGCTGTTCTCGTCAAGAACCGCCCCTTCAGCGTCACCGGAAAGCGACAGTGAGTAGAACGGCGTATTTACGGTGAACGGAATCACGAGATTCGTTCCATCGACAACCCACTGCGGCTCATACGAAGTTGTCCCCTTGCCGATAATGGAGAATTCGACCCAATAACCAGTCGCCCAATTCCACGTTATGCTCGAATCCTCGGTTATGACGAATGTGACCGACGAGTCGCCCCCAGAAGCGGGGACACTCCCCGTGCCCGTCCAGCCTGTGCACACGGAACGAACTCCACCGGCAGGAGCCGGAACCTCTACCGAAGCCGTCACCTCTGCATCGGAGTCGCAAAGATGGTCGCCGACTGCGGGCATTGGAGTACCCTGCGCCGAGGCGATGACAAGATGCGGCTTCACCTCATTGACGGACACTGCAATCGACCGCGCCGCACCGCAGACCTGGAAGGTCAGGTTGGTGCCATCAAGAACCGCACCTTCGGCATCTCCAGACAGAGCGATGGAATAGGAATGAATGGACGGCGCAATGACCACGACGACATTGCTCCCATCGGCAATCCATCCGCTTTCAAAATCGGCGGTGCCGAAGCCTATCGTGGACACTGACACGAAGTAGTTCGTCGTCCAATCCCACATAACCTGCATCGTTTCTGTTTCGATGCGTACCGGATCTATGGTGAAATTGCGGACTTGCCCCTTGTCCTCTCCCGCCGCCGCCGTTGAACCCTTCACATAGTCAAACCTCACAACGTGCTCGCCGTCAGGGATGGAAGCGGCGACTGTCGCCCAATCCGTAACACCGCGGATACGCGCCTGCTCCACGCCGTCAATTAGCCACGCCAAATAGTGTCCACGCGTGTTGCACGAAACCTTCCAATCAAACGAAAAAGACGCAGGACCAACAATAGTTGTTTCCATCCACGAATTAGTGTTGTTCCCGATTTCACCACTGCGAAGAACTTCTCCTGCCCCAACATTCGGATCGACAACCCAGCCTGTTTCGGCATTCTCTCGCGTCCAAAAAGTGTTGCCGGGAATAACAAATTTGTCGTCATAGCGCCATTGCGCATAAAGGACGACATCGTCAGTCATCGAATAGGACGATATGCTTTTCGTCCCTAATGCCCCGTAGTACTCTTCCCCTATCGCAGTTCTCCAACCATCAAATATATAACCTCTCCGCATTGGAGTCGGAATACAGTCCGGCAGTTCACATCCAAGCGTTGCCGTCAAAGATTCGATCGATGACGAAAACTCTCCACCGATGGCATCAAACATGATAGTGTACTGTGCGGCAGAATGCGTAGTAGCGGACAATTTTTCTCTATCAACATTGACAGTTGCCTTTGGCGAAACATATAGCGTACCAGCGCCGCCTTCGGCACCAGCAGCACCACCCGCGCCACCAGACCCTCCTGTCACGACATGGGACACACACTTTGCAGAGTTTGCAGCAGCACCAGAAGTTCCATCTACAGCAGCGGACTCGCCGCCAGACCCTCCACCACCATAAACAGCATTTTTCAACGCACCATATTCGCCTGCATCTATCGGCCCGCCGCCACCGCCGCCACCGCTCTTTCCGCCGCAACCAATCCCACATTGTGCTACCGCTCCTGCTCCTCCGCCACCGCCGCCGCCACCACCACATGTGGCAAAAAAGTAAATGCTATTGTTTCGAGTCGTAATTGAACCACGCCCTCCGGCAGAACCACTTACACCTGAAGACCCCGAGTGACAAGTTACCACTATTGAGCCAATGCAATAGACAATACCCATTGTGCCTGATATATTCCCGGCTTCACCATTCCTTCCACTATTCACTTGCTTAATATAAAACCCAGATATTGATGTAGATGTCGATTTCCCAACCTTTTCTGCTCCTAACCCTCCAGAGCCACCATTGCCGCCAACTCCACCAATTCCGCATCCTGCACCGCCACCACCTTTACCTCCTAATCCACCTGCACCACCATACCCTTTTCCATAACCACCACTGGCCTGTACGGTTCCTCCATTCTCTCCATTCACCCCATTCCCACCATTGCCAGCATTTCCACCAGTAGCATTTACTGTTCCTTCGCCTGTTATAATAAGCATTGCCGTTTCGGGCACAAGGATGCCCGCACCACCGCCAATCTGCCCACTCCCATTTGCACCTATCGCCGTGAGCGTAACATTTGTCGGAACGAAGATGACGACTGTTGCTCCGTCCTCGACAGCCATTCCACTACCACCTGCCGTGGAGTTGGAGAATGTAACCGAGTCTTGAATTACGTAGGTGTTGCCGTCCGTCATCGTATAGCCGCTCGTCGAACCTTGCGTGATGTTAATTACGGCAGCATCAACCTGAATGCCTGTCGCGATTAGCGTAGCAAGTGAAATAATGGCAATGAGATTTTTCTTAATATTCATGGGGCGTGTCCTTTCAATTTAAGCCTGATTCGTAGAATCAATTCCTGCAACCAGTTCAAGCGGCTCAGTTTTCAACTCATACCGTTGCCTATCAGGCACGACCTCAGCGAACTTGCATTCTGGATGCTTTATGCGTATTTGCTTTGCCAATGCCAGTCTCGTAGAGACTGGCATGTTATATCCAAAAATCAACTCCGTTACTGCACCTTGTGGAATGTCGGAAACAAGAATGTATTTCTCTCCGCTTGCGTCTTTTACTTTTATGCAATTGATGAATTCCGCTTCGACAGGCGTAGCAATCAAACGACACTCGTCTTCGTAAGTCCATTCATTTGCCTTTTTCGTGAGAAAGTACATTGCATGTCGTTGATACTTTGGACTCCTGCCGGTTGGATCATCAGGCGAAACAGGAACTCTTTCTCGCTCTTTCGCTTTCACTTCTGCATACTTAACTTGTTCAAGCGTTGCTCCGTTTTTTAGATTCTTCACTAGACAAGAAATGTCAAACCTGAGACAAGCTCCTTTATATTTATCGGCATAATGTGCCCACATCAAAATATCTTTCTTATTTTTGGTAAAAGAAACAAACGCAGCAACATGTGAAATTTTACTTTGAACTTCTTTAGCCCGAAAAATCGCATCAAGAAGGCTTTCATCACCTTGTCTATACCCCGGAGCATTTTTGATCGCGTTTAAGTCCCATCCACTCGGCAAAGCCTCGAACGGATCATTCTCCTCGCACGGAACTTCCCATTTAATTGTATTATCAAAAACAGTCCTTTCAATGCCGCTTGGAGAATAGTACTTGTATAGTTCTGGCGGAGCTCCTTTCCCGACCTCCCTGCTCTCATTTCCCATTTCCTACCTCATTTTCAGTCTCGCGCCACTGTATTCAGCCCGACATCCTGCGAGAAAGGACCGTATGCCGCATCTCTCTAAGAGATTACTCTCCCTGTCAGACATCGAAAGCGGCAAGAAACAAGACACCTCCCTCGATGCATCGTGAGAGGTGCCTAGGATGGACCTAAAAGGATACATCGAAGGAGGCGAAACTGCACTGACGGCAGTGTCCTTCCATGCGTCCTTTTGTGATGAAGTTTCCTAGGCTTTCTCACAACGCTACCCAAACGCGGTTTCGGCTACTGTTCTTCACCTCCCCGCGCGGGCAATCTAGCATTCCGAATCAGGGCGAGCGAACCCGCCCTTCAACGGAACGCCGAAATTATACCAAAACGCCCTTGCGACTTGCAAGGGCGACGAGTGCAAAACTGATTTTGGGTCCCCGCTTTTATCTTGCCAAATATCGAGGCAAATCCACTAGACTTCCTGAAATAACATTTTCACATATATGTGCAAGGCGCACAAGAGAGCCGGTCGATTTCACCCGTATTTATAGCGTTTAATGCCACTTGTCAAAAGCCGCCCATATTTAACCAAGTGAGAACTGTTGATATTCCAGCGGCATGGAATATTCTCCTTTGTAAAAGGCTGTCGAGCCCTTGGAGAGCCTTGCGCGGGTTCGCAGACTTCCAAGGGTTTGCCACCAGGATTCTCGCCGTAATGAACGCTCCGGCTTCGCGTCAGTGCAGTACTTCACGCGTTCCTTCACCGCTGCGTACGGGAGATGCCCGTCCTTGCTCAGGGATGTGACCCGACGCTGTCGGCGACTGGCCAACAGGAGAACTTCATCCCGTCATAGGGACAGTTGCGCGAAAGCGATGCGAACTTCGTGATGTCCACGGCACGCGGCTCGCCGACCTCAACCGCCGTCTCGCGCAGTCCGTCGCCCGAGCCGGGCGGCAGGATTGCGAGCGGCATGTCATGCCATGCGGCGGCCCAGCGCTCGACCGGCATGCCCTCCTCCTCGACCATCACGCCATAGGTGATCGGTATAGCCGTCTCAAGCCCTACGATGCCGTTCGCGGCCGCCGCAAAGCCGCCCGCCTTCGCGGCGGCCGGGTGCGGAGCGTGGTCTGTCGCGAACATGAGCAGCCCCTCCTTCACGGCCTTCCGCAGCTCGGCGCGGTCTTCGCGGGTCCCGAGCGGAGGGGCCATCTTGAAGTTCGCGTCGTCCGCCGCAAGGTCGTCGCATGAAAGGAGCAGGTGGTGCGGCGTCGCCTCGGCCGTCACCGGCAGGCCCTCTCGCCTGGCGTTCCTGACAAGCTCCACACCCTCTGCCGTGGAAATGTGCTGAACGTGCAGGCGGCACCCGGTCGTGCGGCAAAGCGAAATGTCGCGGCGGATGGCGTCCGCCTCGGCTGACGCCGGAACGGTGCGCAATCCCAGCCGTCTTGCCAGGGCGCAGTCGCGAATCACGCCGTCCGTCTTCGGCAAGGCGTGCTGGCAAACGACCATGCCCAGCGCGGCGGCCCGCTTCATCGCCTCCTCCATGACGCGGCCGTCGGCGACGTACGAGCCGTCATCGGTAAAGAACGCCGCTCCGGCCGCCGCCAGAGTTTCGAGGTCCGCGACTTCTTCGCCGCGCCTTCCTTTCGTGATGCATGCGGAAGGCAGAAGGACAACCTCCGGGCTCCCGCATTCCGCCGCCTTGCGCTGGTACGAGACGAGTTCGGGCGAGTCGCAGGCGGGAGAGGTGTTCGGCATGGTTACGACCGCCGCAAAGCCGCCGCGACGCGCCGCGGCAAGTCCGCTCGCCGTCGTCTCCGCCTCGGGCACTCCCGGATCGCGGAAATGCACGTGAACGTCGATGAACCCCGGGAATCTGAATTGCGTCGTCATCGCTGGCCGGCCCTGCCCCCGTTTGGCACTACGAAACTGACGGAACGCGACTCCGGGCGGACAATGGCCCGCGCTACCGCAAGGACGTCGGCAGCAGTGACCGCACGGATTCCCTCGACCTGCTCCTCCGGCTTCACGAGCCGCCCGAACGAAAGAAGCGTATGCCCGCAGAAGAAAAGCTTGGACGTCACCTTCTCGTGCGCAAGACGGAAGTTCCCTATAAGGAACTCCTTGGTGCGGCGAAGCTCGACGGACGACACCTGCCGCGCGCAGATGCGCGCAAGCTCGCGGTCTATCGTGCGCAGCGCGGCATCTTTCCTCCCGGGGTCGATGCCGGCTGCAACCGTCCACATGCCTGCGTCGCTGAAGAACTGCATGCGGGAAGAGATGTCGTAGCTCAGCCCGCGCTTCTCGCGCACCTCCTGGAAGAGCCGCGACGACATGCCACGCCCCATCAAGGCGTCGAACACCGTTGCAGCATACTTGCGCCGGTCGCGTATCCCGAAGGTCCTGTAGCCCAGGGCGAGCTGCACCTGCTGAACGTCGCGGGAAACGGTCTGCTCCGGAACGACACGGCCGCGCGGCGGAGGCTGGGCGAAGGAGGCGGCGGAAGCCCGGCGGAACGAACCGAGGCGCTTGGAAACCTCGCGCATGGCCGCATCGGGATCAAAGTTGCCGACGACGGCGGCGACCGTGTTGCCGGGCAGGTAGTGCGAACGGATGTAACGCCTGAGGTCGGCGGGACGCATCGGCACGAGCGACGCGGCGCTGCCCGCGACCGGCGCCCCAAGGCGGTTGCCGGGAAAAAGGTTGCGCTGCAGGTTCTCGAGCGCCACGGAGTCCGGCTCGTCGGCGTACATCTTGATCTCTTCGAGCACCACGCCCTTCTCCCGCACGAACTCGTCCGCCGGAATCGACGCATGAAGGTACATGTCGGAGAGAATGTCCACGGCCTCGGCGAGGCAGTCGTCGGGCATGTGCGCGAAGTAGCAGGTGCCTTCCTCGCCGGTGCACGCGTTGACGTTGCCGCCGCGCCCCTCTATGGCCTGGGTTATCTGCAGCGGGGTGCGCGTCGGCGTTCCCTTGAAGAGCATGTGCTCTATCAAGTGGGAGATTCCGGCCGTCTCAACCGTCTCGTGGCGCGAGCCGGACGCTATGAACAGGCCGAACGCGATGGACTCCGCCTCGCACGGCAACAGCGCTACGCGCAGCCCGTTCGCCAGTTTTCTCAGTTCGATCTCAGACGTCATTTTTGGCATGGCCTCCTGAAAGTCGCATTTATTATATCATAATCACCAGCCAGGCTTCTCGCACCTACCGCGCAGCGGACGGCTTGCGCGGCTCGCGAATGTCCGCAAGGTACTCTCTCATTCGTCGGCAGGTCTCAGCGTCGCGTTCGGAAAGCTCAGACAGGTGTCCGCCGCACTTGCGGCCAGCCATGGAGAGGGCGTCCTCAAGGATGCGCTCCGTCGCGGCCGAGTCGCCCTTTCCGCCATCGTACGTGAATCGCGCTTCCGTAAACGCGATCTCAAGGCTGTCCGGATTCCTCTCCTTCGCCTCGTCGAGAACGCGCCGCGCCAACGCATGGTCCTTCATCATCTTGTACGCCACGTACCAGGCCGTCGTCCAGGCGTCGACATTGTGAGGGTCGGCCTTGACCGCCGCCCAAAACCACGGCATCATCTCCACGGACTCCTTCCCGTCCAGGTGAACATGTTTCTCAGGCGCACGAACGTGCCGGTTTATCCAACGCCACGGATCGGGGGCTTCTCCGCCTTCAAAATGGCCGTGGCCATGCTCGGCGGCGTGGTCATGCTCGGCGGCGTGGTCATGGTCATGATCATGGTCATGTCCGTGGCATTCGTTGCACTCCATGTCGATGCCGCCGTGAAAGTAGCTGTCGGCCTTGTGCACCATCGCCAAGCTAATCATAGTCTTGGCGTCGGCGAACGCGACAGAGAGCGCGCCGCCGCCCTTAACGACCTGCGGCAGACGGTCTGCGGAGACGGATACGACTGCGACAGCGACCGCTGCGGCGGCAATGGCGCACCCGGCAGCCATGACGGCAATACGGTTCACAGTCTCTTCCTTTTCAGCGCAAGCGCGGCAAACCCAAGCAATGACGCCACGTAAAACGCCGCGTACAGCAGGACTGCAAAGAACACAGCTGCGTCCACGGCACCCCAGCCGTGGATAAGCCTCTGGCGCATGTCGAAGAACTCGGCGTGTGGCCCGACGGCGTATGCAAGGTCCACAAGCCATGACAGCGGCGCGGAGACGGCGTCGGCGTATTCTGGCAGCCTGCGCCCGAAGAAGAACATCGACACGAGCGCAATCCCGGAGATGGCGAGGTTGGCGGACGGCGTCGTGACGAGCGACCCGGCCAACGCAACGGCCACGGCAAGCGCGACGAACGCCATATGCAGCACGACGCCTTGCGCCAGTTCGGACGAAAGGCTTCCGCCGCGAAGAAGCACGCTGCCGGCAAAAAGCGCATAGAAGAGCAGCAACGCCGACCAGGACGCCGCCACCGCGCCGGCGTACTTGCCCAGCAGAAGCGAGCCGCGCGAGATGGGCTTGGCGAGGAGCGGATAGATCGTGCGGCTCTCGAACTCCGGCGGAAACAGTCGGGCCCCGGTGCCCAGCGCTATGACAAGCGAGAAGCCCCAGGTCAGGAGGAGCGCGGACTCGTCGAGATAGCGCGACGCGCCCGCCGCGCCGAACGGCGACGAGAGCGACAGCGGCACCATGAGCGCAACGGCGAGAACAAGCAGCGCGAACACGTCGTTACGCCGCCACAGCTCGACGAACGAAAGCTTCACCAGCGCCTTCGCCTGCCTGAAGAAAAGCCTCATGCCGCGCCTCCTTTCTCCAGGACGTCAAGGAAGAGCCTCTCAAGGTTCCGCTCGCCGTCGCCGGCAAGCTGGCGCACCGGGCCCTGATAGACTGCGCGGCCGCTCTTCATGACGGCCACCTTGTCGCACAGGAGCTCGGTCTCGCCCAGCTCGTGGGACGAGAAGAAGATCGACTTTCCGCTGTCGCGCAAAGAACGCATCAGTTCGCGGAAATGGATGCGCGCCAGCGGATCGAGGCCCGTGAACGGCTCGTCGAGGACCAGGAGCGACGGATCGTTAAGAAGCGCCTGGGCGACGCCGGCGCGCTGAAGCATTCCCTTTGAGTAGGTCTTCAGCGGACGCTTCGCCGCGTCAGCTAGACCGACGGCTTCAAGCAGCTCGTCCGTCCGCTCCCGAACGGTCTTGGCGTCCATGCCGCAGATGCCGCCGTAGAACGAAAGCAGTTCGCGAGCGGTGAGATACGGATAGTAGTAGGCGACCTCAGGCATGTAACCGATCTTCGCGCGGACGGACGGGTCCGTCGGGTCGCCGCCAAGAACCACGACAGAGCCTTCGGAGGGGCGGAGGAGACCGAGCATCATCTTGATGGTCGTCGTCTTACCGGCTCCGTTCGTTCCGAGAAATCCCATCACCTCGCCGGCGTTCAGGGTCAGGGAAAGCCCGTTGACGGCTTTCACGTCCCCGAACGACCGGGACGCGCCTTCGATCCTCACTACTTCCGAAGCGGTCATTTAGCGTCCTTTCTTGCAAAGCGCAGCACGTCGGCGGCGATAAGCGGGTTCTGGAACGTGAAGGCGAGAAGCGCCTCCGCGCCATCTCCGCCGACATCGAACACGATTCCGCCCGGCGTGTCGGAGAAGGACTTCAGCTCGGCGAACGGAATGGAGTTGAAGAGCCCCTTGCTGACAAACACTAGACGCCTGTCCGTAACGTAGCAGTGGGTGCGCTGGACACGGCAACAGGAGCGGTTGAAGTGCGGAAACGCCACGTCACTCGGCCTTCCCTCGCGCGATACGTCGCCGATCGCCGCGCTCTTCGTCGCATAGAGCGTGCCCTTCTCATGCAGGTAGACCTGCTCGTCCGGCTCCAGGCTTAGGCGGGCGTTGCGCCCCGGGCGGGGCTGTGGGTCGCCGTCGCCCATCTCCGCGCGCCACTTCACGTAGCGTTCGCGGTTCTGCACGCGGCGGCGGTGGATTCGCAGTCGCACGACGACCATCGGGATCAGGAGCCAGAAGAAGGCGAACACCACGGTGATAAGGCCGAGCGCATGCATGAACCACGGCTTGTCCAGGTTGTCCAGGTCCTGATAGATGAACCAGAACATCCCGCCGAGGAACACGAACGCGATCAGTTTTCTCAACGCATAAATCATGTGCGGGGAATTATACCAAAATCGTTGCATTTTCGGGACAGACAGTTGCACGGACGCAGAAAATGGCGTATAATACCGCACATGAGAAAATCTGCACTGACAGCGCTTTCATGCGCGGCGCTCTGCCTTGCGGGGTGCTTCTCGCTCGACAAGGCCTCCATGCGCGACGGCGACGGCGAGCACGTCCTGGCCAGGAACTACGGGTGGGCGCTCTTCAACTGCATTCCGTTCATCTGCGGCAACGCCAGCGCCGACCCGTCGTGCGGCTGCGTGATGTTCCGTAACGACGTGACGATGGAGAAGGTGCAGGCGCGCCTCGCAGACTATGCCGCAGGCCGCGAGATCGAGTGTCCGGTCTACCACAACGCCGACAGCATATTCATAACGCTGTTCGGATTCCCAATACCCTACGTAATATGCTACAAGGAAGTGTCGGTGTCCGCCACGCTGAAAGGAGGGCCGGCGAAATGAGAACGGTCCTGCGAAACCTCCTCCTGCCGCTTGGCGCGGCCGCCGCGCTTGCGTTGGCCTCAGGCTGCGTCAATGTCGAGGTGGCTTCCTCCGGCGGAGCCGATTCGATCGTGGTGGAGAACTCGGGCTGCTATCTGTTCTACTGCATTCCGCTGTTCTCCGGCGACCCGGACTACCCCAACCAGCAGGTCTGCAGCTGGTTCACGAACACTGTCAAGCTCGACACCAACATGCGCCTGCTCGACGAAGAGGCGAAGAACCTCGGAGCGCGCGGAGTGCGCAACGTGGCCTCGCGCTACATCAGCGAGCCGATACTCTTCCTGCTGCTGAAGCGAGAGGTGCTTCAGACTAGCGCCGAACTCGTTAGGTGACGGGCGCCAGATGAGAATCACGAGATCAGTCCGGCGCCTTGAGGCGTACACGCCCGGCGAGCAGCCGGCGTCGCGGCGCGTCGTCAAGCTCAACACGAACGAAAACCCGTATCCTCCGTCGCCGGCGTGCGCGGAAGTCCTGCGCAAGTTAGCCCCGGACCGGCTCCGCCGCTATCCCGACCCCGTGTTCCGCGAGCTGCGCTGCGCGCTCGCCGCGACGTGCGGCACGACGCCGGAACGCATATTCGTCGGCAACGGCTCCGACGAGGTTCTCTCCGTCGCGGCGAAGACGTTCGTCGAGGACGACGAGGCGATAGGCTCCCTCGACCCAAGCTACTCGCTCTACAAGACGCTCGCCGCCATACGCGACGTGAAGTGGGTCGGCGTTCCGCCCCCCGCCGGCGAGCCTGACGCGCCGGCCCTTTCTCCGAAGCTCGCCCGCCGCAACGTCTCGCTTTTCCTCTGGACGAACCCGAACGCTCCCACTGGAGCGTTAGCCGGGCCGAAGACTGTCGCGGCGTTCGCAAAGGCGTTTCCCGGCGTCGTCATCGTCGACGAGGCTTACGCCGACTTCGCGCGCACGAACTGCATGAGCCTGGCGACCAGGGCAACCGACAGGAACGTGATCGTCATGCGGACGTTCTCGAAGAGCTACTCGCTCGCCGGCCTGCGCGTAGGCTGGTGCGTCGGGCCCGAGGACCTGATCGCCGCGATGTACAAGGTCAAGGACTCGTACAACGTGGACGCCGTCGCCCAGGCCGTCGCCCTCGCGGCCGTCCGCGACCAGGCCTGGATGCGCGCCAACGTCGCGAAGGTCGTCAAGACGCGCGCCCGCTTCGTGCGCGCGCTTGAATCGCGCGGCTGGAACGTAATCCCGTCCGAGTCGAACTTCGTCTTTGCGAAGCCCCCCGCGCCTGCGAAGGCCTCCGAGCTCTTCGAGTCGCTCCGCTCCCGCAACATCTTCGTGCGCTACTTTAAGGGCCCGAAGACCGGCGACAGGCTGCGTATCACGATCGGCACCGACGGACAGATGAAGGCCCTTCTCGCCGCCCTCGACGGCTGAGGCACGGCCAGGCTCTTTTCATGTCGACGGACATCCTACGCAATCCGCCCGCGCGAACCGTGCAGATCGTCCGCTGCGCAGGTTACGATGACGCGCTCGCACCGGCGTTCGCAAGGCTTCTCGACGAAAGCGCGCTGCTCGAACCGCAGGCGGTGGCGGGGCGCCGCGTCCTCGTAAAGCCTAATCTCCTGACCGACCGCACGCCAGAGCAGGCCGTGACCACCCACCCGGCCGTCCTCCGGCTCGTCATACGCCACCTCAAGTCCGCCGGCGCCCGCGTTGCCGTCGGCGACAGCCCCGCCAGCGCCGCAAACATCCGCGCCGTCCTGGAGCGCACTGGCGTCGGCGCAGTCTGCGAGGAAGAAGGCGTGCCATTCGTCTCGTTCGAGCGCGAGGGCGCGCGCGCATGCAGCGTGGACGGATTCGAGTTTGCCGTCGCCGGCCCCGTTGCCGAAGCCGACCTGGTGGTCAGCCTGCCGAAGGTGAAAAGCCACGCGCTCACGAAGCTCACCGCCGCCGTGAAGAACCTCTACGGCGCCGTGCCCGGCTACGGCAAGACCACGCTCCACCGCCTCTACCCGAAGCCCGACGACTTCGGCCGCCTGATGCAGGCCATCTGGCGCGTCCTGCCGCCGACGGTAAGCCTGGCGGACGCCGTCGTCGGCATGGAGGGGCAAGGTCCCGCAAACGGACGCCCCGTGCGCCTGGGCTTTCTGGCTGCGTCAGCCGACCCGTTTGCGCTCGACATCGCGCTGTGCGGCATCCTGCACATCAAGCCGACGTCGGTTCCCTATCTGAAGGGACTGGCAGACCTTCATGCGCCGGAGCTGTCGGGCGAGCTGGTGGACGTTTCGTCCTTCGAAGTTCCAGTGGGCTCGCATTTGCTAAGCCTTTTGCCAGCCGGGCTCATGCGCGTGGCGGCAAAGGTTCTGTGGGTGCGGCCGCGTATCGATGCCGCGCGATGCATAAGTTGCGGAAGGTGCCTGGCGGCATGTCCCGTCCACGCGCTCCTGCGGCCCGACAACAAGGCGCACGCCATCCCCGTTCTAAGACGGCGGGCATGCGTGGGCTGCGCCTGTTGCCACGAGGTGTGCCCGCAAGGCGCGATCCGCATGGTGCAATCGCCGGCGCTCCGGCTCGTTCACGCCTTCCACGGCGTTGACTGAAAGCTTAAATCCGCCTCTTAGAAGTCTACGTCAACCTTGCGGCAGTCCGCCAGCGGCCCTTCTCTGGCACCGGGTCGTAGCCGTGCGCGCCGAACGGATGGCACCGCAGGATCCGCCACAACCCGAGCAACGTGCCCTTCAGCGCCCCGTGAACTTGCAGCGCCTCGATCATGTAGTTCGAGCAGCTTGGCGTGAAACGGCAGCAGTCACCGAACACCGGGCTTAGCGTGACCTGATATCCGCGCACAAATAGCTGCAACATCCTCGACAACATCGCGAACCCTCTTGCCTCCGAGTGCAGAACGCCCGACGAGCACCCATTCCGTATGTTCCGGAATCCGCCCTTCCTTCACCAGCAGCCGGAACGCTTCGCGCATGAGGCGCTTTGCGCGGTTGCGGTCCACTGCATTATGGAAGCTCTTCTTGGAAACGACGACGCCGGCCCTGCGGTCGGCGTCTGGCGTTTCGAGATGCCACGCGACAAGAAGACGCCCCCGGACGGAACGCCCCCGGTCGAAGACGCGCCTGTAGCACGAACCGGGGAGCCGCGTGGACAATCCCCCTCCTCAGACCTGGGTGAGGCGCTTGCGCCCCTTAGCCCGACGAGCGGCGAGGATCTTGCGCCCGCCCTTGGTTGCCGCGCGCGCACGATACCCGATTTTCCTTTTCCGCTTGATCTTCGACGGCTGCCATGTCATCTTCATGGTTCAATGTTCCTTTCAGCTGTAGTTTCCTTGAGGAGCCCGACCGTCAGTTGAGCTCCATCCGTCCGCGGCGCGAACGGTTGCGGATGCGTGCGCGCTGAGATTTCTTGCGCGCCTTCACGCAGGGCTTTTCGAAGTAGCGGTTGTCGCGAAGCTTCTTTATGAGGCCCTCCTTGTCGAGAACCTTCTTCAGGCGCTTCAGGCCGCGCTCCACGGACTCGCCCTTCTTGAGCTTGAGCACGATAGCCATTATTTCACCTCCTTCGCAGGCTCTTCGGCGGCGGGCTTCTCTTCTGCGACCGGAGCCGCAGTGACCCACTGCAGGACGCACATCTCCGCCGCGTCGCCCCTGCGGGTGCCGAGCTTGACGATGCGGGTGTAGCCGCCCTGACGGTCCTTCATGGCCGGGGCGATCTTGGAGAAAAGCTTCTGCACTGCTTTCGGGTCGAGAAGGCGGCTGGCGGCGAGACGGCGGGCGGCAAGCTCGCAGCCCCCCTCGGCCAGGCCCTTCTTCGCGACGGTCACGATGCGGTCGGCGTCCTTGCGCGCCTCCTTCGCCTTCGGCAGCGTCGTCTTTATCGACTCCGCGAGGATCAGGTTCGTGACGAGACCCTTCATGAGCATCTTGCGGTGGGCGGTGGAACGCCCGAACTTCTTCATGACTCTCTGGTGACGCATGCTTTGATTCCTTATTTCTTCGATTCGAGCAGGTCCGCGTCGAACTTGTAGCCGAGCGAAAGGCCCAGCTGAACGAGCTTGGCCTTGATCTCCGTCAGCGACTTCTTGCCGAAGTTGCGGTACTTGAGCATGTCGGCCTCGGTCTTCGAGGCGAGCTCGCCGACGGTCGAGATGTTGGCGTTGTTGAGGCAGTTAGCCGCGCGGACGCTGAGCTCGATCTCGTTGACGGACATGTTGAGGAGCTTGCGGAGGCGTTCGCGCTCGTCGGCGTCCTTCTTGTCGTTGTCCTCGAACTCCAGGGTCTCGGCGCCGGCGTAGTCGACGAACACGTCGAGATGGCGGCGCAGCACCGCGCCTGCGGTCTTGAGCGCCTCCTCCGGCTCGATGCGGCCGTCGGTCCACACGTCAAGGATCAGCTTCTCGTAGTCGGTGCGCTGCCCGACGCGGGTGTTCTCCACGAGGAAGTTGACGCGGGTGACAGGGGAGAAGATCGAATCGATCGCGATCCGCCCGATCTCCTGGTCGGCCCTCTTGTTGCCGTCGGCCAGGCAGAAGCCGCGCCCGGTGCGGACCTCGCACTCCATCTCAAGCTCGCCGTCTACGTCGAGCGTGCAGATCTCCTGCTTCGGGTTCAGCACAGTTATGCTGTTGTCGTTTGCGAAGTCGCCGGCCGTCACCGTGCAAGGCCCCGAGGCCTTGAGCGTGATGGTCTGCGAATCGCGCGTATACGTCTTGAGCAAGACGCGCTTCAGGTTAAGGATTATGTCGGTCACGTCCTCGGCGCAGCCGCTGATCGTCGAGAACTCGTGGCTCACCCCGCGGATCTTGACCGAAGAGATCGCCGCGCCCTCGATCGACGAGAGCAGCACGCGACGGAGCGAGTTGCCGATCGTCCTCGCGTAGCCGATCTCGAAGGGCTCTGCCGTGAAGCGCGTGTACGTCGCGGTCTTCGTCGCCTCGTCCAGCTGGACGTTGTGAGGCATCTCGAACCGGCTCAAACGGATAGGCATGTGTTACCTCCCTACTGAAAGTTTGACTGTCATCCAGGCGGCTTACCGGGAGAAGAACTCGACGATGAGCTGCATCTCCACGTTCTCGGGTATCTCGGCGCGCTCGGGAACGCTCAGCAACGTGCCCTGCATCGTCGCCTCGTCCCAAGCCAGCCAGCTGACGACCGGCGACTTGTGGCTCTTGAGGGAATCGACGACGGAAACCATGCCGCGATCCTTCTCGCGCACGGAGACGACGTCGCCCGGACGCAAGATGGCGCTCGGAATGCCGCAGACCTTGCCGTTCACGGTGACGTGCCGGTGGTTGACGAGCTGCCTCGCCCCGGCGCGCGTTGGCGACAGGCCGAGACGGTAGGCAACGTTGTCGAGCCTGCACTCGCAAAGCGCCAGCATGATGTCGCCGGTGACGCCCTGCTTGGCCTTCGCGCGCTCGAAGAACAGGCGGAACTGCTTCTCGCGCATGCCGTATATCGCCTTCGCCTTCTGCTTCTCGCGGAGCTGCACGCCGTATTCGGAAACCTTGCGGCGGCGCTTGTTGGCACCATGCTGCCCGGGCGGGTTCTGCCGCCTGTCTAGCACCTTGTCGGGGCCGAACACCGGCTCGCCGAAACGACGCGAAATCTTTGTCCTAGGACCCGTGTAACGACCCATGATCAGACCCTCCTGCGCTTGCGGGCGCGGCAACCGTTGTGCGGAACCGGCGTCGTGTCAGTTATTTGCGTGACCTTGATGCCTGCGGCCTGTATCGCCCTGACCGCGCTCTCGCGGCCGGCGCCTGCGCCCTGCATCCTGACCTCGCACTCGTGCATGCCCTTCGCGACGGCGACGCGCGCGGCGTCTTGCGCGACCATTGTGGCTGCGTACGCCGTCGACTTGCGGCTGCCCTTGAAGCCGGCCTTGCCGGCCGAGCTCCAGCTGATCACGCCGCCGCGCGCGTCGGCGATCGAGACCTGCGTGTTGTTGAACGTGCTGCGTATGAACGCAATGCCCGCGGGAATCGACTTCCCGCTCCGCTTCTTTGCAGCGGCCTCGCCCTCCGCCGGCGCCGCGCCTTCAGCGGCCGGAGCCGCAGGCGCCGCCGGGGCGGCTTCCTTCTTGACTTCTTCGCTCATGATGGAAAACTCCTTGGCTCAGGGCGCCTTAGCGGCCCGCCTGCTTCGGCAGCGCGATGGAGACGCGCTTGCCGCCCTTGCGCGTACGGGCGTTGGTCTTCGTGCGCTGCCCGCGCACCGGCAGCCCCTTCTTGTGGCGCAACCCGCGGTACGACCCGATCTGGATCAGGCGGCGGATGTTCTGCGACACCTCGCGGCGAAGGTCGCCTTCCACGCGATAATGGTCTTGAATGTACGTCGTGATCGCATGGATCTCGTTCTGCGTCACGTCATCGGCCTTCTTCATCGGGTCAACCCCGGTCGCCGCCAGAACTTCGTCTGCGCGCTTCGGCCCTATTCCGTGAATGTAGCGGAGCGCGAAGCGAATGTGCTTCTTCCCCGGGACATCCACACCCATCATTCTCGGCATAGTTGTCTTTACCTCTTTCTTAGCCCTGGCACTGCTTGTGACGCGGGTTTGTGCAGATCACGCGCACCACTCCCTTGCGGCGAATGATGCGGCAGTTCTCGCAGATGCGACGAACGGAACTACGTACTTTCATTTGTGTTTACTCTGTTTTTAGAGTGGTCGAATGTTTGTATAGTATAGCATATTGCGCAGTTATCGCGCAAGGGGGAAAATTACGAATTTTTCAACGGCCCTCTTTCGCCGCGATTTCGCCGTTTTCTGCAACTTTCCGGACCTTTGCTACATCACTTCGCCTTCTTCCACACGGCGTAGAGCGTAACCGTCTTGCCGCTCTTCGACGTAAGGTTCTTCACCTTCGCCTTGTTCTTGTATGACACCTTGCCGCCCTTCTTCTTAGCCCAGCCCGTGAACTTGTACTTCGACTTCTTGAATGCGTTGGACGTGAGCGTGACGCTCTTGCCGTAGGTCGCGGAAAGCGTCTTCATCGTGCCCTTGCCGCCGTTCTTGTCGAACTTGATCTTGTACTTGTTCGCCGTCCAGCGGGCATAGTACGTTACGCTCTTCGTCACCTTTGTCGTGGTTTTTATCTTCGACCCGCCGCTCTTCTTCGTGTACCAGCCCTTGAGCGTGTAGCCCTTGCGCGTCGCCTTGGGCAGCGAGCCGACGGCCTCGCCGGACGCCACCTTCCGCGACGTGGGCGACACGCTGCCGCCGTTGGCGTTGAACTTGACGGTATAGGTCGTTACCGGTTCGTCGACGGGGCTCGGCTCCTCCGCCGTCCAATGCGCGTAAAACGTCACGCTGCTCCTTACGATCGTGCTTGAGGCGACCTTTGAGCCATCGTTCGCAGCCGTCCACCATCCCGCAAAGGCATAGCCGGTGCGCGTCGGCGTGGGAAGCGTGCCGACAGCCGTGCCCAAGACCACGGTCCGGGAGGTAGGCGACATGCTGCCGCCGTTCGCGTTGAACGTCACCGTGCAGGAGTTATCGCCGGGATCGACGCCGCCATTCCCCGTCCAATGGGCGTAGAACGTCTGGGCGCTCGTCACATTGGCGATGGACGTTACCTGCGTTCCACCGCTTGCCGCCGTCCACCAGCCCGCGAAAGTGAAGCCGGGGCGCGTCGGCGTCGGGAACGACTCGACCTCCGTGCCGACCACGCAGTTCCAATAGTCGGGCGACACGCTGCCGCCGTTCGCATTGAAGGTGATGCGGACTGTCCGGCCCGGCACCACCCACACCGCATAAAGCGGCACCGTTGCGCCGTTGGACGTCGCGAGGTCCTTCACCGCCTCGCCGTCGAAATAGGCGACTCTGTTCGCCTCCGCGTCCGTGGGCGAAAGCGCCCACCCCGCGAACACGTACCCCGCCCGAGCGAACACGCACGGCCAGAGGTTCTGGGTCTCGCCGACGCGGATCGTCTGGTTGTCCATGATGCCGGTTCCACCGTTGGAGTCGAAGCGCACCGAATAGCCGACGCCAGACCAGACGGCATAGAGGTCAACTATGCGATCCTGAACCTCCTCCAGGTTCACCACGGTTGCGTTCTCGGCATAGCGCACCTGTCCGCTTGGCGTCGTCGCCCAGCCTGAGAACGCGAACCCGGTGCGCGTAAACGCATGTGTAGCCAATGCCTGCCGCACATCGTACGTGAACACCTGGTTCGCCATCGTGCCCGTTCCTCCGTTCGCATGGAAGCGCACGTAGTAGGTAATCGGCTTCCAGTGCGCGAAAAGCTCCATGTCCGCCGCCGGCACCGCCGTCGCCTCCGTCATGCGGATGCCGTTGACGGCCTCCGTCCACCACCCCTGGAACGTGTAGCCGCGCCGCGTCGGCGCGGGGAACTGGCCGAACGTCTGCCCCGGCACGTAGTCCTGCGTGCCCGGCACGACGACCGTACCGCCGTTCGAGTTGAACGTGACCGTCATCTTGTTCCCGAGCGAGCGCCAGTGGGCGTAGATCGTATGCGTCCGCGTGGCCGTGACGAGCGTCGTGTACCGCACCTCAGCGCCTCCGGTCTGCTCCGTCCACCACCCCTCGAACGCCCAGCCAGGCCGCACCGGCTCTGTAGATGGCAGGGCATACGTCGTATCGGTAATCTGCTGCTCGCTCCACGTGGAGCCGCCCATCGAGTCGAACCGCCCGCCGTTCGCGTCGAACGTCACGTCGTAGCGCAGGGGCGTCCAGTAGGTGATGTCGTAGCCGTTCCACGACTGCGGCAATACGCGCGACCCCTGCCGTCCGTCCCAGCTGCGCGAGTCCTGCAGCACGTACGTGGTCATGTTGCCGGCAATCGCCGCGTAGGCTGACGCATGGCAGTCCGGCGCGTTGGCGCAGAGGTAGTAGAGCGCGTTCTCTATTACCTGCCCCTGAATCGGATTGGTGCGTCCGCTGAAGAACCGATTGCCAAGATAGGAAACGTTTTCAGGCACGACCATCGTCTCCAGCATGGAGCACCCGTAGAAGGCATAGTCGGGGATCTCCGTCAGGCTCCGCGAGAGCGTCACGTTCCAGAGCGAGGAGCAGCCCTGGAAGACGGACTCGCCGATTGCTGTCACGCTGTCCCGCACGACGAACGCCGTAAGCGACGTGCAGCCCTGGAACGCCCGCGCGCCGATGTTCGTAACGGTGTTCGGGATCATCGACATGTCCGTCTGCGTGGCGCCGCCCCTCAGCGCGACGCAGCCCTTGAACATGTCGTCCATCACCATCGTCTCGCCCTCGGCGACCTCGGCCGTCTCGATCTGCCAGTAGGATGCCGGGAACAGCGTCTGCATCGTCTTCACATGCGTGGGCACGGAAACGCCGCGGATCGCGTTGCACCCTGAGAACGCTCCTGCGCCGATGTAGCCGACTGTGTACGGCAGGCGCACCGACTTCATCTGCCAGCAGCCTTCGAACGCGCTTTCGCCGATATGCTCCACGCCATCGGCGAATGATGCCCCCAGCAGGGACGAGCAGCCCTTGAACGCCATCGGGCCGACGTGCCTGAGGCCGGACATGAACTGCAGGTTCTGGATCCACGAGCAGTCCGCGAACGCACCACTCGCGATGCACTTGAGCGACTCCGGCATCGTCACCGTCTCAAGGTCGAACATCTCGGCGAACGCCCCGCGCCCGACGCCGACGATCCCATTCGGAATCGTAACAGCCGCCGCGTCGCGGTACTGGTAGTCAAGAATCCAGTTGTTGTAGATCAAGAAACCATTTGCATCATACTTGCCTTTCACCGTTGCTTTTATTTTAGGCGGCAGGTCGTCGATTCCGAACTCCACGAGAGTCGAAGGCCACGTCACGAATTCCACGTTGTCGCAATTTTCGAAGAACCCCGTTGGCAGTTCCGTTATGCCCTCCTCCAGCACCATCGTCGTCATGTGTGCATAGTCGTCGGGATAGAGCTCGCGCATCGTCTTGCCACCCATCTCCGAAGCGGAAATTGAATCGCCCCACCGCCGCCACTGCGCCGTATATGTTACATCATTCGCCGGAACTTTCGCCGCAACCGCCGGCGACCAGCCCATGAAATTAAACCATTCTCTTGTCACCGTCGGCGCGACAATCGCCGAACCGTAATCCTGTTTCCCGCTCTTGCCACCCGTCCCACTGTTCGCATCGAACGTCACCGTGTACTGGTTAATCTTCCACTGCGCCGTGTACGTCGTGTTCCCGGCGGGCATCGTCGATGGCACGGACGGCGACCACCCCGTGAAGGTATAGCCAGTTCTTGTCACCGTCGGCGCTGTCAGACTCGTCCCATATTCTTGCGTCTTAGTGATGCCGCCAGTCCCACCGTTTGCGTTGAAAGTCGCCGTATACATGTTCTTCCAGCGCGCGTAGTATGTCACATCACCACTCACGATCGTCGATGCGGAAATCTGCGTCCCGCCGCTTGCCGCCGTCCACCAGCCCGCAAACGTATTGTAGTCAGTATGTGTCGGCGTAGGAAGAGTGCCGACAGCTTGACCACATTCTCGAACTACAGTGGCCGTATCTACGGTACCCCCGTTTGCGTTCAGCATCACCGTCGCCATCCAGTGTACATAATAAGTCACGTTGCTTGTCACCTTCGTCGAAGAGGAAATCTGCGTCCCGCCGCTCGCAGACGTCCACCAGCCCGCGAACGCGCACCCCGCACGCGCAGGCATGGGAAGTGTGCCGATGGTTTGCCCATAATCCCGGGTTACAGAAGTTGTGCCACCCGTCCCCCCATTAGCGTTAAACGTCACTGTGTACGTGTTCACCTTCCAATGCGCATAGCACGTCATATGGCCGGACACGATCGTCAATGCGGTGATTTGCGTGCCGCCATTCGCATCCGTCCACCAGCCTTTGAACGTGTAGCCCGTCCGCGTAGAAGTTGGAAGCGTGCCGACCGCGTTGCCTGGCGTCACGTAACGGATTGATTCGTCAGCACTTCCGCCATTTGCGTCAAAAGTAACCTCATATTTCGTATAGGCCGTGACCGCATAGACCTCGGGCTGCTCCACACCGCCGATGTAGGTCGTGTAGGTGAGATCATGTCGGTTATCGCCTGAAAACGTATGCGTGAACTCGCCCGTACCCGTTGTGCGCTTTATTTCCATGCCGTTGTCGGCGATCACCACCGTCGCGTTCACTTCTCCGCCAATCCACGACGCATCCCACGAGATGGAGATCGAATCTCCTACGGGCGATGTTGAAGTATCCAGCCGGAACGACGCGGAATCGCCTGCCAGCACCGCCGTCGCGGCAAGTGCCACCGCAATCGTAAGAATTGTTTTCGTCATCTTCATCTTGCACCTCCAATCACTTTAAATTTTCTTTGATCGAACGGGCGAGCATACCCTCATCGTGAACGGGCAAGCTGCCCGTTCTACTTCTACTAGGCGTAGTGCAGCGCGCGGCTGTAGTAGAACGCGCGGCCCGCGCGTTCGTTACAGCCTCATCTTGAACGGGCTGGCAGCCCGTTCTACTATCTTCACGCTGCTCGAATGACGCCATAGCAGAATGAATTGAATGAATCGGATACGCGCGCAATTCGCGCGCTATTCGGCAAATCCTCTAACCGGACGGACAGACTGACCGTAGCAGCGGTAGTGGCTGTCCCGGCTGAAGCCGCTCGAATTGAAGCTGAGGCTCCACGCGCGGTCCGAATTGACCGAATCCGGCGTAGAGGACCAGTAGTAGCCGTACCAGCCGGCGTAGTCGAGGATCGAGACGTAGCCGTAGCCGGCAGCCGGAAGAAATATGCTCCGATCCGCATAAGCGCCTTTGCCAGTGACCAGTCGCCCATAGACGCCGTTCTGGGTCGTCCATGTGGTAGTACAATTGTTGATGAGAGCTGAAAACTCCGCGTACGTCGGCATGCGCCAGTTGCCGCCCCAGTGAACATGCGCCGCGTCATGCGCTGGCACAAGGTTGCTGGTCGAGTCTATATAGCCCGCAGACTGAAGCGCTGAATTGTTCTTGTCGTAGGTCGGGCACAAAGATGATGAAAACGGGCTGCTGCTCATTTGCTGCCCCGCGCTCGACACCAACGTTCCCCCGCTTCGAGTATAGCCCACAGTATTATCCCCCCACCAGAAATAGTAGCCGTAGTCTTCTGGATTCTCCGCACCGATGTTCGTATCGGCCCAGTACGGCCCGCCCTCCCAAAGTTGAATCATGTCATGATCTATGACCGTGACTCGCATGACCATGTTGTTGTAGGCCACCTGCCCAAGGTCCGCCTTTGCGTCCCAGAGCAACTTGTAGGTGCCGTTGGCTTGCACCTTCTTGTCTGTTGAATTCACGCCGTTCTTCACAACCCAGAATTGTGAGACTTTGCGAGCTTCGCCCGAATCTGGCATCACCGCCGCCACGGAGAACTTCCATGGGGCCGTACCGTCAATCCCCGTCACCTTGCAGGTGATATCCACCAGCCCGTTCCACGGATACCGCTGCTTCGCAACCACATCCGTCACCACCGGCTCGGCGAAGGCGACCGCCGCCGCCATCGCCATGATTCCTGCTGCTATTAGTTTCTTGATGTTCATTTGAATCTTCTTGTTAAATTGGCTGTTGTAAAGTCAAAGGATTGTCGATGGGGTGGGGCGAGCCCTCCGAGCGAGCCGCGTCGGCTCGGCGTTATCCCCCGAGCGCAGCGAGCATTGCGTAGCAATGTCGCTAGAGGGGTGACGCCTCGCCCCACCATGTGGTCTCCCGTAGATGAGGCCGTGCGTCCTCCCGTCTCCGTGCCGCGCAGAACCCGCCTCGCCCTGCGTTTCGCCTCGCCCTGCGTTCCGTATGTGCCACCTCGTTTCCCATGCCCAATATTATACCACTTCCACCCGTTTCCAGCAACGGGCAGGCTCATCTGTATTTTTACATTACTCGGGTGCGCCGAGCGATTTATGCACAGAAGCACGGCATGTCAGCGTCGTCGCGACTCCACATATGCGGTTTCACATGTGCCAAACGATCCGGTTTGCGCTACGCGCGAAGCGCCCATATCGCATTCTCGTTGCATAACCCTATCAAAAATCATTACCCCTGTAATAAGTACTTCCCTCGGGCAATGTATCCATGTAACCAGCACATTTCTGAAAAATCATCCTTTCTGGCAACCCGTCATCCTGATTAATTGACGTATCAATCAATTTATACACACCCATAAAGCGATAGCCGCTTTCACCTAAAGCATTCTTGCCATGTGCAAAAACACAACGCTCAACCGCTTGCCCTTCACGCATTTTCTCAACATCAGGAAGCCAATCTGTCTTTGCAATCTTTCTTTGCTTCTTGTCGTCAAAGTTTCTTGATTCCGTAATCACTTTACCATCCCCCGAAAGGACATTATTCCAGCCGCCAGCACGAAATGACAAATGAGGGAACCAGAGGATCCTAGAAGGACTGATAGGAAACCCACCATTCCACCAATTTGTATAAGGCGAACCATCTGCCTGCCTGATATTCAGACCTTTCAATATCGCCGCAATTGTTTTGAAGATTATCAGATCATGATCTACGACCTTTCCTTTCTCGGCAACAATATCCTCCGCCAATCTGCAATCCCAATTGAGATAATCTGTCTTCGTAGTCTCTGTGTTATCGCTCATTTTCTTTTTTCCTTTCTAATTACAGAGAATGTCAAACGGAACCCTACCTTACGCTTCATTCGTTAAAAAATTCTGCATGATTTTTCTCCTTTTCCAGCGGCCATGGCTTTGATCACATCCGTCAAGCGCACTGAAAGTCACAGCACCTTGTCCACTATCCCCCAGACCTTTGCCTCTTCGGCGGACATGAAGTGATCGCGGTCGGTGTCGTTGGTGACGGCCTCGATCGTCTTGCCGGCAGACTCGGCGAGGATGCCGTTGAGCATCTCCTTCAGGCGCAGGATCTCCCGCGCGGTGATCTCGATGTCGCTCGCCTTGCCCTGCGCGCCGCCCCACGGCTGGTGGACCATGATGCGCGCGTGTGGGAGGGCGAAGCGCCGACCCTTCTCGCCGGACGCCAGCAGGATCGCCCCCATCGACGACGCCTGCCCAACGCAGTACGTCGCCACCGGGCACTTCACCATCTTCATCGTGTCTAGAATCGCGAGCCCCGCCGTTACGCTGCCACCCGGCGAGTTGATGTACATCGAAACCTCCTTCTCCGGATCCTGCGACTGGAGGAAGAGGAGCTGAGCGATGATGGCGTTAGCCATGTCGTCCTCGATCTCTCCGCCCACGAACACGATGCGGTCCTTGAGGAGGCGCGAGTAGATGTCGTACGCGCGCTCGCCCTGTCCGGACTTCTCGACAACCATTGGTATCAGACTTGCCTTCATTGTACTTTACCTTACCGTTTTCTGTGTGTTCCGTAGTTCAATGTCTCAGGCGGCGAACCCGATGGGCGCGTGGCTGTCGCCGTCCTTCTTGACCGCGCACTCCTCCTTCAGGGCCGCGATGCGGTCGAGGTTAGTGACCGCGTCGCCGAGGTAGAACTGCCCCTGCCTGACGGTGCGGAAGTCGCCCGGCGCGAGGTTCCCGAGCTGCCTGAGTTCGGCGAACTCGCCGTCCGTGAGCGTCGTCTTGAACATGCGCTCGAAGAAGGACTTCTTCCCGGCGTCGTCGAGGTAGCCGAACTCCAGCTTGAACGTGAACCTGCGCATTGTCGCGGGGTCGAGGTTCTTCGAGAAGTTCGTCGCGGCGACCATGATGCCGTCGAAGTTCTCCATCTGCTGGAGGAGCTCGTTCACCTGGGTCACCTCCCAGCTGCGGGAGGCGTTCGAGCGGTCCTGCAGGAGCCCGTCCACCTCGTCGAAGAAGAGGACGGCGTGCTCCGCCTCCGCGCGGCGGAACGCGCGGGCGATGTTCTGCTCGGTCTCGCCGACATAGCAGTTTAGGATGTCGCTGCCCTTCATGACGATCACCTTGCGGTCGAGCGTCTTGCCGAGGTACTTCACGAACTCGGTCTTGCCGGTGCCGGGAGGCCCGTAGAGGAGCACGTTCATGCGGGGCCTGTCCTCCGCCGCTGCGGAGAAGCCGGCGTCGAGGTAGTTGCGCGCCGCCTTCACGACGCGCTCGAGGCCGACCTTCCCCTTGATGTTCAGGCCGTCCAGCGAGTAGTCCTTCGCGGGGAGGAACGCGTTGGCGTCCTTCACGCCCATGAGCCTGCAGTGCGGCTTCATGAGGGTTGCGACCAGCTCGTCCACCTTCTCCGGCGCGGGCGCCATGCGCTTCACGTTCTCGAGGACGGTGGAGATGCCGCCCGCAGAAGTCTCGTACTTCACGGCGTACTCCGCGACCTTCTCCTCGGGGATCAGGCCGCCGAGCTTGTGCCGCGTCACCTGGTTGCGCCAGATCGCGACGCGCTGGGCGCTGTTCAGGCGCTCGAAGCAGATGGAGTAGTCGAAGCGGCGACGCACCGACTCGTCCATCTCGCGCGCCGGGGCGTTGGAGATCCACACGGCCGGAAGCTTCATCTCGTCGAGGATCGAGTTCATCACCCCCTTCTCCGTGGACTTCCCGCCGGTGTCGAACCCGAAGAGGCCGAACAGCCCGAAGCCGCAGGAGCTCCCGCGCAGCAGCTCGTCCGCCTCGTCGACGATCATCAGTCCCGTGGCGGGATCCTCCTGCCCGTTGCAGACCTGAATGCCCACCATGCGGGCCTCGGACTTCATGTTCTTGCCGTCCTCGTCGCCCTGGCGTATCTCAAAAGCCGTACGCCCGAGCTCCCTGGCGAGAGAGCGGGCGAAGCTCGTCTTCCCCGTCCCCGGCGCGCCGTAGAGGAGTATGTTGCACTTCCCGCCGCTCGCCGCCACCATGCGCTTCAGGACCTCCCCGTCCTTCGCCGAGAGGTCGCCGAAGAACTCCCACGGAAGGACGTCCTTCCCCTCGCTCTTCGCGTAGAAGCGCCGCTCGATGGTCTCCTTGGAGGTGCCGTCCATGAACCCGCCGAGGGTGCGGCGGCTGAAGTCGTAGTCGTTGTCCAGGAGGCCGAGCTTCAGCAGCTTGCCCTGCGGGGTCATCGCCCGCGTCACCTCGTCGTAGGAGCGGTCGAGCGCCATCGCGTAGTACATGGGCTTCTCGCGGTCTTCCACGCGAATCGGCCAGCTGAAGCACGTCTGGTCGCGCACATAGGCGAAGACGAGAATCTCGGACTCGAGGTCGTCGAGCTTCAGCACGCGCTTGAGCTCACCGAAGCGCCGTGACACGACGTCGTCGCCCCTGCCCTTGCAGTCGGCCTCCATGTATTCGCGGGCCGCGTCGAGGACGGCCTGGCACTTGTCGCGCGACCCCTCGTTGTTCCACAGCGCGTTGAACACGTCGTCGAGGGGCTCGCTGAGGTCCAGCCGGCATGCGCGGGAGCGCGCCTTGCTCATCTCTGCCAGCTCGGCCGGGGTGTAGGCCGCCTCGATGAGCTCGACCGCCTTGTCATGGTCGAAGCAGTTCCTGACGACGTCGAAGAAGTCGTCGTCGCGGCAGTCGCCGTCGAAGTTCTTGACCATGTTCCCCCAGAACTTCAGAAGCTTCCTGTAGAGGAAGGTCTGCGGGATCTGCTTGAATTTAGCCATTTGTCTTTTCTCCTTGTCTTTTGTTTTTGCTGTTGTCTTTAAAGATCACTTGCTCACGCCGAAGAAGTCTTCGGCGGACATGAACTCGCCCTTGGATTCCTCGTCCCCCAGCAGGTCGCCGCCGCCCTTCGCGGCCCCAAGCGCCTCGCGCTCGCCGGCCCTGCCGGCGATGATGGCAAGCGCACGCGCCTTCGGGACGCCGTAGATGCGCATCACCATCCTGGCCTTGATGTCGCCGAGGATGTCCTTCTGCGACTCCTTCGCGCGCCGCCTGCCCGCGCGCCTCGGGCTCTTGTCCTTCGTACCGTCGCCGAACATCTCGTCGGCGAATATCTCGTCGGCGAAGAAATCATCGGCGCTCATCGCGTCATCGTCTTTCATTTTGGTTCTCCTTTTCCTTTGTATGTTCAGTCCCAACACCTAGCATTAACAATGCCACCGGCACGTTTCTTACCGCTGCAGCATGATTTTTTTCGTTGTCGCTCATAATTTGATCAGCCACTCAGATTCTGACCATGATCGTTTCGCATTCGTCATGCGTCGGCATCATGCCGAAACCGCAACACTTGTTCACGACCACGTCATTTCCGAGAACGAGTGGATCACATACCTCTCGGCAATGGCCTTCCTTATCTTCTGCAGCGCTCTCCTCTCTGTCCGGCGTACCCGCTCGCGTGTGATGCCCGGCAGCTGAGCCGTCTCCTCAAGCGTGTGCGTCACGCCATATCCCATTCTTTGATTCTGATTTGCTTTCATTACGCTCTTCCTTTTCGTTTTAAAGTCCCATACAAAAGCAAAAACCGAGCCACAGCCATTCCCTTACGCAGAAAATGCAGTAATCCCCCGCGGACGCCGTTCGCCGCCGCAACACACCGACCGGCCTGAAATCGCAGCGCCGCGCTATGCGGCGCGGCTTAGAGCCCTGGCATGGCAGTCCGGCTTCAAGCGGAATCGGCTCGCCGGATGTCGTGATCTCGCTGTTTCACAGGTGTACGGCTGATTTCATGCCCGAAAAAATGGGAAACCTCCAAAAAGACATCCTTGAAAACAAGACGGCCTTCAACGTTCGTTATACGGCCCGAACACGGCGCGTTTCAGGCACTCCGCCGGACGGTAGAAGACATATGCCAGAAGATAGCTGAGCATGAATGACGACACGACCATGAAGACAACGTATTCCGGCGCACACCTCAACGTCAGCTTCTCCTTCATCACAAAAAGAACCTGATGGTGGAAGAGGAAGGCCATGAAGGAGTATTTTGCAAAAAACGAGATGATGCTTCGCTGGGATTCCGCCAACGGGACGAACGACAACAGGTATGTCAGAATGAGGAAGATGCAGAATATTGACAGAAAACCAGTTGTAGTGAACTCGAGCACGTCGTGTCCAAGCGCAGTAAAGACGATGATGTACCCACCGCCTATCGCCGCAAGCAAGGCGTGCAGCTTGCGCCGACGCAGAACGTATAGGGTGAAGAAGATTCCGAGAGCGAACTCCAAGATACGTGAAAGCACGTTGAAGTTCGCATGCGAGTGCCATATCACGACCGACTGGCTTAAGACCGGAGTGTAATTGACGGCAAGGACCGATATGACGAAATAGAGGGGCAGTATCAAGCCTCTTGTCCGGAGTATCGACCAATGCACCACGGGCGCCAGCAGATACATTATCAGTATGAACCCGGTGAACCACTCGCCAATCAGGTAATATCTTCCCTTGATCGGTATGTATCCGTCGAGCGCGAACACTGTCATAAGGATCTTCGGTATGTCGCCGCGCATGCAAATGCGTCCAAAGATCATGAAGAGGAACGCTCCAACGACTACATACGCCACCCAGTAAAACGGAAGGATCGATGCGGCACGTTTTCTCAAGAAGGTGAAATAGCCGCTTTTAAGCGATCCTAGCGCAAGAGACGCACCGGAAAGTATTATGAAGAGCGACACGCCAAATCGCCCCAGCATATAACCATGCATCCATTCCTTCAGACCGAATTGCCTGGTAAAGCAGGCATATGAATGCTGAATCAAGACACCGACAAAAGCCGTTGTCCGCAATATGTCAAAGGAAATGACGCGCTTTTCGCATGCACCCTGCGCCGACAGGAAGTTCCAAAATCTGGCTAAAGTAGTCATATTAAGCGTAAGTATAGCACACGGCCGACAACCTCGTCAAGCCGTGTTGGCGCCGATTGCCGTTCTGGGGACAGTCCCCCACTGAAAAGCGAAAAAATCCGCTCAGAAGAACGTCATCTGGCCGGGGAGTTCCGAAAGCTTGCGGCGCGGCTTGCGGACTGGCTTCGCGCCGTTCACGTCGATTTCGTTCGCCTCCAGGTTGCGAAGTATCTGGGCGGCGCGGTCCACGACCTCCTTCGGAAGGCCGGCCATAGCGCCAACGTGTATGCCGAAGCTCTTCTCCGCGATGCCGGGAGCGATCCGCCGCAGGAAGATGACGCGTCCGCCCTCCTCCTTCACCTTCACCGTGTAGTTCTTCACGCCCTTGAAAGCGTCGGCAAGGTCGGTAAGCTCGTGGTAGTGCGTCGCGAAGAGCGTCTTCGCCTTGGTACGCCCGTGCAGGTACTCCGCAACCGACCAGGCGATGGATATGCCGTCGAACGTCGAGGTGCCGCGGCCGATCTCGTCCAGCACGATCAGCGACTTCGCCGTCGCATTGTTGAGTATGTCGGCGGTCTCCTGCATCTCAACGAGGAACGTCGAACGTCCGCGAGCCAGGTCGTCGCCGGCGCCGATGCGCGTGAACACGCGGTCCAGCACCCCGATCCTCATCGACGACGCCGGCACGAACGAGCCCATGTGCGCCATGACCGCGAGCGTGGCCACCTGCCTTATGTAAGTGGACTTGCCGGCCATGTTCGGACCGGTGATGAGCATGATCTGGTCGCTTGTCGTGTTGAGAAAAGCCGAGTTTGGCACGAACGGCTCGGCGTCGGGCAGCTGCTCGACGACGGGGTGCCGTCCGTCGGTTATGTCGATCGCGTCGGAATCGTCGACGGACGGGCGAACGTAGCCCGCGGCAAGCGCCCGGTCGGACAGGGAAAGCGTAGCGTCGAGCGCACCTATGGCGCGCGCGGTCTCCTGTATCTCGGCAGTCTTCGCCGCGACCGCCGCCACGGTCTCGCGGAATATGCGCTGCTCCACGGCGATCGCCCGGTCCTGCGCACCGGTCACCTTCCTCTCGTACTCCCGCAGCTCCTGCGTGACGTACCTCTCGCCAGTGGTCAGCGTCTGGCGGCGCTCGTAGTCCGCCGGGGCGAGGTGCACCGATCCCTTTGGGATCTCGATGACGTAGCCGAAGGTGCTGACGTGCTTCACCTTGAGCTTCGCTATGCCTGTCCGCTCCTGCTCCCTGGCCTGGAACTCCACCAGCCACTTCCGCCCGTCCGCCGCCAGCTTCCTGAGCTCGTCCAGCTCGGCGTCGCAGCCGTGCGCGATGAAGCCGCCGTCAGCGAGCATCACCGGAGGGTCCTCGGCGATCGTCCTGTCTATCAGCTCCACCAGCTCCGGCTGCGGCGTTCCGACGCCGATCTCCGGCACGGGCCTTAGGCTCTCCGCGAGCCCCTTCATGTCGCGCGGGTTCGCCCGCCCGGAATCCGCCTTGGCGACCAGCCTCTCGAGGTCGCGCACGCCGGAGAGCAGCGACCTCAGGCGCGAAAGCTCCGCCCGGTCGTCCACGTACCGCCCTACGGCGTCCAGCCGCGCGTTTATCTCCGCCGCGCGGGCGAGCGGACGAGCAATCCACTGCCGGAGCGTCCGTGCGCCCATCGGCGTGCGGGTGACGTCGAGCACGCCAAGCAGCGACGCCTCGCGCTTCACGTCGCCGACCGGCAGAAGCTGGAGATGACGGATCGTGTTGGCGTCCAGCGCAAGCGCGTCGTCCGACTGGCGTACCGCGATGCGCCTTACGTGCTCAAGCGAGTGGCGCAGCGTCGTGCCCACGTAGTACAGGAGCGCGCCTGCGGCCGATATCAGGTCATGCTTGCCCGAGAGCCCGAAGCCATCGAGAGAAAGCACCTTGAAGTGGCGGGCCAGGCAGTCTTCCGCCACGTCGGGGGCGAACGTCCATGCGTTGTCGTCGGTCTTGCGCAGCATTTCCGAAGGGCGCCACCTCGCTACAGCCCCTTCCAGCTTCTCCTGCGAGTCGAACGCCTCCACCGAAAACTCTCCCGTCGAGATGTCCAGCAGCGCAAGGCCGAACCCCGACACGGCGGCGACGTAGTTGTTGTCCGTCGCGTCGAGAAGCCCGTCCTCGGTGACGGTACCCGGCGTTACGATTCGCGTGATCTCCCTGCGCACGAGCCCCTTCGCCGTCTTCGGGTCCTCCACCTGGTCGCAGAGCGCGGCGGTCATGCCGGCGCGTATGAGCTTGGCGAGGTAGCTTTCGAGCGCGTGGTGCGGAACGCCGCACATGGGCAGCCCGTTGCGCTGCGTGAGCGTCGCGCCCAGCACGGGTGACGCCGTTATGGCGTCGTCCCCGAACATCTCGTAGAAGTCTCCGAGCCTGAACATGAGTATCGCGCCCGCAGGTATCTCGCGCTTGAGGGCGAGATACTGGCGCATCATCGGAGTAGGTTCCTGCGCCATCAGGATCAGGCCTCCTTCCGGTTCTTACGCATTATGAAAAGCGCTGCGACCGTCCACAGCGTCAGCATCGCCAGGCACACGAGAAACACGGGAATCCACCCCACGGTGAACACAAGCGCGAACGCGAGCGCGACCCAGAGGTTCATCGCCGGCTCGTGCAGGAGCTGCTTGCCCGCGAACGACGCGGCGGCGATCGTCTTGCCGTCCGGATCCACGGTGCGCAGCAGAAGGAGGCCCGTCGCCGTAACGCCTGTCGCCTGGCCGAACTCCGCGATGCCGCGCTCGAACCACGCCACCCGGAAGAGCCGTGGCGAGAACCACAGCACGGAAGCGGCGGTCCATACAAGGCCCGCAAGCGTCATCACGGCAAGCGGAACCCAGTTGGCGACCACGACAGACAGCTGAATCGTGGCGACAGCCGAGACGGCAAGGTAGTCGAGCGCCGCGCCGGAGATGCGCGCCATCTGGTCGCGGTCGACGAGCAGGTCGATGCCGGACGCCTTCGCTGCGAACTGGAGGAGCGCCCCGCCGACCATGCAGAGCGGGAACATCGGGAAGCCGACGAACAGCCGCGTCTTCACGGACGGGAAGAGCGCGACCTCCGCGGCCTTGCAACCCTGGAGTATGCCAAAGCCGACAAGCACGGCGAGGCCGACTATCGCAATGTGCCAGGCCAGGGAGTCCACCGAGTCCGCCAGCACCGTCTGGCGTCCGGCGGACGGACGGGCGTCCTTCGGGTGTATTCCGCGCCGCTCCGCCGCGGAGCGTTTCGAGAACGGGCGGACCGTCTTCACGTAGCCGCGCGAATACGCCCAGTTTATGAGGCACATGCCGAGCGCGATGCCGCAGACCATGCCGATGGTGGCGACCGTGTAGCCGAGCGCGATGCCGTCCTCCCAGCCGTGGGCCCGGAACGCCTCAGACATGCCGCCAACCGTGCCATGGCCGCCCTCGAAGCCGAGCTCAAGCAGGTTGCCGAACGCGGCTGGCAGCTTGAACGCCGGCGCGAGCAGGAAGCCGGCCAGCCCCAGCCCCACCACGTACTGCCCCCAGACCACGATCTGGGCAAGCGTCAGCTGCGGCAGCACCGAGGCGGCGAGGTTCCTGACCTTGGGCATTCCGCCGCCCAGGAAGAGCGTGGCGAAGATGATGTTTATGAGGAACCCCGGCATGCTGCGCATTTCGTCCACCACGCCGTCGGGCAGGCTGCCTCCGAACGAAGACACGAGCGCAAGCCCCAAAAGCCCGCCGACGACTGACGACGGCAGGTAGAGCTTCTGGAGAAGCGGCACCTGCACACGCAGTATCTTGCCCGCCACGAGCAACACCGACAGTATCACGAATATAACGACGGCATTCATATGTTTTCCTATTCGAGTCTCGACTTCTGCCGCGGGTCGAACGCATCGCGCAGCCCCTCGCCCACGAACACGGTAAGCAGCATCACCGTGAAGAGAGCCGCCGCCGGGAACGCGACGAGCCACCAGGCGAAGCGGAACCTCTGGGCCTCCTGCATCAGCTCGCCGCACGACGGGGTCATCGGCGGCAGCCCGAAGCCGAGGAAGTCAAGCGCGGCGAGCGAGCCGATCGCGCCCATCAGCAGGAACGGGAACAGCGTGATGAGAGGCGTCAGCGCGTTCGGCAGCACGTGTACGAACACGATTCTCGCCGCCGACAGCCCCTGCACCTTCGCCGCGTCCACGAACGTGCACTTCCTCAGCCGCAGGAACTCCGCCCGCACGTATGACGAGACGGTGATCCAGTTGAACGCCGCGTAGCAGACGAGCAGCACGGCAAACGACCTGCCCATCGTGGAGCCGATGAAAATCGTCACGTACAGGAACGGAACCGTAGCCCATATCTCGGTGAACCGCTGCATCAGAAGGTCCGTCGCGCCGCCGAAATAGCCCTCGACCGCGCCGGCGACGAGCCCGAAGAACATGCCCGACAGCGCAAGGGCAAGTCCAAAAAGGAGCGCAATGCGCATTCCGTGCACCACCCTGGCGTAGACGTCGCGTCCGCTCGCGTCGATGCCGAACGGGTGGCCTGGCACAGGACGGAACGGAAAGCTCACCGGCTCGGGTTCCAATACCGTCTCGCGCACTGCAGCGGGCTTTTCCGGCTCAAGGAAGACACGGCGATAGCCGGGCCGCTCCGTCACCGAAGCACGGTAGCCCGGAACCTGAAACGGACCACCGCCCGCAGCCGCCTCGCGGCAGCGCCCGCGGACATCCTCCGGGCCCTCGAAGTCGAACATCTCGCCGCCGTCGCCTACGCTGAAGCGCGCGGTCCTTATGTCGTACGTGCGCTCCACCGCAGGCTTGCGGTAGCGCTCCAGCGTCGCGGGATCCACGACCGCCTTCGGGTCGCAGGGGCACACCCACTCGGCGCACAGGCAGAACGCGAAGATCGCCAAAAGCGCCAGCAGCGACCACCAGGCGCGCCGCATGCGCCGGAAGCTGCGCATGCGCTTTCTCGTCTGCGGAGAAAGCAGCCGTGCCGTCGTGCGTGTCCGTGCGTTTCCCATCGTCAGCGTCCCGAAAAGTCGATTCTTGGGTCGATCAGCATGTAGAGCGCGTCGGACACCAGGTTGCCTACGAGCTGGAAGAACGCCGTGAGAGACAGCAGCGCGAGAAACACAGCGTAGTCGCGCCCGACAAGCGCGTCCCAGCTCAGCCGCCCCATTCCCGGAATCTCGAAGATGGTCTCCACGATGATCGAGCCTGCGAACAGCAGCCCTATCATCGGGCCGAAGCCGGTGGCGACGGGGATGAGCGCGTTCCTGAGCGCGTGGCCCCACACGGCACGCCGCCGGGTCGCCCCCTTCGCGATCACCGTGCGCACGTAGTCGGCCGCTATCTGGTCCAGAAGCGAGTTCTTCATGAGAAGCGTGAGCATGGCGAACGAGCCGGCCACGTAGCACGCCACGGGCAGCGCCATGTGCCAGGCCCGGTCGGCGAACCACGCCAGCCGCCCCGGCTCGGCGTCGAAGTCGGACGACAGCCCGCCTAGCGGAAAGACGTCTGGAAAGCCGTCCACCGTGCCGCAGAGAGCCATCTTCAGCACCATCGCCAGCGCGAACGACGGTATCGCGTAGGCCGCGAACACGACGAGCGACGAAACCGCGTCGAACGCCTGTCGGTGCCGGAGCGCCTTCATGATTCCGAGCGGGATGCAGATGAGGTAGGTGAGCACGAACGCGGCGAACCCGAACCAGACCGAGACAGGTATCCTCGAGCGGATCAGCTGCCAGGCCGTCTTGTCAGGGTAGTCGTAGCTCGGCAGCCGCATCCCCATCCTGTTCGTGACGAGCCAGTCCCAGTACTGCCGATGGAGCGGCTTGTCGAAGCCGAACTGCGCCTCCAGCTGCCGCCGGTGCTCGGCAGAGACTCCGCTGGCTCCTGCCGTCGGCGCGGCCGTCTCCCCGCCCTGGGCGGCAAGCCCCCGCATTCGCATTAGGCGCATCTCCACCGGCCCGCCGGGCAGGAAGCGCGTCAGCGCGAAGCAGACGACAGTTATTCCTACGAAAGTGGGAACCGCCAGCAAGAGGCGCCTAACCAGATACGCCAGCTTGTCCATGTTCCTTCGCCCATATCGCCTGCCGCGCCACGCCGAGCATCAGCGCCGCGTCGTCCTTCGTGAACACTCCGCGCGAGAACACGCGGTGGAAGCCCTGCATGAAGTGGTCGGCCTGCTCCGGCTTCATGAAGCCGATCTCCTGCAGCATGCGAGACCAGTTCTTCATCAGCTGCGCCTTCTGCGCCTGCGGGGCGGGCGGCGCCTTCTCGTGCGGCGGCTGGTAGAGGCCGCTGGCCGTGAAGAGCTCGTAGCACGTTATCAGCACCGCCTGCGCCAGGTTGATCGACGTGTAGCCGGCGTCCACCGGTATGCGTATGAGGTGCGTGCACTGCGCCACCTCCTCGTTCAGCAAGCCCTTGTCCTCGCGCCCGAACACAAGGGCCACCGGCCCCGTCGCAGCCAGCGAGAGAATGTCGGCGGCGCAGTCGCGCGGAGCCTTCACATGCTGCCGGTAGAGGCCTTCGCGCGCCGTCGTGCCGACGACCGCCACGCAGTCCGCCACCGACTCCTCGAACGTGGCGAACTCCTCGCGCGAACCGAGCACGTCGGTCGCATGCACCGCCAGCCGCTCGCCCTCGTCCCAGCCGTTCTGCAGGTTCGGCGCCGCAAGCCGCAGGTGCCGCACCCCCATGTTCGCCATGGCGCGGCAGGACGAGCCGACGTTCCCGGTGTAAAGAGTCCCGACAAGGACAACGCGTATGTTGTCGAGCGGATTCATTTGCGCGCCTGCGGACGGTCCTCGGCCTTCTTGTAGGAGGTGTGCGGGTCGGACGGCAGGGTCTTCCACCTGTCATCCTTCTTCCTTTTCGCCGACCCGACGTCGGGCGTGTCGCAAAGGACGCCGCGATAGACCTCCTTGTAGCGCGTCTCGTCCTCCTTCGTCTGGTTGTACACGACGCAAGTGAACCCGTCCGCGAGCAGCATCCATCGCTCGTTGTCGGTCTTGTACATCGTGCCGCGAGCGAGGAAGTTCATGCATTGCCACGCCGTGAAGCGCGTGCCGTCCGGCAGCTCGGCGCGCACGACGAGCTTGGACCGGAAGTCCATCTTCTTGCCAGTCGTCGGCGCGACGAACGTGTTGACGTGCTCCCGCGAGCTGCGCCCGTACTCCACCGAGACCACGTTGCCGTCCTCGTCGACGAACACGTTCTTCTGAACGATGGAATACGACTGGCATCCGGCGGCAAGCGCAAGGGAAAGCGCCGCCACCGCCACGCGTTTGATGCTCGTCGTCAGGTCCATGTGCGTATTATAGCATAGTTCGCGCCAGCGCATTCCGGTCTCAGCCCTCCTTGAGCGCGCCGACGAGATCGCGCACCGACGCAAACCCGTGCCGCTCGCAATAGGCGACGATGCCGTCACAGACCTCGGCGATGACGCCGGGGTTGGAGAACGTAGCGGTCCCGACTGCCACCGCAGTCGCCCCCGCAAGCAGGAACTCTATCGCGTCCTTCGCCCCGTACACGCCGCCCATCGCCAGTATCGGCAGCTTCGTGGCGCGGTGCGCGTCGTAGACGAGCTTCACCGCCGCAGGGTGGATTCCGCGGCCAGAAAGCCCGCCCGTCACGTTTGCCAGCACAGGCACGCGCCGTTCGATGTCGATGACCATCGCAGGAATGGTGTTGATCAGCGAGAGCGCGTCCGCGCCCGCGTCTTCGCACGCCTTGGCGTAAGGGACTATCGACGGCACGTTCGGCGCAAGCTTGACGAGAAGCGGCAGCCTGGTCGCCTTTCGCACCGCCGCAACGACCTCGCCAAGCACAGCAGGGTCCTGCCCGAAGGTATGCCCGCCGGCCTTGACGTTCGGGCATGAGACGTTCATCTCTATCGCGTCGACGCTGTCCCCCATCCTAGCCGCGACTTCCGCGTAGCCCTCGACCGAGGCTCCCCATATGTTCGCCACGAGCGGAACGCCCGCCACCTGCTGGCGGTACCACGGCACGGTGTACTTGAGGAAGTGTTCCACGCCCGTCCCCTGCAGGCCGATCGCGTTGACAAGCCCGCCTGGCACCTCGCAGTGGCGCGGCATCGCGTTGCCCGGCCAGGGCTCCGTGCGAATGCCCTTTGCGGTCACCGCTCCAAGCTTGGAGTAGTCGACCGCGCCAAGGTACTCGAACCCGTAGCCGAACGTGCCGCTGGCCGTGGCCACCGGCGTCGGCATCTCGAGTCCGCCCAGGTTTACTTTGGTGTCTGTCATCTTTCTAGTCCCACACGAGGTCTTCAGCCGCGAACACGGGCCCCTCCACGCAGCATCGCGAATTGCCGCGCACGGTCTTCTGGATGCAGGCGTAGCACGCGCCGACGCCGCAGATCATGTGGCGGTCCATGGAGATCCAGCCCCTTGACCCGGTTCCCGTCGCGCGCATCGCCACGGCCCTGAGCATGGGATCCGGCCCGCACGCGAATATCTCGAACTTCGAGCCCTCGTTCCTAAGGCGGATCAGCTCGTCGTCAAGCGGATCGGTGACAAGCCCCTTCACGCCGGCGCTGCCGTCGTTCGTTGCAAGACGCACCTCCACGCCCCCGAGCGCCTCGAAGCGGTCGATTGCCAGAAGGTCGGCCTTAGTGCGCCCGCCGGCAAAGAGCTTCACCGGTCCGGCGGCTGCTCCTGACGCGACGAGCCTCTTTGCAAGAAAATAGAGAGGAGCCACGCCATAGCCCCCGCCGACAAGCAAAGCCGCCCCGGAGCATGTCGCCGGAAACCCGCGGCCGAGCGGACCCATCACGTTCAGCGCGTCGCCCGGACGAACAAGCCCAAGCGCAGCTGTCCCGCGGCCGACCTCCTTGTAGAGGACCGTGATCCGTCCGCCATCCGCGTCAAAGACGCTGAACGGACGGCGCAGCGCGCTCGCCTCAAGCGCAGGAACGCGCACATGCACGAACTGCCCCGGCGTCACCGCCTCCGCCAGCGCCGGCGCCTCGACCACGAGACGCCGATAGCCGGAGCCCATTTCCTCGTGACTGACTGCTGTGCCTTTCTCATCCGTCATTGTCCGAACCTCTGCCTGACTGCCTTAAGACTTCTCCACATGTTCGCCTTGATCGTCTTCAGCTCCGGCGAAGCGTCGTCGAAGCGAAGGATGTACTCCGGGGAATTGGACACCAGAACGTCCGCGCCGTTCGGCGTCTTCAGCCACTGTCCGGGGCTGCCCCGCAGCCCCGGGAAGAACTTGCGCAGGGCAAGGCCGCCAAGCACGACATATGCCCTTGCCTCGGGAAGCGGTGCGCCCAGGACTATCGGCGCCGTCTCTGCGGTACGCCCCAACGCCACGACGATTTTCGCCATCATCTCTACGCCCTTCTCTGACAGCGGACGGTCATGGAGAAAGACAAAGTCGAAACGACCCGTCGGCGTCGTCGGCGGCGGCTTCGCCGCGCGCCCTGCACCGGGAGCAGGCGCGCGACTCGATGCGGCTGGCGCCGACGTAGCGGCCTGGACCGGCGGCGGCTCGGCATGAGGCTGCTCCAGCAGCGAACGGTCGAACGGAACGGAACGGACGCCGAGCTCGCGCTCCAGCGCAAGCTCAGCCTCCAGTCCGTCCAGCAGATATTCTATGACATCCATTCCGACCCCATGCCGCAATTATACCAAATCCGGGCGCACCGCGGCGTCAGACGCGGCGGACGCCTTCCAGCCGCTGCCTGGCCTTCGGCGACAGCGTCTTGTAGCCGAAGCGCCGCGCCGTCTCGCGGTAGAGGGTGTCGGGCTCGCACGCGCCAAGGTCGCGCTCCACCTCGTCCATCATCGCGCGAAGCCGGTCGTTCGGGAGCGTGTCAAGCGAAATGCGCGGCGTCTCGGCGGAGGATGCGGCGCGGCGGCGCGGGAACGTCACCTCCGGCGTGAACTTCGGCTCCGGCAGCAGGCCGTCCGGCGCACGGGCTGCCGCCTCGAGTTCCTTGACGAGCCGCTCCTCGCCGCGCGCACGGTCAAGCGCCCAGTCCGCAGCCCATACGCGAACCGTGTTCCACCCGAGCGAACGCAGGACGGACGCCCTCAGCTCGTCGCGGTCGCGCACCGTGAGCGCGGACGCATACGAGTCGCCGTCGCATTCTACGGCTGCAAGATACGTCCCTTTCTTCTCCGGGTTCGCTACGCCGATGTCGATGCGGCAGCCGGAGCACCCCACGTTCCGCTCGACGGAATATCCCTTCGACACGAGAAAAGCCGCCACCTCGTCCGCAAACCGGTCGCGGTGCGCCTCGCCGCCGGCGTCCGCCGCAGGAGCGCCGCCGCGCTCGGCGTATTCGAGGAACGCCTTCAGGTGCGCCGCTCCAGTCGCCTGGGTTCGCGAAAGGTCGATCTCCGCGCCCTTGCAGGACGCGAACACGACGACCTGCTCCTTGGCGCGCGTCACGGCCACGTTGAGACGCCTTTCGCCGCCAGAGCGGTTAAGCGGGCCGAAGTTCATCAGGAACTTGCCGTCAGGTCCCTTCGCGTATCCCACCGAGAAGAGTATCACGTCGCGCTCGTCGCCCTGAACGTTCTCAAGGTTCTTGACGAAGAACGGTTCGTCGCAACCGTCGTCAAAGTAGTCCTCGAACGCAGGATTCGCCGCGCGGCGCTCCTCGAAAAGGTCCTCTACAAGGTTCTTCTGCGCCATCGAGAACGTTACGACGCCAGCGCTGCGCCGTTTCCACGACGGGTCGGAGAGCCGTTCGAACACGTAATCCACAAGCGCCTCGGCTTCCGCCCTGTTGGTGCGGCTCGCCTTGGCATCGTAGACGCCGCCTTCGACGTAGCGGTAAGCGACGCCGAGCCTCGGCGAAGACCTAGCCGCCGGGAACGTGCAGAGCCGGTCGCCGTAGTAGTTGTGGTTGGAGAATGCGATCAGCGACTCGTGGCGGCTGCGGTAGTGCCAGCTGAGATAGGCGGAGCTGAGCCCGGCCGCCAGGCACTCGTCCAGTATGCTTTCGAGATCCTCGACGGCGTCCTCGTCCTCGCCGGCCTCCCCCTTCTGGAAGAAGTTCGTAGGCGGCATCTGCTTCGGGTCGCCTACGACAACGCACTGCCTGGCGCGGGCGATCACGCCGACCGCGTCCCATACCGGAATCTGCGACGCCTCGTCGAACACGACCATGTCGAACGTCGCCTCGGCCGGCAGGTACTGCGCGACCGACAGCGGACTCATCAGGAAGCACGGCTTGAGGCGCGACACGACGCCGCGCGCCTCGGCCAGGAGCTGCCGGACCGGCTTGTGACGCGCCTTCTTCGCGCATTCGCGGCGGATGACTCCAAGTTCGCACCCGTCAGGGCAGTCGCCGAGCCGTCCGAGCGGCAGCGCGGCTGCAAGCCTCGCGCGGACGGCATGCCTGGCCAGCTCGGCGTACTCCGCGTCAAGCCGCCGGAACTCGATGACCTGTTCCTCCCGCCTCAGCCCGGCGAAAGTCGCGAGCGCAGGCTCGGCGCGGAGTATCTCGTTGAGCGTGGTCTCGGCGATCGACCGGTCGAAAGCTTCGCCGGCGTCCTGCGGATCGAGCGCGCCGCCCTCCAGCGCCGCGGCGAACCCGCCGCCGACAAGCTCTGCGGCGGCGCACGCCGACTCGCGGTAGCGCATGACGCCGCGCGACTCGCCCAGCGCCGCGATCGCCGCGTCTAGCTTCGCGGCGAAGTCGGCGCGGAAGCCGTCCAGCCGCCGCGCGCCGCCGTCCGCGAACCGCACCGCTCCCCCTGCGCCGAACAGCACGGAGAGTCCGCGCGCGAAGCTCCCCTTCGCCCGAAGCGCGGCAAGCCTGCCCCGCATCTCCTCCTCGGCCGCCGGATTCCACTGGAACGCACTGACTACGCCGAGCGCGGCGAACGCCTCGGGCGTCGTGCCGCGCCAGTCGGCGGCGGCGCGGACGACGCGCTCGCGCGCTTCCACGACTTCGCGCTCCGTCCGGCCAGAGCATTTCGCACCCGTCACCGGAAAGACCTTCGGCCCGCCGGCGATCCTGGACGCGAAGCAGTCGTAGGCCGTAAGCCCGTTGGGCTGACGCCTGTGCAGCGCCGCAACCGGCGCGTCCAGTTCGGCACGGCAGCCGGCGATCCGCTCCACGGTCCTGCTCCACTCGTTGGGAACGCCCCTGTCCGCGAAGTCAAGGGCCTCCTTGAACTGCGCAAGGACCTCGGCCTTGCCGGACTTGTTGGAATGAAGCTCCAGGCAGAACGGCTTGAGCCCGATGGACGAAAGCCTGCGGTGGACCACGTCGAGAGCGGCCTTCTTTTCGGAGACGAAGAGCACCTTGCGTCCTAGCGCGAGGTTGTGCGCTATGAGGTTCGTTATGGTCTGCGACTTGCCGGTGCCGGGCGGACCGTGCAGGACGAACGACTTGCCGGCCGCCGAGTACAGGACCGCCGCGAGCTGCGACGAGTCGGCGGAGAGCGGCGTGAAGAGCTCCCCGTACCTGACATGCGCGGCGACGTCCTCCGGCGGAAAGACCGAGACCCCGTCGTCGTAGTCGCCGCCGCCCTTCATGAGATGCGCGACCAGGGGATGCGCGGCAAGGCGGTCGGCGCGGGACGAGAGGTCCTTCCACATGACGAACTTGCCGAACGAGAAGTGCCCGAGCGCGGCGTCCTGCGCGACCGACCAGCCGTCCATGCCGCACGTCGCCTTGCGGAACGCCTCAAGCACCTTTCCAACGTCCACGCCGGAATCGTCCTCGGGGAGAGGATCGACGCCCTCGACGGAAATCCCGAACTCCACTCGAAGAAACTCCACGAGCGTAGCGTTGAGCGCGGTGTCCTCGTCCAGGCGCGAGACGGAATAGCCTTCCCGCACGTTCCGGCGCGTCAGGCGAACCGGCATGAGAAGGATGGGCGCGCGGTACTCCTTCGCGTTCGCGCCCTTCTGTCGCCAAGCCAGGAAGCCGAGTGCGAGATAGAGCGCGTTGACGCCGCTCTCCTCAAGGTCGGTCTTGGCGAGGCGGTACAGTTCCTTAAGGCGGCGGCCGGCATCGTCCCCGGAGAGCGTCGTGACGAGCGCATCGGCCGAAGCCTTCCGCGCACCGGCCGACTCTATCGCGACCGGACGGTCCGACGAAAGGCGGTCTTCGAGCGCAGCGAGCGAATCCGCCGCGAGAGGAAGCAGCTGTTTCGAATCCCTGGCGTTAAGCAGCCTGTTTCTGAGCGAAAGGTCCAGGAGTTTCTGCGTCCACCGCGTGACGCGACTTGCAATGTTGTCTTCCATGCCGCTAATTATATCAAAACAAAGCCAGCCGTGCCTGCGGATTGAAGCGCGAAGGCGGATTTAGTAGAATATCCGCCATGAGAAAAGCATGGAACGCGCTGCCCTTCGCGGCGATTGTCGCGGCCCTGTCGCCGTGCGCAGGCGCAGCCGGCGTTGTGCGGCTCGCGTCAGGAAACGCCGCCTGCGCCGTTGACACGGCGACAGCGAGGGTGCTGTCGTTCCGCATCGGAGGCGAAGAGACGCTTTGGAACGACGATCCGCCGCAGATGGACGCGCCCGACTGGGCGCACGGCGGCATGCCGGTGTGCTGGCCCTGGTTCGGCGTGAACGCGGACGGCGCGATCCACGGCACGGCGTGGCGCGGCGGATTCGAGACGCAAAGCGCCTCGCGAACGAACCTGGTGCTGCGCCTCGCCACGGCCGGCGCAGTCCTCCACTTTCGCGCCGCCCTTTCGCCGGACGCGCTCGAAGTGGCGCTTGAGACCCGCAACGCCGGCACGAACGAACTGGCCTTCTCCGCAGGGCTGCACCCTTACTTCCGCGTGTCGGAAAGGGACGACGTGCTCGTGCACGGGGCGGACGGGCTCGCCTTCGAGGACGATCCGAGCTGCCCCAGCCCGACGAACGGGACTTGGCGGGGCGTAATCGCCGTCACGAACTACCTGGACCGCATCTTCCGCGTCAACGCAAGCGCCGAGGCCGCCTTCAGGCTCTCCGAACCGGCGCGGCGCGTCTCAGTGGAGTTCTCCGGCGCGGATGCCGTGAACGTCTGGAACCCAGGCCCGGAAAAGCTGTGTCCCGGAACCGTTCCAGGCGACTCGTGGCGGCGTTTCGTCTGCATCGAGCCGATCGTCATCGGCACCGGCGGCACGGTTTCCCTGCCGGCCGGCGGAACGCACCTGCTCCGCATAAGGATAATCCCGTCCGTTGGCGTCCCGAAGGAAAAGGAGAAGACTGAATGAAGAACTCGCGGCTGACCGTATTCCTGCTTGTCACGTGCTTCGCGCTGTGGGGTCTCGTGAACAACATGTCCGACAATCTCGTTCCGGCGTTCCAGCGCATCTTCACGATGGACCAGGACAGGGCCGTGCTGGTGCAGGTCGCGTTCTACGGCGCATACGCCGTGCTTGCGCTCTTCACCTCGATCCTCGTGGAAGAGTTCTCGTTCAGGACCGGCATACTCCTCGGGCTCGGAGTCTACGTGTGCGGGGCACTCCTGTACATACCGGCCTGCATGAAGCAGAGCTTCGACTTCTACTTCGTGGGCATATTCGTCGTCGCCGGCGGATGCGCGATACTGGAAGCGTCGTCGAACTCCTGCATGCTGGCGCTCGGCGACCCGGCGAGCGCGATACGACGGCTAAACTTCGCGCAAGCCATGAACCCGGTAGGCTCCATCGTCGGCATATTCATAGCGCAAAAGGCGATACTCGCCCACCTGAACCCCGCCACGGTGGAGGAACGGCTTGCGATGTCGCCGGAGGCGCTGCGCCCGATCGTACACTCGGAGCTGACGTGGATATGCGTCCCCTACGTCGGGCTGTGCCTCGTTATGCTGGCGATATGGGCGTACTTCCTGACGCATCCGATAGCGACAAGGATCGAGACCGGAACACGGCGCGCGCCGCTTTCCCGCCGGTGCCTGCACGTGGCCGGGGCGGTAGTTGCGACCGCACTGCCGTTCGTCCTGACCGGAATCCTTTTTCCAAACATGGACAAGCTCGCCTGGATGCTCTGCGGCATGATAGGTCCGCTCGTCTGCATACTTGCCATGCCCTCCTACCGCGAATCCCTCAAGGCTCTCGCGATGACTCCCCGCTACACGCTCGGCCTTGTCGCCCTCTTCGCGTACGTCGGCATGCAGATAGCGGTATGGACGTGGATGAACGTCTACGGGCAGAAGGAACTGGGCGTCGCTCCAGACGTGTCGGCCAACTACTACATTCTCGCGATAGCGATACACATCGCGAACTGCTGGGCCGGCACCTACGCCATGAAATGGATCGCCCCGTGGAAGATCATGGCGGCGTACTGCGTGCTCGGCCTCGTCTGCTGCTTCGGCACGATGTACCTGCCGGCGACAGTGCTGTTCACAGCCTGCGGCGTGCCCTTCTCGGCGAACGTCATCGCGCTCATGGGCATAAGCCTCTTCATGGCGATACTCTTCCCGACGATCTACGGCATCGCTCTCGGAGGACTCGACCCGAAGAGGTTCAAGCTCGGCGGCCCGGGAATGATAATGGCCATACTCGGCGGCGCCGTCATCACGCCGTGGATGGCCAGCGTGATAGGCGCGAAGGAAAGCGTGTTCTTCAGGCTCGTGCCGATGATGGACTTCACTTGGGACGCCAACCTGCGCACGTCGTCAGGCGCGTTGCGCGCGTCCTTCTTCATACCCGCGATCTGCTTCGTGGCGATGCTCGCCTACGCTCTGGCGTTCCGCGGCACGCCGCGGCGCAGAGAAGACGCCAGGTGACGCGGTCACGCGACGCCGCCAAGCGGAACGCCTATGCTCGGAACGGCGTCGATGAGGCTGCGCGTGTAGTCTGCGCAAGGCTCCCGGAGAACCCGCTCGCAGTCTCCTTCCTCAACCACCTTTCCACGGTGCATTACGATAAGGCGGTCGGCTATGTGCTGCACAACGCCGAGGTCGTGCGTGATGAACAGGAGCGACAGCCCCAGCCGCGACTTCAGGTCGGAGAGAAGGTCAAGTATCTGCGACCGTATCTGCAGGTCGAGGGCGCTTACGGCCTCGTCGCATATCAGCACGTCGGGGCGCACGGCGATCGCCCTTGCTATGCAGATGCGCTGGCGCTGTCCGCCCGAGAACTCGTGCGGATACTTGTCCAGGGCCGAGGCATCCAGCCCTACGGTCTCAAGGAGCCACGCCGCGCTTTCGCCGCCCCGCGACGCCTCGTCGAGCGTCGAGCGCACCGTCATCCTCGGGTTAAGGCTTCCGAGCGGATCCTGGAACACCATGCCTATGCGCCCGCCCAGCCTGACCTCGCCGCCGGTCGGCTTCTGAAGGCCGGCTATGACGCGCGCAAGCGTCGACTTGCCGCTGCCCGACTCGCCCACGACGCCGAGCGTCTCGCCGCGCCGCAGGGCGAACGACACGCCGTCCACGGCCTTCACGTAGCCGGTCGTGCGCGAGAAGACGCCCTTGCGGATCGGGAACCACACCCTGAGGTCGCGAATCTCTATCAGCTCATCCATTGAATCCGGCCAGCACCGTCTGCTTCGGGCGCTTCGCCATGCGTGGATAGTTAAGCGTGTAGTGCAGCCCGCGCGACTCGCGGCGCCGCTGCGCCGACTTCACGATAAGCTCGGCGCAGACCGCAAGGTTGCGCAGCTCCAGCGTGTCGGGCGTGACGAGATACCTGAAGTAGTAGTCGCGGATCTCCCGGCGCAGCGTCTTGAGCCGCCGCGCCGCCCGCGCCAGGCGCTTGTTCGTGCGCACGATGCCGACGTAGTCCCACATCAGGCGGCGTATCTCGTCCCACATGTGCGCGACGAGCACCGCCTCGTCCGGCGGGACGGCGTTCCCGGTCTTCCATGCCGGTATTGCGTAGCGGCGGCCCTTCTCCGGGTGCGGACCGAGGCGGGCGGCGGTGAGCCGTGCGCAGACGAGCGCCTCCATGAGCGAGTTGGAGGCGAGCCTGTTCGCGCCGTGCAGCCCGGTGCATGCGCACTCGCCGACGGCGGAGAGGCCGCGCACCGACGTCCGCCCGTCGGTCGTCGCCTGTATTCCGCCGCAGGCGTAGTGCGCGGCGGGAACGACCGGTATGAGGTCCGTCGCCATGTCGATGCCGAACTCCATGCACTTCTGGTAGATGTTAGGGAAGCGCTTCATCAGGTAGGCCCGGCCCTTCGCCCTGATGTCCAGAAACACGCAGTCGTCGCCGGTGCGCTTCATCTCGGAGTCGATGGAGCGCGCCACTATGTCGCGCGGCGCCAGGCTGCCGCGCGGATCGTACTTGCGCATGAACTCGCGTCCGTGCCTGTTCACCAGCACGGCGCCCTCGCCGCGCACCGCCTCCGAAATGAGGAAGCGCTTCGCCTTCGGGTGGTAGAGGCACGTCGGGTGGAACTGGATGAACTCCATGTTCTCGATCTTCGCACCGGCGCGCCAGGCGAGCGCAACGCCGTCGCCCGTCGCCGTGTCGGGGTTGCAGGTGTAGAGGTAGACCTTGCCGCAGCCTCCCGTCGCCAGCACGGTGTCGGGCGCCCGGACCGCGTATATCTCGCCAGTCGCCTTGTCGAGCACGTACGCGCCAAGGCAGCGGTTCTCGCCCGCAAGGCCGATGCGCCGCGACATCACGAGGTCGATCACGATCGTCTGCTCGCGGATGTCGATGCCGGGCCCCGTCCGCCTCGTCTTCGCCGCGACCTGCCGCACCCGCCTGATCATCGCCGCCTCGCACTTCTCGCCGGTGATGTCGCCGGCATGCAGTATGCGCCGCGCGCTGTGGCCGCCCTCGCGCGTCAGGTCCCACGAGCCGTCGTCGCGCTTGGCGAAGCGCACGCCGCAGTCGATGAGGTCGCGTATGCCTTCCGGCGCGTGCTCGCATATCTCGTGCACGACCTCGGTCCTGCCGAGCCACGCCCCGGCGATCATCGTGTCGCGGGCGTGCTTGTCGAACGTATCCGCGGGATCCATCACGCAGCATATGCCGCCCTGCGCGAAGTTCGTGTTGCAGTCGGCCAGGCGTCCCTTCGTCGCGACGATCACCCTGCCGTATGCGGCAAGGTGCAACGCGCTCATGAGCCCGGCCATGCCGGACCCGACCACGAAATAATCACAGTCTACTATTCTCATGGAACAACTGCTTCCTTGCCGCTATTATACCAAAAGCAGACGTCCCTTGTGTAGCACTCGTCGTTCTTCTCGCTCTTCGCCGCCGAAAGTGTTTTGTTCTTGCTCATATGATACCTCTCATTTGTCAAATACCTTTACAACCACAATATCTATCCATGAACACAAACTGCACCATTCATCCCTGCTTATGCGTCTCAAAACCGGATAGAAAAGAAAAGCAGGGATGGCAAAATCTGAGAAACTTCAGTCTCATTTGTCTTCCCCCAGTCCTTGTCGCTTGGCAACTCTTTTTCGTGAAAACCTCACTATCATCCCGCAAAAAGAAATGCTTAATGAAATTAAAAAAACGACAGCACAGACAAAAAACACCCTCTCCAATGTTGATTGTCTCTCCGGCACCACATCAATAAAACTGATTGTTGTTAGTGCACACAACGAAAGAATTAGACAACAATTGGAAATGCGCACAAGGTTCTTACTCGCATTTTTTGTCATTTTTGCACCCTCCACGATTCTTACGCCGTTTGGCTTCTTCCATCATTGCTTGACTGAATGTCCGGCAGCTATGCCGTCCTAAGCTATATGTATCCTCTCGCCCATCCATGGATTTTAGATAGTCCAGAAACGCACGATCTTGGCATGGTGTAGTTTCAAGAGTTTCTGTATCTTCAAGCCCTTGGTCGCCAGTTGGATAAACTTCGCCACGCAGTATTCCCGGTCCCTTGATGCTGTCCATGCCCAACCAGTCACTACCTGATTCACCAAAGCCAAAGCCTGTAGCCGCAAAAGAGTAACACGAACGTCCCGATTTCCTCCAGCAACATGATTTTTGATTCCAAGACCACGTATCAACGCAAATTTCTTGGTGATAGAAACGATTGCCGACCTGCCACCACGAAGCATTGCGATTACCAGTTGTCAGTGTTACATTATGTCCAAGAGCATCATACTTTGAAATTGCGTTGTTCTCGCAGAACGCATACAAGTTTTCACCGCCACTTTCACCAATTGGATCACGGTTGATCCATCGACCATTAAACGAGTCATAAAACCGCCTAAGATAAGACACAAGACCGACTTCCGAATCGGTATACTTGGTGCTGAAACGAATTGCAAGCAACTCGGCAAATGTCCCGGATTGTTCGATGATGTTACCGTATGAATCGTAGACGAATTGCGCAACAACCGAACCATCCTCACCTATGTATCTGGTGATGTTTCCGTTGTTGGCGTAGCGTGGGAAACAATACGTCCCGTCAACGCTGACGGCGAGCAGACCTCCGACACCTCCGGCACCATCTTCCGAACCCGAAAAGTCGTTGCCCCAAAAGTTTTCAATGGTGTGCGTTTCACCGTTCGCAAGCATTATGCGCTCCAGAACGATATTATTGCCATCATATACGAAAGAGTGAACTCGCGCCAACATCCATTCACCGTTGTTGTAACGTCTGACATGTTTCAAGATACGGCGATGCCTATGGTCGTAAGTGTTCAAAACTGACAAATCGTCATTCACCGACGCAACAGTCGCAACTGAGACGAGTCGATTTTCCGCATCGTATGTGTATGAATATTTACCATCTTCTGTCAAGTTTCCATCCGCATCGTATTGCGGGATCTTATTCGCGCACAGAGTCCCAGAGTCTTGGCGAATTGAGGTGTATTGGTTGAGATTGTTGGCTGTGTACGAATTTGTTTCCGAATTGACGAGGGAGGATGTGCGATTACCTATGCTGTCGTAGACATACGCAAAGGCGTTAGTCCCGCTTGTCGCAAACGTCAACTCGTTACGATTGTTATATCCGTAGGCGCGAACGAGCATGGCAGAATCTACGGCATTTGTCGGACGTCCCAAAAGGTCGAAACCGCACTCGTACCAGTATACGGAATTGGCTCCATAGCGATAATCGCGCCGCGTGACGAGGTTTCTGCGGCCCGCCTCACGCGATAGTTTTGCGCCGAACGAGACGCCACTCGGCAGCGCATAGGTTGTGTTCGTGAGATACGAGCCATCGTATGCGAGGCACACCGATACGCCGCGCCCCGCCGCGTTCGTGAGCGCATAGCCGCACACGCGATCCTCCGAATCATAGAGGCGAACCTTCGCCGAATGACGGACGTTCGTGATGACGACCGCCGTCTCCTGGGCGCGCCGGAACCCGTCGAATGTCCGATTGTATGCGATGCGCGAACATCGCCTGAAAGCGCGTCTCGGATTTGGCCTATTTGCAACCATTAATGATCCTGCTCACACGTCGCTCTTGCGGCGGTTGCAGTCCGCGCACAGCATCTGGCAGTTCTCCGCGACCGTCTTACCGCCCTTCGCCCACGGCGTGATGTGGTCGGCCTGCATTTCCTCGATGGCGAAGTGCTTGCCGCATTTCACGCAGGTGCCGCCCTGTCGCTCGTAGGCGGTACGCGCCATCTTGTCGGAGAAACGGCGTATGCTCAAATGCCGTTCGTCGCCGGAAAGGAGATATTCGTATATGCCGCGCTGGTTCGTGATGTCGCCCACGTCTTCGTCATCGCGCAGAAGTTGCGCGATGCGCTTCTCCAACGCGGCGCCGTCGCGCTCCACTTTGCCGTACTTGTTGAAGTAGATACCCCACGGCAATCCCTTCATCAACTTGCCGCGCAGGACCGGAAACGTCTTCTTCACCCAGTCCATGACGGACTCGAAATAGCTCCACAGGTCGGCGCAGTCCTCGTCGTGCTGATGCGCTGACATGTAGTCGAGAATGTCCCCGCCGTCGCGGTCCGCGATCCACGCAAGCGCCGTCTCCAGGAAATCCTGACGTATGGCCGATCCGTTCAGCAGCTTGTCGCCGATCGCCGCCGCCGCGCATCCCGTCTTGCTGAACCGCCTCTTCGCCTCGTACAGCCACTTGCCGGTGTACTGCGCATTGCGGCGCTCCTGCACGTTGAGCTGCTCGCCCGCCGTGTTCACCACCTCGAACCACTTCAGCTTCTCGCGCTCCTCGCCCTCGCAGATGTAGATCGTGAGCTCGTAGTTCAGGATGTCTTCCTGCTCTTCCTTCGTCAGGTTCTCGAACTTGTGGTGGTCGATGCTGAACTCGTTGTTCACGTACTGGCAGATGGACAGCGTACGCTGCTGCCCGTCGAGCATCTCGAACCCGCCCTCGCCGTTCCGCACCCAGTACATGACGTTCAGCGGAAAACCCTGCCGCACCGTCTCGATCACCGCGTCGCGCTGCGCGGGCTTGTACACGAACTCGCGCTGGAACGCCGGACGAATGTTCAGCCTGCCGCCATATCCGCGAACGCCCTGCTCCGCTGAATCCACATACCCGTCGAACACCTCCCGCACGGGAATCTTGTGTTCCTCAATCTTCATCTTGCTGTTCATTTCGAGTGCCCTTTCTGCTTGCGGCGAATGATGATGCGGAAATACGTTGGTTTACCGTTGATTGTGAAATCGCGATCGTCATCACCTTTTCTGAACCGGATAATCTCAAACTGATCAGGATTGTACTGACTCATGAATGTTATCGGGACGCCAATCGCACCCTCCCAGTCACATGGAATGTCCGCCGTCTTGCTCACCTCTATCGCGTCGTAGTTGTCGTATGTGGGATATTCCTCGGGCGAGTAATGGCGGAAGAGGGTCATTTCCTCGTGGCGCTTCTCGATGTCGAGGTTGGTGAACCAGCAGATGTTGCCCATGCGCCGCCACTTCTGCCCGTTCTCGTCAATCTTGAAATCCGTCGCCTTCTCCTCGTAGCTGTCCGGAACCTTGAACCAGAAATGTCCTGACTTGTTGCCGAGCCACACCTTGTTGTCACGGATGAGGGGGAATATCTCGCGGTAGGTGACGGCGTTCATGTTGCCGACGATGAGGAACTGCTTGCCGTGCTCCATGAGAAGAGCCATGTATTCGCGGAAGAGCGAGAACGGGGGATTGGTGACGACAATGTCCGCCTCGTCGAGGAGCGCGACGCACTCCGGCGAGCGGAAGTCGCCGTCGCCCTTCAGCTTCGTCAGGACGTTCTTCTTGTTCTTGATGAGCCATTCGACGTCGGCGAGGTCGATGCGCCCGTCGCCGTTCACGTCCGTCACCTCGTTGATGACGATCTTGTAGGGCTGTTTCCCTCTTTGCGTTCCTTTGCGTTCTTTGCGGCTAACGACCATCCCCTCCCCGAACAGGTCGAGCTGGGTGTACACGACGGGACTTGTCGCGTAGCAGGTCGCGGTGAGGCTCTTCAGCCCGAGCGAGTTGAAGCTCATCGCGAAATACTTGAAGAAGTTGCTCTCGTAGGGGTCGTCGCAGTTGCACAGCACGCGCTTGCCCTTGAAATGCGCGCGGTAGTGCTTCAGTTCGTCCTCGACCAACTGGAGGTTGGTGTAGAACTCGTCCTGCTTGTTCCGTGATGAATCGTGTAGATTGCTGTTTCCGGGCATAATTCACTCCTTCGGGCGGAACTCACCGATCCCCTCGTTCTCCAAGTTGTTGATTGTCGTGTTGAGCGTTCGTTTCATGGCTGGAGGTTGAAAGCTAGGGATATTATAGCAGATTCAGATTTAATCAGCACATTCGGCAAGATTGACGAACCAGGTCAGCATGATTGCTGTGGAAACAAGCAGAAGAAAAGAGAGCATTGCTATTCGCGCACGCCATTCGGGACGCTGCCAGACGAAAGGAATCCGTAAAAGTACTAGAACGCCGTAGAGACAGCCCAGAACTACAATGTCCTGAATCCTTCCAACTCCTCTATGATTGAAATCATGGGTGAATCCATAAAGCCAAATAGCATGCATCGCAAGACAAGAAGCAATATCGTACCAGGAATAAAGATTACGCCACTCCCCTTTACAAAGACAGCAAACTACAGGATAGACAAGAAATGCCGGAATAGCTACTATCACAATCCCCATTTCAAAGAAAGAGAGAAGCATTATATCCCTGAGTAAATCTGCATTCATAAAAACCTACCTTTTCTTCAAGCCGCACTTGCATCGGATTTTGAGGTCAAGTAACAGTTTGTAATACTCTGACCTCAGATCGTCTGCATAATCTTGGCAATTGTACTGTCCAGTGGAACGCCCAGACCAAGTCCACAATTTGTATGGACTAGGTTTCACATTTTTGACCGCTTCTCTCATCACGCAATCGTTGTATGTGCCTTTGCCTTCGATTGGCACATATTGCAGTTGAAAGTGAAATTCGTCTTGTCGTGGGTTGTCGTCGCCTATGGGCGCATTAAAGTAACCAATGTTTATCGGCGAACCACCATCTTCAAATATAAGTTGTTCGTGCGCTATAACCCAATTTCTTTTCCGCATGAGTTCTGATGATGCCGCCAATATGCCAGTACGATGCGTCACCGAATTATCCAATGGTCTATATGCAAAGTACGCACAACCATCCCTGTCATAATTTGAAATGGGATTATCACCGCAAAACAGGTAGAGATTTTTGCCCCCAGC
>JAFWKK010000075.1 GCA_017514235.1 Kiritimatiellia bacterium | reverse complement strand
TGTCGTAACGCCCGCCGTCCGTCAACCGGGACGTGCGCCGCTCGCCGACCGCAAGCCCGGTGGTCCCGAGCGCGGCGGACTGGTTGCGGTTCGTGACGCTCCTCCGCGTGCCGCGCAGCGTCTTCTCCGTCACCACGATCGCGTTGGTCACCGCGGTTTCGGTCGTCGTGCGCGTCGTCACGTCATAAGAGCCCTCATCCGTCCTGCGGACGGACTTGCGCACAACTACGCCGTTCGCAGCCGCTGCGACATTCGGCGCGGCTGGCGCGGCAGTCTGGTTGCTGGTCTCGACATGCTCGTGCTCGAAGACGGTCTTCTCGCACTCCTCGCCGATCTTCCCGGCACCCTCCGTTGTGAGCGTGGATGTCTCGTTGTCGTAACGCCCGCCATCCGTCAACCGGGACGTGCGCCGCTCGCCGACCGCAAGCCCGGTGGTTCCGAGCGCGGCGGATTGGTTGCGGTTCGTGACGCTCCTCCGCGTGCCGCGCAGCGTCTTCTCCGTCACCACCACCGCGTTGGGCTTCTCCACCTCGACGGTCTTGACGTTTATCACGTCGCTCGTGCAGTCCGGGTTCTTAACGATCTTGCGCGTGATGACGATGCCGTTCGCGGCGGAAGCCGCCAGTCCCGTTGTGGCTACGTTCTGCGCCTGCACGCCGAGATGCTGTTCCTCGTGCGTCTCCTCGAACACGGTGCCGCCGCTGCGGTACAGCGAGACGTCCTGCTGGACGCGCGTGCGGCACTCAAGCACGCAGCTGTAAAGGCCGCTCTCCTTGTCGCGCACGACGCCTTGCAGCGCGTAGATGACGCCACTTGACGACGCTGGCACCTCCGGCACCTCCGCCACGTCCCAGTAGAACTGGTGCGTTACGGCGTACTGGCAGCCGTTCTCGACGGAATACGGGCCGGCGGAGGTGTCCGACTCGGCGCGGAACGCCTGGTATATGCGGACCTTCGTGGACTCGGTGCCCTGCCACTTCTCGGCCGGCATGGTCTGGTACCAGGCGTCGGTCGCCTTCCAGGTCTCGCCGAGCTCTATGAGCTTGCCGGCCATGACGATGCTCGTAGCCGTCTCGCTCTTGAGGTAGTCGAGGACGAGCTTGAAGATGTCCGACGCCATGGGCGCCGACTCGTAGAAGCGCACGAAGCTCGTGCGCCGCCAGCTGTCAGGCTGCCAGTACCAGGTGTCGACGATGGCCTTGGCCTTTGCCTTGTCCGCGTCGGTCATGGCGTTCCCTTTCCGCCTTACCAGGTGCCGTTGCCGCTGCGCGCCGCCTCGAACGCGGCGGCCGTGCCCTTGATCCAGTCGTCGCTGAGCATTGCCGCCATCAGTTCGACGTCGAACGTCATCGGCGATGCCGCAGTGATCGTTCCGTCGGCTGTTACGGCATACTCGGTCTCGGTGCCGTCGCGCTTCACGAACGTTATCTTGTAGGCGCCGGTTTCGGCGTTCGTCACCGTCTTCTTGACGTATCCGGCCCACCCCTGGCGCTTCACGGCGTCGCCGTCGTTAAGCCCCTGCATCGCATATGCGAATGGCATTTTCAGTTTCCTTTCTTTTTCTGTGTGTTCTTAAACGAACCGGCCAGTGCGGATGCGCGACTCGCCCATCCCCTCGTACAGCCGGTCGCAAAGCTCTTCAAACTCGCGGTCCGCCGCGGCTCGTGTCTGGTACTTCCCCTGGTCCTCGGTAAGGAGGTCGGACGCCACGAGCCGCGTCAGGTAGCTCTCGAACGCCGCCGGCACGCGCACCGGCACCCAATGCGTCGCGTCCTCGTCCGGACTGTCGCCATCGTGCTCGACGTCCGTCAACGCCTGATAGCAGTCCTTCGTGCCGCTCAGGTACACCACGTCCCCGGCCTCGTAGTCCGTCTCGTCGCTCCATGCCTCGAACGAGATGTTCGGAAATCTCGGCGTGAAGCGCACGTAAACCTGCCGCGGGGCCGGCGCCTGCAGCACGACACCAAGCTCGTTAAGCCCGGTAACGCTCAATGGCGTGGCCGACGGAAAGTACCGCGGATCCTCCCGGTACGCGAAGCGGTTGCGGTCCACGCCAAGCGGATCTATCTCCACCGGCTCCCACGGCTGGTCAAACGCCACAAACGCCGCGACCTCATCCATCCGCAGCAGCTTCCAGCCGCTGCCGTCCGCACTGGGCGCACCGACAGGCGTCGCCACGTCCAGCCGATAATACTCTCCGTCGTGATAGCATTCCTGCCCGCGCTGCCATCCGGTGTTAGAAACCCATTCCGGACGGTACTGCCGCAGCTCTATGCGCTCCAATGCCGGGACCTTCTCGGCGGCAAGCCGCCTGATCCCGGCATCGATCGCCATCGCCGCAAGCGGCGCCCAGGCGGCCGGCAGGCCAATTACGTCGACCTGCCGCCCGGCAAGCCGCGCCGCGTTCTCAAGTATTCTTCCGAGCTTTACGGTCTTCATCCCATCTCTCCTGATTCGCGGGCTCCGCCCCGCGTAACCTGTCCTGATTCACGGGCTCCGCCCCGCGTAATCCTCACTCGCTGCAAGCAGCGCAGTTGCCTTCGGCGTCGCAGCTGACGCACGTCGATCCGTCCGAAACCTTCAGCAGATTCCCGTCGGACACGACGGACGCCTTCGACACGTCGCCGCCTTGCGACTTGAAGTACTGGACGATCTTTTTGGTCGCCGACAATACCGTCGATGCCTGCGCGCCTCCGCCCGCAATTTTTACGTAGGCGTCTCCGATCGCCGTCGCCAACCTCGCGCCTCCGTCAAACGCCGCCGAGATGATCCCGACGAAATTGCTGGACACGTCGGACCTGTAGCCGTTCAGGTCGAACTCCGCCGAGCCGGCGACCGCGTGCATGTTGTCGAACTCGGTGAACACTCCGTGCGAGAAGTAATCCATGACCCAGCCCTTGTCGAAAAACACGGGCTTGCCGAGGTCATCGCAGACTGCGCGCACGACCCCGTTAGTGTCGGTCCAGGTCGCTACCGCCTTCCCACGGTACTCAACTTCGATGGATTTGCAACCGCAAGATTCCACGAGCATCCCTGCTAAAACCGCGCCACAGAGCAGCCAAAGAACGCCCAGCCCTGCGACTGCGCATTCGGACTTAGTGATTTTTTCGTCTTCGTTTTTCATTGTGTTTTTTCCTTTCCTTTGTTGGTGTAAAGCATTCCCTCACACCTTGCGAGCTCGACCTGGAGCTCGTTGTACTCCGACCACGCCGATCCGCCGAAGAAGCGCACGAAGTAGTATTCTGTTCCGCTCCGCAGCGGCGATATGCCGACCTTCAGGCAGATCGCGCGGAAGATCTTGTCGGCGACCTCACGCTCGCAGAGGTGAGCTCGGTAGAGGAAATCGTGCGCAAGTGCGGCAGCGACGCGCGGCACTTCCATCGGATCTCCGCACAGCCACCAGAGCCAGCGAGGCACCGATGCCCCGTCGAAGACAAATCCCGCATTGATTTCGACGACGTACGTGACGCCGTCCACCTCGACCTCGGCATGCCATGTGCTGACGAGCCGATGGCGCTTGTCCTCCGTGCCCTGGTATGCGGGCATAGTCACGCCGTTATAGACGAGTCCCGACATGTCAGCCTCCAAACAACTTAGTGAGCGCCCACCCAAAAAGTCCGCCCGACGGGAACAGCAGCCACATGAACCTCATCGTCCACGTCAGACGTTCTTTTATCTGGGCGACGTCAGTTTCCAACTTGCTCAGCCGCTGATAGATCTCCGCGTTCTCGCCCATTTCAGTTCCCCTCCCCGGCCGTGACCGTGACCGTCACGTTCGACACGCTCTGCGCTTCGGCCTGGCGCCTGAGCCGCGCCGCCGCGAGCTTCGCCGGTACGCCGTTCGTCATTACCGGCTTTGGAAGATTCTCATTCGCCGCCGCCACCGAACGCGCCGTCGGCGTGACCGTCGCCGTGTCAGTAAATGTCGTGCCGTCTTCGTGGGTCGTGATCTTTATAAGCGTCGTCTCGTTTGTCGTGACGATCGGCTTTCCTACGATCGCGCCATGCCAGGCGACACGGCCCGTTTTCGTCGCGACGTCGCGGTGATACTTGCGGTTCATCAACTGGAGCGCGGAAATTAAATCGGCTTGCGTCCACGTGTTCGTACGCCCGTCCGAAAAGAGCGTCTGCGCAACAATCGGATCGTCGGCGATCGTCGCGAAAGACACGAGAGGGACACACAACGTCAATATCAGTTTTCTCATTGATTCACCTCCGTGGTAAGTAGATGCAGCAAGCTCGCCGCCGGCGCGTTCGTGATTCCGGGACTCGGCGCGACGCGAATTGCGTTCGTGTAAACGCCCGTCCGGATCGTCGCGAGATACCGCCCGTCGCGCTCGAAATTCTGTTGCCAGTTCACGACCGCAACGCCGTTCGTGTGCACGACCGGCCCCGGCGTATACGTCGTAAAAAACTGGAAATCGTTTGTGAGCGCGCCGGCGAACGGAACATTGCTCGGCGAATGGAACGCCGCGAACGTCGTCTCGAGAAAGCAGACCCACTCCGCGTCATTCGTGGACCCGGCCGGCCTGTAATATCCGAGGAAGTCCGCCGAATCCGGAACTACCGCCGATTTCGTGAACGCGACGCATACGTAATCGTTCGTCACGTAAGAACCGGCGTCGTAAAGATACCGCATTTCGACGTCAGTGTACGGAAACGAGACGGATCCGTTCTTTGTCGCGCCGACGTACACCAGGCACAGCACGCCAGGCAGCAGATACAACGCCTGCAGCCCGTGACGCTTCACCCACCTGACAACCGGCGTCAACGTCCGCACGGTCCACCAGGCGAAAGCTCCGGACGCAATGACGGCGAGCCCTAAAAGACAGATGACCGCCAAAACGACCCGAACGTCCGGGAACGTTCCGCCGCCCGTTTCCGCAAGAATGTCAAGAACGCTTCTCATTGTGCCGCCGTCAGTTTCAGGACCGTGTTTCCCGAAATCGTCGCCGTACCGATCGAATACTTCACGCCGTTGATCATGATATACTGCATCGAGACGGGCGCCGCATTGCTGATATACGTCTCTCCGCCGACCTCATACGTCGCCCTGACAAACAGCGACGAATAAGCGCTCTTGCCCTGTACCTGGGCGACATACGCACCGGACGATCCCGACCATGACACGTTTGCGATACAATCGGAATCCGTCTCGGCCTTCCAATTCAACGTCTCGAGCGACTGGCAGACGTACAACGTCGGGTGGACATCTGAAACGACTGAATACCCGATCTGCAATTTCGTCGGCGTGAAACCGGCGACAATCTGACAGCTTGACGCATCAGCGCCGATCGTGCGCTTATCGCCCTTCACTATCTCAAAAAGCGAATTGCCCTCGTCGTCGGAAATCCGGAAAAACCCGTTCGTGAGACCGCCCGTCTCGGTGACGGTGCCGACCGATTCGAGAACCCATACCGCGCCCTCCGTGGTGACGGTGCGCTGGTACGCCAGGTTCGCCGCGATCGCGATCCGTTCCGAGCTGATCCACGTGTACCCGTCCGGCGCATACGCGCCCGTCGTCGAATCGTAAAAACCCCAGGCGCGATCGGCCTTTTCCGCAAGTGCCGCGTCAACCGCCGACTTGTTGTAGTAATTCGTCGGCAGGTACGTGTCGAACAGATAGTTCCACCGCGTCATTTCGCGCCATATCACGGACCATGATTCGTCAGGCAGCTTGATCTCCATATACGCCTCTGGCGTGTGCGTGACGGAATTGTAATTCGTCACGACAAAACGCGCATCCTCGGCGTTCAAATGTGCGCCGATCGTCGCGACCTGACCGGCAAGCGTCGCGCCGTCTGCAGCCGAATACGCGCCGACGTCGGCCGCCGCAAGCACAACCGCGCCAGTCTGGGCGTTGACGGACTCAACCGCGCCACGGACGCCGGCGAGGTCATCAACCGTCACCAAACCTAGCGCGTTGCGGGTCCGATGCACAAAACTGTCTGCTCCACCGTCGTGGCCGCCGGTAGTCCCCATCGTCAATGCCCACTGGTTCGGCATCGACAATTCAGGCATCATCTCTGCAACTGTAAGCCCGTAGTCTAATCTGGGGAAATAGACATAGCAATCCCTGTCCGTGCAGATAACAGAGTTCGCCACCGAGTCGGGATAGCCTATGCTTTTGGCCACCCCGTTAGCCCGAAACGAGACTGTGTATTGGCCGTCGCCTCGCGGGGTCCAAACAACGTCGCTGACAACGAATCGAGCCGTCGTCTGCTCTACCATCCAGTAATCACCCTCCATCTCCATGACGTACTCGTCAACTTCATTCGTGACGATGTTGCAAACGTCATTCGTGGTCACGGCCGATCTGCTGACGGCAATAATTCTGTCGCTCAAGTCGGAAATGTCTTCCAAACTAGGTGTAGTCTCAAACCGCAAATCAACTTCGGCTTTCGTGATTAAACCATTAGTCGCAGATGGTTGCAGCGCCGACATCGCCGCGTTCGAGACTACCGCGTAATTGCCAGCGACCGGCACTGCGCCGACTTTCGCATCCACGTACTCCTGCGTGTTCGTCATGATCTGCCGGTTGCCGGGTATGTCGTCAAGCGCGGCAAACTGCGGGGCCACCGCGGCGCACACCGTCGCCATGCCGGCGCAAATTATCAACACGCTTGTCTTCAGCTTGTTTACTACCGTGTTCATAGTCTGCTTTACGGTTCCAAGCGTGTCCGCCGCGCCAAGCGCCGCAATCTCGCTGAAGTTCGGCTTGCCGTGTATCTCGCTCCAGCTGACGTTAATCTGCACCTGCGGCGGCGCGACGTCGGGACGCACCATGACGCGCCCGCCCGGATAGTACTGCCCTGGATCCGTTCTCGTGTCCATTCCAATGCCTCCTCACTCGGCCCCGACGCCCTGCACTCCTGTCTTGCCGATCTCCGCGTTCTCGCCGAACTGCGTGAGCTGCTGCTGAAGCGCCGCGATCCAGCGGTTCATCATGTCCTGGCTCGCCGGCGACATCTCCGCGATCGCGTCCGGGTTCTCCTGCTGCAGCTGCTGCCAGAACTGTAGCCGCGCCTCGTAGTTCCAGCCGCCGTCGGTGTTCATGTCGGGCATGACGCCCGCCTTGATGAGCGCGAAGTTGCGCTTCTCGTCGGCGATGTCGTCCTGCGTCATGCGGTCGGCCGACTTGAACGCCTTGTCGGCGAGCTCCGGGTACATCATCGTGAAGCACTTCTTGACGACCGGCTCCGTGTCGACGACGCCCTTGCGGTCCATCGCCTGCAGGAACTGGCTCGTCGCGTTCATCTTCTCGATCAGCTTCTCGTTGTCGAGGTTCGTCGGGTCGAGCTTGAGCGTTATGAGGAAGTTGCCGGCGATGCCCTGCGCCTTGACGCCCTTTACGTCCTGCGTCTCGGTGGCCCGCAGCACGAACTCGTCGCTCGCGTTGTCCTGGGCGACTTCGAGGAGCAGCACTAGGAAGTCGCGCCACTGCTGCAGGAACCAGAACACGAACGCCCGGCGGCGATCGGTGACGTCCGTCTGGCCGTTGGAGACGCCCGTGTACTCCAGGAGGTCGTTCTTGATCTTCTCCTCCTGCTTGTCGGCGGCGGCCGGGAACGCCGGCGGCTGCATGAAGCCTACGTCGTCCGACTGGCCCATGTTTATGACGGCGAACGGCTCCAGGAGGACGTTGCGCACCCTCGAGCCCTTCGCCTTCACCGGCGGAAGCGAGCCGACGATCGCGTTGTTCGCGGACATGTCCCTCACCAGCTTCGCCGCGCCCTGCGGCGCCGCCGATATCTCCGCGAGCCCGCGCGCGTCCAGGATCCCGCTCGAGCGCACTTCGCGGCGGAAGAACGCGATGTTCCACTTGCCGCGCCGCGTCTTCACGAGCCGCTTGCCGAACGCGCTGCCCTCCGCGTGGCTCAAGACGCTCACGTACCGCGAAGTCTCGCCGCGGTCGTTCGTCTCCGCCGTGTAGCACCACACGACGTTCACCAGGTCCTTGACGTCCTCGATGGGGTACGTGCCCATCTCGGTGAAAAGCTCGATGCCGCGGTGCTGAAGCGTCTCCTCCACCCAGTCCTCGTCCCAGTCGTCGTCGGACACCTTCTCGCGCAGCTGGCTTTCGGTCATCCACTCGCCCCGGAACATCGGGGATGCGTAGTCGAAGTCGTCCGTGAGCTTCGGCACGCAGAAGTCGTCGCCGTAGCGGAGAGCCTTGATCTCCGGGCCCTCGTTCTCGTCCACGACGCATACGGTCTCGCACTCGCCGTCCTCGGCAAGTGCGGCAATCACCTCGTCCACCTCGCCCTCGCCGATCTTGCGGACGGCGACGAGCCAGTTGCGGACGGTCTGCCAGGCGTCGGGGTCCTGCTGGTCGAGCCCGACGCGGAAGTTTATCGCGGCCTCTGTCTCGGCCTCGCCGATCGCGGCGGCGTAGGCGGCGTACTCGGCCTCGAGCGCGTCGGCGTCCAGCTCCACGACGCCCATGGTGCGGCGGCGCTTCCAGGCGACGTCCAGCGCGCCGACGGCTGGCGAGTCGCAGAGCATGTAGCGCAGCATGGCCTGGACCTCTGCAATGCCTTTCGCGCCCAGCTGCTGCAGCAGGCTCTGCAGCAGCAGCTTCAGGCAGCGCGCCTTCTCCAGGCTCGCGGCGTCGCCGCCGCACGAAATCTCGACCTCGCACGTCTCGATGGAGACAATCACGAGCGCCAGGTAGTCGAGGTAAATCTTCTCGCCCCAGCGGATGCGCTGGTCGCTCGCGCCCTCGAACGGCCACGCCTTGCGCTCCGCCGTGTCGAGCTTGACGCCCTTCGGGTTCTGGTCCGGCCAGATGCAGTCGAATGCGCGGCAGTAGTCGTCGCGCTTGGCGAGCACGCGGTCGTCGGAGACCTGCACGTGCCAGTATGCGAGGTCGGCGAGGAGCTTCGAGCGCTCCTCGTCGGTGAGTTTCAGCTGCGTGCCTATCCGCCGCATGGCCTACCTCTCGATGACGATGACGGCCCTGCCGCCATTGAGCGCGGTGCCCTCCGCGACGAGCCTGTCGCCCGGCATAAGCGCCGCGCCCACGTCGTTCGTGTGGTAGTACCCGCCTGAAAGCGTCGCGCTCAGGAGCGTGTTGGTGAACTCCCTGCGCAGAAAGCGCGTCTCGCTGTTGGTCGTGACGGACACGCCTGCGACGACGCGCTCCACCCAGTTCGTCCACGCCACGGTCTGCTCGGCCTTGTTCGTCGTCACCACGATGTCTGGCCACGGCGGGTAGTACGGCGTCTCGTTGACGGCCCTGGCGTAGACGTTCGACTCGACGACGCCAGCGCCCTGGTGCCGCGTGCGCCACACGGTCACGATGTCGTTCGTGACGGTCTTGGTGAGATTCGTCGCGACTTCCACATAGTTGGTCGTCTCCGTCACTGCGTCGACCTGCCACGACAGGACGAGCGGCGACAGCCTCTTCACCGTAACCGTTCCGGAAAGATTCGTCGAAACCGCCTGGAACGCCAGCGCCCGCGCCGGGCCGCCAGCGTCCGCCGGCGCGTTCGAGAGCGCCGTCGCCGCAATCTCCGCGAACGCGGCGAACGGCAATGCAAAGAGCAAGGCAAGTAACTTCTTCATTGGCTGAGTCCTTGGGAAAGTGTAGGAGTTTTTGCAAACCACGAAATACACTAACTACACTAAATTGCTTTCGTGTGTTTCGTGTATTTCGTGGTTCTGTCCGCACCCGGCCTCTTAGGTGGTCGCGTACGTCACCGCGAACTGCGAGAGCGGGTTGCGGCACGCCAGGCGCAGAATCGCCTCGTGGTAGCCGCGCTCGCCGCCGCCGCGGTTCTCCAGCTTGCGGATGCGAAGCGGGAGCAGCGTGTCGATCGACCAGAACTCCGGACGGATGAACGCGCCGTTGTAGTGCTGCGCGGTGCCGATGGTGACCGCCGCGCCGGGGTCGCCGATCGTGCAGCCGAGGTGGTTGCACACGAGCGTGCGGACGCTCACCGAGTCATACGCGAACTCGTCGCAGATGAGCTCGATCTTGCGCGTCTTCGTCTCGTTGCGGCGAAGCACCGTGTCCATGCCGCTCACCGTCTCGGCCTTGCCGAGCCAGTTCGACATGATCGCCTTGAGCTGCAGGCCGACGAGGCCCGTGAGCTGCAGGTGGCCGTCGCCCTGCTCGAGCGCCGCCTTCAGGAGCTCGGCCTTGAACAGGCTCTCGCTGAAGACGCTCGAGTCCGTCAGGTCGCCGGTGATGCCGCACTGCGGGCGGAACTCCGCCGGAATCGGCTGCACCGCGTGCGCCGTGTTCTTCGCGAGCCAGCAGAGCATGCCGCGCGTCTTCGCGATCGTGTCGTCGCTTGTGCCGCGCGCGACCGCCTCCTGGGCGGAGCCAAGCGTCACCTCGATGGAGCGCACAAGCTCCTCCGCGTCGCGGCGGATCTGCCGCGCAAGCGCCTTCTCGCCCTTCTTCTCGGTGTAGCCGGGCAGAAGCTCCGCCTCGTCCGTGACCTTGAAGCCGCGCTTGGTGCGGAACTTCTGGAGCTGCACTTCGAGGTACGCGTTGACGCGCTTCGCGAGAGTGCTCTCGTCGAAGTCGGCGCCTTCGGGAGCGCCGAGCGAATACGCGCCGGTCGCGCCCTCAACCTCGATCTCCTGCTTCCACTGCTCGGGCTTTTCGCCGCGCTTGATGATCGTCTGGATCGGGTTGTCGTACTTCTTCGCGCGGATGACCTTCGAGTAGTAGTCGTTGACCTGAAGGGCCGCGTCTGTCGTGTAGATTCCTGCCATTGTGGTTTACTTCTTCCTGCGCATCGCGGTGATGTAGGCCTCGAGGTCGTCGTCGTTCTCGACGTCCATGTCCTCGAGGTTCTTCTCCGATCCGCGCTTGGGCTTCGGGCTGTTTGCCGTCGGCTTCTGTTTTGGGGATTCGTCCTTCCGCTCGGTCTTCTTCGGCTTCTTCTCGGCCGGCTTCTTTCCGGCCTTGAGGGCTTCGACGCCCGCCTCGAAGATTTCGCGGACCTTCTTGAGAAGTTCTTTCCGGCGCGGGCCGTACTCGTCCTTCAGGTCTCCAAGTTCGCCCTGGAGCTTGCGCACGCGGCGCTCGACCTTGGCGTAGCTCATCGTCTTCCCGTTGTCGATCTCCAACTCGTCGTCGGGGTCGTGGTTGTCCAGCCACTGCTCGTAATTCGCGATCACGGCGCGGTAGCGGTCCATCTCCGTGAAGGCCTCGGCCTCCGCCTTGGTCATCAGGCCCGGCAGGATCCCGCTCGACTCGGCGGCCTTCATGATGGCCTTGCCATCGTCGCCGCTGAGCTTCTTCGCGTCGGCAAGCTGCGCTTCGAGCGTCTTGACGCGGGCCTCCGCGTCCTTGCGCTGGGCGATCAGCTTGTTGATCCGTTTCTGGGCCCGTGCCCCAAGCTCCTCGTCGTCGTCGGAATCGTCGTCTTCGGTGTCGTCGTCTTCCGAATCCTCCGGGTTCTCCGGGTCTTCCGGATCCTCCGGGTCGTCGTCGTCGTCATCGTCGTCTTCCGGATCCTCCGGGTCTTCCGGGTCGTCCGGGCCGTCCGAGACAGCGCGATTGCCGCCGCCCCCGTCTCCGGGGTCGTCAACTGGCGTCTGAACTGTGATTCCGAGTAGTTTGAGTAGTCTTGGGTCCATTTTGCGTTTTCCTCCTCGTGCTCTTGCGGCTGCACGCGCCGTCCGGTGCGCAGACTTCCGTTTTACGAGTTCCGGGGACGCTGCGATTTTCCCCGCTCGACGGCGCAATCTTACCACAAAACGGCCCCAACGGAAGCAAAAACCGCCCCCGGAACGTCATTTTAGGGGTAACGTTACCCCTAAAACGGGTTTTTCGGCTACCAGTTGACTATCTTCGACCGCCTTCCGGCAAACAGTTCCACGTCTCTCGCGCCTCTCGCGTCACCCGTAACCGCGCCAACCTCCGCCGCCAGCTCCGCGCCAGAATCCCAGATGTCGCTCATTACGGCGTAGCGGTCGCAGTCGATCATGTCCTTCGCGGCGCCCTTCTGGCCGTCCTTGCCCGTGAGGAGCTTGTAGCAGGCGATCGTGTTCACGCAGTCGCTCGTTACCAGGTACTTCTTCGCCCTGCACTTGTCGATGAGCCGCGAATAGCCGACGGCGAGCTTCTGGCCGTCGGCGACCTGCCAGCCGCCCATCAGCTCCTCCAGGTCCTCCAGGAGCGACTGGTTCTCGCGGCGGCTTATCTTCGACTGCGAAGCCGCGCGGCTGTCGAGCAGACGAAACTCCATGCGCTCGCGAGCGCCGTCGCAATCGTCCCAGTCCTCGACTTCTTCGTCTTCCGGCGGACGCATCGGGCTATTGCCTGCCGCCAGCCATCGCTCGTAGTCGGCCCATCCCTCCAGCCGGGCGATTTCGTACTTGATCTGATCGTACCCGAAGCCGAAAGTAGTCTGGCCATCGCCTCTCGCCCCATCGTTCATCCCCTTGTTCTTGTCGCTCGGCACCACCCACGGCCCCGGCACGCCCTGCCCGGGCACCTCGTAGCCGCCCGGCCACTCGCGGTACTTGTACAGCGTCTGCGTCTGCGGGTCATAGCCGTACCACCCCATGCACCAGTTGCGCTCCGGCGCCGGGTCCACCACCATGAACCGCACGAGGCGGCGCGGCAGCTGCGACGGCTCGATGACGTTCTCCTCGGTGAAGGTCTTTATGAGCCGACCCTTCATGTCCCTGGCCATGCCGTAGACCGCCGCGTAGATCTTCTCCTCGGCGTTCTCGTCGGCCATCTTGGTCTGTATCAGCTCGCTCGGCAGTCCGTAGGGGTTGTCGCTGCCATAAAACCAAATTGCAGCTGCCTGTCCTCCCTGGCAGACGCAGACGCGCGGCACCGCGTCGAAGGCGCGGCCTTGAGGCACCTTAGCAGGATCTCGACCATCTCCCTCTTCGAATAGCCATTCAAAACAGTCCTCAGGTCGGGATTCGGGCACGCCGCAATCTCCAATCTGGCCCTCTCTACGCCACGCCTTAAGTCTCTCATACTCCGCCTCCGTCAGGTTAAGTTCGTTCCAGGGCATCTTCTCGCCGCCGTCGCGCGGACGCAGCCAGGCGACGTGCCAGCGCGTCGTGGTCGCGCCGTTCAGGAACGCGGCGATCGGCGCCGTGTAGCCGTTCAGCGGCGTGAACGTGCCCAGGAACATTCCGCTGCGGCTCGTTATTCGCGTCGTCAGCAGGTTGTAGTGCCCGATGCCGTACTCCTCGTCCGGCCAGGCGAGGTCGTATTCGACGCCTTCGAGCGAGTTGGTGGTCATCTCGTAGGTGATGAAGTTCAGCTGGCTCTTGTTTGCGAGCGTGACGCGGCTCCCGGCGAAGCCGTTCTTGTCGGTGTAGCTGATGTTCTCGACGGCGTCCTTCGCCTTCTTGGTGGCGACGTTGCGTGCCTTCAGCTCGCCGGGCATGTAGTGCCAGACGCGCGCCATCTGGTTTTCCTTCTGCGTGTGGTGGGTCTGCGCGCCAGAGCAGCACTTCTTGTCGCCGAGCATCATCGTCTGCACGGTGAGCTTCGCCGCGAAGTCCGTCTTGCCGGACCGGTTCGAGCCCATTATCAACAACTTGGTGACAGGATGTTCAAAACCCAGCTTGCGCCGCATCCGATCGGCGAATTGCTCGGCGGTCCATTCCTTGCCGAGTCGCCGGCGTATCATCTGGCGCTCGCGCTCGCTCCACACCGGGTTGCGCATGAGCGCCTTGGCGACGAACCATATCGGCGGCTCGTAGCCGTAGTCGTAGGGATTGTCGCGGCGGAGCGCGATCTGGCGCTCGCGCATCTCCGCGAGGAGCGCGGCGGCCCTGTCGGCGGCGACGCCCTTCTGCGCGGCGAAGGCCGCTGTCTGCTCCGCCGTCGGCGGCTGTGTCAGCGCGTCACGCATGCGAATTCCTCCTTGCCCACCCCATTGACGCTATAAACATAAAAGTATATACTATCCGCCGTGGTTCTATGGAAGATAAGAGAGGCTGAATACGGCATATTCGCGATCGGAGACAAGAGCGAGTGCGCCGTGGCCGATTTTCTCGTGAAGCTTGCAAACGATGACATGGCAGAATTTGCCAAGATTCAGGCCCGTATCGACCAGACGTCCCACAACGGGCCGCCGCACAACAAAGAACAATGCAACACGCTTGGAAACGGAAACTTCGAACTGAAGACAAAGCGGGTTCGCATCGCCTGCTTCTGGGATGAGGGACGGCTGATAATCTGCTCGCACGCTTTCTTGAAGAAGGGGCAGAAGACGCCCAAGTGCGAACTGAAACGCCTCGAAGCGAACAAAAAGGCCTACTTGCAGGCAAAAGACAACGGAGACATACGATATGAAACCCAAATGCATTGAAGAATACGAAAAGGCCGCCGACGCTATTCGGCTGACCGACGCCTACAAGGAAGAACGCGTCAAGGCGGACTTCACCGAGCGCATCTGGAATCGCCTTGAGGAAATGAATCTTTCCCAGGCGGAGTTTGCCCGCAGGCTTGGCGTGACTCCCGCCCGAATCACGAAGATACTCGACGGCTCGACCAACTTCACGTTCAAGACGGCTGTTTCCATTTCGACTGCGCTTGACATGGATTTCGAGGCCGCGCTCGTCCCCAAGAACGGTTGCGCATCCGGGCAAGGACGCATTGCCTTTGACATCGTCGAGGGCGTATATCGGGCGAAGGTGAACTCCAGTTGGAGAGACGCCGTGTTCGCTCCGTCGCACGTGCGATCCACAGGAAGGAAGGAAAGTTTCGATCATGAATATGCCTCCACTGCAATTGGTTGAATCGTTCTTCTCAAAAGTCGTGGTGAACGCCAGGTTCGACGACGTCTCTGCAAAAGACGTCCACCCACTTCAGACGAAAGTCGATTTCTTCGACGGCAAGAAGCCAGGGGAAATGCTGGTTCGCCTCGGCGTCCGCAAAGGTGCCAACACGAAAGAGGACAAATGCGTCTACGTGTTCGAGATCGAGATTTGCGGCGTCTTCTCGGCAGATCATGCGCTATACGCAAAGGACCCCGAAAAGGCGAAGTCCTACATCCGCGTAAACGGAACGTCAATGCTCCTTGCGTCCGCAAGGGAGCTTGTCGCAATACTGACATCGCGCGGGCCGTTCCCCGCATACACGATACCCGCTCTGTCTTTCCTGCATTTGGCAAACCAAGCGGACGCGAAAACCTGAGCGCGTCTCTCACCGCCGCCCCTCCAGGATCTTCGAGTACAGTTCCGCGAAGCGCCTCAGCGCCCGCATTCCGCCGCGCGCCTCGCGCAGGTCGGCGTCGTCGACCTCGCCCGACTGCATCAGCCGCGCCTCGATCTCGTCATGCACCTGCAGCGCGACCTGCAGCGGAAACTGCCGGTCCTTCGCGTCGGTGCAGCCGAGCCAGCGGTCCACCTCGTCGGGATCCACCGCCGGCACGCTGCGCCAGTCAAACTCGTTGTTATCTTTCTTGAATCCAATCATCGTTTTTTTCTCCTGTTGGTTGAGTCGTTCACTTCGCGTCTCCTTCCTTATGCTTCCGCCTGCTGCGTGTCACCGCGTCTGCCGGACGGAGTTCTATGGTTATCAGTCTCGGCCGCACCTTCATGGTTCGCGGGTGATGGTTCCACTCTTCGATCCTCAAATCCATCTCAAGGGTGTGACGGGTGTGCGCCAACACGAGCCATTCGCCACACACAAGGTTTTCGAGGCCGCCGAGATGGTACGGCGGCATATCGGGGTTAGGATTGCCGTGGAACAGATAGCCGCCGTGCGGCGCATCGCTGTACCACGCCCAGATTGTCAGCTTCTCGGCTTCTCTCACTTCGCGCCTCCTTCCTTCTTGGCCTTGCACGCCTCCTTTATGCGCGAAAAACAATCGTCACAAAGATCGAAGCGGCAGTTGCCGCGTGACGGAAATAGCTTCTCAATGCGACGCCTATACGACGTTGCTATCTCATAGCCATTGACGATTATCGCGCCACACATGTCGCACTCTATGCGCCTTACCTCAGCCATGGGATGCTCCTTCCTCTCGCTTGACAACCTTCACCCCGAAGTTCGGGCGGCAGACGTCGCCGTCGTGGCACTGCTCGCAGATCGCTTTCCAGTCCGGGTCGGGCTTGTGCCGCGCGGCCTCGACTACTCCGCCGACGGCAAGAGCATTTGCCTCAATCTCAGCGCGCTCCCGCTTCGCCGCCGCCTCGATGCGGTCAGCGTATAGGCGGATGTTCTGCCCCTCGTCGTGCATCCAATGCCGCTGGCCGAATCTGCGCATCTCCGCCACGATCTCCGCCAGCGTCTCTGCCTTTTCGTGTGCTTCGTGTATTTCGTGGTTCATCTCTCCGCCCTCCATTCTCCATTCTTCCACACCCACCACTGCCCTCTCACATACCGCCTGCTCACTCGCCCGAACTTGCAGCCGTGGCCGTTCAGCGAGTCCGTGCCGGGCACGCGGTCGTCGGCGCAGCTCTCCGGGTAGAGCCGCTTCATGTCGTCCCAGAAACCGTTGGCGCTCTCCGACAGCACCTCCGGGCCGTACTGCTCGACGGCGTTCATCACCGCGTCGCGGTGCCAGCCGCCGACGCGCCCCTCGCCGGGCTTCGCGCCTACGGCCTTGCGCCGCTCCCTGAGATCCTGCATCTCCTTCGCGGCGAACTCGCGCGCCCTGTCTAAGCGCTTCTGCGCCGCCCCGACCGCCTGCCGGTCAACGCCCTTCTTGATCTTGATTTTCATGTTGATCTTGATTTTCATGTTCCTGGTTTCTCGTTCCTGGTTTCTTATTTTCCTGGAACCAGAAACCAGAAACCAGAAACTTCCCACGGTTCAAATCTTCCCCTCCTCGAAATGCCAGCCCACGACATCGCCGCGCTCGTCGTACTCACGCACGAAGTGCTTCACCTCCGGATGCGCCGCGCGCTCCTCGGCCATGCGCTGCCGCATCTCGGCGTACGTCTCGCCCATCAGCTTGCAGCCGCGCTGCGGCATGGCGTTCGTCATCTCCAGCCACCAGTCCTGCTCGGTGTACGTCCAGTCGTCGCACAGCTGCTCGAACTTCCCTATCGGCAGCTTCTTCGTCTTGCCGCCGACCGTCACCTCGCAGTCCTCGCCCTGGGAATTGCCCGGACGGAACAGGAAGTAGTTCGGGAACATGACGAACGGAATCTTGCCGCGCCCGCCCTGCTGGTTCTTCAGCACCTCCACCCACATCGGCCTCAGCGCCTTCGCGAGCGAGAGCTGGCCTCGTCGCCGCGCCTCCGCCTCGTCGGCGGTCTCGTGCTCGACGACGCCGTAGGATATCGCCTTGTCGTTGCGGTCGCCGAAGGCGAGCTGCGTCGGCGGCTGCTCCTTCCAGTACTTGCGCATGTCCTCGTCGTAGTAGATCGCCGTCACCGAGGCCGCCGCTCTCGCAATTTCGGCCGAGTCGCCTATCGCGTCCAGCCCCGGCTCGGCGTACTTCCCCTCGCGGACCTCCTTCTCGAATGCACGGGAGAGCTGCGCCAGGCAAACGATCGGTATCTTCAACCGCTTCGCGATGCGCTTCACGGCCTGCGTCGCCCGCTGGACGCGCGTATATTCCGGCATCTGCCCCTTCTCGTCCGGAGAGACGAGCTGGATGTAGTCGATGATGACGGCCTTCCACCCGAGCGTCTTCACTCCCCGGTAGCACTGGTACTCTATCGTCTTCGCGCCGTCCTCCTCGCTGATCCAGACGTTGTTCAGCTTGGCGGCGCGGCGGAACCCGCGCTCGAACCTGTCCACGTCGCCGGCGCTTGCGCCGAAGTTCAGCTTCGCCAGGCTGACGCGCTCCATGATCGACGGGTAGCGGTCGGCGTACTGCTCGCCTGCCATGTCGATGCAGATTATGCCGTGCTTTATGCCGCGATCGTTCCAGAACACGGAGAGGTCTGCGGCCATCGTCGACTTGCCCTGCGACGCGAGCGCGGCTACGACGTGAAGGCCCGGCTTGAGGCCGGTGAAGATCTGGTTGAGCTCCTGCCACGGCCAGGGCAGCCCGTCCATGAAGCCCCAGTTGTGCTTGACGAACCGCTCCTCGTGCAGGATCCGCTTCTTCTCGACCGACCGCTCCACGTAGTCGCCGAGCTGGCGGAGCCCGCTGTCGTTGTCGGCGAGCGTCTCCTGGAAGTCGTGCATGCGCTTCACGAAGTCCTCGAGCTGCACGCCGATGTTGTCCGGCGTCAGCTCCGCCATCCACTCGGCTGTCATCTTGTGGACCCTGCCGTAGACGAACTTCTGCTTGAGCGCGCCGAGGTAGTGGTCGAGGTGCGCGGCAACGGCGGACGACTCGACCAGCTCCTCGAACAGCTCCACGAATCCCTTGCCGTCCGCGGACTCGTACTTCTGCTTGACGTGGAAGAGGTCTAACGTCCTATGTTCGCGCCAGGCGGCGATAGTCGCCTCGAAAAACTGCTTGTGCCTCAGGTCCCGGAACCACTCGCCCTTCACGCCGAACTTCTCGACGGACGCCATCGCGTAACCGACGGTCTCGCTCTCCGAGCCCATGCCCGCGGCCAGCACCCCGAGCACCATCGCGTCCGCGCTTGCAAAGTCGTTGCTGTTCATCGTGCTTCCCCCTTCTCCTGATTCGCCGGCTCAGGCCGGCGTAACGTCCCCAGCGTGAAGTAGCCAATATCCTTCAACCTTTCAATCTGCGCGTCCGTCAGCCCGCGGATATACAGATTCGCCATCGCGTCACTCATCCCCGCACCTCGCTTTCGTTTTTGATATAATCCTTGCCATGACACCCAACGACATCATAACCTCGTTCAATGGCACGGTAGCAGCCGTCAAAACTATCGGCGAGCTCGTCAAAGCAGTCACGAACGCGGAAAAGCGTATCGAGCTCAACAACGCCGTCCTTGAACTTCAGGACAAGATCATGCAACATAGAACGGCGCACCTCGATACACTTGAGCGCTGTTATACGCTTGTCGAGGAGAAGAACTCGCTTTATGCAAAACTTCTCGAATCCGAAAAGGCACTGGCGGAATTGAAGAAGCGCAATGCGGACTTTGATCGCTATCGGCTTATCCCTGTTGCCGACGGGACTCTTCTGCACACGCTCAAGGAGTCCGCCGCCAACGGCGAACCACCGCATTGGCTTTGTCCACATTGTTTTGCAGAAGGCAAAAAAGGCATATTGCAGACGGAGGCACTTTTCATTTCCGGTCCAGAACAGACTCTCCTCAAATGTCCTGCATGCGGTTTCGAGGAGAGCTTTGCCATCCGCGTCCGCCCGAACTACGCCTGACTTCTCACTCATCCCCGCACCTCGCTTTCCTTGCGCGTCTCCGCGACCGCCTTTTTCAAGACGCTTTTCTTTGGCTTTACGCCGTCAAGGAGCTCGTCGATGATCGACAGCACCTCTCGCGGCGTGTAGGTTCGATCGCCGCAATCCACAATGCGATTGCATATCGCCGCGCATCGTTGGATCTGCCCGCAGAACATCTTATACAGATTCTCAGCGCCAGGCGCGCCCTTCACACCGCCTTTAACACTTTTCGCTTTCTCGGTCGTCACGACGGCGACCTCTTGATAGAGCAGATTGCAGCTGAACGCCATCAGCTCTTTTTTGGTGGCCGATATAATCATGCCTTGTTTCGGCAGCTTGCCGTTTGAGTATGCGTCGGCAATATTGCCTATGTTTTCAACAGTCATCCCACCACCTCCACTCTTTTACCGATAAAAAACACATACCGTTTCTTAGGGAACTCGCCAAGTTCCTTATGCTGGACTGGCGTGGTTCCGTCGAGCACAGCGTACACATCGCCTCCAGATAGAAAAGTCATGCGAGGCGAGAAGCGACCATACCCGGCCCGAAACTCCAACACGGGAATTTTATCGTCTCGTAGCATGCTCCGAATCCAGTTGGCCACACGCGCATCCCAGTAGGGTTTAACTTCCCGGAACTCGATCCGCTTCACTCCCGAGTCGATCATTCGGTACCACTGGCGCTTCAGCACCAGCGGCAGCACAACGCACTCGCTCCGTCTCACCTTACGCCGTCTCATTATTGCACATCCTTCCACGCTTCAAACCCCATTCCTTCCGCGCCCAAGCGTGTTATCAGGCCATGTCGCAGCACAGTCTCTGATTTTGGCAACATGTCCCGCGTTGCATCGTGCGTCGGCAGTCGCAACAATGCTCGGCAGTCCTGATTCTTACACCTTGCGCCCGCACAGAAATTCCTGTGAAATATCTCGTTGAGCCTACCGCAGAACGGACACTCAACCGTATGGTATTGGCCTCCATTCCGACGATCATATTTCTCGAGAGGCCGAATCTCTGCGCCATAATCCAGTTTCACAAGTTTCACTTCGCACAGCCTTTCGCCTGAAACTCCTTCGGGTTGAGCTTGAATTCCTCCTTCGCCGCCGCCGGTATACGGACGAACGTGCCGGTATGCCGGCGACGGTCCTCGTCGTATTTTGACGGGAAGTGTTTTTCCTCAAGCCGATACAGACGCCAGGGCGTCGTCTCGAATTCGTCCTTGAAGCGGATGCTCACCACTTCGCCGACTTCGATTCCGTCAAGGCAGCGCACGACCTTGCAGCGCTCGCCTTCGCGGTTGAGCCCGCTGTTGTCGCCTATCGTGAGTTTCTTGCGTGTCATCTTTCCCTCCGTTTGGTTGAAGTTGACGTCACTCGCTGTCTGCTTTGCATTCAGTCTGCTCGTAGGCGAGACGCAGTGCGACGAGCCATGCAATGACTCGGGCATCTACGCGCTTGCCGCAGTCGTAGACCCATTCCCAATAATCGGGATCCATCTTTTCAAGATCTTTCCGCGCCTTTTCTGAAATGCGTGGCGGCTGATCGTCATAGAACTCGACCGAAGACGACCATATGCCTTCAACATCATCGATAAAATCCTCCGGCGGAATCAACCCATAGTCCTCGCAATGCTTCTTGAAGTCTTCAATCCAGTCATTGCGGGTCCACTCGTAGCGATCGCCTGACGTGGCCATCTTCTCCATGAAGTATCCGACGTTGACATTGAGCTTGTCGGTGCGGCTCGTAAACCAGATGGCCATTTCCCGGAGACGGGCCCGGCATGTCGGCAGAATGACCGCTTGCCCAAAATCGCCCGTGATATACACGGCGTCGTTGTAGCGGTCGCTGTCGAACACAAAGCGAACGGCGTAAACGCCCGTACCTGGCCGCCGCCAGTCAAGCGCCGACAACGTACCACACTGCGTCAGCTCGGCCTTGTGGTCTCTGAATACGTTTACGAATGACTTTACTTTGTCCTCGATGTCTTCTATGTAGTTCATTTTGTTTCCCTCCGTTTGGTTGGTTGAAGTCACGCTATCTCCGCGCCGCAATCGCCGCAGCCCGATCCGACGCTCTCGGGCGCCGCCGCTTTTTTTCGCGGCGGCTGCAGGTACTTCTCGTCGGCGAGCCACTTCGTGATCTTGCCAGGCGCGTACTGCCAGTCGTCCGCCTTCCACGCTGCCGTCCAGGCATCGAGTCCGTCCATCACCTCCTGCCTCCATTCATCCAAGCGCGCGCTGTTTTTTTCGACAAGCGGAATAAGGACTCGCTTCAAATTTCTCTCGCTTGCTCTCATATGACCGAATGCCTCGGTCTGCATGAGGTCGTATGTAAGTTGAGCGCGAAAATATGTCCGGCTCGCCAGGTTCTGCGGCGTCGGCTCCGTCCGACGCGCCGCGCCCTTCTTCCTGCCGGGCTTCCCTACGAGGTCTTCCGGTCTAACTTTGTCAGGCACCTTCTTGCCCCCCTTGGGGGGCTTATAGGGGGATATATTACCTTGCTTTGCCTTTGCCTTTAGTTCGCCATGGATAGGAATGGATGCGCATGGGTTTCCATGGATAGGAATGGAATTTGATGGGAGTTCATCATTATCCATGTTTCTGCCATGCCTCCGGTTGCGTTCACTCCTTCTCTTGAACTCGCGTATTCGGTCAATTGCCTTGTAGCGAGTCCCGTTTATCTGCTCGAACCCCGCCTTCAACGACTTCGCGAACGACGCCAGGAGCGCGTTCTTGACCGGCGCGTCGAACATCACTGCCGCCAGCACGTCGAAACGCTGTTCCTTCGTCAGGCCCTCGTCCTGGAGCATGACCTTCATCTCCCGCGTCACGAGCGTTCCCAGCTCGTCCTGTGATTTCTTCCTCATACGAACGACACCTCCTGCACTCCCGTCGGCCTCGCCATGCCGTGTCCCGATCCGCGGGCTCTGCCCCGCGTAATCCCCTTCTCGAACTTCGTGACGGCCCTGTTTAGCTGCACAAGCTTCTTGCACCGCCGGCGCTTCTTGTCGCCAGGCGCAACGATGGACAGCCTCAACTGGCTGCCGACGGCCTCCATCACGAGGATGCCGTCTCTCCGCAGCCTCTCAAGCATGTCGGCACACCCGGCACCGAAGACGGCGCGGAGATCCCACTTGTTGACCAGACAGTTGTTGCCCAGTATCTCGCGGATGTAGAACGCCGCGCCCACCTCCTCCAGCGGACGGCTCCCCAGCCGCACTTCCTCGAACCACTTTGCCATGTCAGTATTTCATCTCGTTCGGACCCGCCACCCATTCAAGATGCACATCCGTCGGCAGGCTTATCCGCTCGCAGCAGAACACCTCCCTGTAGTGAATCGGATAGTTCATTATGTTTCGCACCCTGGCGAACTCGCGCTTCTTCGTCGCCTCAAGCTCAACCTGCACCAGGCATTTGTTCGGCGTCGTTCCGACAAGCCTCACCGACACGTACCGACCCGTCACGGCCTCCAGCCTGTCGAACTCAAACTTGACGCCAATTTCTCGAGCGAAGTCGGCCACCCACCTCCCGGTCATGCCCACTTCCTCTCCCACAGCGTTCCAGTCGGCTTCCCTCGTCGCCGCAGTCCGCGCCTCGGCCAGCACCCGCCTCCTTATCCCAAGCGCCTTGCAAACGCTAAGGTCGGTATATATACACATCATAGCGGACTGGCCGACATCGATAGCGGACTGGCCAACGTCGGCGCAGCTTTCACCCCTGTCGTCAGGACCTGAAGCGACAGAACTTGCTGCGCCGAACGTCGGCACGTCACCCTTGCCCCGGCCCGCGTCCGCTGACGGTCCAGGTGCAGGCGAGGGCATTCTTTCCTCGCCACGGTTCATTTCAAAGTCTTCCCGCTCCCGCGGCTTCGCTTCCTGTGCACAGGAAGTCTCTTCCTGTTCCCGCGGCTTCGCTTCCTGTGCACAAGAAGCCGCTCCGTGTTCACATGGTTCCTGCGGCGGCGTCTTTTTTTCAGTCTGCGTCGGACGCAACAGTAGCTTGAATGTCGTTCTTTTTGACACGGCAGCTCTCCTTTCGTTTTTCTGTTAATCGAACATTGGTTCGAGCATTGCTACGCGATTGGGAAGGTGGCGACCATTGGAATGTTGATGCATTTTAGTTTACCTCCCCC
>JAFWKK010000074.1 GCA_017514235.1 Kiritimatiellia bacterium | reverse complement strand
GTTGAAGAACGCCAGCACCTTGCGCCCGTCGGACAGCTCGCGCCGCCAGATGCGGCGCTTGCCGCCGTCTACGTCCTCGAACGTCGCTGGCTTCGCCGGATAGTCCTGGTTGATCTCTATGAGGTCGTCGTTGGTCACGAGCGAGAGCGTGAAGTCGTCTATGCGCCCGATGTCGCAAGATAGGAACAGCGGCGCCGGGATAATCGCCCACCACGCGAAGTGGCTCGCGATCTCGTCGCGCGTCATCCTGTTGCTCATTTCCCCGGGAAGCGGCTGTCCCCGACGGGGCGCATGCACGACGGACTCGTTCCTGTCGATGCGCATCGCGCCGACGGCCAGCATGTCAAGGTCGTACCAGAAGCCAGGCCGGACATGCGGCAGCCAGCCGTCCGCCCGGCGCATGACCTTCCCAATCAGCGACGCCCATGCGTCCCTGGTGTCGCTGTTTCCCCTGACAAGCTCGCAGCACGCCGCGTACTTCTCAGCCTGCGGCAGCCGGGCGCCGCAAGGCCTTTCTGCACGATCGCCTCCGCCGTCGCCTCCACAAGCTCCTGGTCCACGTCACTGGTAAACGCATTCCAGCTCGTCCACCCCATCGGCGGCGTCAGCGCGCGGCGGTCGCCGACGACAAGCGAGAACCTCTTGCGGGCCGCACCAAGCGCGTTGGAGGCGGAAACCTCGAACTGATGTTCGCCTGCCTTCTCGACCCTGCCGGAAAGCACGCCCGACTTCGCGTCAAGCGAGACCCCTGGCGGCAGATTCCCGCCAGAAACGGAGAACTTCAGCCCTTCGCGGCTTCCGCACGTAGGAAATGAGTAGATAAACTCTCGGCCCGGCGTGGCGCCGTACGCCTTCGGACCGTTGATGCGCGGCGTACCCGCGTCCCACCGCGCACCGCCCTGCGCTGCGGCGGACGCCACAACAGCCAGCGCGGCAAACAGAATCCCGACAACTCGCATCATGCGGTTTCCTTGCTTTCCTGACAGCGTGAAAAACCGCATGGCGGAAGCGACATTCACTTCCCGCCGTGCTGGGCGCAGTAGTTGCTGCCATCGACCGGCTTGCGGACGCACTGCGTGCCGCCGTAAGTCAGTGCGCGGCACTGCGTGACAGGCTTGGACGGCTTCACCGAGGGGGCGTGCTGCTTGCAATAGTCGCTTTCGCCGTCCTTCTTGTGCTTGCAGCGCGTCCCGGCCTTAGTCATCGCCCAGCAGGTTCCGTCGTCCTTGAGCTCCTGCCCGCCCTGAGCATTCTGCTTGTCCTTGGCCTTCTGCTCGCTCTTGGCCTTAGGCTCGCTCTTGGCCTTCGCCTGGTCGGCGTGCCCGATGCAGTATGACGAGCCCGCATCGGCTTCGCGCTTGCAGCGCTCGCCCTTCTGCGTCTTGCCTTCGCACTGCGCGGCAGACAGGGTGACGCCCACGAGACATGCCGCAACCGCAACCAAAAGTTCTCTCATTCTCATGCCTCCTTGTCGGTCAGCCGCCGAAGACTCCCTCGAGCGCGTCGGAAATCATGTCCACCGCGTCCTCCAAGTCATCCTCTCCGAGCGTCAGCGGCGGCAGGAAGCGCACCACGTTCTTGCCGGCGGACAGCGCCAGGATGCTCTGGCCCTGCAGCGCCTCGATGATCGGCTTTACGTCGCAGTCGGCGACGAGACCGATGAGCATCCCCTTGCCGCGCACCTCCAGCAGCTTGTCGTAAGAATCAACGAACCCCTGCAGCGCCTCGCGCAGAAGCCCGCCGACCTTCACCGCGTTCTCCAGGAGACCCTCTTCCTCGATGACCGATATCACCGCGTTCGCTGCAGCCGCCGCGACGGGATTGCCGCCGAACGTGGAGGCGTGGGACGACAGCGTGAAGACGTCGGCGAGCTTCGCGTTGGAGACGAGCGCGCCCATCGGGATCCCGTCCGCAATCGCCTTCGCGCAGGTGAAGAGGTCCGGCTTGACGCCCTCGTAGCCCTGCCATGCGAACCACGACCCCGTGCGCCCCATGCCGCACTGCACTTCGTCGCAGATCATCAGCAGGTTCTTCTCGTCGCAAAGCGCACGGACGCCCTTCATGAACTCCTCGGTAGCGGGCAGCACGCCGCCCTCGCCCTGCACGGCCTCGAGCATCACGGCGACGGTCTTGTCGCCGACAGCGGCCTTTACGGACTCGATGTCGTTGAAGTCGGCGTACGCGAAGCCGACGGGCAGCGGGTCGTAGCCTTCCTGGCACCACGCCTGCGCCGTCGCCGCCAGCGTTGCCAGCGTGCGGCCGTGGAAGCCCTGGCGCATGGTGACGATCTCGTAGCGTCCGCCGTTCGCCGCTCCCCACTTGCGGGCCAGCTTGATGGCCGCCTCGTTGGCCTCGGCCCCGGAATTGCAGAAGAACGCCTTGCCGCCGAGTCCGGAAATCTCCACAAGCTTGTCGGCGAGCAGCGTCGCCGGCACGTTGGCGAAAAGGTTGGACGCATGAGTCAGCGTAGCGGCCTGGGAGCGGATCGCGTCCACGACCTTCTTGTGGCAGTGGCCGACGTTGTGCACCCCGATGCCGCTGGTGAAGTCGTAGTAGGAGCGCCCGTCCACGTCGCGGACAGTAATCCCCTTCCCCGACGCGATCACCACCGACGGCGCGTACGTCGGCATAACCTTGGACTTGTAAAGCCCGAGTATCTCCTGTGTCTTGTTGCTCATTCCGTTATCTCCGTTCCCACGCCTTCCCGCGTGAATATTTCAAGTAAAAGCGAATGCGCCATGCGGCCGTCTACGAGATGCACCTTGCGCACCCCGGCGCGGATCGCGTCGCAGCAGCTGCTGATCTTCGGGAGCATTCCGCCTGAAATCGTGCCGTCCGACGTCAGCTTCTCCACGTCTCCGAGGTGAAGGGTCGAAAGAAGCGTCTGGGGGTCTTCCGGATCCCTGAGCAGGCCCGGCACGTCCGACACCAGCATGAACTTCCTCACCCGAAGCTCCTTGGCGAGGGCTGCGGCCGCATAGTCGGCGTTGATGTTGTACAGGTGGCCGTCGTCGACGCCGGTTCCTAGCGGCGTTACGACCGGTATGATGTGCGCGTCGAGCATCTCCACCACCGCACGCGCCGTAACCCGCACGACCTCCCCGACGTAGCCGCGGTCGGGCTCGGCTATCTTCCGCGCCCCGAATATCCAGTTGCCGTGCAGGGGCTTCGCGTTCGCGCCCCGGTTGCAGAGACGCGCCACAAGGTCGGGGTTGACGACGTTGTTGAGCGTCTTGCGGACTATCTCCATCGTCGGCTCGTCGGTGACGCGCAGCCCGTCCACGAACGTCGGCACGTGGCCGCTCATCTTGATCGCCTTCGTGATCGCCTTGCCGCCGCCGTGGACGATCACGACCTTCATGCCCGTCGCGTTCATGAACGCGATGTCGTCCATCAGGCTTTCGAGGTTCTCCTCGACCTCCATCACAGACCCGCCGAGCTTCACGAGCACGACCGAGCCCTTGAAGTCCTGAATGTAGGGGAGGGCCGCCGTGAGTACGGCGGCCTTCGCCTGCGCTGTGTCTATCTTATCCATACGTTCGTGAGATTATATCAAAAACACCGGCCGGTTTCAGCAGGTTTCGCCATTCAGGGCTGCTTCCCGGCCACGCGGTCCGGAATCGTCTCGATCAGCGTGTCGATTTCCAAGTCGAGCTTCACCGCGCCGTTCTGGACGATAGTGACGTTGGACTCCTTCATCTTCGTCAGCTGCGTCTTCATCTTCTTCAGCTCGGTTACGATCTTCTTGGCCTCGCCGGCGTTCCTGCACTCAAAGTCTGGATCGGCCCAAGTCATCGCCTTGCAGAACATCTTGGCCAGCTTCTCGGCGTCTGGTATCGACTTGAGCCTAGCCATCACGTCGTCGAGCTTCTTCTTCTCCGACGGCCAGTACTTGACGAGCTGCTGGAAGTCGTAGTAGGCCCGGTGCGGGCACGCCCGTGCCTCGAGGATGATGCGGAACAGGAGATCGTCGCGCGTCTGCAGGAGCGCGTCGTAGACGATCTGCGACTCCCTGGCCTTGTCGGCGTCCTTGGACAGGACGTCCTTCTGTATGGCCGTCGCGACCGGGCCAAGCGGCTTGCCCTTCTCCATCGCCTTGGATATTGCCGGGAAGCGCTCCGGATCGACGGTTCCATAGAACTTCTGCCACTTGGCGCCCTTGGCCATCTGCTCCTTCCCCTTGGCGATCGCGTTGCGCGCGGCCTTCACGCCCGCGTCGTCGAGCTTGCCCTGCGCGAGCGGCGTGGTGCCAGTCGGGCCCATCACGTAGAAGTACGGACGCTTCCCCTCGGTCTCGGGGCCGCCGACGAACGTGACGTTGTCGTAGAACGGAACCATGGTGCCGCGGACGTAGGCGAGCATGTTCTCTTCGGACTTGGTGACCTTCAGCGCATCCTTGAGGCCATCCGGGTCTTTCGCGCCGCGGTTGGAGAACAGGAGGATCACGTTGCGCGGGATGTCTTCGAGCTTCTCCCAGCCCGACGACTCGCCAAGGCCCATGAAGCCGGTCGCGCCCAGGAAGCCGGAAGCCTTAAGAATCTGAGCCTTGAGGTTGTCGTTGGGCTCGAACTCCACTACCACCGTCACCTTGTGGCGCAAGTCGGAGGCCGTTATCTCGCGGCCGAGCACATGGTTCTTGGGCGAGACGCCCTGCCACTGCGGGAAGCCTGCGGCCACCGGCTCCAGCTTCGCGGCGGGAGCGGCTGCGAGTTCGATCGCCGCGCATGCGGCGCACAGTAATGCGAGTTTCTTCATTTCGTTTCCTCCGTTATTTCCAGTACTCCTCGATTTCCTCCAGCGTCTTGCCCTTGGTCTCGGGCAGGAAGAACGCAGCGGTTATGAAGTAGACGACCGCAAAGCCCGCCAGCATGAAGAGGACGGGCGCATAGCCCCACTTCTCGACGAGCTGAAGGAATACGTCGGCGATCAGGTACGCAACCATCATGTTGATGAAGAGCCCGATCGCCATGCCGTTGGCGCGGATGCGGTTCGGCATAAGCTCGGAGAGCGCCAGCCACACCACGACGCCCGGGCCGATCGAGAACGACGCAATGAACAGCGCGATGCCGGCGACGGCGAGCCAGCCCGAGAGGAGCGACGGCGCAAGCCACCCCTTTTTCAGCGCGAGGAACACGAAGCCCGCGCCCACGTCGGCCAAAACCATGCCGGCAGTGCCTATCTTCAACAGGAAGGTGCGCCCCTTGCGGTCCACCAGCGTGCATGCGACGGCCGTCATGGCGAGCATGACCGCCCAGAGCGCCACGTTCGCGTAGTTCGCCACGGCGTCACCAAGCCCGGCGTCCATGAACATCTTGAGCGCGAAGTACTGGATCGCGTTGCAGCCAGTCGCCTGGTTGCAGGCGAGGATCACGACCGCGAGCACGAACGGAATCACGTACTTGCGCTGGAGCAACGGGTCCTTGGGCGCGGCGGACGCCTTCGCCTCGGCTGCGGCGGCCTGCGGCTTGCCCGCTTTCTTTGCGAGCCAGACGGGAGACTCCTTCAGCCCGAGCGCACCGAGGAAAAACACTACGGCGGGCACGGCGCTCGACCAGAACACCGTCTTCCACGCGAGGTTTTTCGCCGCCACGGTCGTGGCCGGATCGCTCGGACCGCCGACTGCCTTCACCACGGCAACGCCGACGAGCGAACAGAAGAGGATGCCGATGACGTCCATGAACTGGAACACCCCCGCGCCCTTGCCGCGGTTCGCGGCATCGAGCGACTCGGCGAGATACATCGGAACGACCACGCCTATGAGGCCGGCGGCAATCCCCTGGAGCGTGCGCCCGATGTAGAACGGCCAGTAGCCGGGCATAAGGCATATCGGCAGGCACGCAAGCGCGGCGATTGCCGCCGCAAGCAGCATCACCTTCTTGCGCCCGATCCACTCGGCGAGCGTGCCCGCCACGAGCCCGGCGAACGCCGCGCTCATCACGACCGCACTCGTAAGGTGCGAGAGCTCGGCGGTCGTGTACAGCTTCAGGCTCTCCAGGTAGGGAATCGCCGGGTTGATGATCGTGCCGCCGAAATCGAACAGCATGCCGCCGCATCCCGCCATCACCAGCAGGAAGACCATGTATCTCTTCGCCTTTTCCACAAGCGCTCCTTGTTCTTAGGTGTCTGCCGTCCGCCCCCGTGCGGACAAATCCTGCATATTATACCATAAAAAACGCGCCCGAATCTCAGGCGCGGCACCCCAGTTGACTTCATGGGGCAGAATATGATATACTTTTTGCCGTTTCCTTACATGGGGATATAGCTCAGTTGGTAGAGCGTCTCAATGGCATTGAGAAGGTCAGGGGTTCGACTCCCCTTATCTCCACCAGCTCGAACGACCGCGTGATGCGGTCGTTTCTGTTTTACGGGGCAAGTCCAGCGATTAGTTGGAGTTGGAGTGAGGAATGCTAGATGATCGTGTAGTGCAAGTTACCGGCAAGTTAAATTCATGCACCGACTTCCAGTTGCCACGCATGCCTCCTTCATTTTGGGGAAACGGGACCTGTTTTCCCAAAATGGAAGTCAGTTACGGGACTTCAGCTTTGCAATCTCGCGGTCGACAAGGCAACGGTACCAGAGTCCCTGCCAGAAGTGCCACATCCAACCGGCATAGCCGTCGAGAAAGCCAAGCCGCACAAAATAGCGATAGCAGAAATAAGCGAACGCACGGAAGTATGGCGGGAACTTGTAATAGAGCGTCTTGCTAGCCTTGAACTTTTCGCCGGCAAGCGCATCGACAGCCTCGCGTTTCGCATAGCCGCGATGCTTCTCGCGCCACCAGTCCATATTGTTGAGGTTGTCGTCAGCGAATTCACCCTTCAAACGGTAGTCTTGGCCTTTACTCGTGACAATATGCTCATCCATGGCACGATCCTGACAACGACCTATTCCATACATGAAGAACCTAATCATCGGAATATGCGCCGTACCACCAAATCTGATTTTGCGACCGCAGAAAACGCGCGCGCGAGGAAGAGAGAGAGAGAGGTCACATCTGAAGACAAAACACCAGCAGTGGGCATGTCATCATCCCATTTTGGCAACAATTCCTTCACCTCTTCAACAGCCTCTTGATAAAGATACTCATCGGCGTCAAGCCGCAGTACCCACTTCGCTTCAATCGGTAAATTGTCCAGCGCCCAGTTAAACTGCTTGGCGTACAACCCTGGCCATGGGTGCTCGGCAAGGAAGGTTTGAGAGTTTGAAGGTTTGAGAGGGGGGAGGGGTTGAGAGGTTGAGGGGGTGGAAATTCTTTGAACACCGCTTCACAATCTCCTGCGTTCCGTCGGTGGAGAAGCAATCGACTATGAATATCTGCCGAGGCTCCAGCGGCGCAAGCCTCTCAAGGCACCGCTTGATGTGCAGCTTCTCGTCCTTAGTAAGAATTATGACGGCAAGGTCAGTCATTTTAGTGCGGAGTGCGCAGAGAAGCGGATAGCGCCGCAATCATAGAACTTAACTCCTTCCATCGCCTTCTTGTTTTCTTATACCGCCGTGCCAACATAGCTAGAACAAACATCCTCCGCCGTCAAGATCTTTACTCCATCAAACCCTTTATTACGCAAGCTCTTCGACTCAACAGACGACAAAAAGAGTACGTATTGAACAGCACCCGATAACCCAGCGGGAATCTTTCGCATCTTAAGACGCTGGACAAGTTCTTTAACCTCCTTGCCAGAGAATGGTTCCCCCGACCATTTCACTTCTCCAAGAAGCAACCTAGTTCCATCCCCGTTTGCTGAAACCACGTTCCATTCCGGCGATTCCCCCTGCCACCATCTGCCGGCCGGCAGCCAGTATCCACATTCTCCCGCCAACTCCGCAAGCCCACTGTGCTTCACAACCACAGAACGCGCGATCTCCTCCCATGTAGCGGCAAAGACATGTTCGCGGCAGTTTCTCCAAATGTTCATCCTAACTTTTGCTGGAGCCATATCAAAGACTGAACGCCGCTTAGCCATCACGGAAAACCAAAACCGGCAAAAAGGATCCGAGACCTTGTAAAGCGATTTCTTTGAACTCTTCTCCGACTCGCCAAACGGGACTTCCTTCTTCACAAGGCCAATCTCGATCAGCCGCGCAAGCGGACGCGACATGGCCGTCGCCGCGACTCCGAGCCGAGCTGCGATTTCGCTGACCCTGTTGGCGCCGAGCCCGATGACGTCCAAATACGGCTTCAGGCTGATTGCGGTTGGGATCTCGGACTGGAGCAGCGTCGTAGGCTCCTCATGAAACAAGCCAATCGGATTAAGCACGAGTTCATCAACTGCCGTATCCAGATCGTTGCCAAACCGTTCCGCAGCCACCCAGTACCTTGGAACGCCGCCCCATATCGCATACGCCTTCACCGCATCCAGCGCCGACCGCAGGGAAAGAGCCTCTTTGATATACCCTAAGTCAATCGGCGGAAGCTTGATCTTCTCGTCAACGCGTCCGTAAAGCGGAGAGTCGGAGTCGAGAACCAGTCCCTGCATCATGTGCTGAACAGATCCGGCGATTGCGCACACAATCCCGCCACGCCTTTTCTCGGCATCCACCCAGTTCTGCAGAACAGACGGCAAGGCATCATCCGCCTCAACCCAATACGGAAACTCATCAACCACAAGAGGGCCATGCCAATCCTGCGCCTCAGCCTGTCGTGACAATGCCTCAAAGAGCGACTTCCAAGAAGGATAGGTTACATCCGCAAACCCAACAAAGCGTTCAGCGAGGGCAAGAGCAAAAGACACCCTCTGCACTGCGGACAAGGACTGGTCTGCGACTGTATAGACTCCGTCGAGACGCCGACACCACTCCTTCAGCAATTCGGACTTGCCAATTCTACGCCGTCCCCAAACGGCGGCAAAACCGCCATTTCGCTCGCGTCCCAGCCGCACTAGCCGCGCAATCTCCTGTTCTCTGTCTATGAACCGCATGCGAATATTATACCAAAAAACATTATACTCATGCGTATAATCTTCGCACTCTCACCGTCCGGAATCTTCTTTTCGTGTATTTGGTGTGTTTCGTGGTTAAATCCTCTCTCCTCACCATCAAGATTCCAACACCCGCTTCTTAATCACCTTGTTCTCTCTCATTTCAAAGCTATGACGCCATTCCGCCAATTCTCCGCCCTGACGCACTTATTGCCGAGGTTGATCATATCCACACCATCATATATAAGATGCGGAGTAGTTGCAGACACATCGGCATCGCAATACACTTCAAGATTGCGAATCAGATTCTTCCCGTACGTCATGGACGATTTTATCTCAATTGGCACAATCTTGCCCCTGGCCTCGACAATCACATCCACCTCAAAGCCCTTCTCCGTACGATAGAACGACATTCTCGGATCTCGTCCGCCGTTCGTAAACCCCTTGCGAATGTCCGCAACAACCATGTTCTCGAACAACGATCCTCGCAACGGATGAGACTTAAGCTGCACTGCGTCCTCTATGCCTAGCAAATAGGAGACAAGACCAACATCCGTGAAATACACCTTTGGTGATTTGATGACGCGCTTGGCGATGTTTGCGAAATGCGGAGGCAGCCTAAACACGAGAAACGATGCCTCCAGCACGGACAGCCATGCAGAAATGGTTGAAACGGACACACCAGTCTCGTTAGCCAGCGAAGTGAAATTCACCACTTGCCCCACTCGCCCTGCAAGAAGCGAGACAAACCGCTCAAACTGCAACAGATTCTTCACGTTTACAAGTCTTCGCACATCTCGCTCAACATAAGTGCGAAAATAGTTTCGGTAATAGTTGAAAGCATTTTTCCTGTGCGCACATAACTCTGGCATAAAGCCGCGCACCATACATTCGTCAGTTGACAAGTTGCCCAATGCGCCAGACAGCTCCTGCACAGAAAGTGGAAGAAGATCAAGAACGCTTGTGCGTCCAGCAAGCGATTCGTCAACAGCTTCCGCAAGTTGCGTCTGCTGGCTGCCAGTCAATACAAACTGCCCACATACATCTCGCCGCGAATCAACAATCGTTTGCACGGCAGTCACTATTTCAGGCAACCGCTGCACCTCATCGATGATCAACGGCGGAGGATGATTAGCAAAAAAAGCCTTGTAGTCAGTAGACGCAGCGTCACGTGTCTCCCTGTCCTCCATTGAAACATAGTCAAAATCAGGGCAGCACATACGAACAAGCGTAGTCTTCCCCGACTGCCTAGGCCCGAAGACCGTCACAACAGGATACTCCGACAATTCAGCCTTTAGCTTATTCGCTAGAATCCGCTCAATCAATCTCTTTTCTCCCATAGAACAATGCACATTATATCAAATCTAAGGCGTAATCGTCAAATACAATCCTACATTTACGCCCAAGTGCAGCTGCGAGATTTGAGCCGTGTAGAACATGTGGTGAGGGAGAGTAGTTGGAGTTGGAGGGATTAGTTGGAGTTGGAGGGATTAGTTGGAGTTGGAGAGATTAGTTGGAGTTGGAGAGAGTAGTTGAAGTTGGAGAGAGTAGTTGGAGTTGGAGGGAGGAATGTTAGATGATCGTGTAGTGCAAGTTACCGGCAAGTTAAATTCATGCACCAACTTCCAGTTGCCACGCGTGCCTCCTTCATTTTAGGGAAACGGGACCTGTTTTCCCAAAATGGAAGTCAGTTACGGGACTTCAGCTTTGCAATCTCGCGGTCGACGAGGCAACGGTACCAGAGCCCCTGCCAGAAATGCCACATCCAGCCGGCATAGCCGTCGAGAAAACCGAGCCGCACAAAATTTGCTTAGACTCTCGCGATAGAGAACCTGATGGACATCGGGACTCCCATTCCTTGACTAATTCAGGCAGAAGCTGTCGCTGCAAATCGCTTCTCATGATTCGCGGGTCAAAATCGCCATGCTTGGCTTCAGGCGGGCGATCAGGAATGCCTATTCTGCGCATTTCTTTTTCCTTCATGTTAGTGACATGATTTACCCATATACGCAACTTAGCCCATCGCCAACCGTCCAAGCCGTCTGTCCATGCCCCGAATTTTATGTAGTAGTACCAGAACATGAAGAAATGCCCGAAGGGTATTCTGTTGAGCATCCTCTTCAAGAACATCTTTCGCTGCAATTTGGTGCCGAAGAACGTCAGCTTCTCCTCGTCAGGCAACTCTTTGATGCGCATCATTGCTCCATATGTGGTCCACAGATTCTGCTTTTCATACCACTCATGAAGGTTAAGCGTATCCTTATGCTCCAACTTGCATTTCAAGTGCCTCTCCTCGCCGTCAACAAGAAAATGCTCGTCTGCAAGCACCTGAGTCACATCGCATCTGCCAACCCGAAGAAGCCGCAAGACTTCGCTCTCCGCATGCAGCGGACGCCCCATGAACCACAAACGCCACTTGACCCAATATCCATCGACGCAATCAGGAATTCTCTCCTTGTTGAACAATCTGTCGAGATCTTTCACAACTGACGCTGAAAACCGTTCGTCCTGCATCACAAAGAAAAGCCATGGCGTAGTATATGGAATGTTCTTAAGCAAGAAACGGTAGCAGTCTCCAAAACTCTCGAACGGCCGTTGAACTATCTTTATGCCGCGATTTATGGCTATGTCAACGGTTGCATCCGTACTGCGGCTATCGACAATCCATATATCCTCTGCGAAAGGTTCTACGGAATCAAGCAATTCGTTTAAGTGCCCAGCCGCATTTAGCGTGGGGACAACTACCGTAATGGGGAACTTCTGTGCATTCATCTTGAAGCACCTTGCCTTTTGACCAAGATCAGAAATCAACAACATCCTCAAATCTTCTGTATTCTCCAAACCGTATCGCATGATCAAGTTTCGTAGAATCAAGCGATATGTCTCCCATCTCCACACGCCTTGCCTCTTCGGGCCAAGGCACGGAAATCACACTGCCGCCAAGCTTATCCACAAGAATATTCGCGATCTCCCGCAACGAGTAGTCATATCCTCCAACATTGTACACTCCAGAAGCGATATTCATGACAGCCACCCTGTCCGCTATTTTGCAAAGATCGGAAATGAATGTGTACGTCTTTCTGTTCGCTCCATCCCCGTACACGGTAATCGGACGATGCTCCCTTATGCATTTCAGAAAGAAGCCAACCGTACCATATGAATACTCAGAACCAACAAGATTCCCATATGGAACACAAATGCGCAATGCGACATACGGAACGCCATATCGATGGTGATACGCCGAAAGGATATTCTCGCAAGCTATCTTGTTCGCAGCATACACGGACCTTGCCTCCAAGGCCGAGTCTTCAGAAACGCGCATGCCTCCGCGATAGACAAGCCGTGAAGACGGGAATATTATCTTAGGTTTTGATTTCGTCAAGGACGAAATCTTGCGACACAACGACAAAAGTCCCAGTTCATTGACTTTGCAGTACAATTCAGCAGACTCGAAGCTACGTTCCGGACCGGACAGCCCGGAAAGAAAATATACTGCACCATATTGTGCGACATCAATGCCGTCAACATAATCAGGATTTAAGACATCTACTGTCGCATATTTGTCTGGAGCGCCTACAGCCGATTCATGGACGTCATAAACATCACATCGAACACCAATCTGTTGCAGATGGAACAACAAGTGCTGTCCCATATACCCGTTGCCGCCAAAAATTGCAACTTTTCTCTCACATGCATCTTTCATATAAATCCCCACCTTTTGACCAATGCTTTCATTGAGGCTGTTGATACACATCGTATCATACTTTGAAAACGCCCGTCAAACGCAACCTTGCATTTACACTGTCATCACTCTTTTCTTTATGAACTTCGCGGGGTTGCCGCCAACGACGGTGAATGGCTCGACGTCTTTCGTAACGACCGCACCGGCTGCGACGACAGCCCCTTCTCCAATCGTCACGCCCGGCAGAATAATTGCCCGTGCACCAATCCAAACGCCATCACAAATCATTATCGGAGCTGTGACAAGCGGACGGTTTGGTTTCGTGATGTCATGGCTCGCAGTACAAATAAATGCCTCGCGCGAAATCGCGACCTTCATTCCTATCGTGATCTTGTCAACAGAGTAAAGATTCACATCCTCATCAATTGCAACAACACGTTCAGTTTTAACATTCCACGGAGCCCATATCTTAACGCTAGGATGGATGGAAATATGATTGCCGCACTGCATTCCGAATCGTTGCAAAAGCCATGATCGCCAACGCACGAAAAACGGATATATTGTAGGTCGAAAGAGGAGTACGTTCACAATCATCCATTGAAACCGCTTAAAACGTATCTTAGGCGCAATTGCCGTTGTATAGATTTGATGTCGCCACCAATTAGAATCAAAATGCTGCATTCACTCACTCCCTCCTCTCCGATTACACTATAACAATATAACAATTAACAGCTCCAAACACTTACTCCCTACTTATGGTTAAGAGCATCCTCAAGCGTCAACTTATAGCCGAACCCCGGCCACTCGGTATGCTCCGTATCCACATGGACGAAGTTAGGGTCTGGATTCCTCCAATCGCCAAATTCGGACTCCAACACCTCATCAATGTTCTCTGGAATGACTGCCTTCTGTCCAAATATCTCGATAGTCTTGAAACCCGTAGGTTTCAGATACGGATAGGAAATCACCGTGTTGGCAATTGGGCTTGGATACGTGCGATCGGCGAACCAATAAAGGCCCCAAGCATCAAAAACAGTATCTGAACCTTCGCGAAGCGTCTGGAAAAAGACATCGATCGTTATGCCAGTGACATCCGTCACCGTGAACATCAGGATTCGACCTTCATAGTCAAAGGAATGAACATAGCCATAGCCATTGTCAATAAAAAGCTTCAACAGTTTAGGCGGTGTTATGGAGCCTTCCATTATAGCTATATCCATATCATCGTCATGCGGCATGAAACACTTGTCACGGACGAACCCAAGCAGCGTGCCGGCATCAAAATAATACTCCACGTTGTTGTCCACCATAAGTTTGTGCAATCGGCCGAGTGCTTCTGGGCCATACTTCTGAAGGCGTTTGCGCTTCTTGGGAATCGCATAAAAACGATACATCCTCTGTATCACGGGATAAACCCACCTGCCAAGTGCAAAAGGCTTGAGAATCTTCTTCGCAACCTCCTTGGCACGCTCCATAAACGTCGGCTTGTACGGTTTCATTGTACCCCCTTTGCCACATCTCTCAAAACATTTATCGTATTCTCCAATCCTGTTTCTGCATCAAGGACACCTTGCCAGCCGAGAGACTCGAGCTTCGCAGCATTCAACGAGGAATTCATCATAGGATTAAACGCCTCTCGTTCAATCTGCGAAGGAACGTCCATGCGCAATGCAACGCCAGCACTATTAGACAACATCTCAGCAAGTCTGCGAATGGTTATTACGGAATTTCGATTGGAAATGTTGTATGCCTCTCCACGAGCACCTTTTGCAAGGACTGTCAATATCGCCGCCGCACAGTCCAAACAGTGCGTGTATGAACGTAACTGACATCCGTCACTCTTCATAACGATATCTTCCCCTCGCGCTACGGAATAAGCCCATGCGGAGGAAACACGCTTATCTGACGGCAAAGCCGTTGGCCCATAGACATGTCCAGGCCGAACAATGGCAACATCAAGTCCCTTGTCTGCAAATCGCAGGCATATGTCCTCGGCCTTGCGCTTACTAACAGCATAGCAGGATCGAACATCGTCAGTCGCAATAGATCCGAGCACATCTTCAACATGACCTCCATCTGGTGCAACAGCATCTCCATAGACCTCGCTAGACGAGACATAAACCACCCGCACACCACTGCCAGCAATGGAAGACAGAATCATTTCGACATCATTAGTGTTCGTCTTGACGACAGCGTCTGATTCTGTCAGAAACAGATTAGGCGATGCTGGACTTGCCACAAGTACAAAACCGTCAGCAACAGATGACATCCTACCATCAACAACATCAGAATATTTCACAAAACAAATTCCATCTTGACTGCCAAACCGATGCTCCAGCCGCTGCACAGATCGGCCAGCGGCAATAATGTCTCCCTTAAAGCCACCTCTCTTGCACAACCACCGCAACAAGTCTACCACGGCAGACCCGATAAGCCCTGAAGCACCAGTGACGAGAATGCCATGCTTGATGCACGAAAGATCAGGCGCGCGTTCCACCACCTTGTCAAGCGCGGCACAATATGCAGTGCTGTCGAGAAGCCTCATCAATGATTGCATCACTTGAGCCAAGAAGACTTCTCAGCACTAAGAAGCGCCTTAAAGATGTCTATGTCCTCAACAGTCGTGAGTTTCACATTCTTCTCGCTGCCCTTGGAGAAGTAAATCGTCTCACCAAGATCAGTCATTAGCGAGCATGTGGCGGTCGCACTCGTTATGCCACGCTTCTTTGCCTCTGCATGCGCCCACTGCAGCTTCTCAAGCGAGAATGTCTGCGGGGTTTGGGTACGCCACAGTTCATTGCGCGGAATAGTTTCAGTGGAAAACGCAGGATCCTTGCTGTGATACATCACCTCAACACATGGGATGCATACGACGGCATTTCCTTTGGCACGATATACGGCGAGATTGTCAGCTATGACATCGTCACCAAGCATAGGGCGAATCGCATCGTGAATCATAACTGCAGTGTCAGGAGGACACCCCAATGACGCGACCGCATCAATGCCATTCTTGATGGATTCCTGTCCAACAGCGCCACCAGGCACAACCTTTCTAAGTTTGGAGATGCCAAATTGCCTCGCATACGCCTCGACGAATTCAGTCCAGTTAGGCAAAGTAACGACGACAATACCATCGACCTCTGGATTGCGTTGAAAACGTTCCATCGTATAGACGATTACGGGCTTATCCTGCACATTGAGGAACTGCTTGGGTATATCCTGCCCCATCCTCGCGCCCATACCTCCGGCTATAAGAATCGCTATTGTCATGATTTCATCCTTTCGTTCATCAGTCAACTTAATTTTGTAACATGCAGCATAATAATTACATAGCCATTTTACACTTAATTGAAGCATTAATCAAAATACAACTACGGGCAATAAGTCTTTGCTTCAATGTGTCCATAAGTTGCGAGAAGCTTTTCATTCACATCAGTTCCCAGAATGATTAACTCGGTCTCTTTACCAAATTCAGATACTGCAGTAGAAAAAACCGTTACGGCTCTTTTAAAATTAACACCAACAAACACCAACAATTGCATCGGCACTGGTACAGAAATACATATCGCGTATGGAAAATATTTTTTGTAATCAGTTCTATCACGGGGATGACTTTTTATTATGACACCTTCCTTCTTATATTTTTCTACATAAGGTCTATATATATTTGCCAACTCGTCAGATGTCATGTCTGTATCTACACAAAAAGGTTGTGTGAGAATAATCGTTTCAGCTTTCTGACACTCAAGCCGTAGTGTATCTGTAAAATTAAAAACATTCAATACAAATTTTCTTTTTTCGTCTGTTGAATTCTGCCACAGCCCTCTAAGATTACAATACCGTACATTACGCCCCTTCAACACTTCGGATTGCAAATCTTTGTGAGTTGTCACAATCCTATTAATGCATTGCTTGTTCAAACCAAATATATTACCTTGAATCCTTCCCCATGTAAACCATACTGCAATTCTTCTAAAAAAACTATTCTTAAAAGGATGAATTAATTTGTTGTTCTTACAATTACGATAGAACCCTGGGCCATCTTCTAACAGTGTATACTTTCCACCGCATATCAAAGCCTGCGAAAACGCAATATGATCTTGAGCATAAATCTCTGTATCGGCTATCTTATGCAAATACAATATCCACATCCTAAAACGATACCAGCAACGCACCAATACGCTCGCTCTCTTCAATGCAAAATTATCAATTCGAATAACATTGCCAAGACATTTATCGGAACTCCTCGGAAGAACCCTTCCCACCGCCCCACCGATATAAAACTGAGTTTTTTCTATTTGTTCCATATCCATTATGATTAAATACAAGAAGAATGCATGTATAGTCTCAACAATACACGTATATTGCGCTTTCTTCGTTTTTTGATCAACTTGCAATCTAAATCTTTCCCACATTTACGTCTCCGCGTAATTCAGCACACAACAAACTGGCTTCATGATTTTTGCACAACTATTCCCTCCGCTCTGCATGTCACCTACTAGCAGATTCAACCACCGCATTTCCCTTGCTCAGCAAGTATTCAGCATATTCAAAATCTTCTACCGAATCAATGTCCACGCTTCTATTCCTCGGCATAACATATGCATAAGACTTATCCGTATAGTATCGACCCTCCCTTATCATTGCAGAACGAAAAACATAAATAGCCCCATTGGGGTAATATGATACACGCAATTCTTGACGGTTTGCAAGAGAATCTTTGAAGATGTCTTCGAAAGCACAATCCGTGTTTAAATACTTATGCCAACTAATTGGATGAGTCTCGGGTGTATAAGATATAACGGAGTCAGCATTGCGTTCTAAAAACATATCTACGGCACAATCGATATCCTGACTCTTTCTTAATGGTGATGTTGGCAAGAGAACTATAAAGGCATCTATCGCAATGTTATCTTCACGTGACAACCGATCTACTGTATATATGTAGTTATCAATTGCTTTGGCAGTGTCTGTCGCCAATTCGGCCGGCCGTAAAAACGGGACCTCTGCACCAAATTCCTGGGCGATCTCAGCAATCTTAGGATCATCAGTAGAAACAACAACACGATCAATACTTTGTGCTGCTTTTGCGCACTCAATCGTATAAGCAATTAAAGGTTTGCCGAGCAACGGTCTAACATTCTTGCCTGGCAATCCTTTAGATCCCCCGCGAGCAGGAATAATAGCAATCATTTTTGTACATCCTCCCAAAACAATGTTTTGTCAGCCTCAACATCTCGCACTAACTTCCTGCCGATTAACTCTCGGTACTTACTCGCACAAATGCCTGTTCCCGGCCTTTTGAATACAAGATCTTCATACACAATCTCCGTGCCGGCTTTTATCGGACGAGCGGTTGCTATAGTTCGCATAAATTTGTGTCGTTTAGCAATCTCGTCCTCACACAGAACTTTGATTCCATCGCCCAACGAATCCGAGATTCGCTTGGACATTTCACAGATAATCCGCATTTCCTCAGGATTTGCAGACACTCTATGATCCCATCCTGGCATATTCTTGTCAAGTGTGAAGTGCTTCTCTATCACTGACGCCCCGAGTGCCGCCGCTGCCAAAGGAACAGCATATCCGAGTGTGTGATCTGAATAGCCAACCGCCATGCCAAATTCATGACGAAGCGTGTCCATAAACCTAAGATTAATCTGAGAATCCTTCGGCGGATAAAGCGATACACAATGCAAAAGCGTTACATTATGACGACACCCTTTTGGGATAAGATTCACCACTTCTCGAATTTCGTCCATAGAAATCATACCAAGCGCAATATGTACCGGATAATCCTTAGAAATCACATACTCTATCAGGTCGAGATTCGTCGCGTCGCAAGAAGCCACTTTTAGATTGGTAACCTTCTGATCAATGCAAAAATCCACATCCCGCTTTGTGAACGTCGAAGTGCCGTAGTCAATTCCAACATTACGGGCACAATCAAAGAATTCAATGTGCTCTTGCTCTTGGACTGCAAATCTGTCAATCTGCTCAAAGATATTATTAAGCCCGAGCTCTCTAGTCGTCCATTCAGGCACATTCTCAAGCTTGACAACACCGTTGTCAAGTTCCTTAAGATGATCTTCAGTCCAAAGATCGCAACGGCGATATAACTGAAACTTGACGGCGTCTGCGCCGCATTTCTTCGCCTCCGCAATCATTCGCTTACCAAGCTCAACGTCGCCGTTGTGATTGCCACCAATTTCTGCAACAATATATGGACGTTTTTTCATAAGGTTTCAAGAATGTTTAACTGTCGTTCAGACCTTCTATCTTTTTGTTACATATTATACCAAATTATACCAAATTTTCAGACCCAAAAAGCAATATCCGGGGCGAAAGATTTTGAAGGAAAGACTCTACATTCATGCTGACGACGTTCTTCATAATTTGAAACGTGTGCGCTCCACGATAACGCAACAGCGTTTTTGTTTTCGGATAGTCGCTAACGACCGTACCGTCTCGAACGACACGGCATCCTTGCGTTACGCATGTGCGCTCCTCACTCGTGGTTTTCTCTCCCATTGCCAGTGCGCATTATCTCATATTCCACCGCCGATTGCAAGCCGGCATGGGACTGGAATATCCCCACCTTTGGGAAGCGCTACCGAGCTCTTCGAGAGCCTCGCGCGTTTTTGCGGGCTTCGGAGGTTTTTCGGGCATGGTTTGCCGCGATTATGCGCCTCGTCATCCCGTAAGCAGCTCAAACTCCATCT